>JAGLPV010000024.1 GCA_023137195.1 Candidatus Aenigmatarchaeota archaeon | reverse complement strand
ATATAGAATTTATTGGTGAAAATACAACATACAAAACAATACATAATAAACTATCTTTTTTCCCACCAAAAGAACAAAATGTTCAAAGAATACTATTTAAATTTGAAGGATATGATGAGCATAATCATTTAAGAAAATTGGGCGTTTTAAAGCCATTTACTTTTATGACCGAAGAAGATAAAACGAAAAAAATAAAAGACTTTGTAGCTTATTTTTTAGGTTTAATTGCAATTGTTTTATTTTCAATACCAAACATGATGATTAATTTGAAAAAGTTGTATGATGAAAAATGAAATTTATTTTTCCATCAAACCAACTCAATCCCAGGCTTCCCCGGCTGAGCTCTCCCCGCCTTCAAATTCCCTTCAAACTCAACAGAATCCAAAACTTTAATCTCCAGCCCAACACATTTAGAAACATAAGCAACTTCCTCTTTCAAAATATCCCACTCAGACTTCCTATCAGCTTTTTTAAGCGGAGGATTTTTCTGCATGTATTTAATATAATCTGCCGCTTCTTTCCCGTACTTTTTCACCCTATCCTCGCCCATCAGCACGCCAAACAACTGAGCTTTATCCTCAACCCCCACAGCCTTATTAAATGCAAAATATTTCCACTCTGGTGCAATATACAAATTAACTTTTTTCAAATCTCCTCTAACAATCTTTCTAACTTCATTTATATCTTCAATCACAGAATCAATAAAATCATATTTCTTAATCAATTCGTAATCAATAAACTTATCGTTCAAAACAGACCATCCCCGGACAGACATATAATTCTTATTCCCGAGCATCTCATTGCATTCCTCTGCCAGATGTGGAGTAAACGGACTCAACAACCCTAAAAGCGCATCTATCGAACTACTCACAACCACCCTCTGATTTCCATCCAACTTAGAAACATTTCCATTATATTTTATAATCTGATTCGCAAAAGACATTATTTTAGATATTGCAAAGCTCAATTTAAATTCTTCAATATCCTCAGTAACTCCCTTTATAGTCATATGTGTTTTTGAAAGCAGGAATCTTGTTGCATCATCAAGGTCTTTTACTTTTATCTCTCCTTTAATATAATTTTTCTTGTTATCCTCAACAAGGCGGTAAATCTTATTCAAAAACTTATAAGTAGAATAAGCACCTTTGTCTGACCATTCAAGCTCTTTTTCAGGCAGAGCAGAAGACAAAATAAACATCCTTATTGTATCTGCCCCGAACTTGCCGATAATTTCCCCCGGGTCAACAACATTTCCAAGCGACTTACTCATCTTAACACCGTCCTTATTTACCATCCCCTGCGCCAACAGTCGTGTAAACGGCTCATCAACATCAGTCAATCCAATATCCCGCAGTGCCTTAGTAAAAAACCGCGCATACAAAAGATGAAGAATTGCATGCTCTATCCCGCCGATGTATTGATCTACAGGCATCCAGTGCGATGCAATTTTGCCGAACGGCAATTTATCATTATCAGAATCACAGTATCTGAAAAAATACCATGAAGAATCCACAAACGTATCCATTGTGTCTGTCTCTCTTTTTGCATTACCGCCACACTTTGGACATTTTGTGTTTATAAAATCCTCTGCCTTGTCAAGAGGGTTTCCTTTCCCTGTGAATTTTGCCTTTTCCGGCAACTTTACAGGCAAATCCTTTTCAGGCACAGGAACAATCCCGCATTTATCACAATAAACCATTGGTATTGGAGTCCCCCAGTACCTTTGCCTCGAAATAAGCCAGTCTCTTAATTTATAGTTGACAGTCCTTTTGGCGCACTTATTTTTAATTAAATAATCAGTTATTTTTTTCTTGGCATCTTCATTACTAATCCCATTAAACTTATCTGAGTTTACCATGATGCCGGGATCGGTGTATGCCCTGTCAAAAATTTCTTCAATTAATTCCGGTAATTCTAAATTATTAAAATGCCCTTTATTATGCAGAACCTCGCATACAGCACCTTTGTTTTCAAAATATCCTTTTGATTTAATAGGAATACAGTCATCATTATCTGAGAGAAAAACAAAAATTTTATCGGAATTCTTTTTTACTTTACCCCAACTAATATTATGTTTTGCAACTTTCTCCAAACTATCTATGTCTGATTCTTCACCTTCTTTTCTAAGCTTATTAAAATTCATTAATTCACTGGTTGGTGCAACTAAATACAATGCCTTAATTTTTTTATCCAACTTACTGACAAAATAAGGAGCAACCGAACCCCCCAGACTGTGTCCGATTATAATAGTATCTTCATCAATCCTGTTTTTGTACTTATTTAAAACACCTGTCCATTTTTCCATTTCAGGATGATACGAGTCAGGCATATCCTCCAATACCACATCATATCCTATTTCCTCCAATTTCTTTTTTGCACATGGATAAAAATTACTTTCTGCATGTCCTTCAAATCCATGAACAATAATCGCAAGTTTCTTCTTCTTCGGAACAATAACAGTCTTTACAGCCAAATCATATTTTTTTGCAAAATCAAAATCCCTCTGGTCGTGGGCAGGAACTGCCATGACCGCCCCAGTCCCATAACTCATAAGAGCATAGTCTGCAACATACAAAGGGCACTTATCCCCATTCACAGGATTTATAAAATACCGTCCTGTAAATACCCCTGTCTTTTCTTTTGTCGCATCAGTCCTCTGTATAGTAGAGAGTTTCTTTGCCTTTTTGATATAATCATTTACTTTTTTCTCAAAAGGGGTGCCTTTGGTCAATTCAACCACCGCCGGATGTTCCGGCGCAAGCACAAGATAAGTTATACCATAAACTGTGTCCGGTCTTGTAGTAAATGTAGATATTATAATATCTGAATCAACAACATTAAACTGAATTTCTGTCCCTTCAGACTTCCCTATCCAGTTCTTCTGCATCACTTTCACTTTCTCAGGCCATTTTTCTAATTTATCAATATCCGAGAGTAATTCATCTGCATAATCTGTAATCTTAAAGAACCACTGTGAAATATTTTTCTCTTCAACTATTGATTTGCATCTCCAGCATTTGCCGTCCTCCACCTGCTCATTTGCAAGTACAGTGGCACAGCCGGGACACCAGTTGATTGGCGCCTCTTTCTTATAAGCCAGACCTTTTTCATATAATTTCAAAAATATCCACTGGTTCCATTTATAATACTCTGGTTTGTAAGTGTCCACTTCCCGGCTCCAGTCATAGGAAAAACCCATCTGCTCCTGCTGTTCCTTCATCATCTCAATGCATTTCTGTGTCCATATTTTCGGATGAGATTTATTCTTTATTGCCGCATTCTCTGCCGGGAGCCCCAGGGAATCATAGCCCATAGGATATAAAACATTAAATCCATTCATCCTCTTGTATCTCGCAAAACAATCCCCTATAGAATAATTGCGCACATGCCCCATATGAAGCTTGCCCGAAGGATAAGGAAACATTTCGAGGCAATAGTATTTCTTCTTCTTTTTGTCCTCTTTTGTTCTGAATATATCGTCTTTTTTCCATTTGGTCTGCCACTTAACCTCTGTTTGTCTAAAATCAACAGTCTCCATAACAAATAATAAATTGAAGCAAAAGCTTAAAAATTATTAGTTGTGCGAAGAAATAAATATTAATTTCCAACTCTATTAACTTCTCCATTCATCTATAAATTACAATCACTAAAACAACAAATAAAGGACTGATGCCCCTACCCCTCCGAGGACAAATCCAGCAACTAAATCCGTAACAGACAACAGCGCCAGAAAAAGAAACACCCTTCCTGTCTGGATGGCAATTTCCCTGTTTATTATGAATTTTACAATATTGCTCTTGTTTGCTTTATCATAGCACAATGCATCAAAGGGGATATTTATTGTCGTCTGGGCAATTCCATAGAATGAATCAATCACAAATACATAGAAACCGGTTTTTACAAATGATCTCATTGTCCAGATAACCGCATTGGCAACAGCACCTATTCTAAGGGCAAGTCTCCTGTAACTATCCGAAAATCGGGATATGACAAAAATAAAAATCAATGAGAAAAATAAAGACAACGAGGAGACAAATCCAAGTGAAGTATAATTATTTAAGATTGAAAAGAATATGAATATAGGCCATATTACTGTTCCCATGCCGCTTTCTATTCCATACCCGATAAATGCCAAACGGTCTTTTAAGTTCAGTCCATTAAATATTTCAGTCAAAGAGAAATTCATCGGTTCGTGTATATCTTTTGAAAAGAAAAGAGGAATTACAGATGCCATCAAAAGCACAGATACACATGCAAACAAAGCTTTGAAACCAATAAATGTCAAAATTAGCCCCCCGACAGCCGGGCCGATTATATGAAACAGCTGGCTTATTATCCTAGCCACGCCCAATTCTTCTCCCCTGTTTTTCCTGTCGCTAAACTTCGAGAAATCCACATGATAGCCCATCCAAAAAAGCGCATTGCTGAATCCAAAAACAATCGCAGGGAAATACAAAGACCAACTGTATTGCTCCAGCGAATACAACAGCATGTAAAAAACCAGTAAAAAAGGTATGCTAAAAAATATAGAGTGTTTGAAGCCATATTTTGAGCAAATCATAGAGGCAGGTATAACAAACAGCGCATGCACGGCATTTAGTATCGCATAGAAAATCAATACAGATGCCAGGGAATACCCCAGCTTTAATAGATATATCGGCACAAAGACATTGACCATGGACAGCGCAAATGTCCGGATAGCAATGCTGATATATAATTCATTCAATTCCCTGTTATGCAGAAAATGAAAAAGATGATGATGCCTGTTCATAAAATATATCTGTAGTCAATAATATATAAACATTTCTGCCGGTTGAGTTGATTGTGGAAAAACAAATGATTTATTGTAATTTGAGAGAAATATAAAATATTATCTAAAATTTAAAAAAAAGAAAAAAAGAGGATGTGCGTCTATTTATTTTTTGTCTTGTCTAAGACCCATACACAATCCTGACCTTCGATTGGCGTTCCACCATATTCTTCTTTAAGAGTTCCGGTCAATACAAGTGGAATTGTCTGTCCTGCGAAATCTCCTATGCCGAGTGCAACTACATCCAGGGTGCTGAATTTAAGGGATAAATCCATAAATCCATCACCGTTGGCATCATGGCATCCGCATGTCTCTCCTTCAAATGGTGTGGCAACATCTTCATAGTTCCATCGGATTGGTTCTACAAATTCTTCATCTCCTATATTTAGTTTTAGTTGGATTGTAGCCGGATCAATTGTCTCTACATCAAAATCCTCTGTGCCAAGAAGAGCAACAGGCAAAACACCTTTGCTTTTTGTATTTATTGGATTCGGACATGAACTGGGTTTGATATCAACATAGACTTCTATCTTTGGAGCAGGTGGCGAGATTTTTTCCAGTGTAAGCAATGCCCATTCAGTACACAGTATTGGATTTCCTAAAGGACAACCAGACCATGAACCATCTGCATTTTGCTGATCTAATATGACTTGTGCAAATTCATCAAACCAATCGTGCTCTGCTATGCTGTCGTTATCAAGGTCTATCAATTCTATTCCACTGTACTCAAAACCTTTCATAAGAGTGAACATAGCCTGGTAGTTTGCTTTTTCTCCTCTATCCTCGTTAAACAGTCCGTCTCCGTCATTATCTATTGCGTCAAGAGGGTCTTCGTCTATTAATCCATCGCCATCGTCGTCAATGCCCATATCTCCTCTCCAGCCAGGGTCAGTATTGTTGTCATTCCAATGTCTTGCAATATAGTCCATTGCATAATCAAACCGCGGAACTCCTTCATTGTCGCCATAGTATGTCATCTCAAAGATAAGATTGCCTGTCTTTAGCTCATTTACCCATGGATTAAAGTTCCAATCAGGATTATACCATGAACCACCGTTTACCGGATCCTGTATTGTATTTATCCAGACATTTAGTTCTGTTTTTACCCATGGCGGAACAGTGCATCCAAAACCTTCTGCAGCAGCAAGACCCATCATGGCATAACCGCTATTTGAATTGTCGGTCCAGTTACCCGTAGCTTCATATACATTATTGTTAATGGCTGCATAGCCCCAACCACCTTCATCATTTCCTAAATCTCCCTGGGCATAGGCAGTCCAATCAGCAGTATCCTGTGCTATCTGACCAAATGTATCCGGGTTGCTATCTCCATCAAAGTCTATTCCTCCATCATTTGTCCTGTTTGGCGTTCCGCTGGATGCAAGAGCCATCAAACATATGCCTGTAGAATAAGTCTTATGATGAACAATACCTGAATCAAAAGATATACCTATCCCGTTTGAATTTGAATCAGGGTTATCTACAGTACCGCTTGCTCCACCAGTATGGCTCTGATTGCTTAATGTATTGCTGTGGACATAAAGTGGATTACTGAAATTGTCAGTGCCAAATATATAATTCCAACCTGCAGTAACATTGCTTGAGTATTCGTAATTAGGGTCAAAAGGCGACTCAAAATCCAACTCATATGCTCTATCCTGTAGTTTGATCAATGCGAAACATGTATATGCTGTTTGTTCCCAAAGACCCCAACTTCCACCAGGATTTTGTTGATTTGCCAACCAAATCGTTCCATTTCCAATTGCTTGTTCTTTTTGTTCTTCCGTTACTCCATATACAGTTGTCAAAGAAAAAAATAAAACTATCAATAGAGAAAATACTAATATATTTTTTTCCATATCATTTACCTCCCTTTATTATTTGCCTCTATATTATAGGCAATTCTTTCATTTCATCTTGTTTAATTTATTAGTCCAAAAAAAAGTAAAACACATTGTTTTATCTAATATATAGTATTAAAACTATATATAATTTTGCTTTTTTACGCATTGTTTTATAACATTTTCATTACAGAACCAGGGAAATGAGAGTACGGTGGGTAAAAAAGAATTAATTTTTAAAGAAGAAAATTTTCCGGAAAACCAAACATTTTTTGTACGGTGTTTAAAAGGAGTTGTTTTCCCCCAGGCTTTTCCCTGCATTATTCAGGAGCCGGTCATGGACAGCCAAAAGATCGTCTACAATAAATTTAACCAGCCTCTTATGTTTTCCGTCATTGCCTTCATCAAGACTTTTCAGGTATTCTTCCCTCTTTGTCCTGTCGATAAAAATAGTAGGGTATTTGTTTTTTTCCAGCATCAACCGAATCAGTTCTCTTCCAACTCTACCATTCCCGTCAATAAAAGGATGAATCTCTTCAAATCTCTGGTGAAACAAGGATGCCAGTTCAACAGGATGTATCATGTTCTCATTTTTTTTATACCAGTCAACCAGTTTTTCCATTTCCTCTTCCACAAACAAAGAAGGGATGGGCTCATATTCTGTGCCTGTGAGTCCAACGTCAATTCTCCTGAACTCCCCTGCTGAATTTGCGTCAATATTATCCATGATAAGAGAATGTAGTTTCCTGATGAATCGGATATTGATGTCTATTTTTTTTACAGATTCCTGGTATTTCTTTAGTTTGCCGTAATTTTCAATTTCATAAAACTCCCTCTTTTCTTTTCCGCCGACAGTCAGCCCCTCGTTTAATGTAAGATCTGTTTCCCTGAGAGTATATGTGTTTCCTTCAATGCTTGTTGTCCCATACACGTATTTCACATACACACTATTTTCATATCTTTTAAGGTCGGAATCCCCGTATTCCTTCAGGAGAATGTTATAGCCAAACCTTAGGATTTCAAGCAGTTTCCTTTCCTTTTCCCCAATATATTCTGAAGAATATGTTTTTTTTGAGAAGTCATAAAGAAAATCAAAAAATTCAGAAAAAAGTTTTTTTCTTACAGCAACATAGCAACGCTCAAGTTCAAAATCACAGGAATCCACAGGGCACAAATAACTTTCTTTTTGTTTTATAACTCTGTATTGCCCCAGGTCTATATTGATTTTTGCCCTGCTATAATAATATTCTTTTCCTTTTATTTTTTTGACTACCAGTTGTTTTTTTAATTTCTCGATTGAAACGTCTTTAATCGCGTTATTTTTATTTTTCATATTATCTTAGTTATCTAAAGATATATAAATATTTGTTTTTTTAAGATAACTGAAAAGTAGTTTATTTCCAAATTTTTTGTTCAGCAGACAAATCCGTTTTTTTAAAGAGAGAGAGACTAAAATACCAGTTTAATCGAAGATAATATTAAACAACTAAATAGTTGTTGTATTGTGTATAAACTATATCTCATATACAAGTTTAGATACAACATGAAAAAATCTTTCACATTGTAAATAAGCAGTAAAATTTCACAAGAAGTTTATTTACAACATTAAAAGTAGTATTTAGAGTAAGACTCTTTTATTGAAATAAAGAAGAATCTTTTTTGAAAGATTTTTACTTGAAATTAATGATATAATTTAAGAGAATATTTTCCTTTAGATAAAAGTTAATTTCTTCTCAAAGATAGATTTTTAAATAGAACAGGGCATAAAATTATATATCTTTAGAAAGTGAATATTTATGGACAAGATAAAAATAGGAATTCTCGGGCTTGGAAGAATGGGCTATAATTTGGCGTTAAATCTCATGGATAAGGGGCACGAAGTTGTTGCATATAATAGAAGCAGGGGAAAAGTAGAGGATATTGAAAAAGAGGGAGCTACAGGGGCGTACTCATTAGAGGAATTTTCAGAGAAGCTTGGCGAAAATAAAGTTGTTTGGCTGATGGTTCCTGCAGGAGATGCTCTTGAAGAAGTCATGAAAAATATACTTCCATATATGAGAGAAGGAGACCTTCTGGTAGATGGCGGAAACTCATACTACAAGGATTCCATAGAGCATGGTCAATTTCTCAATGAAAAAGGCATACTGTTTCTGGATGTCGGGACATCAGGAGGAATCGAAGGTGCAAGGAACGGCGCCTGTTATATGGTCGGAGGAGACAAAAAAGCATATGACAAAATAGAGGATATCTTTAGAGATACCAGTGTAGAAAATGGATACGGCTATTTCGGTAAAGCAGGAGCAGGTCATTTTGTCAAGATGATACACAATGGCATAGAATACGGAATGATGCAGGCAATGGGAGAAGGATTTGAAGTTGTTGAAAAATCAGAGTTCAATGATGGCATAGATAAAAGAAAGCTCTCTCAGGTCTGGAACAATGGTTCTGTAATCAGAAGCTGGCTTGTGGAACTCATAGAAAGAGCTTATTCAAATGATATTGAACTCGAAAAATACACCGGCGCAGTAGGTTTGAGTGGTGAGGGAGAGTGGACAGTCAAGACCGCAAAAGAGCTGAATGTTCCGGTCCCGGTAATTGAAGAATCTGTAAATGCAAGATTCAGATCAATGAAAGAACCACGTTATCAGGGAAAAGTTGTACAGGCATTAAGATATGAATTCGGAGGGCATAATCAGCCAAAATGACGGAAACAAGAATCATTTCAAATAAATGCAGGCGCACTTTAGCAAAGAGTGCTGTCGAGACAATAGCAGAATCAGTCAAAAGAATACTTTCTCAAAAAGAAAAAGTAGTAGTGGCTATTCCCGGAGGAAGGAGTGTAGCAGAGATATTCGAAGAATTCAAAACTACAACTCTTCTCCCATGGGAGAAAATACATTTTTTCATGGTGGACGAACGTTTAGTCGATAAGGATTCTCCTGATTCCAATTACAGGAACGCATACGAATTATTCTTATCAAAATTACTAAAAGAAAAAAAAATACCAGCTGAAAATATACACCCATTTCATTTGGACAAATCAGCAGAAGACAAAGGAATAAAACAATACAATGAAGAATTTAAGAAATTTCAGCCATTCGATATTGTCATTTTAGGTTCAGGAGAAGACGGTCATATCGCGGCAGTTTTCCCGGGGCATCACTCTATAAAACAGGAAGGAAATGAATTTTTTATGATGCACGATTCGCCAAAACCACCCAAGGAAAGAATCACCTCAACAAAAACCATGATTGAAAATGCAGACACAGCAATAGTATTATTTTTAGGAGAAGGCAAAAAACAAGCCTTCCTGAACTTTAAAAATCCGGAACTCTCAACAATTCAATGTCCTGCAAAAACAATCACTAAGGCAAAACACCCATATATATTAACAGATATAATATGACAGAAACAACAATCATTTCAAATGAATACAGGCGCACTTTGGCAAAGAAAGCTGTCAAAATAATAGAAGCTTCTGTCAAAAGATTACTTCTCCAAAAAGAATATGTTGTATTGGGCATTTGCGGAGGGAAAAGCATAGTGGAAATATTCGAGATATTTAAAACCACGACCAATATTCCCTGGGAGAAAGTGCATATTTTCATGGTGGATGAGCGTCTGGTAGAGAACACTTCCAGGCACTCCATTTATAAGAATGCATACGATTCGTTCTTATCAAAATTACTGGAAGAGAAAAAGATACCTGCTCAAAACGTACATCCTTTTGAGCTGGACATATTTGTAAAAGATAAGGGCGTAAAAAAATACAATGAAGAATTTAAGAAATTTCAGCCGCTGGATATTGTGCTTTTGAGTGCAGGAGAAGACAGTCATGTCGCGGCGCTTTCCCCGCAACACCATTCTATTAGACACAACGGGTGCGAATATTTCACAATGTCTGATTCGCCAAAACCACCACTTGAAAGACTAACTGCTTCAAGAAATATGCTTGAGGATGCAGATACAGCGATTGCATTATTTTTGACCAAAGACAAACGGCAGGCATTCCAGAACTTTAAAAACCCGGAACTATCGACAGAGCAATGCCCTGCCAAACTCATTAATAATACAAAGCACCCTTATGTATTCACAGACAATCTGGAGAAGATAAAACCATTTACGCTAATAGTATTCGGAGGCACCGGCGATCTTGCCAAGATAAAACTGGCACCCGCAATATTTTCCCTTGTAAAAAAAAGAGCAATCCCATCTGATTTTTCTATTGTAGGTATAGGCAGAAGACCGTTGTCTGACGAAGAATACAAAAAACATCTTATTAAATTTGACAATGACATTGACCAAAGCACATGGGATAACATAGATATCCACTACTTCCAGGCAGACCTGAGCGCACCAAATGCCCTGGAAGGATTTGAAGAATATCTGTCAAAATCAGCAAAGACCTCAGGAAACAGGATATACTATCTTGCAACAAGCAATGAAGTAGTATGTAATGTCATTGATCAGCTGGAGAAATACAACCTCTGCGAGCACCCGGAACACTTCAGGCGAATAGTATTTGAGAAACCTTTCGGTGACTGCCTTGAATCATCAATCCAATTAGATAGGAAAGCAAGAAATGTTTTTTCCGAAAAGTCAATCTACCGGATTGATCACTATCTTGGAAAATACACAGTCCAAAACCTCCTTGCATTCAGGTTTTCAAATCCTCTTTTTGAGCATACATGGTCCAATAAATTCATCGACCAAATCAATATAATTGCAGACGAAGATATGGGTGTCGGGAACAGGCTCGCATATTATGCCACTGCCGGGGCAATCAAAGACATGGTCCAAAACCATCTGCTCCAGATAGTCTCCCTGATGCTTATGAATGCGCCGGAGGATTTGGACGAAAAAAGCATAAACAATGAAAAAGTCAAGGTGCTAGACACAATAAGCATTACTTCTTCAAAAAATATTGTAGTAGGTCAGTACGAGGGCTATGTTGATGAAGCAAAAAAAGCAGGCATAACCCAAACAAACACCGAGACTTTCGTTGAATTAAAATTAGCATGCAACAACGAACGGTGGAAGGGAACCCCAATCATTTTAAGGACAGGCAAGAGATTAACAAAAAAAAGAGCCTGCATTGAAATTATATTTAAGCAGCATCAAAAACACAAATGTCTCTTTCCTTCAGCAAAGCCAAACACGCTTTTTATCAACATACAACCAATCAAGAACATCAGTTTTCGGCTTAATCTAAAAAACCCGAAAGGAGCATTTGCGGCTCACCTGATGGAGCACAGCCACGCCCGTTCTTTTGGATCCAGAAGCATAAGCACCTATGAAAAATTAATAGCAGACTGCATCAGGGGAGACAAGACTTTATTTTCCAGGTACGATGTATTGAAAACATCCTGGAAAATCACCGACGAAATTTTAAAGTTAAAGGAAGGCATACCTCTCATACCTTACAAAAAAGGAAGCCACGGTCCAAAAGGATTTTACGAATATTAAAAATGGAAGAAATCAAAATTGACAGAATAATAAGGTCCAGCCGAAAGACATACGGGATGGAAATCAACAAGAAAGGAGAATTAATCGTCAGAGTTCCCAACCGCGCTTCGGATAAAGCCATCCATAAAATGCTGGATAAAAAGAAAAAATGGATTTTAAGCAAGCAGGAACTTGTCCGCAAAAGATGCGAACAAAAACACCCGAGAGAATTTGCAGAAGGCGAGGAGTTTTTATATCTCGGGAACAACTACAAGCTATATGTACTTGACAGAAACCGCCCACATCTTCATTTTAACGACAATTGTTTTGTTCTCTCCCGGGATGCAATAGAAAGAGCAGAATCTATTTTTACAAGATGGTACAGGCAACAGGCGCATAAAATTTTTCTGGAGAGGACAAAGCATTACTCTTCAGCCGCAGGAATCAGATACAACAGGATAAGCATCAAGGACACCAGGACAAGATGGGGTTCATGCAGCGGACGCGACAACCTTAATTTCAACTGGCACCTAGTAATGGCGCCATTAAACATCATCGATTATGTTGTGGTGCATGAATTAAGCCACATTGAAGAAAAAAACCATTCTAAAAAGTTTTGGGACAAGGTAATCAGCATAATGCCCGATTATAAAAATCACAGGAACTGGTTGAAGGAAAATGGTCATTCTCTATTTTTTTAAAGAATATTTTGCATCTGTTTGAGACAGGAGACATTATACTATATGTGTTGCAACTTTGAAGTAGTTAAAAAATAGAAAAGTATTTAAGGTTGAAGTGTCCATAAATGAGCAAGGGGTAATATGGAATTAAAAAATTATAGTTTTGATAGGAAAATAAAGACGCCTTTTTGTACAATGGTATTAGTTGTACTACTATTTGCTTCAGTTGGTTTTGCGCAACATAATAGTGGTGTTGAATTACAGCCGGAATGGTCTGCTGCGGGTATGAACATGGGGTATACGGTTGAAATTTGTAATGTGCCTGATGGCAATGATTCAATTGACGAAGTGAGAATTTATAATAATCCGAATTATGTTAACTTTGATGCAGATGATAAAACAGGTTGGTATAAAGCCCCATACAATCCGGTAAAGGGACATTATGAATACACTGCTACAGCACCAGGGTATTATATTGCCCAAGGAACATGTACTAATTTTACTTTTTCTGCAACAACGCCTCCAAGTGGACCCGGCTATTGTAATTTAACATGGCAATTTGAAACAAGAGATATAACAGATTTATGGATATTTGCTTATGATAACACAAGCGTTGATGATTTAGCACCAAACATAACGAAAAAAATAATCGGCAATCAATCCGGACCATGCCCTCCTGGATCGGGAGAAGAGTGCTGGATAAGACAAGACACAGAGATACAGATTGATATTGTAGAAGCAGGATTGTGTGGAGTAAGTGGACTTGATTTTTGTGAAGTTTCATATACTCTTGACGGAAGCGCTCCAATACCAGTAATATATGCTGATTTAGATGGAGAGAGCTCATGGAATTACTCAATGACTTTTGACAATGATTCCCTTCATGTTTTGAATGTTACATGCAAGGATATTGCAGGCAATGTACTTGAAGATATTGAAGTTTTCAGGGTTGATGACACTCCTCCGGAAACAACCAAGACTTACGGCGATCCTCATTTCCCTTACACTATTGTTGAAGACCAATACCCTCACTGGATTACTACACATACTCTTGTAACACTTAGCGCAGTTGATCCCGACCCAACAACACAGGGATGCAATATAAGCAACATGACTACATATTACAGGAATGTGTATGAAGGACCTCAGGGACTTCTGGGATTTTGTGAAGATTATAATGTATGTATGACTTGGAATTCAAGCGGATGGGATGATTGCGGTTGGATTGAATATACCGGTCCATTTTTCAAAAATGAAGAATCATGCCATATTATAGAATACTACAGTGTAGATGAACTTGGAAACAGAGAGCCTGTAAAACACCAGTGTGTTTATGTTGAAGATACTCCACCTGTTGGAACAAAAGAGGTTGGAGTGCCAAATATTCCTTGTAGTAAAGATGAATCAATTACTGGTGAGGATTTAATCTTAATTCTTGAAAACAAAAATTCAACTTGGCAACCAATTACTGGAGATGGAATACAAGCAACATTAGAATATAATGATATGGGTCCAGAATTTGAATATGAACTTACAGCAAATGGGCTTCAAACAAATACAGAATATTCTTTGATATATTATGCAGATGAACCTGATAGATTTAATAATTGGGGAGGAGATAACCCTGGTGCATTGATAGTTGAAGCAACTTCAGATAGCAATGGAAATTTAGTTGTTAGTGGAAGTGTAGATTTAGGTATGAATTTACCTAGTTATCCTGATGCAAATATGGATATTAATGAACATGACTATTGTGGTGCTCCGGATTTTTATTCACATTGTACGGGAGCAAAAATATGGTTAGTTCCATCAAGTGATTATAGTGAACCCGGATTAACAGCATGGAACCCAAATAATTACTTATTTGAAACTGATTTGATAGATTATAATTTTGCTGAATGTTACTGGGTAAGAGACCATGTGACTGAAATAAACTTAAGTTGTATGGATCCTCAACCTCATCCGGTAGGTTATGGTGAAGCATGCTTCAGGATTTCATTTGACATAGCACCTTGGCTTACAAATAGGGTATATTGTCCTCTTCTTGGCGGTACAATGCAGGGACCAAATGACGATGATTACTGTTGCGTGGATGAAGGCACAATAATAATATTCCAGGAAGATTCACTTCATGGCCTTGAATTCTACTGCGTTGATGCTCTTGAAAACAGGAACAATCAAACTGATCTGGAATACTTCAGGGTTGATTCAATTCCTCCTATAATAAACAAGACATTGATTGGTCCACAGTATGGGGATTGCCCTCCAAGACCGGGAACAAATGATACCTGCTGGATAAAGGACTGGACTTGCGAGGAAAACGGCACAGGCACGACAATACATGTAGAAGCATATGACAATAATACATACGAAAACTGCACTGTCGGCAATGTTACATGCGATTGGATGTATTATCTTGATGGCAATCCAATGAAAGGGGAATCCAATAAGATACCTCCATTCGACATAAGATTCTATGAAGACACAGTGCATGAATTAGAAATAGTCTGTCGGGATGCTCTGGGAAACAATATAGAAGATATTGAAACATTCTATGTAGATTCACAGCCCCCTCTTACAAACAAAACATACGGGGATCCGCAGAAAATTGAACCTAATTGCGAGGCAATGTGTATTAGTCAATGCATAGGAAATCCTGTTTGTTTTGAAGACTGCACACACGCGCTTTGCACAATCTGGATAAACAGTTCAACACCAATAACATTAAATGCTACAGACAATCCCCAGGCACCATGCGCATCTGGCGTAAACAATACATACTGGAGAAATACCGTTGTATCAGATAACTACTGCTATGATGTAGTTACATGTGATGAGGCACAAGGCATGGGGAACTGGACAGAATATACGGGACAATTTTACAAACCAGAGGAATCATGCCATTTGATAGAATACTTTAGTGTAGATAATCTTGGAATTGAAGAAGAAATCAAAAAACAGTGCGTATTTGTAGACAACACACCGCCAAGAGGAAACAAAACAGTCGGTGAGCCCAAGATTGCATGCAACGGCAGTGAATTTAATATAACAACAAATGGAGGTATGTTAGCACCAAGAGTGCAGGGAATCAATCCAGTAACTCTATATGTTATTGCTGATAATTCAAAGCAGCCAAACCTTCTTGAAGCATATAATGTAGAGACTAATGGAACCCTTACTTATGTAAGCAATTACACTTTGCCGACTGTCGGCAACGGAGCTGTCGGAACTGCGCTGGATACAGTAAATGATCAGTTGTTTGTAACTTTTGAATTTATTGGCGATGTCTATGTATTTGATGCAAATAACTTTAATCCAATGGGAAATATATCAACAGCGGCTTCTGATTTAGCAGGAGTTTTTGTAGATGAGACTCAGGGATATCTGTATGTTGCTGACAGAAACGGACCTAATGTCCATGTATATGATACTACAACACACGCAAATGTAATAACTTACAATACTGGACTAAACATATATGGTATGGCATTTGATCATAACAACAACAAGATATATGTCACAGACGGTTCAACCACAGTACGTGAGTATAACACAACCATGAACCTGTTGAACACATATTCCTTGCCAAATAACAATGTCGGAATTGCTGTGGATACAAGGAATCAGGCTGATGTATATCTATATACAACAACATGGTATTATTCGCCGAGTAGCTTTACGAAATACAGGATAAACAATGGAGTATCAAACCAATCTGCAACAATGGATGACCCAGCAGGAATTGCAGTTCATCCAACTGCAGCTTTTACTTATGTAACAAGTGGGGATCCAGGTCTGCATGATTTAAAGGCATACAATACAAACACCATGACTGAGATACAGAATACAATTATGCCTGGAACTGCAACAGACCTTTTCGTTGGAGAAGTTATATTTGTCCCATACTGTGGAGACAGCAAATTGGATTCTGGAGAGGAATGCGATGATGGCAACACAGAAAATGGAGATGGATGTGATGAAAACTGTCAGATTGAGTATCCTGCCGGACCAGACTGCTGGTGGGTAAGAGACCATGTAACAGAGATAACTCTTGACTGTGAAGACCAGGGAGACCACCCTGTTGAGCAGGAAACTATGTGTTACAGGGTTTCATACGACAATGTAAGCGGTATATGGGGCTACATAACCAACCAGTACTGTACAGAATTTGGAGGAACAATGGAAGGAGACTGGTGCTGTAACTATGTAGGAGATGAACCATATGTATTCAACTTCACAGAAGATTCAGTGCATGACCTTGAATTCTATTGTATAGACCACCTGGGAAATACAGAAGAAACAACTGATCTGGAATACTTCAAAGTCGACTCTGTTGCACCAAACACGACAAAAACATATCTGGAACCTTACTACGTGAACCCACAGACTGGCTTTGATTATATAGACAATGCATCAAGAATTGAATTAACAGCTGTAGACGGTGGTGATGTTTGCCATGTGGATGGAATAGATACATACTATAGCTACACAAAAGTAAGGGACTATATGTGTGAAAACAATTGCAGTGCAATGCACGGGCATGAGGATATAAACAATACATATACAGAACCTTTTGGAATACCTGAAGAATCATGTCATCTGATAGAATTCTACAGTCAGGATGCACTGGGCAATACAGAAGATGTACAATACCAGTGTGTATTTGTAGACCACACACCACCAGTAACAAACAAAACATACTCGGCTCCTTTCTTTGAAGAAGAAGGCACAAAGTGGATAACAAACATGACCAATATAACATTGTTTGCATACGATTCAGAACCACATCCATCTGGAGTAAATAGAACATATTACAGGGATGTATATCTGGAGAATGAGACAGACTGGCACTACTGCTACGACAACTGTAGCGAATGGACACAGGATGCAAGATATGGACTGCCAACAGCACCTGAACCATACAATCCAACTGGCTACAAATACACAGGTCTTGAGGAATCATGCCACATAATAGAATACTACAGTGTAGACAATGTGAACAAGACAGAAACCCTGAACCACCAGTGCGTCTTTGTTGACAATACCGCACCTATTCCAGATAAGAAAGTCGGAAAGCCAAACTCTTATTGTGATAATATTTCCGGCAACTGCACATGGGAATGGAAAGTAACAACAATGACACCCATAATATTGAGTTGTGATGACCAGGGACCTCATCCATCAGACCATTCAATAGTTCACTGGAGAGTATGGTGGGACAGAACACAGAACTGGACTGAGTGGAATACAACTACAGAAGGAACAGAAATATATCTGGAAGAAGAATGCCTACATCAGCTTGAATTCTACTGCACAGATGCAGTAGGTCATGAGAGCGAAAAAGACTTGGAATGGATAAAGGTAGAAGGTGGTGCATTTAACATAACACTAAATCCCAAATGGAACCTGATATCTGTACCGTTTGTAATGACAGAGGATTCAATAGAAGAAGTATTTGAAGACATTGCAGACAAAGTAATTTCAGTCTGGACATATGATGGCGTTGCTGATGAATGGTATGTATATACACCGGGACCAGGAACAGATACATTGACCGAGATGAAACCTGGCTGGGGCTACTGGGTATTGATGAACACAAGTGCTATGGAAGGAAACTCTGTTCAACTAACCATTGGCGGAAGATTATTCAGTGAAGCAGCAACACCGCCAAGCAAGAAAGTAGTGCCTGGATGGAACCTGATAGGATATTATGGAACTGATGGTGAACTAGGATACTATGGCCCTAATGAAAATGGAGACCCTACTTACTGTGCTCTATATTCTCTTATAGATACAGTGATTGGGAATCCAAGATGGAGCTCTCTTGTAACATACTGGGGTCCAAACAATCCACCATGGAAATATATGTATGCCAAGAATAATATGGATGCCGGTGCAGGGTACTGGATGGAAATAGATGTAGAGGACACCTACTCCTTTTCCACATTTTGTGGACGCTTCAGTCCATAATTTTTTTTATTTTTTTAAATAATTTTTTAGGGGGGAATTATGATAGAATTAAATATTGAAAACAGGGCTTTGTTGACAGCAGCCATAGCAGCAATTGTTGTATTTACAAGTATTGCTTTGGCAGCACCAGGAATGCCGCATCAGTTTTATGGGGATGTAATTGTCAATGGAAAAACTTCGCCGGACAATGTATTGATTGATGCAAAAATAAGCAATGAAGTTGTATCGAGTGCTTTTACAAAAGATGGAAAATACGGCTATGAGCCAATATTTTATGTTCTCAATCCGGACGGGAACCGGGACGGCAAATTGATTGAATTCTATATAAATGATGTCAAAGCAGCAGAATATATTTTCTCCAGTGGCGAAAGCACAAAAGTTGATTTATCTGCAACAATACCAAATTTCTGCGGAGATGAGGTATGTGAATCAGGAGAGTCCTGCTCAACATGCCCTAATGACTGCGGAGCGTGTACTTCATCTTCATCGAGCAGTTCTTCAAGTAGTAGCTCAAGCAGCAGTTCTTCAGGCGGAAGTGCACCTTTAGTAACAACAACCAAAACAGACGACGATGAAACAACAACAACCACAGGAGATAATGAACAGACAGATAATCAGGAAGAAGAGACAGAGCAAACGACATGCACTGAAAACTGGAAATGCAGCGAGTGGTTTGACTGCTTTAACAGCAGGCAGAAAAGAGTATGCATGGATTTGAACAGTTGCGAAACAGAAACAGACAAGCCGACAATAAGCAGAGAATGCACAATGCCTTTATCTGAGGAGGATAAAAAAGAAAATAATGGCGGTTTGCTTTCATCAATAACAGGAAATTTTTTGAGTTCTGTTGCAGGAAGTGCTTCAGTTCCAATTACTGGCGGGATATTGTTGATACTAATTATTGGCGGAATTATCTATGCAAAAAAATTTGCCAAAAGCAGCAAAGGAGTTGTAGATGAATAGTTGAGTTTCAAATTATCTTATAAGTATAATGATAAGCAAATGAAAAAATACTAATTTTTGAAAAAAGAAAAAAAAGCAAAAGAAATACATAAGGGAAAGAGGGGTATTTATGAAAGAAAAATCTATTTTTAGTCTAATGACTGTATTTGCAGTCTTATTAATTTTTTTAATGAATAGCGCTTATGCTATGCATTCCTGCGTTTTTGCAGGAACTGTCTCAAACATAAGCGGAGATTCTGTTGAAGGAACAGAAGTAAATGCATATCTATTTGAAACAGGCGAACTTATTGCAACAGGTCAGACAGTTTCGGCAGGATATAATATAACTTTGCAAAATACCTCTACAACATACATATTATTAAGAGTTTCAGGGGAACTTGCAGATCAAAATCCACAATACTGTGATGGAGAAGGAGAAATGACTGTTGTAAATCTCACAGTGACAGACGCAGACAACGACACTTATACATGGTATGAGGACTGTAATGATACAAATCCATATGTAAACCCTGGCGCTGTTGAAAACTGCACAAACACAATAGACGACAACTGCGATGGATTTAATGATACAGATGACAAATATTGCACGAATTGTACAGACGATGATGGCGACGGATACGGAAACCCGGCATCTTTTTTCTGTAATTACACCCAATTGGACTGTGATGATAATAATACAGCAGTCAACCCGGGTGCAAATGAAACATGCGACGGCATAGACAACAATTGTAATGATCAAATTGATGAAGATTATAATGAAACACAGACAAGTTGCGGAGTGGGTGAATGTTCTGCTCAGGGGATGTTGACATGTGTTAACGGTACTGAAACAGATACATGTACTCCAGGTAGTCCAACAACAGAAATCTGCGATGGAAAAGACAACAACTGCGATAGCCAGATAGATGAAGGCGGCGTATGCAATACAGGCGGAAGTAGTAGTAGTAGTAGTAGCGGTGGAAGCAGCAGCGGAGGAGGCATAGGATGTTATCCGAACTGGGTGTGTGCAAACTGGTCTGAATGTGTTTCGAGCGGAATCCAGACAAGGATATGTACAGATAAAAACAATTGCAGAACCGCATATAGAAAACCAGCAGTAGAACAAAACTGTACTTATTTTCCAAAAATAACAGCACCGGAAGAATACTGTGGAGATAAAACATGCCAGACTAATGAAACCTGCAAAACATGCGAAGAAGACTGTGGAATATGTCCCATAATAGAATACTGTGGTGACCAGATATGCCAGACTAACGAAACCTGCGAAACATGCGAAGAAGACTGTGGTGCATGCATAATATGCGGAGATGGAGCATGCAATGGCGAAGAAGACTGCAAGAACTGTGAATTGGATTGCGGTGCCTGTCAGAAAACAAAACCACCTGCAATAACAGGTAGATTCATCGATAAAATAGCAACACCATTTAGCATTCTATTCATTCTGTTATTGCTTGTAGGATTATATGTTAAGTCGAAAGCTGTCAAACCAATATGATCTTATTGTATATCAGAAAAGGAATTTTAACAAAGAGAGGTATTAAAGAAGGTATATAAAATTTTTTATTTTTTATTATTAAATAGTGATTAAAATGAAAATTAACAAGACAATATTGATTGGGATAATCCTGCTGATTGGCTCTTTCACATATATATTTGAAATAGGATATCATGGGTTTGTACAGCAGGACATCAGTAAAATCCAGGTTATATTAACATTCCTCACATTGTTTTTGAGCAGTATTTTTATCATCGGCTATGAATATTTTGAAAACAAAAATAGAGAAGACATAAAACACGGTTTTTATTTTTTCATAGCGACAATGATTTTGCTATTCATCATATTTTACACAAGAAACATGGGTTCAACGCTTCCTGTTGCATTTTCCCTCCTATATTTCATATTAAGCATTTTCATATTCCTAAAGAAAGATACTATTTCATATATCTCCAATTTTATAAATTCACAGAGTTTTTTTTTAAGATTCTCTTTCAGGTTTTTTATAGTAATGGGTCTTCTTATATTCCCGGCAGGCGTGATAGAATACGTCAGGAGCGGTGTATTTGATTACACCCTGAAAGAAATATACCTGCCTTTAATAAGCATTTTAACTTATGTTTCAAAAGTAATATTATCCTTCCTTGGGTATTCTGTATATTCTATAGAGCAAACCGGCGGCTATACCCTGGCGATGAGCGATAATACATTCCAGGTATTTATCGGTGCGCTATGCTCTGGAGTAACATCAATGTCCGTATTCATAGCTGCTTTTTTTGCAATAATAGGAGATATCAGGACAACCCTGAAAAACAAAGTCATTTTGTTCATTTTTGGCGTTGCAGGAACATTTTTTTCAAATGTCATGAGGATAGTGCTTTTGTTCTTAGTAGGACTAAAATTAGGAAACAATGCCCTTATGGCTGTACATACACACCTAGGATGGATTTTCTTCTTCATATGGATATCTCTGTTCTGGACAATATTATTCCGATTTTCCGGTGATGAAAACCAGGTAAAAACAGGCAATAAAAATAATCCCTCATTTAACTCCCTGGGACAACCCAAGAAAGGCAGAAAAAACCAAAACAATAAAAAAGTCCGGGCTAAACCATTGCACCAATCGGAGAATCACCATACAACATATAGCGCAAACACAAAACACAACTATTCTCCCACCACAATCAAAAAAGAAGAATCCGATGTAATCAAAAGGATATTAGATCCAAAAAGAAAAATAAAGAGAAAAAAGTATGCATATTAAAAATAAACTGAATTCTATAGGATATAAGCAAATAATCATCCTGTTAATATTGCTTGTATTTTTAGTCCTGATTGTTAAAACAAAGCTCCTTTATTTAATATACCAAACAGCCAGAATTATTATCGGTTTACTCCTTGTGCTTTTTATACCAGGGTACATCTCAACATTTGTCTTTTTTTCCAGAGAAGAAATAGATTTTGCCGAAAGAGTTGCTCTTTCTGTGGGTCTGAGCATAAGCTTTGTTGTCCTGACAGTCATGTTTTCAAACCTATATCTCGATATTCCCGTTAATCTCTTTACAGTTCTTGCTCAGATTGCATTCATATGCCTGTTTTTTGCATTTGCAAAACCAATCAAAAATACATTTATCTTAATATACAGGCGTATAATAAGTCCTTCAATAGACAGGCTAAATTTGTCGCGTAAGCAAAAATATATAATTGTAACATCAGGCATTATTGGCTTTTTGCTCCTGGCAGACATATTTTACCCCGTTATCATGAACAACCAGGACAGGGGAAAAATAGAATTTGACCAACTCTACAACCAAAATCAAATAACACAGATACACAACATTTACACCAAAAACAACATCGACAGCACAATAAGCTACGAGGAAATCCAGAAAAAAATGGCAAACAATTTCAACGATAAAATAGCTTTAATCGGATACGGCATTGGAGCAGGAGAGATTCAAAGCGGCAAAGACATGCACATAACCCTGTACTGGTACTATCTAGATGAATTAAAAAAACAATACAACGTGAAGCTGGATTTTACAGATTCAGTAGGAGAAGTATTTTTTTCTGATGAATACCAGTTTGCCCAATCAAAAAAACAATTTAAAGAAGGCGATGTCATAAAAGAGGAATTCGACATAACTGTTCCATTTGTCACAGAGGACAAAGAATATTTTTTAAGAGTAAGTCTCACAGATACAGCAGGAACCAGCATGCCAATACTATACGGGAAATTTGTTGATCCAAAAAATCGTGTCGTGCTCGGCATACTGCATTTAAAGCCCGACGAAGATTACCTAAACACAATATACAACAGCACAATGGATGTGCTCCTCTATAATCCTCAAAAAAATACAGTAATAAATACAAGCGGCATAGAGATGAAAATATCTCTAATGAAAAACTTCCAGAACAAGATGCTACTACTGGGAGCATCCATTGACGAAAAAGAATTAATAGGAGGACAGCAATACAGCGTTACGTATTTCTGGAAATGCCTCGAAAACACAAAAAAAGATTATACTGCTTTTGTTCATGTAGTTGATGAGAACGATAAACTGGCATTTCAACAGGATCACAAACTGCCGTTCAGGACTTCAAAATGCAAAAACAACACAATATATGTAGAACAATACGATTTAATGATTCCTCCAAATACACCAACCGGAATGTATACAATAAAGACAGGGTTGTATTATCCAAAGACAGGAACAAGACTAACTCTCCAAAACAGCAACGCAAACACATTTGATGTTGCAGACATATTCATAAAATCAAGAGAGTTGATTGAGGAAGAATTAAAGGACAGGTATAGTGGTCAAATAAATGCAGTTTGCTACAATCCCCACAATGACGATAAAAAATATACCCGGACACCAGTAACCATCCAAAACATTCATCCAATCATGTTCACCGACAAAATAACATTTCTTGGCTACAATATCAGCAAGAATCATGCAGATATAAAAGTCAGTTATTTCTGGAATATAAAAGAAAATGCAAAGGGAAATTACACAGTGAAGACGATTTTCTTTTCAACACAGAAGCAGGGTCTGGTAGCAGAAAACCATACTTTAAGCTATATTGCCCGGGACGAAGACAATATTTTATGCGAAGAATATATCATCTCGGACAGTCAGAGTAATATTGACGATGACTTTATTGCAGTTGTCAAACTAATGGATGTGGATACAGGCACGACAATAGATGCGCAAAATTCTGTTTTGGAAATACAAAATTAGAAAAGTTTAAATACTTGTTTGTTATTTTACTACTAGCAGGTAAAAAATAAAAACACACACAAATATGGAAAAAAACAAAATAATAATTACAGCAATAAGTCTTATGCTTTTGAGCAGTATGGTCGTGTTCGCAGATTCTCTTGATATTGAAGTCAATCCGATGGACATTACTATAATGCCAGGGAATACAGGATATACAACTGCTACGGTAACTCCACATCAAGTAAAGCCATTGCTAATCAAAAATATAATCTGCAAAGACACAAATAGCAATGGAATATGTGATGATTTTTTATCAAATCCATGTAGCGAGGTTTCTGTCGTATTCAACGAGACAGGCAATAACGAGACAACCACAGACACCAATGGAGAGGCAATTATCAAAATAATGCTTGGATCCAATGCAACAGCAGGAGCAAAATACATGTATTATGTAAAGACAAATGATGTCGGCGACTGGGAAGATGCAAGCGTAATTGCACAGGCAACAGGAGGCATTCCTGAATTTTCAACAATGGCAATACCATTTTTCATGACTCTTGCAAGCATAGGTTTATTCTTAAGAAAAAAGCCAGTGACCAATTTCTAATCCACGGAACCGACTTAATCCACAGATTTCCACGAGATTAAAATATGAATTAAAAACTGAGTCATCTTGTGTTGATTGCAAGAATCTTGTGGATTTCAACAATTCAATGAATTCATATATATGCTAGTCTAAAACACATCCTCATTAGTGTCCCTTACCGCAATAGAGAGTTTTTCCTTGTTTTTTTCCAGGTTATATATAAACTCCTCAACATAAAATGCAATCATAATAAACAAAAGTATTATTCCAAGAGCAATACCTGTCGGACTAACAATGGGCGAAAAAAAATCAGGCGTAGCAAGAATCCAGATATCAGGCATCGTAAAATCAGTCATATTGAATGGATACAGTAATTTAACACTGCCATCAATAAACATATCACAAATCACATGCGCAATAAGCATAAGTCCAAGCAATAAACTATATGTTTGCAGTTTTATCGAATGATATGGTTTCTCATACATATAGCCAATATAAAATAAAATCAGCGGTATGGCAGATACAAAAAAAATATTGTGAAATGTCCCTCTTGCAGTCATCCCAAAAAAATGGTCAATATCTATCAACACAACCAATAAAGCCGCAGATACAATCACCCTTAATTTATGTTTTCTTCTAATATTTAGTGAAAGTCCCACAATTATCGAAAATACAAAATGAAATAAGGAATCCATAAAAAACACTATATATATTCTTCATCTGTTTGCGTCCAGAAATGTATTTCATAAGTCTGGTTGTTATTCACAAATTCCACGCTTATCTTATAGGTCCCGTTTTCAGAGTCAAACAATTTTTCAAAACTCTTCTTTCCATCAGTCTCAATAAATATTCTTTCCTTACCAAGAAGTATATCATTCTTCCTACAAGTAACTTCATATGTGGTGTCCACTCCCTCGTGGTTTGCAATAGCATAATTAAAAGAAATTTTTCCATCTGTTATCTCTTTAGAATAGTCATTAAAGTACAATTCACTAAATCCTATTTCATTCAGGCTGTTGTAATAAATCAAACCCAGGATAATTGTAATTCCAACAACACATGCGATTATGATTGCATTAAGTATCTTTTCATCACCCTGGTCTTTTTTTCCTTCCATATTTTTTTCAGGCTAAATCCTTTAAATAGTTAGTATTTATCTCCGGTAAAGCGCAATATCTCAGTTTTGTCATAAATAATTCTTTTTTTAATGACATTATTTAGAATTTTTTTCTCAATTTTATTTTTCAGTGACCATATGTCCTTCCCCCCAATACATGCAAATCTTTTTTTCAAGTCCGTCAAATCTTTAGTTTTATTGAAATTTTCAATTCCAAAAGGCATTATTGCACTCACATCAACAACCGCAGAAGGATTTATTTTAGCTATTGTTTCTTTCCTTATCATTGTACGTCCGGGGGGTCCGGTAGTAATAATTATATCTTTCCTCTTAGAAATAAGACGGGTGTCACTTTCACACTCGCATACAAATCCATCTATTCTCTTATTGTCCAGGACAGACAAAATACCATTTAGTTTATCTCTGCTTCTTGAAGTAATTGTCACAAACGCTTTTTTTTCAGCCAATAACTGGGCAATACATTGTCCTATAGAACCAGTCCCTCCAAGGACAAGAATTTTTTTATCTTCGATATCTTTAATCTTTTTTTTAATATTGATCAGCATTGAGGCAGTTATAGTGTATATGCCATTTGGATCAAAAATAATTGACACTTGCGGCATTTTTGAAGTCAATAAAAATAGTTTTATTTCATTGAAACATTTTTCCGCTGTTTTTATATCTGTGCCGCCAATAAAAAAAACAGTATTTTTAAGGTCTTCTTCGCTTCTTGTAAATATAACATCCTGTATTATCTTCACTCCTTTTTCCCCGTCAACGCTATGGTAGTTAACAATGTGATCATAACCGCTATCATAAGCAAGCAAGCAGTCAAAAGGACAGGGATATGTTCCTGAATCAAGATAAACAAGAATTTTTTTCCCCATGGTAAATAAGTACATATTAAATATATAATACTTTAGTTAAAACAAATTTAAATCAAGAATAATATATATTCTAAAAAGCCATACTTTGTATTACAATTCCAAAAATATATAAAAGTTACTTAACTATTTTTCAATGGATACAACAATAGAGAGTATTTTTGGAAGGCAGATTTTGGATTCCCGTGGCAATCCAACAATTGAAGTGGACGTTAAGACCAATAATGGTTTTGGAAGAGCTAAAATCCCAAGCGGTGCATCTACAGGAGAGTATGAAGCAGTTGAATTGCGGGACAACAACCCAGACATATTCAACGGAAAAAGCGTAATGAATGCCGTCAATAACGTAAACGATATCATTGCGAAAAAAATAACAGGAATGGATGCAAAAGAACAGGAAGAAATAGACAGAGCAATGATTGAACTGGACGGAACACCAAACAAAGCCAATCTGGGCGCAAATGCAATCCTTGGCGTGTCATTGGCATGTGCAAGAGCAGCATCAAATTCCATGAACATGCAATTGCATCAATACCTGGCTCAAAAATACACAGAGCATTCAAAATACATAATGCCTGTCCCCATGATGAATGTCTTAAACGGTGGAAAACATGCAGGAAGCAAACTACAGATGCAGGAGTTCATGATAATGCCAATTGGAGAAACATCATTTAGCTCTGCCCTTCAAACAGGCGTCCAATGCTACCACGAACTAAAGACAAAAATAAAAAATAAATACGGCAAAAGTGCAGTAAACGTCGGAGATGAAGGAGGATATGCCCCGCCATTCACATGCCCTGAAGAACCCTTGGATTTACTGGTAAACATCATCGAAGAATATGGCGGAGGACAGGATAACCTGATGATTGCAATGGACCCTGCCGCAAGCGAGTTTTATGATTCACAAACACAAAAATACACTGTAGGTCAAAAGCAATACTCCCCCGGCGAATTGATAGACTACTATGCAGACATGATAAAAACATACCCTATCTGCTCTCTCGAGGATCCTTTAGAGGAAAACGATTTTGAAGGATTTGCAGAACTCACAGGAAAAACAAACATACAGATTGTAGGAGATGACCTCTTCGTAACAAACACAGAAAGAATCCAGGAAGGTATTGATAAGAAAAGCGCAAATGCCCTGCTATTAAAATTAAATCAAATAGGCACCCTGACAGAATCAGTAGAGGCATTCCGGCTTTCAAAGAAAAACGATTTTAACGTTGTAGTAAGCCACCGTTCAGGAGAGACATGTGATGCTTTCATAAGTGATTTTTCCGCAGGTCTGGGCTCAGGACAACTAAAAACCGGAGCCCCCGCAAGAAGCGAAAGAACAGAAAAATACAACCAGCTATTGAGAATAGAAGAGATGGAAGAGGATAACTGCACTTTCAGCAATCCTTTCAAATAACATCCACAGGAAGACACGGAAGACACAGGAACATGCAAGAAGAAAATAAATCACTTTCCCGTGCGTTATTCAATGAAATTGAATATGCAGAAAATCTTTGAGTCATCGGTCTTTGACCGATGTACGGAAAATCTTTGAGTCATCTGTATCGAACAGATGTGCAGAAAATCATGGAGATTTTCTCGCATTCCTGCATTCTCGCATCTGTGGATTAAAAAATTCTTACAACTCAGGCTGGAATACATATAAAAATCCAATAAATGCAAAATTCAGACCCGGAATAAACATATAAGTAGTTATACTCATAAGAGTCATAATATCCATTCCTGCTATTTTCGCATCAGGAACCATATTCATTATTGTAAAAAGAGATATAATAAAAAACGGAGCCGCAATTAAAATAACTGTATAAATATCCCCAAATGTTGAAAGTGATTCTAAATATCTTTTTCTCTTCATTTTATAATCAAACATAGAAACTGAAGCCATTTGATTAAGATATTCATTTACATTTCCACCTCCTTCAACAACAGAAATCATCCCGTAAAGAAATTCCCTGAATTTTTCCGATGGTGTAGTTTTAAGGACATACTTTATCGATTTATCCAACTCTTCTCCAAACGTATTCATTCTTTTGACAATCTTGTTTATTTCCTTGGAAAATTCTCCATATTCTCCATATTCAACAAGCATCTTAAACACTTTTTCAGGTGGAACCCCGGCAGAAACAATAGCAGACATATGATTTATCCCAAACGGCATATTTGTTTCAATGCTATGCTTCCTGTTGTTTGCAATAGCAAATGGAGCAAAATAAAATAAAATACTTAGTGCAACAAAAGAAAAGAATGGTATCATTGCCAAATCAAACACAAGCATTTTCAAAGTAAGGTTTTGTGAAGATAAAAGAAGAATTTTAACAAACTCAGCTATAAACACAAGGAAAAAAGAAACCACTGAGACGCTCATCGTTTTTGTTATATATTCCTCGGGTATGTCATACATATTGCTTGCGATAACCTTTGATTTCAGTGGTTCAAAAATAAAAGGATATGATTTGATTATATCAATAAAAAAAGCATTCATGAAAATCATGATGTTTTTTGTCCTCTCAACTTCAACCAGTGCCCTGAAAACAACATCAACAAAAAGCAGAAGTTCGTCAAAAAAAGTTTTTTCAAATAGAATCTTTCTTTTTTGATAGCCCTTTTCCATCAATCTTTTTTCCAGGGCAATCGTAGAATTATATCTCTTGTCTTTATTGTTTTTGCTGTCAAACATATTATATACTATTTATATGGAATTCAAATTTATATAATTTGATGTCGAACAGGCAGTATTACAACTAAGGAGTAATCCTTTCTGTATCCCGTGGAAATAATGTCGCTTCCCTTATATTGGAAAGACGGCATATTGCCATTGTAAGCCGTTCAAGACCAAGAGCCCAACCCGCATGTGGTGGAGCCCCGTACCTGAAAGAATCAATATAAGACTTGAAATTATCAACATCCATCTGCTTTTCCCTTAATGTTTTTTCCAGCAATTCAGGGATATGAATCCTCTGTGCCCCTGAAGCCAGTTCCATTCCCTGGTACAACAAATCATAGGATTTTGAAAGCGTTTTATCTTCATCATCAGGCATAGAATAAAATGCCCTTAGACTGCAAGGCCATTTTTTAACAATCACTGGCTTGCCTTTGTATAATTCACATAATTTTTTTTCCGACTCACTGCCAAGATCATCTCCATACTTTATGCCAATATTGTTTTTTTGAAGTATTTCAACTGCTTCTTTGTAATCAATCTGAGGAACGTCATCAACCACATAAGGCTCTACGCCCAAAAGTTCTAATTCTGCACTGCATTTTTCATTGACTGTTTTTATCGCATGCATAACAAACTTGCACAGCAAATCCATGGCATCTTCATCATCAAAAAAGCATGCTTCCATATCCATCTGTCTTGATTCAGACAGATGCTTGATTGTATTTGAAACCTCAGCTCTCCATATTCTTGAAATAGAAAACACTCTTTCCATCCCACCAACCACTGCCATCTGCTTGTACAACTGCGGACTTTGAGCCAAAAATGCCTCTTTTTGATAATAAAGCAATGGAAACAAATCAGCTCCTCCTTCAGATGAAGAAGATATTATGCCTGGAGAGTTAAATTCAATAAAATCCTTTTTTGTCATAAATTGCCTGAAAGTATCCATTATTACGGCCTGTATTTTAAAGATGGCCAAAACCCTGTCATTTCTCAGGTCAATATACCTGTAATCAAGTCTTTTTGAGAGCGTGATTGTTGCTTTTTTGTCTGTAGGAATAGGCAGATTAGGTTCAGAAGCACCCAGCACAACAACACTTTCAGGAACTATTTCAACTCCATTCATCGCACTCTTTGCTTCTTTTACAAGTCCTTTTATCTCAACAGAACTTTCTTTTGGAATCTTTTTTATTATATCTATTATTTTACTATCCACAACGCCTTCTTTTGCGACAACCTGTATTCTTGATTTTGAGTCTTTCAATATCAGAAAAACAAGCTTCCCTATATCTCTTATATCATCCACCCAGCCTTTAAGAACAATAGTTTTCCCAATGTTGGATGGTGCATCTGACGTAAATGTTTTAATAGATTTTTCTTTCATAACCAAACAATGGAGTTAATTTATTAAACTTATCCACAAGAACGCACGGAAGACACAGGAAGCGTGGAAAAAGGAGGTTATTTTCTTTCTTTCTGTGGATTAAAATCACTTTCTTTTTCTTTTGTGGGCTTAGTTCTTGTTTTTACTTATAGAAATCCTGTAATTCTTTTCCAGTTTGGTCATTTCAATTATATCTTTATCAATCTCTTTCTTGAGTATCCGGCTGCCTAATTTCAGGTAGTTGATGCCGGAAAATTCCTCGTAAAGTCCTTTTTGCTTTAATGTATCAATAAATTTCTCTTTATCTGAAGGATAGACCACTTTTTCATATTCTTTTACAGCTGCCTTTTTATCAGTCCCATAAATCACATCTGCATTGCTCTGCTTTGCAAATTCAATTAAATTTTCCTTGACTTCATCTATTTTTCTCTCAATTTCTTTTTTTTGAGTAAGCATATCTGCCAAAGAATCTGTCAATACCAGACCATCTTGTGCCATATATTTTTTAAGCCCTTTTTTATCTTCCAGATCAGCTTTGTGACTGAATAAAGGACACAAATGACTGTAGACACACCACGTACATAAATTACTCTCGCTCGTCGGAAAATTTCGGCAGTTTTCAATTGTTTCTATTTTTCGTTCAACATCTTTTTTCAATTCATCGAGTTCTTTTTCCGTCCTTTCTGATAGTACTTCCCTGTCAAAAGCAAGCATATACCATATCAGCTTCACTGATTTTGCATCCTTGAACCTATCCTTTACCCACAGGGCATACATTGCAAGCTGACGGTCACCATCAGCTTCTTCCTGCGTCTTCAATCGGCTGTTTGTCTTATAGTCACAGACATAATAATTGCCTTTGTTATCTGAACACAGCCGGTCAATTCGGACATGGTATTTACTGCTGTTTGATAAATCCAACATATCCTGCGTTTCCAGCCCCAGCACTCTTGTTTCTTCAAATGGTTTGTAGTGCTTGTAATAATCACAGACAAATTTCGCACCTCGATCCTTGTAGTTTTGGGCAGAATACTCTTTTTTGACTATTCGAATATCATCCGTATATTTCTCATCCCACAGCGAAGAATAAAAATTCAGCAGTTCTTCACACGTATTTAATTTATGATAGTTCAAATCTTTGTAGAGTTTTTCAAGTGTCTGGTGAACAATATCCCCGCAAAATGCCTCTATTGTTGTCTTGATATCCACCTTGACTTTATCAATGTATTTGAGTTTGTACTGGTATTTGCATTGCTCAAACAAGGATATTCTTGAATGAGAATATGTTGCCATATTACTACTGACTCCTTTTTTTCTTCAAAATATATTTAAAAGCAGAAAGAGCTGCAATAGACCCCTGCCCACATGCAGTCACCAATTGCCTTAACGGAGTATCTGTAATATCTCCTGCCGCATAAACCCCTTCTGCATTTGTCTTACAAAATTTATCCACAATTATTTCATTATTTTTCGTCAGATTAAGATTTAATCCTTCTAAGAAATATGTTGAAGGAACAGTACCAATTTCAATAAACACACCATCAAGAGGAAGTTCTTTAGACCCATCATATTCCTTGTCAAGCTCTATCGACTCAAGCATTTTCGCCCCCTTGAATTTCATAACATTAGTAGCATAAATAATCTCTATTTTTTTGTTTTTCAACACATGCTCTACATTTATTGGCTCTCCTCTCAGCTTATCTTTCCTGTGAATCAGATACACTTTCTTTGCATGTTTTGAAAGAAGAATCGCCGCCTGGCATGCAGAATCAGAACCCCCTATAACCGCAGTAGTTTTATCATTAAACAAAGGAGCATCACATGTCACGCAATAAGAGACGCCTCTGGACCCAAATGCATCCTCTCCATCTATACCTAATTTTCTTTTTTTTGTCCCGCATGCCACAATAACAGCATCAGCATAAATCTCTTTTTTACCATCAGTGGTCGTTATACAGAACTTATCCTTGTCCTTTTTTACAGAACGCACTTCTTCATCAAGTACCGGGACCTCAAGCAAATCAACGCTTTCCTTGAATTTTTTCATCAAATCCATCCCGCTTATAGAAACAAAACCAGGATAATTCTCAATATCGTGCGCTTCGATAATCACACTATTCTGATACGAACCAATAATAGCTGTCTTGAGTTTGTATCTTCCTGCATATATTCCACTCGTAAGACCGGCACAGCCAGCCCCAATAATTACCAAATCATAATTTTGCTTATTTTCATCAGTTCTATCCATTATTTTATTACAACAAAACCTTAATAAATGTTTAATTTTTATAATACTATGAATTTTAGAAAATGTCTCTTTGTTTCTGCTCTATTGCTCATTTTAATCTTATCATCCGGCTGTTCAAAAGAACAGAGTAATCCAATAGACGGGTTGATTATCGCAGATTTCCAAATCACCCCGAAAGAAGCCTATGGTGGGGAAGAAGTAGGAGTCTATGTTGTTGTCAAAAACACAGGACTTGTAGAAGCAGATGACATCACAGTAAGCATAAAAGAAGATGGATTCAGCCCTTTGAATAACAAAAAAATAGATTCTCTTGATGCAAAGAAAAACACAGGAACCTCCCTTAACGAGGAATTGGTGGAGTGGACTGCCACAGCAAACCAGAATAACAACCCTTTCGATATATATTACAAACCAACTGCCAAAGTATGCGGTCATTACCAGACAAAAGCAATACTAAAGATTAAGTCAATGTCCAAAGAAGAATACCAGATGCTTAAACAAAGAGGACAAATACCATCAGATTACCTGAAATTCACCCAGACAGAGGGACCCGTTCAGATAGCAATAAACACAAATCCTGTGATAATCAAAACAGGAGCTGGAAATGAACAAATAAAGATAAATGTTGAATTACAGAACAACGGACTTAAATACGGTGGAAGTGTTTATGCTCCAAACACATGCCTAAACACAAATATAAACAAAGCAACAATTACAGCAAAAGTAATTTCAACAGGAGATGAAGATACCAAAACCGTCGATTTCTTAAGAGGCAGGGCAACCTATAGGGTTGAATTTGATGCACCTTAGTTATTATGTCAGCAAATAAAGCCTATCTAAAAGGATGTGCCTTCGAAAGAGCTGTCAAAACAAAACTCGAAGAAGACGGGTGGACTGCAATCCGGTCTGCCGGGAGCAAAAAGCCAGACCTGATTGCAGCAAAAGACAAAAAAATCATTGTCATAGAATGCAAATCAACAAAAAATTCAATCGTTTACCTCGAGGAAAGAGAGATAGAAAACCTGAAAAAAACAGCAGAACAATTCGGTGCAGAATCCCTGTTTGCAGTCAAGCATGTAAAAAACAAAAACTGGTTTATTATTGCTATGGATAACGTAGAGAAAACAGAGAAAGGATACAGAATCAAACTCAATATTTAGATCAGGAGAAGAGTATCTATTTGAATCGAACATTTTTATTGTGGTTTGGTTACAATAAAAAATCAATTTCAATATGTTTTTAAAAGTTGTTTTTTTTAGATAAATATGGTTTTTAATATGTGTTGAAGATGGTAGAATTAAAGAAAATAATTAAGAGAAACGGGAAAATTGTTGATTTTGACAAATCAAAAATAAGCCGCGCTATTTTTAAATCCGCTCAATCCATTGGCGGAAAGGACTTCGCTCTTTCAAAAGAGATTGCAGATAAGGTTATGTTCTATGCAAAAGTAGCTTTAAGTACAGATACGCCTACAGTCGAACAGGTACAGGACTGCGTTGAAAAAGTACTCATCGAAGAAGGTCATGCACAGACTGCCAAAGCATACATACTGTACCGGAATCAAAGAAAGCAGGTAAGAGAAATGCAGGGTATAATCAACTCTGCAGACATGGTAAATAAATACCTGAAAAAGATGGACTGGATGATAAAGGAAAATTCAAACATGGGTTTTTCTCTCCAGGGACTGAACAATTACATAGCAAATATTGTAATCTCAAAATACTGGCTGAATAAAATATATCCCAAAGAAGTAAGAGAAGCCCACACAAAAGGAGAACTCCACATCCACGATCTTGGAATGCTCGCCACATACTGCTGTGGATGGGAATTGAAGGATTTGCTGGAGAAAGGATTCGGGGGTGTTTGCGGGAAAGTAGAAAGCAGACCTCCAAAGCATTTTAAGACAGCATTAGGACAGGTAGTGAATTTCTTTTACACCCTCCAGGGGGAAACGGCAGGAGCTGTCGCCTTCAGTAATTTTGATACATACCTGGCGCCATTCATAAAATATGATAAACTCGATTACAATGAAGTAAAGCAGGCAATGCAGGAATTCATATTCAATATCAATGTACCTACACGAGTAGGATTCCAAACTCCATTTACAAATATCACAATGGATTTAACCCCTGCCGGGCTGGTCGCAAAAGAAAATGTAATAATCGGCGGGAAAAAGCAAAAAGAAACATACGCTGACTTTCAAAATGAAATGGATATGCTCAACCGGGCATTTGCGGAGGTCATGTGCAACGGAGATGCAAAGGGAAGAATATTTACATTTCCAATACCAACATACAATATAACAAAAGACTTTGACTGGGACAATAAAAATCTTGATTTTTTATGGGAGATGACTGCAAAATACGGCACACCATATTTTGCAAATTTTATCCACAGCGACATGAAGCCGGATGATGCAAGAAGTATGTGCTGTCGGCTCAGGTTGGATAACCGGGAACTAAGAAAAAGACAGGGTGGTTTATTTGCTTCAGCCCCGCTTACAGGAAGCATAGGCGTAGTCACAATCAACATGCCAAGAATAGGATACATATCCGCAAATAAAAACGAATTCTTTGAGCATTTAGAGCATCTGATGCTCATTGCAAAAACCAGTCTTGAAATCAAAAGAAAAATCCTGGAAGAATACACAAAAGGAGGACTCTACCCATATGCAAAATTTTACCTGAGAAACATATTCAAATCCACAGAAAAATACTGGAGCAATCATTTCAGCACAATAGGTATTGTTGGCATGAACGAATCAGTCTTAAACTACACCGGAGAAGACATTGCCACAAAAAAAGGCAAGGCATTTGCGCTTGAAATCATGGATTTCATGAGAAAAAAACTCTCTGATTTCCAGGAAGAAACAGGAGACATGTATAATCTCGAGGCAACCCCGGCAGAAGGATGCACATACAGGTTTGCAAAAGTGGACAAAAAGCAGTACCCTGATATAATACAGCAGGGAACGAATGAACCATATTACACAAATTCATCCCAGCTTTCAGTGAAGCATACAGAGGATATGTTCTTTGCTCTCCAGCACCAGGATGAGTTGCAGTGCAAATACACAGGAGGAACAGTTATGCATTTATTTTTGGGAGAAAGAATAAACGATAAAGAGATGTGCAAACAGCTTGTAAAAAAAGTAGCCCAAAACTATAAACTGCCTTATTTTTCAATAACTCCGACATTCAGCATTTGTCCTGTTCATGGATACATCCCCGGCGAACATTGGACATGCCCCATCTGTGGAGAAAAAGAAAAGAAAGATTAATCTTTTATCCGGATAAGGGTTGAGTCTATTTTCCCAAATAACTCATCTATTGTCCCGTTATTTTCTATTTTTATAGCAGGATAATTCAGTACCTTATCAAATCCAAAATTTTTTAAATCGCCTTTATTACGCAATAAATCTGCTTCAGATCCATATTTCAAAAGAAATTTTTCATCTGCCATCAATTTGATAAATGTTATTTTTTTTGCTTTTGAACTTAAGTAATCAATTTCTTCAATACATCTAAAACCACTTACAACGATATTTTTATTGTCCTGCTGTTTTATATTTTTCCACAGGAGTTTTGCAATGACATCCATTCCTTCTTTTTTTCTCAGGTCTTTAGCAAACCTGCTTTTGTTGTCTTTTGTAGGAGCAATGTTTTTTTCTTTCAGCAGAGGTTCAAGCCCATCATTTGAAAAATCAACATGATAATAATTATATTTTTCTGAGATGTATTTCGCCACAGTATCTTTGCCGCTTCTTGCAACACCAATTATGCCGATGATATTGTAATCTAATCCAGCCATGTTGGAATCTCCACCGCAGAATCCCCGAATTTATCCTCGACTTTCGCGCAGGTTGTTGTCACCGTAACATAATTAAACTTCTTGTTATTGGAATTTCCAAAATAGATGCTGCCGCAGTTGGCATTTACTGCACTTGTGGTTTTCCCCGCCTCAACAATAGTATCGGAAAGATTCAACAAACATGGCGTACTATTCACACTATTAAATGCCCTTGCCTCCACAAAAGTGCTGTTTCCCATACTGCCGTCATTTTTTATAAAAACAGTTATAGAAGATTCATTATGATATGCATTGTCCTTTATCCGAACATCTGTTATCTTAATCATCTGCGAAGTGCATGACTCCAATATCTTTTGCTGTTCATTTCCAATAACCATATAATCATTGGTACTGTCCCGAAACCAGTAGCTGACTGTTGCAGAAATAGCAAATGTTATGACGAACAAAAGCATTGCCGCAATAAGAGGAGATAATGCTTTTTTTGTTGTTTTTATTCTCATGTAGATTATATATATGAAATAATTATATAACTTTTCATCTATCAAACAACGACAGACAGGTATTCTTTTTCCTTGAAATTCAACTTTGCGGGAATCACAAGGCAATACAATGTGTTTTGCTTATTTGAAAAAGGCATTTTCAAAAGATTTTCAATAGTGTCATACTTGATTCCTGAATCATCAGAACCAATGTTTTTACAGGCAATCAACATGGATTTACTAGTAAAAAGATTGTGTTTTATCTGTTTTTCTATTTTCATCAACTGGTTTATTGCTGTTTTTACATCCATTCCAATATCAAGCAAAAGAAGAGTATGAAGATTGTTTGCCTTGTTTTTTTCGATATTTTCATAAGGCGATTGAGGCGTGAAATTCCTGGCAAAAAACGGCAGGCTGACAGTTTTTCCAAAATTATAGAGTTCCAGTCCGCATTCTGCAACTGCACTAAAAATTGAAGAAGAATGAATTATCGTGTATTTGATGTTTTTTTGTTTTGCTTCAATCAACAATTCCTTATGCGTTGTAGCACTCAGTGGGTCTCCTCCAACCAAAAAAGCAATATCTTTTTTTGAGGCATTTTTTAATATATTATTGTCTTCTTCCACGCCTTTCCTATCCAAAAGCGTGATTTTTTTCCCTGTAAGTTTTTCAAGGTCTTTTAATTTAATGTTCAGCGGGCATGTGTATTCTTCCATAAAAATGGCATCGCTTTTCCCCAGCATTTCTGCTCCTTTTAGCGTTATATCTCCGATTCCGCTTATTCCTAATCCTATCATGTATAGCATAGTTTATTTATTCTCCTCCATAATTATTTTCCAATATCCTCCTTTATCCGGTCCTATTCTTTTTAATAAACCTTTCTCTTTTAGCTTTAAGATGTTCCATTCAACACCTCTTCTTGAAAGACCGGTTCTTGCAACAAGTTCCTTGACTGTGACTTTTGGATTTTCTTTTATAACATTGATTATTTTCTCCACAGTTTTCTCCACAGTTTTCTCCACAGTTTTCTGGGAACTTTCTTTAGAAACATCAGGACTTTCCTTATTTTCAAATACAGCGAAAAAATAAGTTCCCCTGTCCCTAAATTCTACAAGATTTTTATTCTCTAAAGACGCATCTTTTATCCTCCTGATTCCAGTTCCTGCCTTTTCCATAAGATACGTTCTTGAAAGCAAATCAGCAAGCAACCTGTTTCTTGGCCAACTTAGTGTTCCAAAATCCTTTTTTGACAGCGAAGAAACAACCCCGCCCGGGTTGTTGATATAAATAAAATTCCGGGATTTTTCAACTGCAACTTCTCCATTTTCAAAATAATCCCTATGAATTACAGCATTGACAATTGCTTCCCTATACGCATCCTGCGGAAACTGCGGAAACTCTTTCCTGTAAAGGCCTTTAATTTCAAACCTTACAGGAACATGCTCATCCAGATAGTTCACAGCATATTCAATATTGCCGATAATTCCTTTATCAACTTCTTTTTTATCCAGAATTCTGACTCTTTCATTCCCCTTGAAAAGCACGCATCTTATCCTTGAAGTCATTATATATTTGTATGGCTCTTTTGCGAAAAACAAAACACCTGCATTGGTCATTCCCTCGACAGTTAAAGCACGAATATTTCTCAACAACTCTTTTTTGTCAAGTGTATTTGAAATGCGCGCAAGTTTCAGGTAATATTCAAATTTTTCGTCATCAAAATCCGCAAAATCAAAATTTTTGCAAATCTGCTCATCAAACCTTATTTTGTTTTCCCTGATGCAGAATTTGATGATTTCATCCCTTGTTAATTTCTGGGAATTTGCCCCGAGCCGCAAATGAAAACCTTCTTTGCATTGATGCGGTTTGTTCACGCTTTCCAAAACGGTTATGATAAGTAAATTTTCTATTTTCCCAAGAGACACAGGTATTTTCGGGTCGCAGTTTTTCGCAATATCTGTTACCTGTGATTTTAACCTGTTAGTCACTTCAATTCCTTTCAAAATATTTTTATCATCTATCCCAAGGTATATTTTTCCGCCCGTTGCATTGGCAAAAGCAACAATTTCCTTTGCCAGGGACTTGTCAATATTTTCCTTGAATTCAACAAACTGTCCTTCTCCTTCTTCAAGCAACTGCTTTATTCTCCCATCCATAGACAACTACCAATTCCTTTTACCTTTCTCAAATTCTTTAACTCCTTTCTTTTTGATAATTTTTAAATTTTTGATATGCGCATCAAGATGAACATCTTTTAAAAAATCCAGTTTTTTGCAGGTCTCAAATTCATCGCATTCCCAGCATCCTTCATATTCTTTTTTTTGTGCGCATTGCCTTATTTTGCAAAACGGCGGACCACCCCCATTTTTGCATCCTCTTTTGCACCGGAATCTTACCATTGCACCGAGCATTTCATAACAGGCATCATAATTTTCATATGCTTTGCCAAAAGGAGTCTTAGAAATAAACTCTGCAAATCGTTTATATTCCGGCTTTCTCATTTCCTTTCTCAAATCCCTTGCCATATCAGCAACATCGCCTTTATATCCAAAACAATCGCCACAGTAAAGACCACAATATGCCGTCATATTTTTATCTTCTCCCTCCATAACTCATCCCTAATAATATTTGAATCCTGTCTTAATAAATTCTTTGGTTTTTATGCTTCTGCATTTGTTTCAAATAAAACAAATTTCTAAAACCCTGTTTCATATGGGACATCAAATATAAAGCCCTCTACAGCCACATATATCTATTAAAGAACGTGATTAAAATGAAAAAGAAAGTTGTATTGGCATATTCAGGGGGATTAGACACATCAGTAATACTTAAATGGCTGATAGAAAAAGATTACGAAGTTGTCTGCTACATGGCAGATGTCGGACAGGAAGAGAATTTTGAAAAAGCCAAGAATAAAGCTATAGCAATAGGTGCCAGTAAAGTATACATAGAAGACCTGAAAGAGGAATTTGTAAAGGATTATATTTTCCAGGCATTGAAAGCAAATGCAGTCTACGAGGGAAAATACCTTCTTGGAACCTCTCTGGCAAGGCCTTTAATTGCCAAAAAGCATATAGAAATTGCCAAACTTGAAGGAACAAATTTAGTTGCTCACGGCGCAACCGGCAAAGGAAACGACCAAGTAAGGTTTGAAATGACATTCATGAAGCTTATGCCGAATGTAGAGATAATAAGCCCCTGGAAGAGTCCCGATTTTCTGGCAGATTTTGAAGGAAGAAGCGATTTAATCAATTACGCTAAAGAAAAAGGAATCCCGATTGAATCAACATTTGAAAAGCCATACAGCATGGATGACAACCTGATGCACATAAGTTACGAGGCAGGACAGCTGGAAAATCCCGGCTTTGAGCCAAAAGAAGACATGTTCAAAAAAACAACATCTCCAAAAGATGCACCTGATAAAGAGACAAAAATAATGATTGAATTCAAAAAAGGCATTCCTGTAAAAGTTGAAAACATGACTGGAAACAAAACCACAGAAGGCTCTCTTGAATTATTCCAATACTTAAATGAACTGGGTTCAACAAATGGCATCGGGCGGATGGATTTGGTTGAAAATCGTTTCGTGGGAATGAAATCCCGCGGGGTATATGAAACCCCTGCAGGAACAATACTCCTAAAAGCTCATTTAGATATTGAAGGTCTGGTTTTGGATAAGGAAGTCGCCCATCTAAAAGATATGCTTATGCCAAAAATCGCTGAACTGATATACAATGGCTTTTGGTTCAGTCCGGAAATGGAATTTTTGATGGCAGCAATAGATAAAAGCCAGGAAAATGTCGATGGAAAAGTGTACATGACATTATACAAAGGAAATGCCTACGTCACCGCAAGAGAATCAGAAAAATCATTATACGACGAAGACATCGCCAGTATGGACAAAGCAGGCAATTATGACCAGACCGATGCAAAAGGTTTCATCAAGCTGAATGCTCTGCGTCTTAAGCTAGGAGGGAAATCATGATAAAACACATGCCAAACCTCCTGGACTTTTCAAAACAGGAATTGAAAGAAATAATCGACCTTGGCATAGACATCAAGAAAGAGCCGGAAAAGTACAGGGATTCAATGAAAGACAAAACGCTTGTAATGTGGTTTGAAAAATCATCGTTAAGGACAAGAGTATCTTTCGAGACAGGAGCAACCCGGCTTGGCGGACATGCAATATATTTGGATGCTTCTACTACTCACACAAAGAAAGCAAACCTGTCTGACGAAGTAAAATGCCTAAGTAGGTATGCTGACATAATGATGGCAAGGGTATTTGACCATGAGACGATTGCAACTTTTCAGGAAGCAAGTAGTGTCCCCATAATCAACGCACTTTGCGATAAATTCCATCCATGCCAGGCACTTGCGGACATGATGACAATATTTGAGACCATAAAAAACCCGGAAGATGCGACCATTGCCTACATAGGGGATGGCAACAATGTCTGCAATTCGCTTATTATCGCCGCCAAAACACTTGGCATAAAGATAAATGTCGCCGCTCCGAAATCTCTGGAACCGGACTATGTTCCTGATTTTTTGACAGAAAACCCACAAGAAGCAGTATCAAACGCAGATTTTGTTTACACCGACACATGGGTGTCGATGGGAGATGAAGAAAAAAAAGAAAAAAAGATGCATGCATTAAAGGAGTTCCAGGTAAATGAAACTCTTTTGGGAAACAGGTTCTTCATGCACTGCCTTCCTGCCATCCGTGGACAGGAAGTTACTGACAAAGTAATAGAGAGCGAAAAATCACTCGTCTATGAACAGGCTGAAAACAGGATGCACATACAAAAAGCCATCATGCTGACATTGCTGACATGGAAATAGAAAACAAGGGAATCAATTCCGTAAAAGGATTTGCCTGCATTGGAAAACACATAGGGATAAAGAAAAAAAAGAAAGATATCGCAGTATTGTATTCAAAAAACATCTGCAACACCGTGGCAGTATTTACAAAGAACAAGATAAAAGGCGCCCCTCTGTATGTAACAAAAGAGCATCTTCATGACGGCAAAGCCCAGGCAATAGTAATCAACAGTGGGATTGCAAACGTTTCCACAGGGCAGACAGGCATAGACAATGCAGGGGAAATGACCGAGATTGTTGCCAATGAATTAGAAATAAGTAAAGATTTGGTTCTTGTAGCATCAACAGGAATTATAGGCAAACCCCTACCGATGGAAAAGATAAGGCATGGTCTGGTGGACCTTAAAAACGAGCTGGAAACCCAGGATTCAGGCGACGATTTCGCAAATGCCATCCTTACGACAGACACAGCGACAAAACAAGTCTCTGTGACTACTGAAAAATTTGCAGTTGCAGGCACTGCAAAAGGTTCAGGCATGATAAGTCCAAACATGGCAACAATGCTTGCATTCATCGTTACCGACGCAGACATTTGCACCAAGAATCTGCAAAATATGTTTAGCTCCGGCGTCAACAAGTCATTCAATATGATTAATGTTGACATGGACACATCGACAAGTGATATGGCAATAATTATGGCAAATGGCATTGCAGGAAAAGTTGATGAAAACATATTCAAAAAAGCTCTTGATATAGTATGCATCGAACTTGCAAAGATGATTGCTATGGACGGCGAAGGGGCAACCAAGCTGATAGTTGCAAAAGCAATAAACGCAAAAACCACCGAAGATGCAAAAAAAATAGCAAAGGCAATCGTTAATTCGACACTTATAAAGTGCGCAATATTCGGCAATGACCCGAATTACGGGAGAGTTCTTTGCGCCATCGGAAATACCGATGCAGAATTTGAAGAAAACAAAATCCAAATATTCATCAATGATTTTCCTGTATTTACAGAAGGTCAGCAAAGCCCGGACTTTGACATCAAAAAAATTTCAAAATCAATTATGGAGGAAAAGACAACAACCATAACAATAATCCTAAACTCGGGCACAGAACAAGCCACCGCATACGGATGCGACATGAGTTACGATTATGTGAAGATAAATTCATGCTATACGACATAATATGGAAAGCATAACAAAAGCGCACATTTTGGTGGAAGCATTCCACTGGGCAAAAAAATTCAGCGAAAAAATAGTAGTAATAAAATATGGAGGGAATGCAATGACAGATAAAGGACTCCAAAAATCAGTATTTACCGACATCAGCATACTAAAGCAGCTGGGAATGAAAATAGTGGTGGTGCATGGCGGAGGGCCATTTATAGACGAAGAAATGAAAAAGAAAAATATGCAAAAAAAAATAATCGACGGCATAAGGGTAACGGATTATGAAACCCTGAATATTGTCACAAAAGTCCTTAAGCAAAAAAACACAGAATGCGTCGACCATTTCAATTCCATGGGAATCGAAGCGAAAGACTGCACAGAAGGGCTAATCTCAACAAAAATAAGCAACCAAGAAGAACTCGGCTATGTCGGAAAAATAACAAAGATAAATGCAAAAATCCTGCTTGACCAAATCAATGACGGATGCATCCCGATAGTTTCACCTCTGGGCAAAACCCAAACCAGACAGGAAACAAATATCAATGCAGATACTGTCGCAATAAAGATAGCCAAGGAATTAAACGCGGAAAAACTCACATTCCTGACCAATGTTGACGGCATCTATATCAAAGGCAATTTTGTTTCTCACCTGAACATAGATGATGTAAAAACCCATATCCAAAGCAAAGAGATTAACGGAGGCATGATACCAAAAGTGCTTGCATGCATTGACGCCCTAAAACATAATGTAAAAAAAGTGCATCTTATAAACGGCACCACCAGGCATTCTTTACTGCTTGAAATATTTACAGACAAAGGCATAGGCACGGAGGTTATAAAAAATGGAGCAATTTGACTATATTGAAACAGAAAAAAAATATCTCATGCAGACATACAAAAGGTCTTCTTTTGTTCTCGAACACGGCAAAGGCAGTTATGTATGGGATACTAACGGCAACAAATATCTTGACATGATTGGAGGTGTAGCCACATGCAGTATCGGGCACTCAAACCCAACTCTTGTAAAAGCTATTTTCCGCCAGGCAGAAAAATTAATCAATGCAAGCAACCTGTTCTATACAGAACCCCAATTAGCTCTTGCAAAAAAATTATCCGAAATCTCGGGTCTGGACAAATGTTTTTTCTCCAACTCAGGCAGTGAAGCTGTCGAAGCGGCAATAAAGCTTGCAAAAAAAGTCACAAAAAAAAGCAAAATAATTGCAATGAAAAACGGATTTCATGGCAGGACCCTAGGAAGCCTTTCGGCGACATGGAAAGAATCCTACAAAGCCCCCTTCAGTCCCTTAATCCCGGGCTTTGAGCATGTCGATTATGGAGATATAGATGCACTTCAAAGCCAGATAAGTGAAGACACTGCGGCAGTAATCCTCGAACCCATACAGGGCGAAGCCGGTGTTATTGTCCCACCCCCAGGGTACCTAAAAAAAGTAGAAGAACTCTGCAAAAAAAACAATATCCTACTTATCCTTGATGAAATCCAGACAGGAAACGGAAGGACCGGAAAATATTTCTGTTTCCAACATGAAGATATATCTCCTGACATCATCACCCTTGCCAAAGGTATTGCCAATGGTCTTCCGATAGGTGTCACCCTCTCAAAGAGGAGCATCAACTTCAACCCCGGCGACCACGGCTCAACTTTCGGCGGAAACTCCCTGTGCTGTGCCGCTGCATTAAAGACAATAGAACTCATTGAAAACATCCTGCTGGATGTGGAGCCCAAAGGCAATTATTTCATGTCAAAACTAAATTCCATAAAATCGGACAACATCAAAGAAGTCCGAGGCAAAGGACTTATGGTAGCGCTTGAACTAAACAAAAAAGATAAATCCATAGCAGAAAAATGTGCCAAAAAAGGACTGCTGATAAACTGCATAGACGAAAAAATCCTGCGATTTCTTCCACCATTGACAATAACGCAAAACGAGATTGATTTTTGCATTACAGTCCTTGAATCAGTTCTCGTGGGGGGTGATTCAGATGATTAAAATAGGCATTGTCGGCGGTTCAGGATATGTCGCCTACAACTTAATCAACATCCTTTCAAAACACAATCACTCTGAAATAAAAACAGTTGCAAGCACATCTCTTGAAGGGAAAAAAATATCCGACCAATACAAAGACATAAACCTCAACCTTTCTTTTTCCAAAATATCAATTGAAGAATTAAACAAGATGAATGTTGTTTTCCTTGCAGTGCCCCACGGGAAAGCAGAACAAATAACATCAAAAATCACATGTAAAATAATAGACATCTCAGCAGACCACAGGCTGACTCAAACCTACGGCATCCCCGAGATATTTCATGATAAAATAGAGCATTCCCGAATTGTCGCAAATCCCGGGTGCTATGCCACAGCATGCATATTGTCTGTATATCCATTAATCGAAATTGCAGAGAATATTGTCTTTAACTGTATTAGTGGATATTCAGGCGGCGGAAAAAAAGCAGGAGCAAAATACAGTCATGAAGAAAATATAATCGCCTACAAACTCAACAGCCATTTTCATATCCCTGAAATGAAAAAAATCCTTGGCGGGAATATTGCATTCACGCCGCATGTAGTGAATACATTCCGAGGCATCATGTGCACAACGCATCTAAAACTAAAAACAAATATTGATGTAAAGGAAATAAAGCAAAAATACAGGGACTTCTACAACAACACATTTACAAAAGTAATTGAAAATAAGATACCATGCACAAAAGATGTATCTCATACTCCATACTGTCACATCGGCGGCTTTGAAAAAGACAACAACAACATTGTCATAATCTCAGTCATCGACAACCTTATGAAAGGAGCCGCTTCGCAGGCAATAGAGAACATGAACATAATGTTCGGATTAAACCATAAAGAGGGATTAGAATGAAACTCTGGAAAAAGAACTATAATTTAAATGAGAAAATAGAAAAATTCACAGTAGGAAACGACTATCTACTGGATCAAAAGCTGGTCAAATATGACTGCATCGCATCAATTGCCCATGCAAAGATGCTGAACAAAATAGGCATCCTGACCGATGAAGAATTAAGCCAGTTGGTCGAAGGACTAAACGAAATCATTGATTTGCATTCAAACAACAATTTCCCAATCAGCCCGGGGGACGAGGACTGCCATACCGCCATCGAGAATTACCTGACTTCAAAATACGGTGATGTCGGCAAGAAGATACACACCGCCCGTTCAAGAAACGACCAGGTATTGACTGCATTAAGGCTGTATGAAAAAGACAACTTAAAGCAAATCAGGGAACTGTTGATGGATTTCAAGGATGAGTTAAACCGCACAGCAGAAAAATACAAAACGATATCAATCCCCGGCTACACCCACATGCAAAAAGCCATGCCGACAACCATTGGACTATGGCTGAACAGTTTTGCCGATGCTGTTGATGATGACATTCCACTATTAGATTGTGTTTTCAAGACAATAGATAAATCTCCTCTTGGAAGCGCGGCAGGATTCGGCGTTCCAAACATAAAGATAGACAGAGAATACACAGCCGACCTTTTAGGATTCGCCAAAGTCCAGATCAATCCAATGTACTGCCAGATGAGCCGAGGAAAATTTGAGTTCGGAATCATTAATGTCCTGTCACAGGTGATGTTTGACTTAAACAAACTCTCGACTGATTTGATACTATTTAATATGAAAGAGTTCGGATTCGTGGAATTCCCTGATGAATTCTGCACAGGCAGTTCCATCATGCCACAAAAGAAAAATCCCGATGTCCTTGAATTGATAAGGGCAAAATACCATGTTGTTTTAGGGGAAGAATTCAAGACAAAAAGTCTTATGGGGAATCTTATTTCCGGCTATAACCGGGACATTCAATTGACAAAAGAATCTTTGATAAATTCAGTGGAGATAACTCAAAGCTGTCTGGAGATGATGATATTGTTTCTTAAAGGGATAAAGGTCAACAAAGAGAACTGTCAAAAAGCGATGAGCAAAGAATTGTATGCGACAGAGGAGGCTTATGAGCTTGTAAAGAAAGGGGTTTCGTTTAGGGATGCTTACCGGGAGATTGGTGAGAAGTATGGAAAGTGAGGGTCTGGATATTAAAGAAAAGTACGAAATAATATATATAGATAAGAGTTGTATATATTTTGGATAATAATCAAACTTTTTTCCGGAAATAATAGAGTGCCGCAGTTATCAAAAGAAATCCTTGAATAACTCCGGAAATAAAAAGTTCATTTTCATAAGCAAAAAATCTAGTTACTCCTAAAAGAATACAAAATATAGCCCCTATTTTTTTTGTTTTAACATTTATCAAAAATAATGTTGGAATTAACAAAAAAATAGTTTTATAGAAAATACTACCTAAAGATAATTGCGTGTAAAAAGGACTGCAACCCAAACCACAACGACCGAAAAAGTGCCAGAACATAAAAACAATATTTACAACAATAGCAAGCAGTGCTATATGCCAACTTTTAATGTTTTTTAAATCCATGTTTAATATAGGATATATTCTTTATATTATTTTTCAAAGCCATGTATCCTATTAAGAGTTCATTAGTTTTGTTTCGGCAAGATTTTAGAAGGATACTATTTTGTCAGATTCTTCAACAATAGTCATTAAATCATGCATTGTGGATAATGGACAAACAGGAGAACCTTCTTTTTTTCTGGATTTGATACAAGAACCACAGGCAAAGATTTCTCCTTTATTGTCAATGAATTTTTCTACTTGTTCCCTGACATTGAATTTCTCATCGTTGATATCTTCGTATTCAACTCCTTTGCCAATTAAAAATACCTTGACGGAATGGTTTTTATCTAAAGAAAAATTCCCAAATCTAAATGCATTCCATACAGTTTCCGGTTCAGTTTGACTAATAATTATTCCGATTTTCATTGTATTGCCTTAATGGATTGATATTTTATTCTTTAAATATGTATCTTGTTGTACAGATCGAATATGTTTAAATAATTCTATCTCGTTTACTAAATTATGATTGAAAATACCTATTTTCGAAAGAAGATACTGGATTTTTACAGTCTGAATAAACGAGATTTTTTCTGGAGAAGGGAAGATTTAGAACCTTTTCAAGTAATGATAACAGAATTATTTCTTAAAAAGACAAAAGCAGAAACGGTTGATAAATATATGTATCCTGTTATAATAGAGTATAGTTCAAATATAAAACTTCATAGAGCAAGTTATTCCGAGATTTTTAATAAAATTTCAAGATTAGGATTAGGAAAACAGAGAACTAGAGGATTAAAAGAGATTTCAAATTATATTCACAAAAATTTTAATGATAATCTCCCGGGTGAGATAGAAAGTCTATTGGAAATACCACATATTGGATTGTATGTTACTAATGCTACTCTATGCTTTGGTTTTAATAAACGGGCTCCAATCTTAGATGTAAATACAAGCAGGATAATTTCCCGGTATTTTCACATTGATAATATTAAAGACTTAAGAGATAATAAAGAAATACAAGACAAGACAAATGAAATTCTTCCAAGAAAGAATTTCAAGGAATATAACTGGGGATTGCTAGATTTCGGGGCGTTGGTTTGCAAGACAAAACCGTCGTGCGATAAGTGTCCATTGACTAAAAAATGCGTTTTTTTTATCAAAATAGCATCAAGGTAAGGAGCATAAACAAATCTTTATATAAACTCAAATATAAAATATAGTATGGTGAAGCAATCTAAGTTTACTTATATTGATATATTTGCAGGTTGTGGTGGTCTTTCTTTAGGATTGTATAAATCGGGCTGGCATGGACTTTTTGCTATTGAAAAAAGTCCAATGGCATTTGAGACCCTAAAACACAACTTGATTGAGAAGAAAAAACATTTTAAATGGCCTATCTGGCTCCCCCAAACATCGCATGATATCAATGAAGTTCTGGTTAACTATGAAAAAGAACTCGAAAAACTTCGTGGAAAAGTAGATATGGTTGTTGGTGGACCTCCTTGTCAGGGCTTTTCATTAGCAGGTAGAAGAAACGAAGGAGATAGTAGAAATAAATTAATTGATTCTTATATAAAATTTATTTCACTAGTTAAACCAAAGATGATTTTTTTTGAAAATGTAAAAGGATTTACAATTGGATTTAAGAATAAGAAGTCTAAAGGAACTGCATATTCCATTTATGTTCAAAAAAAATTAAAAGAGATAGGTTATGGAGTTGAAGGAAGGATAATTGATTTTTCTAAGTTTGGTGTCCCCCAAAAGAGGAAACGATTTATCCTAGTTGGATTAAAATCAGGAGACCCTAAAGAATTTTTTGAATTAATTGTTAATAATAAAGTTTCGTTTTTGAAAAAAAAGGGTTTAAAAGCCAATAATTCTGTAAAATCTGCAATTTCTGATTTAGAAAGAATTAACGGAGAAATTTCATCAATTAGTTATAAAAAATTCAAAGAAGGTATATATTCAAAACCAAAAACAAATTATCAGAAATATATAAAAACAGATTGTGATTACAATTTCCCAGATAGTCATAGATTCGCAAACCATAACAAGAAAACAATAAATAAATTTAACTATATCCTTACTAATTGTTCTAGAAATAAAACAATTAACGAATCAACTAAGGACAAATTTAAACTTAAAAAGAGATGCACGATTCCATTGGATATGAATCAAAAAAGTCCAACATTAACAACATTGCCTGATGATTACATCCATTATTCCGAACCAAGGATTTTAACCGTTAGAGAATATGCTAGAATTCAAACTTTTGATGACTGGTTTGAATTCAGGGAAAAATACACAACTGGTGGAAAATTGAGAAAGATAGAAGTGCCACGATATACACAAGTTGGAAATGCAATACCTCCTCTTTTTGGTGAACAAGCAGGACTTATATTAGCTCAACTTTTAAAGTAATATTATGAAAGAAAAATTACAATTTAAGGTTAGTGCAGCTCTAAAAAATATTATTGGCAAAGAACTTATTACTGATAAATATATTGCTATTTTTGAATTAGTGAAAAACTCATTCGATGCATACGCAGAAAGAGTAGATGTCAATTTTTATGAAGATAAAATTGTTATCAAAGATGATGGAAAAGGAATGAATATTAAGGACATAAAAGATAAATGGCTTTTTGTTGGGTACTCAGCAAAAGCAGATAACACGGAAAATAGAGGGTACAATGATTACAGAAATAAAATAAAGACTCGCCATGCTTTTGCAGGAGCAAAAGGAGTTGGAAGATTTGCTTGTGATCGTATAGGGAAAAAATTAAAACTCATTTCAATTAAAGAAGAAGAAAATCCTAAAATTGAGAAAATTACTGTAGAATGGGAATTGTTTGAAAAAGATTCTAAAAAAGATTTTATTAATATAGATGTTACTCATGAAACTTTAGATGAAAATCCATATTCTGAAATAAAACACGGAACTATTTTAGAAATATCAGAACTAAGGGAAGAATGGACGGATGGTAAAAAAAGCGAAAAAGAAAAGTTAAAGACACATTTATCAAAACTTATTAATCCTATAAAAAAAGATTCTGAAGATGTTTTTGATGTTTTTCTTGATAATAAAAAGGTAGAAAATTTTATTTTTGAAAAACTTGCTCTAAAAACAACACAAATAAATATAGATATTTCTCAAAATGGGGAATATATAATCACAGAATTAATAGATAGAGGAGAGAAAATTTACAAGATAAAAGAAAAGAATGAATGGAAAAAATTTCTTTTTGATATAAGAATTCAATTATTTTATTTAAATACTCCTACAAAAATAACATTCAAGCATTATATGGGTGTTCGCTCAAAAGAGTTCGGGTCCATATTTTTGTATAAAAATGGTTTTAGAGTCTTTCCTTATGGTGAATTAGATGATGATTCTCTTGGAGTAAATTTACGTAAACAACAAGGATATGCAAGATACTTAGGAACTCGTGATGTTGTGGGTTTTATTGATATAAATAATACAAGTGATGAATTTAAAGAAACTACTAGTCGTGATGGGGGTCTAATTGCAACAACGAGTGTTAAAAATTTAAAATCTTGTTTTGAAGAAAAGGTACTCCGAAGACTCGAGTCTTACGTTATTGGTACTCTTAATTGGACATATAAAAGAAATATTGAAAAAGAATTTTTTCCAAAAGAAAAAGAAAAAGAAATTCAGGTAATGATAAAAAAACTTACGAAATCAAAAGATTTTTTGGATATAGAGCATAGTTATATATTTTTAGAAAAAATTGAAGAAAAAACCCAACAAGGTTTTCAAGGAGCAACAGGACAATTGAAGAAAGAGGCCAGAAAAACAGGGGACGAAAAGTTACTAAAAGCAGTAAAAAAAATTGAGGAAACACAAGAACAACAAAAACATATTATTCAAAAACAGGAAAGTAAAATAAAAAGATCAGAAGATCAAGTATCTGCTTTAAGAAATTTTTCTAGTAAAAATCTGAAAAATCTTCAGAGTTATCACCATCAAATTGGTATCAGTTCCAAGACAATAGATAATTATATATTACATGCTTTTAATGCCATAACTGGTCAAAAATATGAAAAATTAGAAAAATATTTGCAAAAAATAAAAAAAGAAAATGACAAAATAAATACTATTGCAAGATTTGCAACAGGAAGTGGAATGAATGAGCTTGCGACAAAAAAAGAAAGAAGTTTGAACAATATAATTAAAAAATACTTAGAAGACGACTATATTCCAGTTGCAGCCGACGGACTTGAAATTTCTATAAAAGACAATACAACTAAAGATTTTCTTACTTCTTTTAGACCTTTTGATGTTTTAGTCATATTTGATAATTTGCTTGATAATGCAAAAAAGGCAAAGGCAAAAAATTGCAATATTGAACTATATGGAGATGATAAAACTTTGGAAATTTTTGTGATGGATAACGGATCAGGAATAAATGAAAAATTCCAAAATAACACGGATGAAATTTTTAATCTAAAAACTTCTTCTACAGATGGAGCAGGAATAGGATTATTTCATGTTGAAGAAATACTAAAATCTGTTTTCAATGCCAATATTTCCGTTGCATCTAATAAAAAAACAAAGGGAATAACTTTTACATTAACATTTGCTAAATAATTATGAATTTAAAATATAGAATTTTATGGGTTGAAGATGACACGGATTGGGTAGAATCTGAAATTGAATTTATTGAATCATATCTCAAAAAATACGGATTTATACTAGAATATAAAAATCCCGAAAAATATGAAAAATATGATTTTTCTAAATTCGATATAATCGTCGTTGATTATGAACTTGCAGATGAAGAGCAAGGACAAGATGTTATTGAAAAAATAAGGAAGCAAGAACTGTATACAGAAATATTATTTTATTCTCAGTACGGGGAAGGAAAACTAAGAAAAATAATTGCCAAAAAAGAAAGAATAGATGGGGTTTATTGTGCCAGTAAAGATAATTATATAGAAAAATTAAAGAGACTTATTTATACAACCATTAGAAAAACTCAGGATTTAAACAATCTTCGTGGATTGGTTATGGCTGAAACAAGTGAGCTAGATGAAATGATAAGAGAGATTCTAAATTTATTAGCAGAAAAAGGTAAGGTTAAGCAACAAAAAATAATAGAGAGAAAACAGAAATTAATTAAACGGTATAAAGAAAATGATGAAGACTTAAAAAAATATTCATTGCCAGACGAATTTCAAAGATTGCTAAAATCCAGACATTTTGATGCTTCTTTTTTACTAAGAACCTTGTTAATCTTTGCCACATGTGATAAAAATTCTTTAACACGTGATGAGATTGAATTATACCAAAATATACAACAAGAAAGAAACAATTTAGCTCATAATCCAGAAGATTCTAGTACTTCGACGCTTATGAGAATTAAAAAAAGTGACGGAACTATTATACCATATGACGAACCGGAGTTTATTAAAATCAGAAAAGATATTCATGAATACAAACGTATTTTTCAAAAAATTATAGATGACTTAAATGCTTAAATTCACATTTTTCCATATTAACAAATATAAAAAAAAGAGACTTGAAAATAGGTTACTTAACAACCTATTATAGGACTGCGATGGTACTTTATGGAATATGGTTCTGGAAGCTGAAAATTTCATCAAAAGAAACATAAGATATATGGGATTAAGAACAGATAAGTTCCAGAGAATAGACAAATATGAATATCCTCTAAAGGCATTAAGAGAGGCAATAATCAACGGGCTGATTCATAGAGACTATCAAAGTATGGCAGATGTAAGAGTTTTTATATATGATGAGCGCATTGAGATTGTAAGTCCCGGTTCATTTCCGGAAGGCGTAAGCCCTGAAGAACCCATTCATAAACCAGTTAATTCTATTCTGTCCAACTATATGTATGATATTGGTCTTATTGAAAGATATGGTTCAGGAATTTATCTTGAAAATGAACTTTGCCGTATGAATGGCAATGAGAAACCAATGTATAATTTAGGCGATATTGAAACAAAAGTTATTTTTAAATCACAGGTCAGGACAATTTCCATGGATGTAATTGAAGAAAAACACGAATTAAATGAAAGGCAGAAGAAAGCAATTAGATATATTGCGGAAAAGGGTAAAATAACCACAAAGGAATATATTGCTCTGGTTAACATACCAATAATTACTGCTAAAAGAGATTTGTTGGACTTAAAATCAAAGAAGATTGTCCGATTTGAAGGCTCGGCAAAAACAGGATATTATGTTTTGGATGATACTGTAAATGATACTGTAAATGATACTGTAAATGACCCTATAAAACATAATTAAATAATAGCCAGCTTATTTTCTAACTTTGACATGTTCAAAGGACGAGAAAGGGCATTTCATAAAAACATAAAAAGTTAGCTTTTCCCAAGTTTCCCATTAATCCCCATTAAAAACATGAAATTACACATCATTTTCCCGTTCCAATAAATCAAAAGTTTTATATAAGCCCAATACAATCAATAAACCTATGAAGAAAAAAATAATTTTATTTATTTTGACTTTTTTTGTTTTAATCACACCCGTTTATGCAAATTCCGGCAATTGTTTGGATTCTGAAAAATACAATATGTATAAAGACATATGTGTTCCAAAGTGTACCATTGCACAAGATTATGTTGACGGAAAATGTTTACCAAAATGCAGAGACCTCCAATACCATGCATGGGATGTAAATTTGAATAAATGTGTTCACATTTGCGTTAATCAACCGGATGCATATATCTGCAAAGACCATAATGACACCGGTAAAAAATCAGGAGGCATAAAGTCTTTTTTTAAAAAATTATTTTCTGCTTTTTCTTCTAAAACCACAGAATCAAGCGATGATGAAAAAGAAGTATCTTATACTTGCAAAACAGACGATTTATGCAAAGGCGGCTTTGTTTTAGTTGAAGGTAAAGTGCTTATCGAAAGAGGCATAGAGATTATTCCCGTGGTCATTGGAACTGAAGTTCTTCCCGGCGATACAGTTCTTGTTGAGGAAGGTGCAAAAGCAACGTTAATGCTGGTTCATGCAGGTAAAGTCGAATTTAATAAAAAGACAAAATTTAAAGTACCTGCATCTGAAAATGCACAAAAGAAAACAAGCATAGTTACAAAATTCTTCGGGGGCATTTGGGTTAAAACAAAAAATTTTTTCCAGGGAGAAAAGTTTGAACCTAAACGTAATACTGATTCAGGCAGAAGAGGATAATTATTTTACTGAAGGAAATAGGTCTAACTTATCAAGCCCTAAAAGTAATATAACAACTGCGAATTGTTTTCATCCAAATAAAATCCAAACAAAAAGCGAACTATTCCTCTAAAAAAATCAACTTATTTACGGTCATGACCGGAACTTTTCACAGGAACAGACAACCGCCCAAAATCACTTAAATTCCACGCCCTCTCATGAATATAATAAAACACAGTTTTCAAAGCATTCGCAACCAGACCGGAACCAAGAGCAATAGACCAGTCCCCGGTCCAAAAATATATCGTCAATACAGTAGTCAAAGTCGCAATTATTCTCCACGTAATTGTTTTAACAATCGTCCTTTTGTGCGTATCCATAATAATTTATATTGATTTCACTCCTCTAAAATCTTCTCTGTTATAGAAGTTAATTGGTTTATCAGAATGACTAAAGTGCATTTTTTGCACATTGCTTTTTTCATCTAATTCATCACTTTCAAAAATATTTAGTAAATGTTTAGTTATTACAGTTCTATCCACATTGAACAATTTTGCAATCATTTTTTGTGACAACCAAATATTTTCATCTGCGTATTTAACTTCAATAGAATCTTCTTTTGATTGTGCCGGGAATATCAAAAATTCTGCTGTTGAATTTCTAATGGCTAAGTTTTTCTTCATATCTCAACACTCCTTACATCTACCTTGCCAGTTACAATATCTTCTCTGCCCCACAATATATTTCTTCCACATTAAGAATTACCGCGGATTTGGGTGTCAGAGGTTTTGTTCTTATTTCTTCAACCCATTTGACAACATCATCGTAAATTTTATCGTCTTTGTGCATTTCGACAGTCCCTTTGATTTGATATGATTTTCCTGTCTCCTTATCACGTACAACAAAAGCGATTCTCGGGTTTTCAATTAGATTTTTTTCTGTCTTGAAAAATTTATTATTGGCAATCAAAATCTGTTCATCATTATACACTTTGAGAAATTTCAGGTAAATGATATTGGGCACTCCTTTTCCCGATGAAGTTGATAGGATATGCAATTCCTGTTTGTCAATTATTTCCTGAATATACTTTGGAATTTCCATACTAATTAAACCTATTTACATTTATATAATAATAACATCCATGGGTCGCAGAACCGTTGAAATCCACAAGAGTATCTATAACATCAATAACCAAATCTTTTTTCGTATTCCTTGTGGCTCATCCATTCGACAACGATACTGACGACTTTTATTTCACTTCCCTTTATAGAATACGTTAATCTCCATGCATTTGGCAAATTATATTTCCATAAATTGTCTATCTCGTATTTTTGGATATAAGATGCCGGAATCAGTTTTTTTGGAATCTGAATGCCACAAAAGGCATTTTCTTCTAAATCCACAAAAGCCCGCTCAAGCCATCGATATATTTGCCTTTCTTCATGGAGTTTAGAATTTTTAAGCGATAAAAATGCATTTTTCAGTTTTTCTTGGCAAAATACTATTTGCGATTTCATCTCCATGACAATTCATTTTTTTTGAGATATTTTTTTACACCGGCTGGATCATATATCCACCCTATTTTGCCCTCTGCATCTATTGAAATTTTGTGTTCATCAAGAAGATTATCAATTATTGCATCAAAAATTTCCTGATTTGTCTCTTCAGGCAGATTATCAATCAATTCCTGTTTTTTATATTCTCCATTGTGTTCCCGGATAAAGGATTCAATCATTAAAACTTCTTCCAATCGTGGATACATCGAAATATTCTCTTCTCTGCTTGTTTTAATCATTTGTTTTCTCATAATATTTCATGGCAAGAATCTTTATATACTTTTTTTCCTCGTCTGTATTTTCCACAAGACAAACTATTAAATCAGCATCTGTGCTATCGCCAAGAATCTCATGGATTAAATCAGTTCCCGTGGGTTCTGTGGATTAATCTGTGGTTGCGCCTTTCAAAACATCCATCATGGAATAGACTTTACCTTTTTCACCAAGCTTGCCGATCAAAAACCTGACCCCGTCCAATGTTCCTGCCGCGTAAATATCCCTTCCATTCACATTATGAGTAAACCCAAATAAGACATCTCCTTCTTTTGATTTCAATGTATAAGTGTGCCATGCATGACCAGTCAATGTATTTTCAGGAATTCCCATCTCCAACTGTTCATCCGGAGCCCTGATCATTTTAATCTGGTCTTTTGTAAAGGGAAGCCCTAATTGATTAAAATAACCAATCATTGCTTTGGCAGTACCGCTTGTGTCAGCTTTTCCGTTTTGATGACTTTCTGCTATCTCCAATGTATATCCTTTGAATGCATCAGGAAATGTATTTGCCGCATATTCCAACATTGCCTGAAATGCGACAATTTGCTTCGCCATATTCGGAGCAATAACAGCCACATTGTCTGAATCAACAACTGTTTTTTCCAATACATCCCTGTCTCCCCCTGTTGTTCCCATAACAAAAGGAAGACGATTACTGCAATAAAATTCTGCATTTTCATTTACAGCATTTGGATGAGTATAATCCACAGAAATAAATGATTGATCAGAAACCATTTCAATAAACTCCTTCCTGTCTTCCGGCTTCACCAATTTAATTTCCAGATCACCAACCTGCATCCTGTCTGCTTCAACATTTGAACCAGTCAATGAAAAAGGAAGCAATTCCATATCAGAACTAGCCTGAACATGTTCAGCAACTTTATATGCCATTTTCCCTGCATTTGGCGATAAGCCATTAACCATAACTAATGTTTTTTCCATTTTATAACCCCTAATATCTCTTGCATATATGGGTGATTCTAATTTATATACTTTTGCACAATCTAAAATTGAAATTTTATAATGCGCAGAATATTTATATAGATTTACAGCATAGAATATATTATGCCATTCACTCCTTTTCATCTTGGTCCGGGTTTAGCAATAGGAATGCTCTTCAAAAAACACATCAATATTGCCTCGATTTTACTTGCAAGTATAATCATCGATATCCGCGCAATTTATTGCCTTTTTTTCAGCAATTGTCCGCTTCATGGTCCATTGCACACTTTTGTTGGCGCAACAGTTTCGGCAATGTTTGTCATCGCAGGAATCTATATGTTTCGTAGGCAACTGGGTAAAATATCTGATTTTTTTAAAATCCACCAGGATTATTCTTTGAAGTCAATTACTGCCGGGGCATTAATCGGCGTATGGCTTCATATCCTGCTTGATGCATTCCTTTATTCGGATATGTTTCCTCTTTGGCCTAATTTGACAAATCCGTTTTTGGGCATGTTCAGTAATTCTATCATCTATAATTTTTGTGTTCTTTGCTTTCTTATCGGAGGTGTTCTTTATTTGCACAAAATTGCCAAAAACAAAAACATTTAAATAATTTGATGTTATATATATCTAACATTAAGTTAGAAATAAACAACAAGGTGAGAAAATGAAAGATAAAACAAGAGTTGTATTGGCAGGAATAATAACAGCAATTGTGATACTGACTTCTTTGCTTTTTGCAGGCACACTGTTGGCTAAAGGAAAAACCATAGATATGATTTTACCAATAGGAATTATAGTAATAATTGGTTTATTCATGATTCCCTTTGTAAAGAGAAGATTCTTTGATGTAAAAAAAGGATTCCCTTTCGAAGATGAGAGGTCAAAGAAGATAATGAATCGCACGGCGGCTTATGCTTATTATATGTCCCTTTACTGGCTTCTTGCAATAGGTTTTGCTTCTTCAAATGAATGGATTTATTTTAGAGATATTCCACAGGCAATAAGCACAGGAATTATTGGCATGGCAATCATTTTCGGAATGTGTTATTTTATGGTTAATAGAAAAGGTGATATTGAATGAAAAATATACTTTGGTATTTGGGTTTTTTGTCGGTTGTGAGTTTGCTGTATTTTGTTGAAGGAAATACTAGTTTCCTGTGGTTTCTTTGTTTCATCCCTTATTTTGGAACATATAATGCAAAGGATGAGAGAATCGAGATAAATATAGGGAAAGCAACAAGAAATGCTTTTGCATACACCATATTTTTCGGAGTCGGAACAATTATCTATATTTACCTAACCAGCAACACAGAATTATTTGCTCCTGCATTTGTGGCTCTTTTTGGTGGCTCTCTTATTGTGTGCCTCGTCTCTTTGTTTTATTATGATAAAATAGGTGGCGTAAAATGAAATTAAGAACAGATGAAGAGGTAAGGAATAATTTGATGCTGAGCATGGGATCAATGGCATTGGGTTTTGCAGTCCTAATGCTTGGCTTTAAAAATATAGGATATGGCTGGATTTTTGCAGGGTCCGTTCTGACGCTTGGCGCGTTGTACAATGCTACAAAACCAAAAGAAAATTTTATTGAAGATGAGCGTTCATTAAGAAATAAAGAAAAAGCAGGGTATCATGCATTTAATACGATGCTTATATTGATAATTACATTCAATCTGCTTTATATTTATAAAATATGGATGCCGTTACCATCTCAAATATATGCATTGCTATTTTTCGTTGGAATATATGTGTGGCTTACATTTCAATGGATGTATAATAAAAAAGGTGAATGATATGAAAACAAGAAGGGATAAAAGGAGTTTACTGTTTATGGGAATTGATTTGAGTATTATCTTGTTAGGAGTTGTTATATTGTTATCTCAAACAGGTTCCAAAACTATATTTTTTCTGAGTGTGTGTTTAATTCTTGCTGGTTTAATCTTCTTTGTTCTGGCACTACAGGTTTTGACAAAACCAGAAACAGAACGTGTAGTGGA
>JAGLPV010000023.1 GCA_023137195.1 Candidatus Aenigmatarchaeota archaeon | reverse complement strand
ATTTCATCTGCCAAAAGAAAATTTGCAAAGCAGGGACCTTTTACTGTATAAAATCCTTTCTCGGGACTATATGCAGTCAATCCAACTACATCCGCAGGCAATAAGTCTGGCGTAAATTGTATTCGCTTAAATATAGAATTTCTCACAGTCATTGCAAAAGAATTAATCAAAAGGGTCTTTGCAGCACCAGGGGCTCCTTCCAAAAGCACATGACCATTTGCAAGTATTGCGCGCATAATATATTTAACAGTCTCTTCCTGTCCGATAATTGTTTTGTGCACTTCTTTCATTGTCTGGGTTATCATTCCATTGTAATAAGTGATATAAACAGCGTAATCTTCAAGCATTTTTTTATTGACATTAGCATCTGTAATTGATGGAAAATCAAGGGCATCCTGTTCATCAAAAGGAGGCGGTTCAAAAAGCTGTATTGCTTTGGGCATAATAAAATAATATATATTAAGATTTATATATGTTGTGATACGGGTTATAAAAATATTTAGAAAGATATATAAAACTTCAGCCTTTAAAGGAAAATGGAAACAATGTTATTTGGTTTATTTGGTCCAAGTGAAGGAAACAGTATTATTAACATATTATTTTATGTAATATTTATTATTTTCATGATTTTTGGACAGAAGATAATGATTCTACAGACCGTCTGGAGATGTGAGGCGCAGTTAGTGAAAATAAAAAAATGGGATGAGAAAGCATCCAGTCTGATGTTTAAAAAAATAAAAGCTAAAACAAAAAAACCAGTAACCGGGTCAATGAAACAAAATTTCCGTAATTTTATGGAATTCTTTATATCTACACCAGTTGATATAGACCCGTACGGAATCTTAAAAAAGCTAGAGCATGTGATAGACCGTTCAGAGAACAGGTTTAACCATTTTATTAACAAGATGGTGCCAGATTTGAAAAAGGAAGAAAAAAAAGATATGAAATTTGCGACAATGGGCGCTATGGGAGTGCACCAGATATACAAGATATTGAATCACTTAATAATAACGCTAAGAAAAACAGGAAATATACAGATAATGCTTATACTCCAGATGTACATGCCAATGTTGATAAAAATGGCAAAATCAAATGTTATTGCAACAAAAGCTTTCCTGGATAATATTCCAATTGGCGATGCAATAGGTCCATATGTTGCGGCAAGATTGAAGACAAAAAAAGGAGAGATAATAGAAGAGGATGTTATTGTAAGTAAAGAAAAAATAGGAGGAAAAACAGTATTTGTAATGAAGGCAGAAGGACCGGGTTCGGCATTAGGAAAAGATGGTAAGGCAATAGAAAAACTTTACAAAAAAGAGAAGATTGACTACATCATCACCATTGATGCAGCAGGAAAAATGGAAGGCGAAAAAACAGGTTCTGTTGCAGAAGGAGTTGGAGTGATGATGGGAGGCATCGGTGTCGACAGGTCGAAAATAGAGGAAGTAGGAGTAAAAAACGACATCCCTATAGACGGCATTGTAGTTAAGATGAAGCCGGAAGAAGCATCGGTTCCAATAGTAAAAAAAGTCTTTGATGCCTCAGATTTAGTAATAGAGAAAGTGACAAACTCCATTAAAGAAAGCGATGCAAAAAAAATACTGGTCTTTGGCGTTGGAAACACATGTGGAATAGGCAACCATAAAGGCGAGTTAAAAGGATTAGAAGCAAAACTAAATCCAATATGGGAAAAGCAAAGAAAAAGAGAGCTTGAAAACAAGAAGAAAAAGAAATCTCTCATGTACAAAATATTCGGCTCTCCTGACGAAGACGAGGATTTGGATTTTTAATCCACAGGATGCGAGAAAATTCTATATTTTCTGCATATTCAATTTCATTGAATAACCCATGGATGCGAAAATGCGGAAAAATCTCTATGAGTTTCTGCACATCTGTCAAAGACAGATGAAGTAGAGCTTTTTTGCATATTCAATTTCATTGAATAACCCACAGGAACCGACTTAATCCACAGATTTCCACGAGATTTGTATATTTTCAATTATCTGTGCTATCTCACAACACAAAAGTTTTACGAGTATGCGGGGTGAGATATTCTCAAACACAATTGTTTCTGTTATAATAATTGTGTCTTCGTATATATTTGCCTGTTTAACTTTCAAATTTATTCACAGTCAAATACACAAGTAGAAAATACAACTGTCTTATTGTATTATATCGCGGCACAAAAGTAATGCAAGTGTGTGGCGCGATATACTAGCAAAATACATAAATGCCATCTAAATACAGATTTATATCTTTGTATTATTTTCTGCTGTGTATAAATGGTAAGCAGAAAATAAGCTTAAAAGTAGTATTTGCGTAGGGGAAACTTTTATGATTATTTATGTGTTTTGCTATAGTTATGTTTTCTGCTATGATTGTAAGAATCTCGTAGATTTTAACGGTTCTGCACTTCCATATGTGTCATTCAACAAAGGTGAATGTGCAAAAAAGAATATGAAATTTTCTCACATCCTGTGGAGATACTATTGCCACACAATACTCAGGAAAGAACACAATCATTGATCCCTATTTATCTGATCCTGGAATATTTTCATTCCTTCCGACTGAAGTGGCGTTATTGGTCCTTCAATATTCATTCTTTTTAGAATCAATCCGCATAATCCATTATACCTTTGAATCACAGGACCCTTGAGGAATATTTTATTCAGCGATCTGTGAAATTGGTGTTCATAAGGACCACCGGGCACCCTAAAATCGAAATTGATAAAGAACATATCTTTTATAGATTCAATAAGTTTACTGGGTTTTTTATGCCTTACTAGGTTAAATTTATCTTTTGGAAAAGTTTCAAGCAGTTTTGCTTTTGAATCATAGACATTTCCTCCAACAACATAATTAAATCCCTTTGTTTCATATTTTATTATTTTTCTCCCATTAACTTTCGGAACAAGACCAAGCATTTTGTCGACATATAATACTGCTTCTTCTTCCTTTGCCGCCAATTCAAGCATTTTTGCCGCCATTACATTCCTGCTCATGACAAACATACTGGCTATAATATCTGCATCTTCCATAATAGCATTTCCATTGCCCAGAGGAAGTTCGGTTATAGTCTTGTTGCTTTGTAGTTTAAAGAAATTAAAATAGAGTTTATTCTTTTTCCAGTAGCCTGCAGAGGTAATTGCCTTTACTTCTTTCTCAACCCATTCTTCTGTAATCCACGGGAAATCACAGATAAGCCCGTGATCAAAATTGAATACCAGTTCTTCTCTCATGAACTTATCATAGCACCCGTATTTTCCATAAGCGCCATCCATTTCAGCTTCTCTTACAAATTGGTTCGGAGCCATTGTCTGGTGGGGATCGGTCAATCCTTTGACGAGATAATTGACCATAAAACTTTCAAACGGCTCCTGGGAACCAATCTGTTTCATAAAAAAAGAAACTTCATTTTTCAGTTTTCCTGCAGAGGATAAGGCATCTTTAAACAGTTTATATTGCGTAATATGCGGTTTCAATGATTCCTTTGTCTGGTTTATGACGAATTCCTTGCTTCTTTTTATCTGACCATATTGATCTAATCTTGACTTCAGCGTACTTTGGTATATTTGCATCCATTCGTTGTATGCCGTTAGTTTACTTTTAAGGAGGTTCTTTTCAACAGTAGGAATATTATTAAGATAACTGTTTGTTTCAAGTTCAGAAGCCTTGTTCAGGCTTAAAAAATCATCAATAATGGTCGGGAAACTCTTTTTTTGCATAGATACAAGACTTGCTTTTCCTTCTTCTTTTTGTATGCTTCCGCTAAAATAATCTATTTCATTGATGAACATATGTTTGAAATACAGTTCTGCCTGTTTTTTAGCACTCTCGTTGGCGGATTTCAGATTGTTTAATTGATTTATCTGGGCGTTATATTTAGATATTTTATCATCCAGCTGATTAAATTCTTCTATGTCTGTTTTTATTATTTTCAGCCCTTCTCTTATTTTATTATACAGCATTTCTTTTTTTTCCTGCGTATTGCGATAGAATGACACGAAACTTATCGGGCAATAAAAAGATTCTGCGCCCTTCTTGATAGTCCATCCATCTTTTCCTGCTTCAAAAAAAGAGCCGGTTAATATCCCTGCAATCCCACCACTTTTGGTGGTCGGGTTCATAACATAATTTTTCTGGTTCGCTCCTGCAACAAACACGCATTTTCCAAGATTTTTCCCGGCAAAATTCAGGGGATTACTCCCGTCAGAATTAGCCTCCATGTTTTCATCAGCAAGAATGAATTTCGCCATAATAATTGTTTTTTATTAATTTAACTTTTTGTAACGTAATACATCCCGCCAAAAATACATACTACAAAAAAGAGTGTAACGAGCATATCACTAATATCTCCAATATAATTTCCCATAATTTTTACAGAAACAATGAATGCAAATAAGACGCCGATAGCAAAAAAGATATTCCTATTATCTCGGACAAGAGAGATTGTATCTACGCCAAGCATCCCGCAAAAGACCCATGCAATCAATATAAATACCATGCCAAGTGCCATAAATCCAAACGAACGACTCAGTATATTGGCAAAGGAGAGACCAAGTGGCGTAAAATTGACGATAAATAAAGACAACGCAAGGGAAAGTGTTATATTCTGCGTTTCTTCAACAAAGAGATTCGTTTTCTTAAAAACCACATAAAGAAGCGTGAAAAATAATATCCAGGGTAATAGCAACTCAAAGAAACCAATATCTGTTAGGTTGCCCAATAATAGGTTAGTTACATTTGCCATATATTCTCTTTAATTTAATTTATTTATAGTTTTCCCTTTACTTCTTCCTTTATTTTATTAAATGAATTGATTACGCTTTTTCGGGCAGCTATGTTTTTGTATTTATACTTTCCACCGGAGTAATTGTACGCCTTCCCCGGATTGTTTTTGTTTTTAAGTACAAGGACAGATACAATTATAAGAAGAAAAACAGCCGCTATTTTCATGTTTGTAATATTATCCTTGTTTATCGGACTTGTTATTTTTGATGCAAACCCGGTTATTGAAAATTTTGGAAGAATATTATTTTTCTCTATTTTAGTCTCTATCTCTTTATCCTCATTGGCTGAAGTGCTTCGACTATCGCTTGTTTTTATATCTCCTTGAACCAGGTTCAATGGAAGTACAAGACTATCGGTTATTGTTTTTTCTTTAGATTCAATCGTAATCCCGCAGGAATAGACCGTTTTGCATCCATATAATTCACAATAGTCATCATCAAGTTCAATAAAAAAAGTGATTTTTTCTTCATCATTTTTACTTAACTTATCAAGCGTTTTTGGATAATAATTATATTGTTCTTTTTCATTAAGCCCATCACATTGAACATCAATGAGAATATCATTTATTGTCATATCTCCATTGTTTTTTAGGATAAAATCCAGGTTTGCTTTTTCTCCCAATATTATTTTTCTTGAATCAGACGAGGGTAGAGTCAAATCAAAATCCGGTTTTTGCAGTATTTTGAAAGTCACCGATTCATTTTTGCTCGGGAAAAAAGGACTCTTTGATGCATAATAATACAGCCTGTAAATACCGCTTTTTACAGGTGCATCAAATATAGTCTCAAAACTGCCGTCTTCCTGTGTTTCTATATCGCCTGCTATGTTAGTATCTTTAATATAATAATAAACTGTTGCTTTATCAAGAGCATGATTTTCCATATCAACAACATTGCCCTCAAAGACCATGTCTTCTTCTGAATAATATTCCATGTTCATTTTATTGAGTTCTATACTAACAGAATCTATAGAAGAGACAATAAAACTGCCAAGATACGAAGTTTTGATGATTATGAAATCACTGTTCGTGTTTTTTGTAATGTCATTGACCTGTATGAAGCCGGATATGCAGTTTTGCGCTCCATTGTTCCAGTTTGTGCATTTAAACACTGCGATGTTTTCTTCATTGTATATTTTTGAAGCATCATAATATGTCTGGACTTCAATGTCTTCGTATGGAAGAGCAAACTGGAATACAATCATGTTTGCGACCCTCATCCCGTTTAAATCAATATCCACTTCGCCGGAATTGATATTGTCATAGACAATGGAATTTTTTGCGAAATTGACAGAACTTTCTGTTTTTTCAAATGTCACGCCATTGGTTTTTACAATTACAGGATTGTTTGCTCCGTTCTCGAACATGAATTTTATATCGTAAGTGTCAAAAGGAAGAATCGAATTAAACTCCCCCTTTGTGTCAGTCTTTATTTTTTTGTAAAAACCAGTCTTTCTTATCTCTATAGTTGTTGGGACAACAACACCATCTTTCTTTTTCACAACCCCGCCGAATTCAATTGCCATCTCAACAGGGACGTCAATTAATATTTCGTTTTGCCCGGGATATTCAAGATACAATTTAATATGATACTCGTCCTTTTCAATATCAAGTGAAGGGATGTCTTCAAGATTAAGTGTGTATTCTTTTGATGAATCCTTGTTCATGCTATTTATTTTCAAAGTAGCAATTTTATCTACATCATCATACAACTCCGCGCTGAAGTGTTCTTTTTTCAAATCAAAATTAGAAAGCGATTGATTTATTCTTATATGAGCATCTACATTGCTTACTTCCCCGGCAATGTACAAGGGGTCGCTCAAATCAGATATTGTCGCATATAAGTATTCTTCTGGCTCATCATTATTGTTGTTTTCCTCTTCTTCTTCCACCTCATCAAACCCATTGAAATGAAAAAAAGCAGTCTCTATTCTGCTTGTAATCTTATCTTTGTAATTAATGGTTAATTTCACATTGTAATCCTTATCTAAAATAGAAGACTGCGGCATTTTTCCAAGATGCAAAATCCAGTCTCCATAATTTGTCCTTGTATTGGGCTCTCTCTTGTCAATATTAACCACGCTGTCATAAAGCACGTCATTGTCATCGGTATATATTTTTACACCAAATGACAATTCATCGTCACTGCTGATGTGATTGATATCAATATGCTCTTCATTGTCAAATACAGTAGTATAAACATCAATGTCTGTTGTTTTGTCAATCATCACTGTTTTTTCATAAGTCTGGAAAGAACTAACTCCATCCAGATCAACCTTTATCTTATGGATAGAAAATGTCTTTGTGTCATTTATCCATTCATCGTCGCATTTGACCTTAACTTCATATATTCCTCCAAAAGGACTTACGCTTGGCGGTCTGTAGGTCGTGCTGTAGATTCCGTCAGAATAACTCATCGTAGGTTTTGCTAATATATTGGCACCCATCTTAATTTGAGCAACAGCGCAGGTTGTAGTATTGGAACATTGTGCAGTTATCACAATATTATTGTTTCCTCCGCCAATCCATTGTGCCTGATTGACGCTATACCACAAAACATCCGGTGTCAGCGTGACGCTTTCTGCAAAACAGGAAAAGGGAAGAATAAGGAAAACAGAGATAAAATAAATCATAAATTTTCTGTATTGTATATGAGGGGTATAATTCGCAAGGGACTTTAGATACAATATGAATTTTTTTTTTGTATGTTTCGTTAAAAAATTTGCTTGTGTTAAAGACATTATTATATTTACAATCATATATTTAAATAGTTTTTGGCAGAATTTTATAATTTAGCAACTTTCTTATGCTTCAGCAAAAGAATAGCAACTTTCTTTGGAAGCAGATGCTCCTCATCTTTTTTATAAGGACCGTATGTTTTCATGTCATCCATCACAAAAGAAAAGACATCCGACAGGAATTTCACCTTTGAAAAATCATCCTTTTTCTCAAAAGCTTCTTTTTGCGAAGGAAATATTTTAGGTCCCAGTTCTTTTTGATAATCAAGTATGACTGTTTTTATGTCTTCTATAAAATACTTTTCCTTGGTAGTGCAGTTTTCAACATCCATATGGGTATTTAAGGACAGCCGCGCAATTTTTATCAACTTTTCCATCCTGAGCTTGAATATCTTCTTCACTATATTATTGATATTTTCCTTTTCTTCACCAGAATACTCTTCATTGATTTTAGCCAGGTATTCTCTCAAATCCTTGTAGAAATTATCATCTATCTTTTGCAGGGTGTACCTGTTTTTTTCTTCATTTTCCTGCAATTTCCTTAATGTATCAAAAGACAGTGCCATACTCATTTATAGGAAAAAAAGCTTTTAAATCTTAAAAAACATTTATTCCGTTATTCCTAAGAAATCTTTTCACTGAAACATAGTTTGGAGGGACATATTTTTTCCCTATCAATTTTGCCGCAAGGTGTTTAAACTCTATAGAAGAAGGATGAAGCGGGTCAATGACAATAAGAGGATTCTTCAAAAAAATGCTCTTTTTGACATCCCTGGACTCTTTCAATTTAGCTAAAATATGCGACTCAGTCATTATCTCTATTTCCTCTGATTTTATTTCATACTGGTCATTATATATACGATTCACAATCACACCCAGTGTCGTCTTTTTCATATTTTGCGCCGTCTGTATCACTTTAAGGGCATTTGTAATGCTCGGCAGTTCAGGATTGGTGACCGCAATAATATAATCAGCTGCCGCAATTACATCCAGTGCATCAGCAGAAAGCCCGGGAGGAGAATCCACAATAATAGTCTCATCAATAGGACTCAACACATCCCTTAATTTAGACAAACTACACTGGCAGTTGGCAAGGTCAATAGCAGAAGGAATCAATTTCAGCCCGGATGGATGCACATAAGTTGCTTTTTTAATATCCATATTTCCTGCCAGAACATCCTGTAATTTTACAGGAAAAGAATAATACCCCAGGTGAAGACCCAAGTTGGATGCAGAAACATCAGCATCCACAATAGTGACTTTTTCCCCAAACTGGTGCAGTGCCGAAGCTAAATTAATAGAAACAAAGGTCTTCCCGACACCGCCTTTTCCAGATACAATGGCAATTATTTTTTGCATTATAAGTAAAGTAGATATTAATTATAAATACTTTAGTTTTTGCCCGATGTTTTTTTTGGTTCTGGTTTTTCTTCAGCAACCGCCTCTTCTTTTTTCCCAAAGCGTTTTTCAATAAACATGCTCAATCCAATAATTAACACGCTTATGACCACAGCATACAATATTTGTTTATATCCACGGGTATTGTCAATTAAAAAATCGCTGATGTGATAGAGGATATAAATCACTGAAAAAGACAGACTTGAATATGTCAAAAAAGGGAAAAGATTTGCTTTCCTATCTTCTTCTCTTGAAAACCACGCCTTTCCAAGACCTGCTGTTATAGCAGACAGGAAAAAGAACACAGCGGATGATTTTACAAACAGTGCGCTTTTAACGATAATATCCGGACCCATAGCAGACTGGACAGCAGAATATCCTGTCGATGCCCCGACTATTATCAAAGACAGGGAGCCGATATACAACAATATAGAATATTTCCTTTTTTTTATTGAATTGGAGATTTCATTGTAGAATGACTCAACAATAGATTCAAGATAAAATCCTTTTATCAACAGCATCAGTCCCATGAATCCAAGGATGATGCGAAAACCGGCAGAGCCAAATACAGTAAATATAAGCAATGCAATTGCCGGGATTCCAAGGAAAACCCGTGAAAGTTTTTTGTCTTCCAAAATACTTTTTGAAAAATTCAATATAGCATAATACATAGATTCCAACGGAACGCTCTGGCTTATTACAATCCTTTTTGACTGCACTATTTCAATCCTGCTCCTAATCAAAGGCAGTAATTGCTCATCTTCTGCCCCATCAGAAATAATAGATGCCTCTGTAATAGAGTATTTTGTCCCGCTTATAAAATTGTCAAGTTGTTTCAGGATAAGTCTGTCTGATTTTATTCCCACATCCCTGTTTCCTGTAAGAGAAATAATTTCGCATAATTTGTTTTGCTTCACATATTTGTCATATTCTTTTATTGCCCCGAATATGCAGTTTGCATCAGATTCACTTGGGTCTGTAATCGCAAGTTCTGTCGCCGTTTTCAAATTTTCCTCGCGACCAATAATAGGACCTTGCTTTGATATTTTCATTCCAATATCATTGTCCCGGTCAATGCATAAAACAAGAAGCATATTTTCCTGTTCAGCAGGTATTTTTTCTTCATTAGATTCTTTATTCATAGTAAATATTTATCAAGAAAATATATATACTTTGGTTTTTTTTGGATTATCTTTTTCCGGATAGGCGAATATTTATAAGATTACAATCACATAAAACTTGATTATATGTCAGCAGAAATTATATTCGGATTGATTGCAATGCTGGGTTTTGGTCTGAGCAGTGCTTTGTCCAAGATTCCCGCCAAAAACATAAAAAGCAAAAAACTTGTTTTTTTCCGAAATTTAATTTCAAGTTCTTTGTTCATAATATTAATGTTGCTTTTTAATTTCGAGATGGCTTTTTCCATGAAGTACATATTAATCGCATTTCTTATTTCATTCATAGGATACATTCCTCTGGTTGTTTTTTACAAGGCATTGGATGTAGGCAAAGTTGGCGTCGTAGTTCCTGTTGCAAATTCCTCAGTATTATTCACTGTTTTATTTTCAATTCTTTTTTTCGGAGAATCCCTTTCAATGAGTCAGGCATTTTCTATTCTTCTGATAATAACAGGCATATTTTTTATTTCATTGAATTTCCATGACTTAAAAAAATCCAATTTGTTTCAACTCTCAAGCGGCATTCCCTATGCATTAATCACATCATTTTTATGGGGTCTCATATTCGTCCTCTTTAAAATCCCAATAATGATAATAGGACCTATCCTTACAGCATTTATAATTGAATTGGGAGGTTTTTTATCCAGCGCCATGCATATGAAGATTTCAAAAACATCCTTCAGCGCCCCAACCAAAAAAAATCTCCTCTATATTTTCTTTGTTGCTTTTTTCGGAGTGATTGGCGCTTTATTTTTTAACATGGGAATAAAATGCGGAAATATAAGCATTGTTGCGGCATTGATGGCCGCAAACCCGCTAGTCTCTACATTGTATGCAAGAATAGCGTACAAAGAAAAAATCTCCATAACACAGGGATTTTCAATTTTATTGATAATAACAGGAATTATATCAATATCTTATTTTTAGTTGTATGGC
>JAGLPV010000022.1 GCA_023137195.1 Candidatus Aenigmatarchaeota archaeon | reverse complement strand
ATTCAATGAAATTGAATATGCAAAAAAGCAGAGCTTTTTTCGCATCCGTGCATTAATTCAGCATCCGCAGACAACAGTTTTAACAGGATCATAAACACTACTGTTTTCATATTGCGAACTAAGAAGATACGAAACGCAATACTTCGTAAGCCGGTTTTCACATTCCCTTTCCGACGAAATTATGCTATTGTCCGTCGCATTTTTTATCACCACATCAACAAGATACTGGGGTGCATATTCCTGGATTTTATTTTTTAGATAACTAGCATTATCCGTATAAAAATACCCTGCATCATACAACAGATAGCATGTATCTCCCATCTTTTGCTTCTTTGTAGTTTTAGAAAAATCATGCAATGAATTGTTTTCAAAAGCAGTAGCGTACATAATAAGACTGCTTATAATAATAAAGACCAGTAGTGCTTCATAAATATTTGAAAGCGATTTACGAATCATAATCATTTACAATTTTCTTCCGAGCGCTTTGTGGTTCTGTATCCACTCAATATCGCAGGTTGCCCCCACAAGCTCCCTTAAATTGTTTTTCCTGTTGAGCAGAGATGCAATCCTGCTGACACCCATCCCCCATGCAATCACTGTTTTCTTTATCCCGTAAGGATACAATGCCTCGGGTCTGAAAATCCCCGAGTTGATAAGAGCATACCATTTCTTCTTCTTTTCATCATAGTAATGCGCCTCCATGCTCGGCTCAGTATAAGGATTGTATGTGGGCTTGAACCGAATCTTCTTGATTCCAAGCTTTGAATAAAATTCCTTGATAAATCCCATTAAGTCAGAAAGCGTCAAATCATCCGCCATGATAAATCCTTCTGCCTGCAAAAATTCCGGCAGATGCGTTGCATCAACCGCCTCGTTCCTAAATGTATTCGCAATATAAAAATACTTACAGTCGCAATTCACTTTTTCAAGACCAAACATCCGGAATGTAGTTGCTGTGCTGTGAGTCCTCATAAGCAGTTCTTTTGCTTTGTCATCTTCCCACTCATGCATATAACCGGTTGAGCCGGTATCTCCGCCATTTTCATGCGCTTCTTTTACTTTTTTTACAAGTTTTTTATCCGGCAAATCTCCTTTTTTACCGATATAAAAAGTGTCCTGGACATCGCGAGCAGGATGGTCCTGCGGAATCCACATAGAATCCATGCACCAGAATGCCGTCTCGACCCAGGGACCCGACATCTCCTGGAATCCCATCTCAAGAAATACATCCCGTATTAAATTACATGCCTCCTTCACAGGATGCCTCCTCCCTCTCTGTATTTTCGGCACAGGAGAAGAGATGTCATATTCCCTGAATTTTTTGTTCTTCCAGCTTCCATCCTTTAGCATGGAAGAGGAGAGCGTATCTACAGTATTTCCAAAATCATAATCAACATTTATAATTTTTCCCCCTGTTTCTGTAAGTTTAATATCCGTATGCCTGATTGTCTGTACTTTAATAAAACTCTTCCTGAGCTTGAGTTCATCCACTATTTTTTTCTCGCCACTTGTCAGAGACTCCGCCTTCAACGGAAATTTTTTCTCAAGGAACTTTTCCTCATCTGTCTTTTTTCCCGCGATGTTTTCCCCTTCCTCTGTGATAGTTAAATACAGCTTGTTGTCTTTTTTCTCTATATTCACAGCATTGCTTCTCCTCAATATCCCGATAGTCGAGGATACCTCCCCTTGGCTTAATTTCAGTTTTTCTGAAAGTTCTTTAGTATCTGCTTTATTGCTTTTTGACAGAAATACCAGTATCTTTTTTTCAGGGAATCCCTCCTTCCTGTACTGCTCCCCGAAAACATCAAGCACAACAGCATTGAAGGAAGATATTTTTGTCTCGACTATTTCCTTGTTTGAAAGCCACATAAGGGCGCGCATTACCTCAACTTTTTCCATGCCCGAGAGTTCTATAAGTTTCTCTAAGTCAAGGGTCTTTTTCAAGTAAGGGAAAAGTTTTCTCTCTGATTCAGAGAGAGTGTTTAGAATTTGCGAATAATCATTGTTCATGGATAATATATGTAGGGTTATTTTTATAAGATTTTAATTACAGGGGAAAAATAAAAGTTATTTTAATCTAATGGGGATATTGGGTCAGATACACTAAAGTACATTTAATTTCTTCTTTGTGTCCTGCTCAACCATTCCGATAATTTTATATTAACTTTTCTCCCAATTAAATAATAATGACAAACAACAACCTCTCCTCAAACATCTGGAAATTATACATAATAAAAACATTACGTTGGTTCCTGCTGATAATGCCCACCATAGTATTATTCTTCCAGGAAAACGGTTTATCAATGAAAGAAATTCTTTTATTGCAATCATTATTTTCAATAGGAGTAGTATTATTTGAAATCCCTTCAGGTTATTTCTCTGATGTAGTCGGCAGAAAAACAACAATAGTTCTTGGTTGCATTTTTGGATTTCTCGGTCTCCTGACATATTCATTTTCTTATGGATTTATGGGATTCCTTATCGCTGAATTACTTTTAGGACTGGGAACCAGTTTCATATCCGGTACTGATTCAGCAATTATTTACGATACTCTACTACAGTTAAAAAAAGAAAAAGAATACAAAAAAATTGAAGGAAGAATGCTCTCGGCAGGGAATTTCTCTGAAGGTATAGCAAGCATAATCGGAGGTTTCCTTGCCTTAATCAATTTAAGGACACCCTTTTTTGTAGAAACCGCATTGATGTTTCTGACCATTCCTATAGCCTTATCTTTGGTTGAACCAAAAAGGCACAAATACAAAAATAAAGAAGGAAGTTTAAAAGAAATCATGAAGATTGTCAAATACTCCTTAAACGACCACAAGGAAGTCAAATGCCTGATTTTTTATGCAGGATTTACCGTGGCATCAACATTGACTATGGTCTGGTTTATTCAGCCATATTTCCTGCTCGTCAATTTGCCTCTTGCATACTTCGGGATAGTATGGGGAATACTCAACTTTTCCGTCGGCATATTTTCTCTATACGCGCATAAATTCGAAAGCATAGTCGGCAGAAAAAAATCCCTGATCTCTTTGATATTCATTTCCTTCGCAGGATACATTTTATTAGGATTATTTCAATCCTTATGGTCAATCATTTTCATTTTCTTATCTTATTTTGTAAGAGGGATAAGCAGCCCTGTATTGAAAGATTATGTAAACAAATTAATCTCATCTGATATGAGAGCAACTGTTCTGTCCATTAAGAATTTAGTCGGCAGATTGATATTTGCAATAATCGGTCCATTCATGGGATGGGTGGCAGACATCTATTCATTGCAGACAGCATTGTTAACATCAGGAACTATTTTTTTGATTTTTGGAGTGATATCCTTACTTTTCCTGCACAAACATAAAGCATTGTAGAAGAGGAATGTGCAGCCCGCAGAATATGCATAGATTACTTTATAATCAGAGAATATTTTATCCCTTAAATCTCCTTATTAATTTTAAGATATTCCTTTGTGCTAAAAATCTCTTTTCCAAATGTTGATTTTATATCGCTTACAACTCCGACAATATTAAACTCTTCGGTTATCTTCTTTAGTTTTGGAAGCTCTTTCCTGTATATTATCCCTTCATGCATTTTCCTGAGTTTGCCTTTATGAGAGTAATATCTTTTTGACTGGATAAATATAAAACCATTCTCACGCAGGACACGAGCCAGTTTATGAGAGTGTTCTTTTCCTATCTTGATTGAAACCTCGACTTTTCCAAGTGCCATCTTCTCTTCAATATAACTGCCAATGTAGTATCCCGCAATATAACCTGCTGCTATTGTCAGAAAAATAATCATATTGGGTTCACCAACCAGAACATCCCGGAATACAAATAAGAATAATGTCGTATCTAAAGCAATCAGTACAGAAGTTGCTTTTTTTTGACCCTGTATCCGGGTTATTTCCTGTACTGTTCTTATGCAACGCATACCTGCACACATAAAGAAAATGTATATCATCCTTTCTATCAATATCGTCTCTATCATAGTTTTTACCTTTTTAATTAAATTCCAAAAGAAGTGACTCTTTATCTGAGTTCAATATAGTTAATATAGATAATTACTTTAAATATCTTTTCATGGAATCAGCGATAATCGCCGGAGTTTTCTGGATAGTCTCACTCCACATACCCGTATTGCTTTTGTGTTGTGAGATAGCAGAATAAAGTTCACACTATACATATAATCAAAAAAATAATAAGACAGAATTTCTTACTTTATATCACGACACAAAAGTAATGCAAGTAATGTGGCGCGATATAATCTCAAACGCAATTATATTACCCGTTATGCTAATTGCGTCTTCGAATATATTCACCCGCTCTTTGCGGTCGAATATACTAGCAAAATACATAAATGCTATTAAATATATTATGTGTTTTGCTATAAAGAGAAAATCCATTAGAAATATTTAAATAATTCAACTTGCAATCATGTCATGGCAAAAACAGATATTTTAATAATTGGTGGCGGTCCGGCAGGAGTAGTTGCTGCAGTTACCGCAAGAAAGAACAATCCTTCTAAAAAAATTGCATTGGTTAGAGAAACAGAAAAAGCAGTAATTCCCTGCGGCATTCCATATATCTTCAATCGCCTGGATTCTGCTGAAAAAAACATAATGCCGGACAATGGTTTAGAAGCAAATAAAATTGATATACTCATTGATAAAGCAGTAAAAATTGATAAAACCGCTAAAACAGTCGATCTTAAAAGCGGTAAAAACATAAGTTACGATAAACTAATTTTGGCAGTTGGCTCAAAACCAATCACAATCCCCATTGACGGAATCGATAAAAAAGGAGTTTGGAGAGTTGAAAAGGATTTAGAATATTTGAAAAAATTACGCCAGGAAGTATTAAAATCAAAGAATATCGTAATTCTCGGCGGCGGTTTTATTGGCGTAGAAATAGCAGAAGAATTAATTAATATAAACGGATTAAATATAAGTCTCGTTGAAAAATTAGACAATTGCCTGATAACAACTTTAGATAAAGAATTTGCTGTCGAGGCAGAAGAAAAACTAAAACAAAAAGGAGTTAAACTATATACCAACTGTTCAGTAAACCAAATCACAGGAAAGAATAGAGTAGAATATGTAAAATTAGACAACGGAAAAACAATTCCGGCAGACATAGTAATTTTAGCCATAGGAGCAAGACCCAACATTGATTTGACAAAAGAGCCGGGAATTAAACTGGGCGATTATAACGGAATCAGGGTAGACGAATACATGAGAACAAATGTCCCTGATATTTTTGCAATAGGCGATTGTGCAGAAACAAGAGACTTTTTCACAGGCAAACATATTCCAATAATGCTGGCTTCCACAGCAACAACTAAAGCAAGAATAGTTGCCGCTAATCTATATCAATTAAATGATTTAAGAGAAACTAAAGGAACTCTCTCCTCATTTTCAACATGTATTGATGGTTTGGTTTTAGGAGGAACAGGAATTACAGAAAACAGGGCTAAAAAAGAAGGTTTTGACATCCTCCTCGGTACAAGCCAATGCCCGAATCACCACCCTGGAACATTGCCAAATACAGGCAGCATCAAGGTCAAGCTTATTTTCTCTAAAACATCCAAAGCCTTGCTGGGAGCCCAGATATCCGGTCCGGAAAGCATAAGTGAAATGATAAACATCCTTGCATTGGCAATTCAAAATGAACTTACTGTTTACGATTTCCAGACTATGCAATTTTCCACACATCCGCTTTTGACTACAGCACCAACAGTTTATCCATTGATAACAGCTGCTCAATCAGCATTGGCTAAACTGGATTAATTAGGAATATTGAAAAAACCAATAAATCGGTCAGTAATGTCAAATCAACCCTTGACAACCTGCAAAATATCCGCCCCGTACTTCTCAATCTTTGCAGGTCCAAGACCATGTATCTCTCCCAGTTCAGCAGAACTCTTCGGTATTTTCTGCGCTATTTCAAGCAGAGTCCTGTCATGCAGTATGCAATAAGCAGGAAGTTCCATATCCCTTGCAAGAGACCCTCTCCACTTCTTTAATCTGGTCACCAAATCCCCCGATAATTTAGACATGTCGACATCAATAAGCTTCTTTTTTGATTTCGGAGACATTTTCTCTTGTTTTCCGTCCATTATTTCAAGCATGCTTTTCGTTATGAAATAAGTGGGTTTTTTGCTTGGATATGTCAGGTACAAACTATTTTTTGCCCTGCTCATAGCAACATAAAAAAGCCGCCTCTCCTCCTCTTCCTTATCATATTCCTCGACCTTCACCATATCCACAACAGGATGTTCACTGCCTTTGCATGGAAAATTAAGAGCATTACACCCGACAACAAAAACCATTTTAGCTTCCATCCCCTTAATCGCATGGATGGTCGCAAGAGTTACCTCTTCTGTTCTTGCTTTACTACTCCTTTTCATTTCATCGCTTCTCACAACATGCTTTATCCCGGCAAGTTTCATTCTCTGCGACATTTCAGTCAACTGCCTGTTGACTCGTGCCAGCACAAATATTTCTTTTTTCGGAAGTTCTGAGGCAAGTATTTTTTGGAGCACGAATTCAAACTCGGCATCTTCCGACCCAAATTTCAGAAGATTGATATTTTTCTCTCCCTCAATTGTAGAATGTAAATCTGCCAGTCCCATATTCCTAATAGACTTATTTATCAACTCCACAATATGCTCTGTAGACCTGTAATTTTTCGTCAGTGTGATTATGTCGCAGTCAGGATATTTGTCCTCGAAATTAAGTATATATCTTATATCTGACCCTCTCCATCCATATATAGATTGCCTTGGATCCCCCACGCAAAACAAATTAGGAGAATCAAGAATATCAACAAGTTTAATCTGCGTAGAATTGACATCCTGGTATTCGTCTATAAGCACATGCTCAAATTTAGGTATCAGTTCATTATGCTTTTCAAACAGTTTTATCGCATCAACCAACTGGTCTGCAAAATCACGCAGACCATATTTTTTCATATAAGCCTCGATATAATTGCACACTCCGAATACCAAATCTGCGCTTTTTTTATGGTCTTTGTCAGCAGTTTCAAAAGACAAGTTCCGCAGGAGTTTGTTCTTGAACTTATAATAATCCCGGATAAAAAAGCAGTCATTCATAAATATATTGAATAACTGCTCAACAGTTTTTCCTCCTCTTTGGGCAGGACTGAAATAAATAGTTATTGCATTTTCAGGTGCTATATTCAAACTGGAAAGCGCCTTGTTGACCATCACAATCTTGTCCCTGTAATTAATGACCCGGACCGGCTTGTTATATATTAAATTATTATGCTGTCTCAAAATCTTCTCGCAAAATGAATTGAATGTTTCAATATTAACTTCACTTAACTGCTCCAGCCGTCTCATCATTTCAGCCCGCGCTTTCCTGGTAAATGTAATTGCCAGTATCTTTTTCGGGTCGACAGAGCAGTACTTTACCAAAAATTCAATCCTCTTTGTAAGCACAGTAGTTTTTCCCGAACCCGCCCCAGCAAGGCACAAAATATGCTTATTGGAACTTAAGATTGCCTTTTTCTGCTCATCATTAAACTGCCCGAGAAAATCACTGTATTTTTCAAATAATTCCTTCTCCTTTTGTGTTATTTGCGTCTGGGTTTCCTTAAAATTAAACGACAGCTTTTTTTTATACAAAGAAGGGTTGTCGATTTCTTTTTCTCCTTTTTCAGTCAATTCCAACACTTTCCAGAACTTCTTGCCGTTAACAGAAGTTAGTCTAATAAGGTCATTTAGAATAAGATTGTCTATCATCGCGTTGAGTTCATCATCATCATAAGCAAGGATTCCAAAATTTTTCTTTGACGCCAAAGAGTTCCGGGCGATTGATTTGTTGGTTTCATCACCCTTTAGGAAATCTATCAACAGTTTTTTCCCGACACCAAAGGATATCTCGTCCAGTGCTTTTAGCGCAAACAAGTAATCCAGTTCTTTTTCTCCATCACCCATGCATAAAAAAAGAAGAATGATTTAATAATCTTTTGAATTATGCAAATGCAAAAAACTATTTAATCTTTGCAGGGCAATAGATAGTATGAACTCATCCAAAATAAAAAAATATTCATTTGCCACAGAATTGATGAGGAAATTAATCCACATGAATGCCTTGTTCATTGTGCTTTTATATGAATTTTTTGGCAAGCAAATCACCCTTATCGTTCTTATGATTGCATTAGTCATAGCACTGGAAGCAGAATATTTGAGAATAGAGCACGGCGTAAAAATACCGTTTTTTGATGCAACATACAGGAAAAAAGAAAGAAAGACACTTGCCGGGCACGTGTACTTTGAAATTGGAGCGATTCTTGTGATTTCTGTTTTTTCAAAGGAAGTCGCAATAATGTCGATACTTATGGCTGTTTTTGGCGATGCCTCTGCCGCGATTTTCGGCAGGGCATATGGAAAGCATTTTATCCCCGGGTTAAAAAACAAGGCAACAGAGGGCGTCTTCGCAGAATTTGTTGCCGATATGCTTGCAGGAATGATTTATCTTTGGCTGTTTGTTGGGGCTATTTCTCCTACATGGTGGGTCATTTTGATAGCAATGGCAACTGTTGCGACAATAGTTGAGACCATAAGCGGAAGATTGGATGATAATTTAATCGTGCCTGTATTTTCCGGTATGACTGGAGAGTCAATAATTTTTCTTATTGTGTATATAAGTATATAATTTCGCAAGGAACTTTAGATATTGGGTATAAAATGTATATTGCGTACAAATTTAGACACAACATTAAAAGAAGTAAATTTCATAAGACTCTTTTATTGCAACATGAAAATTTTTTCGTATCTAAATAAAGTGTATTTTACATCAGGAACTTTATTTACGACATTAAAAGTAGTAATTAGCATAAGACTCTTTTATTGTTTTTCGTTAAAAAATTTGCTTGTGCCGTTTATAATATCAATTATATAGAAATTTCAATATAAAACCGAAACTTTTATATATGTAAAGTGACATAACAATATAAATGCGTGATAAATATGAATAAAATAGTTATTTTAGTTTGCACTTTGCTTATATTAAGTGCTTTTGTGTCTGCAGCAGGACCACAGGGAACAAATGAATCCGAAACAGGAGCGGAAAACCCACAATCAAACCAGACGGATGAAGAAAGAGGAAACAACACAGATAATGTGTCGGCAACAGGAAAACAAACAAATCCCGGGAATGACTCTGTAAAAGGTGCCCAAAATGATACCGGACAGGAAGGAAAAGGAAATATAATAGCAACTCAGCAAAAAGTCCAAAATACAAACCAATTGAAAGAAAGAATCCAGGAACAAAAAGAAAAAATGGATCAGGAACTCCAGAACATGGGCAATAAAGAACAAAATGTTTACAAGAACCAGAACAGAGTAAGGGAATCGGTCCACGCTTTATTGGCTATGGAGAACTTTACCGGAAAAATGGGACCACAGATATCTGCAATAGCACGCGAATTTAACAATTCTGTTCAGGCAACAATAAAAGCAGAGGAGAAAATACAGACGAGAAGCACAATAGCAAGATTATTTGCAGGCGGAGATTCAAAAACAGCAGAAGAGCTTGAAGGTCAAATCAACCAGAATCGCCTGAAAATCCAGGAATTAAAACAACTAAAAGAAGAATGCGAATGCGATGAAGAAATAAAAACAATGATGCAGGAGCAAATCCAGAACATGGAGCAGGAACAGGAAAGATTAGGAGATTTAGCACAAAAAGAAAAGAAAAGCAAGGGTCTTCTTGGATGGCTTTGGAAATGATTTCTTCTTTTTTCTTTTTTAAATTCCAATGAAATCATATTCTTTTTACTTTTTTTCTCTTATTCTAATACTTGGACTTATTCTTACAAGCGGTTGTGTTGATTCAAAAGAACCAACAATAACAAACATTCAGGAAGAAAACAAAGAACAGAGAACAGAAAATAACAAACCATTGCAGACCCATGAAACAGAGAATATAGGAGGAAAATACAACCTGACGCTCAATGTCACAAGAATAACTCACAACAACAAGACATTCGAGACGAGAAAAATCCAGTATGTAAAGGACGGAGAAGTTATAGACCCCGACCAGATTTTGCCGGACAATATGCGTCCTTCTCTTGACTGGCTAAATGCAAATACACCCGAAGATGCAATCATAATGGCATGGTGGGATTACGGTCATGTCATTCGCGCATATGCACAGCGCGAGCCAGTTGCTGATTCACCGTCAAAGGAGATTTTACTTACAACAGTCGCAAAGCATCTTGGCAAATCAACAGAAGAGATAGACTGTCCCGGCTGCGTTCCACATACATTTATTGTGGATATTGCAGAGTTTTTACTTTCCTTCGACCCCGATGAGGCAATTAAAATAATGAAAAAATACAATGCAACTCATCTTTATGTTCATATTGATGATGAGAGCAAATCAGGAGCATTTTACATTGCTCTTGACAAGGAACCAGAGCCACTCTTCTCAACAATTGCCGGCAAAGCAATAGAGCAACAACAAATAGATGGGTTTGAATTAGCATACGCAGATAATATTTCAAGGACATATAAATTAAAAGAATGATAAAAATGGAAGAACTAAATAAAGAATTAAAAAAATTAATCGAACAAAACGCTTTGGCATTGGCAACTACAGACAAAGAGGGAAATCCGCATTGCATTGCTGTTGGTTTTGTAAAAGTAGTAAGTAAAAACCAGATTCTTGCTACAAACAATTACATGGCAGAAACAACAAAAAACATTCAAAAAAACCCAAATGTTGCTTTAGCAGTATGGAACAAAAACTGGAAAGAAAATTGTGTCGGCTACGAATTAAAAGGAACTGTTGAATATTTTACATCAGGAAAATGGTATCAAATAATTAAACAAATACCTGAAAATAAAGAAGAACCATGCAAAGCCGCAATTTTAATAACAATAAGAAAGATTAAAAAAGTGGCTTAGTCCGGCAAGAATTTAAACCCCTGCCTTTTTTCTCAATTCTTTTTGCTTCTTCGAGGACAAATCCAATATAGTATTAAACTCATCTACGCTGAACCCACCGCATTCGCCTTTCTGCATAGCGCAGATATTGCCGTCTTTTGTGAATGTTGTTGTAAGTCTGCTTTCAAAACATTTTTCTTCATCTTTAGTAGTATCAAGAACGATTTTTGTCTTGTATTTTCTTGCTGTTATCGCAATAGGAAAATCATTAATCGGAAACGGCTTGTCCTTTTCTTTTTCATCTTTTTTTGGCATTGTAGACCAGGTAAGTGCCAATGCAGAAGCAAGAGCGCATGCGTCAATCAAATTACCGTCGTGACCCATTACATAGCAGTCAATACAGACCCTCCAAACTTCCTCTCCCTCAGTTACACATAATTTTTTCATGTCGATGCAATGGGATTCTCTTATTCCTCTGTCAACAACCCTGCTTGTTTCAACCATAGTCTCATCGGGTCGACCGCCTTCTATTTCTTTTGCGGCAAGAGGCATATATTCTACTGAAGTTACAATAACTCCTTCATTAGGACTGTCGGAGTAAGGTGTTGCTAAATCTGCTTTTATTCCGCATACAACTTCTGTATTTCCTAATTTTAACCTGCATGAACCAAGAGCATTGCTGATTTCATTTTTTTTAATATCTAAAACCCTGTATTCATCCAGTTTTCTGTTATCTAAGCGACCATCTTCTAATATTTTTTTAGAAATGTATTTTGATGTCAATCTATTAAGTACCATAAATGATTTTAGAAGAAACTTTTATATATCTATACCCTCTAAATGCCACGAACAGTACTTATCTTTTCTTCCCTGTTCTTCTTGCTGCAATAGAACCTATTTTCCTTCCTGGTGGTGCATGTCTGCTGACTGTCTTTTGCTTTCCAAAGTTTTGTCCGCCATATTTATGGTCTCGTGCATTCATGTTCGTAGGAGATATTCTTGGGTATTTCTTGCTTTTGGATTTCATTTTATGGAATTTATTTCCTGCCTTTACAAGTGGTTTGGATGTTCTCTTTCCGCCCGCAACAACGCCAATCATTGCTCTGCATTTTGGATTAAATGCTTTTTGTTTTTTTGAAGGCATCTTCACAATTATTTTATCCTTATCTCTGGACACAATCAAACCAAAATTACCGCAACTTCTTATTAATTTTCCGCCGTCATTTGGCTGTACTTCAATGTTAAAAACAGGCATACCCTCTGGTATTTCACTCAAAGGTAGGATTGTACCCGAAGAAGGTTTTTCTTTTTTATTGTATTTTTGCCCGATGACAATAGTATTCTTTGTGCTTATTCCTTCCCCTGCAAGCACATAGTGTTTTTCATCGTTAAATTGGACAACCAGTAGAGGAGCACCTCTTGCCCGGTCAGTTACAATATCTTCTACAACACCCTTAGCTTCAGTAAGAGAAGGATATTTTAAGTCAGTAAGAAAAGCATGACTTCTTGCCTTGTAAGTAAGAGATCCTTTACCTCTTCTTTGTACAATGATTGGTGTACCCATATCTTTTTATTTACAAAAATATTTTAAAGGTATTGAAAGAATCATGCTTAGCAATAAACAAACCATAGATAAATAATTGTCTTCAGATGACAGACTCTCCAAACTAGGTTTAGTTAATGACCATGTCTTCTCATAAAATGATAGAAAATCATCATGAGGAAGAACATTGCAACCATGATAGGAACAATTATTAAAAAGATGCTTAAATCAAAAAAAGTGGAATCCCTGGCTATTTTATATCCAAAAGCAAATATTATAAAAGCTACCATCAAAACATAAAACCAGTTTTGGTTTGTATCTTCAAATAATTCCTCATTATTGTTTTGCATAAGTATTTACGCATTTAATCTATTTAAATTTAACTATATATTTTGTAATATTCTCCAGGAATAATAGCATTGTTTTTGTCGATAATTAGTTCTGCATAGGATAAGTCTGCCTTTTTTTATCTTTTAAGGACGATTCATTTTTAAACTGCAATTATTTTGGCAAAAGAAAGATATATAATGATTTATTTTCTTAATCAAGTAATTAATATTAACAGAGGATAAAATGTGCAGTATTGTCGGTATAGTATCAGAAAAAGAAGACGCAAAAGTATCTTATGATATCTACAACGCTCTCGTTTGTCTTCAGCACAGGGGACAGGATGCTGCAGGCATAGCAACTATAGATAGCGATGACCTGATGTATGTAAAAAAGAAAAAAGGTCTCGTATTTGAATTTTCAAAAAAGAATCTTGAGCACTTGCATGGAAACATCGGCATAGGACATACCCGGTACAGTACAGCAGGTTCATCAAGAATAGAAAACGCGCATCCTTTTTTTATCAATTATCCTGTATCCATTGCTGTTGCAAGCAACGGAGATACGCAAAATTACAATCAACTCAAAGAATTTTTAAGAGAAAAAAAAATCTGCCTTCAGACAGATTGCGATATCGAATTAATAGCAAAACTATTTGCATACGAATATTTGAAATCAAAAGATATTTTCGAAAGCGCAAAATTTTTGATGAATAAACTCAAAGGAGCCTATTCAATTGTGTGTCTTGTCCAAAACAAAGGTTTGCTTGCATTAAGAGACCCATATGGAATAAGACCGCTTGTGCTGGGCTCAAAACAATCGCCGGACAAATCTTATCTTTTTGCATCTGAAAGTGCTGCTTTGGATGCGCTGGACTACAAGAAACTTTGCGATGTCCAGCCGGGAGAAGCAATATTCATAGACCACAAGTTAAATGTTGAAAGAAAAATCATAAAAGAAAAACCAAAGAAAGCGCATTGCATGTTTGAATGGGTTTATTTTGCACGTCCGGACAGCAATATTGAAGAAATGAGCGTATACAAGGCAAGAGAAAACTTAGGGATATGTCTGGCAAAAACAGCGATGGAAAAAAATTTGATTGACAAGGACAGCATAGTGGTTCCTGTCCCTGACAGCGGGAGAACCTCAGCAATCGCTTTTGCTGAAGAGACAGGCATGAAATATCGCGATTATATCATAAAGAATAGGTACATAGCAAGAACATTCATAATGCACACAGATAAACTGAGAGCCAAAAACATAAAATTAAAATTAAATGTTTCCTCCGAAATCAGAGGTAAAACAGTATTTTTAGTAGACGACAGCATAGTCCGCGGGGCAACAATGAAACAGATGTTAAAATTACTAAAAAAAAGAGGTGCCAAAAAAATAATTATCGTTTCAGCATGCCCTAAAATAATTTCAACATGCAAATACGGCATAAACATAGCCACAAAAGAAGAATTGGTCGCTCACGACAAATCGGTTGATGAAATAAGAAAAGAACTGGGCGCTGATGAATTGATATATTCCTCTATCGATGATTTAAAAAAGTCAATAGGAACAGATGAACTTTGTATGGGGTGCATAAGCGGCAATTACCCATATCCTTTAGAAAATCATTAATTGAGTTGTTTTTTAATATACGCAATAGTGTTTGCGATTCTTTCCTTTTCAGAAGAAATTCCACTATTCTCTAATTTTCTTTCATAGAGATAGATGAACAGGAATTTAATTTTCCACAGGCAATTGCCCGTGGTTTTAGCATCTTCTATTTCATCCAGCAAGTTGTCTATCTTATCAGACGTTCCAATCACATATGACTTAAGGACATCCATATCAACCGCAGCAAATATTTCCCTAAACAAAGGAGTTTTCTCTTCTTCCAAAACAATAATTTTTTCCACCCCCAGGTGTTGTTTTGAAAGGCTAAAGAATAAAAGCATCTTCCTTGTGAAGTCAAATCTGATAAAAATAAGAATCAATGAACTGAATATACTAACATAACATGTAAGCAGGAACATAGTCTGTAAAAATACAGGAAAGGGGATTTTACTAATCGATATAAAATAATAAGCAACAGTCAGAATGACAATCAACAGGTGCGATAGAACCCAGTATGTTTTGCTTCCAACAAAAAGCTCCCGTATTTTTAATTCAGAAATATATGAAAAATACAGATTGACCAGACCGATTACAGACACTGCAATACTGATTTTCCTAAAATTCCCCCATCCGACAAATGCTATGATGACATCAAGAACCGAAAGAAAAAAATAAAAATAATGGATGATTCTGAAATATTCGAGTTTGAAATATACAGTCCCCATAATTATAATATATATACGACTTCAATATAATATATTTTGTGTTTTCATCTTGTTTAATAGATATTATTGTATATTCGGTGTGTATATTCTGCTAACTCTGGTGCAATTGGGTGTATTCCAGACCCAATGCATCTGCAACTGCTTTGTAAGTAAGTTTCCCGCGGTATATATTAATCCCTTTAGCAAATCCACAGTCTTCTTTCATTGCAGATTCAAATCCCTTGTTTGCAAGTCTGAGAAGATAAGGCAGTGTTGCATTAGTGATTCCTATAGTTGACGTGCGCGGATACGCAGCAGGCATGTTGGGCACGCCATAATGCATTACGCCATCAACAGGATACACTGGATTGTCATGGCTTGTAACTTTGGAAGTTTCAATACAACCACCCTGGTCTATTGCGACATCCACGACAACTGAACCTTTTTTCATGGTTGAAATCATTTCTTTGGTCACTAAAGTCGGTGCCTTGGCGCCAGGTATTAAAACAGCGCCAACCACAAGATCAGCCCACCGGATTTTCTCAGCAATATTGTATGAATCAGAGTAAAGTGTAGTTATTTTTCCATTCAGCATTTCTTCCAGGTAATTCAGCCTTTCTACATCAATATCAACTACAACTACATTTGCTCCCCGGCCTACCGCTATTTTTGCAGCATTGCCGCCAACAACTCCGCCGCCGATTATCAATACATTTCCTGATTCAACACCAGCAATACCATCTATCAGGACTCCGCGTCCGCCATTGGTTTTTGCAAGATATTGCGCACCTATCTGTATTGCGATACGCCCTGCAATATTACTCATTGGCACCAAAAGAGGCAATACCTTGCCTTTTTCAACAGTTTCATATGCAATCCCTATGCAATTGCTCTTGAGCATGACTTCAGTTAATTCCTTCGGAGCTGAAGCCAGATGCAGGTATGTAAATATAAGCTGGTCTTTTATGCGACCGTATTCCGGTTCAAGAGGTTCTTTTATTTTAACTACAATTTCGCAATCCCACACATCGTTCACCGGCACTATTCTTGCCCCTGCTTCTGTGTAGTCTTCATTGCTGAATGCACTTCCGACCCCTGCGTTTTCTTCTACCAAAACCTGGTGTCCGTTAAGTTTTAATTCCTTAACACCGGCTGGCGTAATGGCAACCCTGTTTTCATTATTTTTTATTTCTTTTGGAACTCCGATTTTCATATTACTTTATATTACGAATTATTGTTTTTATAAAACTTAGTAATCCGGAACTTACGTTATATAAAAGCACCAGTAAAAGAATATTATGATACCTGAAATTACTGCTTTTTTGAACAAATATATTATTGATCCAATCCTATACGACACAGGCTACAATCTGGTCAATACCACCCTATGGGCTATTGTATTTGTTTCAGGCGTTTTCGTTCTCATGAACTATTTTCAAAAGCAAAAACAGGCAATAGACAATAAATTTATTTTTGCCCTGCTCCCGTGGATTCTTCTGGGGACAATATTGAGAGTCCTCAAAGACCTGGATGTATACACAACAATTTTGCTCATAACTCCAATAATATACGCAGTAATATTTAGCATCTGTTTCCCTGCATTGATTTTATCACACTATATCGAAACCAAAACCAAAATCCCCTACTGGAAATCATGGTTTGCATCCGGGCTAGTCCTTGCTTTATTTTTCTTTTCAAAAATCATCTTTTTCTTTGAAAATACACCGATATTTTTTGTATGGCTCGGAGTTTTGAGTTTTTTTATAGCAATATTGTGGATATTAAGATTAATCACCCGGCACAGCTTTTTCTCCAAATTAAACATAGCAACGCTTTTGGCGCATCTGACAGACTCAACATCCACTTTCATTGCAATGACATTCTTTAGTTTTACAGAAAAGCATGTCCTTGCACGGGTTTTGATAGACAGCATGGAAACCATTGGTCTTACACTAAACAATTCCGGGGCATGGATAATGTTCCCCTTAAAACTAATCGTCGTCGGCTTTGCGCTATATGTCATAGACAAAGAAGATATAACAAAACAGCAGAAGAATTTTTTGAAGATGATAATAATTTTGCTTGGGCTGGCACCAGGGATAAGGGGGTTGTTCCAATTGCTTGTTTTTACCTGATGAAACACAACATTTAAAAAAAAATAAAACAAATGTTATTGCAGGATAGGTTGAGGTGTTAGGCGTACCTCTTAGCTTAAGTCTATAGAGAACCGAAAACCACACGAGAGGCGCACCGTGTTCATTCATTGGTGTTTGAACGATGAATCCCTGCCTTGTATGGTGGTTTTATCTGCGAACCTGGTCAGACCGTGAAGGAGCAGCCATAAGTTGATATAACCATGCCTATAAGATACAGGGCTGAGGTAGGGCACCGATTGTTCCGGGCGCGGTTGTTGTCTTTTGTGTGGTGCTTCTGCACTAAAAAGGATCTGTAGCTCAGCGGATAGAGCGTTCGCCTCCTAAGTGAAAGGTCGAGGGTTCAAATCCCTTCAGGTTCGTATAAGGCGCATGGGTTGCCGAGTGGTCAAAGGTGCTAGGCTAAGGACCTAGTCTCGTAGGAGTTCGAGGGTTCAAATCCCTTCCCGTGCATTAAAAAGGAGCGAACAAAGGAATTCATCGTAACCCTGGATTTTATGAATTCCGCCGTGAGCCCTTTTTAACCTTGAAAAGCGCGGTATTTAGCGTAAGCCCAGCGATTTTCATGGTATTTTTCTGCACGCAAATTTTGCAAGGATGCAGAAAAATGTCGTAAGCGTAAGGAACAGGAGTGGTTAGAATAATATGCTGTATTGGTAGGTATTACTTATTAGAAAAAACCAGAATTGTATTCGATAATTTTAATAGATAAATAAATTACAGAAATGTATTGTTTTATCAAAAACATTTTAAAGTATAAGTGGGTGTAAATAGCTATTAAAGAATTAAATCAATATGAATACTCATGATGAAACTCCTGGAGAAAGAGCAGTAAAATCAGAACTAAAACACCTCAAACTTAATTTTATACAGGAAAAGAGAATTTTTAATCTCAAGGGAGATACTAAAAAATTTAGAGATGCCGATTTTTATTTACCTGAAGAAGATATTTACATAGAATTTTTAGGCAATTGGAACACCAATAATGAGCATAAACAACGTTACAAAGAGAAAAGGCGAGTTTATGAGCTCAATAATATTAAGTGCATATGGATATATCCAGACCAATTAACACATACAAATAAAATAATTCAAGAAGGTCTATTAGAATATGGTGTTAGGTTTTCAAAACCCAAAGAGCCTCAAGAACCCAAAACACACCATGAATCAGAATCCAAAGTACGCCAATATTCTCCTATGAAAAAACGATTCATTAAGCAAAGTTTGTTTATATTGTTCATATTAATACTGGTTATTTTTGTAGTTAAAAATTTTGAGGATAATAATAAGTCATTAACTATCGATGAGCCAGATGAAAAATATAAGGAAATTTACTCAAAATTAGGTTTGGGCATGGATGCAAAACACTTCTGGAATTTAGTTTTTACTGAAGGATTTGAATGGACTCCGGCTCTTGGCGAAACTAAAGAATTTGAATTGTTTAGATTTCCGCCAGATAAAGATAGAATTAAGGTGTACTTTGATGAAATTGCACAAAAAGAGGTAGAAAGCACAGGAATGATTGTATCTCCTAAGAGTAATGTTAAAACAGTGACATTCACAAATGCAAAAATCATTAAAATAGAACTTTATTATAATGATAAAATAATTTCTGAAAAATAAATATTCTTAAAGAGAATTAAAATAAATGAAGCAGAAAAATGTCGTAAGCGTAAGGAACAGAAAAAAGTTATGATAATACTCTGTATTGGCAGGTATTATTAATTAAGTCATAATAATTATGATATACGATATTACTCTATTGATTACTTAACTTTCCTTAGAGACATAATCCCACCAAAAGCCAAAACACAAGCAAGTACAACAAAAATACCTAGAACGATGAGTGCTAAGATTCCAAAAAAACTATCAATATCCTTACTGAAATCTTTAAATGCAACCATTCCTTGTATTCCTGCTACAAGTGCCATTGCAACCGTTGCTCTTGTTATTATTTTTTCAGATATATTTAATGCCATAATATAATTTTGTCTTTATCAGTTAAATACTTTACGTAATCAATCCACAGCATACTATGCCTCCACTTCGCTTCAGCGATTTTTTCTTGCAGAAAAAACACAAATATTTTTATTTGACAAAAGATTTAAATATAGTACCAATTAAAAATATTATGAAAACAAAAAAACTCATAGAAAAAGACACAAATGAGGAAAAATTAGATGTTCCAAAATTAACTAATCTCCTAGAATCATTTAACAAAGAATACTTCAGACTTGAATTGTTAGAGTGTTATAGAGTTGAAGAGGAATGGGATTCCTTTCAGAAATTTCTTAAAGGTGAAACTATACTGGAAAATAAGAACATAAAAAGGTATTTCGAAAGAGTTCATAGATATTCAAAAGAAGGTAAAAAGACGATAAGACTTCATGTAGTTCCAACTAAACTCTCAGATTATCTAAAATTTGAGATAACAATAGGCTATATTCCTTTAGCAAAAGCAGGAGAATTGGTTTATTTAATGTCAGAAAAGAATTACAATGAGATTGTAAATCAAATAGAATTTAAACCAATTGATTACTGGCTTTTTGATGATAAATATATTATCGAAATGCTGTATGATTCAGAAGGGCGATTCTTAGAAGAAAGGGAAGTTTTAGATATTAACAAAATCAATTCATATGTTGAACTAAAACAAAAACTATTGGAAAAAGCAATATCTTTAGATGTATGGTTAAGAGATAATCCAAATTATAATCTATAACTTAATCTAAAAATAACGCAAAAATCCTCTTTTATATGTCTTAATATACCACTTCGTTCATAAGATAGGACACCTCTAAAATTACTTCTTCATCGCTTCGCTCCTCGACCACATTACACTCTCACATCGGCTTAGGGCGCAGAACAAGACATCAATCCATCTGTGTTGCATTGTCTCCTAGTTGTTTTGCAAACTCATTTAATCCAGGTCAATTTTGAGAACCAACAGATAGAATGGGAACTATGATTCATTTTGTAATATCCATCGGATTCAATTTACGTTCTTTTCCTTTAGTTGAACCTGAATGCGGTCCAGAAAAAACACAGGATTGAACTCCATAAACATCATTTGGATCAATTTCATGATAAATATTTTGACCTTTTATATGCATTCCTGCCCCTGTTGCAAACGCATTTTCACCAATAACAGGAGAATTTGGTAAAACAGGAATACCAAATATATCTACAATCTCTCTAATATTTTTCACTATTGCTTTATAATTTACGTTTGCAGTACATCCCAAAATATCTTTATGATAATAAATATTTTGAAGTAATGTTTCTAAAGCAGTATTTCCTGTTCTCTCGCCAATACCATATGCAGTAACATGAACTTCTTTTGCTCCCTTTCTTATAGCCTCAACAGCATTAGCAACCCCCATCCCACAATCATTATGACAATGAACACCCAATATATAATCTCCTTGAACTGTTTTAATAACATTATCTACTAGGCTGCCAAATTGGTCGGGCAACATAAATCCAGTTGTATCACAGATAACAATTCTTGTTGCACCTGCATTAACTACAGATTGAAGCAAAGTACTAAGATATCCTTTATCTGCTTTTGATGCAAACTCAACGCCAATACATACTTGATCAACATACCGGCGTGCAAGTTGAACTGCATTAACTGCGTAATCTAATCCTTGTTGTCTTGTCCAATCAATAATCTCTAATTTTGTATCTGATGCAGGAGCGAGTATTGCAATAACAGGAGATTTTGCACATTCTAAAGATTTAGCAGCTAATTCAATATCTTCTTTTTTAGCTCTGGCAAATGCTACAACCTCTGCTTTTTCAATGATTTTTGCAACCGCCTTAACTGAATCATAATCATGCTCTTTATTTGCAGGAAACCCTGCTTCAATAGAACTCACACCTATTTCTTCTAATAGTCTTGCAACTCTTACTTTCTGATCTGTATTTAATGCAAAACCTGGTGATTGTTCACCATCTCTTAGTGTGGTATCCCAAATTCTTAATGTATTCATTTTATGTATTAAAATAATAATTATTTTTTAAAACTAACATTTCTGATTGCTTTTAAGTTAATAATTATTGTGGTGTTCCATTCTTTACCATAATAGACAGCGTTCTCAAAAATTCTTTGGGATTTCTCACTTCGCAAAATCGCTTGTAACTATTCCTCACCCCCTACCATTCGGAGAACCACACAAAGAATATACGGAAAAATTTCCTGCTGAAATTTTTCCCAAATCGGCTCACGCCGACTTCACATATTCACATATTATAAGCAATCAGAGAACCTGCTTTTCACCCCCAACGGCGCACGCAATAGATAACTTAATAAAATACTCAACTATTTTTGATAAAATGAGGTCAAAAAATTCTTTATTAAATCTTCTTGGTCAAATCAGGGTATATTCTTTAATTGACTTAATCCTCCTTATAATTGCAATAAAAGCCGACAATTTCCAACTTATAGGAGTAATATTCTTGCATATCGGCTTTTTATTGTTTTTAGAATATACTCATAAACACAAATATAGAATGCCTTTCCCAAAATATTTATGGGCATTCTTGTTTTTAAGTGGAATAGTTTTTTACAAATCCTTTTTTGTTATCGGATTTTTAATTTGCAGTTTCTTTTATGCAAAAAAGAATTTGCCTAATTTTAGTCCATATAGTCCTTTTTTAAGAGGACTTCAATCTTATTTTCTTACATCAGGAATAATTGGATTTCTTAATCCTATCTCTTTTCTTGCAGGAGGCTTACTTGCATTAAGAAACTTTGCTGGAGACCTTAGAGATATAACAAAAGATAAGAAAGAAAAAATGAAAACCCTTCCAATTATATTAGGATTTAATAAAGATATGAAACATATCCACTTAGTTTTTTTACTTTTAACTACTTTTACTTGGTGGAATATTTCAGACCTCTCAATAATTTGGTTGATTGTGATATATTTGATACAAATAATGTTTTATAATTTAACTCCCAGATAGGATTGCGCGCATCTACCACCTCTGACGCAGGTTTTCAAACGGTCCCTTTGGTCGGTCGACTTACAGTCTCCCACAGAACAGTAATTAAAGAGAAAATCCATACAGGATTTTTCCAAATTAATTTCTCAACTCTCACTCACTATCGTTCGTAGAGAGAAATTAAATTTTCTTAATCATGATGTTATATTCAATTCCCCCAACCCCCACCAAACATTTATAACCCCAACAACCATTATACCCCCATGCAAAATATCAATTCCAATAACCCTAGTGCAAAACAATCCCCTTCAGAAAAAAGAGGAGTCAGTTTACTCAAAAACACAGACCTATCAATTTTTTCCCCCGGCATCAGCACATGCGGATTTGCTGAAATAAAAATGGCTTTACAAAACAAAAAAAGACAAATAATTGCAACCACAATAGACACAAAAGGATACGAAAAAACAAAAAAAACCATCAACCAACTAAAATTATCCAACCAAATCCATGTAAAAATAGAAGATATCACCAAACCAATACCCTACACCAACAAATACTTCGACTTCATATACGCCAGATTAATTCTCCATTATTTAACAAAACAAGAACTGGATAAAACATTAAAGGAACTCCACAGAGTATTAAAACCCAATGGAAGAATTTTCATAGTAGTAAGAAAAAAAGACTGGGAAGCAAACACAATAAATTCAGAATATAACAACAACACCAAGATGACCACATACCCATTATTAGATTCAGATAGAAAACACACCCCAATAAAAATCTCAAGATATCTCCACACCAAAAACACAATCTCCAACCACCTGAAAACAGCAGGTTTCAGCATAGAATATATCAAAGAATATAAAGAGCAATTATTTCGTGATTATTCCAGAACCTCCCCTGCTCCAAAATTATCTTCAGTAATTGAATTGTTGGCAAATAAAATCCGACCACCAGAAATACTTTTAATGTTTCGCTACGCTTCACACAAATTCGAGCAAATCTCGAACTTCTCCAAATCCCAATATTATACTCAACAGAATCCAACCCTCTTACTTCTTTTTTCGATAATAAATTATTTGGGCAACAATCATTCCCGTTGTCAATATCCCCATCCCTTGCCCAATTAAAAGAACCCAGTCCTTTTGCAGATACCCATAGATTGTCCATAAAACATAAGACACAAATGCAAGAAGCATAAATAAAGTAGATAATCCTTCTGTAGATTTTTTCTTGTTGTGTATAAACTATATATCACGTACAAATTTAGACACAACATGAAAATTTTTTCGTATCTAAATAAAGTACATTATATCCGGAACTTTATTTATGACATTAAAAGTAGTACTTGGCATAAGACTCTTTTATTGTTTTTCGTTAAAAAATTTACTTGTAATTTTTCATAAATTGATCTGGAAATCCCAGAACTTTAACCAGAATTCCAACTATCACAGTCAAAACTCCTATTACTGTCGCAAAGGTTATTGTTATATCCATATAGAAATGCAATTGTTATATTAAATCCAGCTCTTTTGTGGCAAGAATAAACATAGCGTGCGCCCAAGCCAAGGGTTTTACAGATTGTTGCAGATTATTTTCAAAAATCTGTTCAGGTATGTAATCATCGAATTGTTTTAGAGTCATATTGTAAACATCTAAAGCTTTTTTTTTATTTCCAACTTTTGAATAATAAATTACAAGCCAAAAATTAAGCAGAGGCCAACTTCCGGATCCCCTTCTTCGAAAACCCCCTTCAATTGCCCAACCATCAAATGTATCATACTCGTATCTCACTAATCCTGTTTGATTATATATTTTTCTCTCCATGACGTTAACTGTATTTATCATTCTTTGGTCATCGGCTGCCAGTATATTAAATGGATAGACCAATCCAAGAAGAGAAGCATCCAATTTTAAAAACTTAATTTCTCCTGTAGTCCTGGTGAAATGTTTATGTTTTTTAACATATCCCTTTTGAATTTGTTTTGTCATCTGTTCTGAAACAGTTGTCCATCTCTTATGAGGAGTTATTTTATTTGCCAGATTAAGTCCGCACACACATGCTGCAAGAGAATAAACATGATTCTCATTTAAATCCTGGTAACAAAAATATTTCTCCCATAAATCTTGTGCTTTAATGGTAAAATGGGTTTTGTCCCAAATAGTACAGGTACCATTCGCCAGTTTATTGACAAGATCAACATATTTTTTTGGCATTTCTTTATTCTTAAAAAATCGACAGATTGTCCAAAGCATAGTGCCATTTTGATCAGGCTGAAAGCTTGTCCAGTATTTCGCACCATTTGTGGAATA
>JAGLPV010000021.1 GCA_023137195.1 Candidatus Aenigmatarchaeota archaeon | reverse complement strand
CCTATTTCATCTTCCTGACCGCCCCAGTATTTTCTTTCGAGTGTTGAATATGTTCTTCTTGAAAAGGAGCGTCCAAGACCACGTTCGACAGATGCTTTGTTTAGTATAATTGCATCTTCAATATTATAGCCCAGGTAAGGCATTAGGGCAACTACTAAATTTTGTCCCGCCGGATGCGACTGTGCGCCGTTGACGTCAAGTATTTTGGGAGCACATAAAGGGCTTTGTGGATGCATCAACAAATAACTGTTGGTATCTGTTCTTAAAAGAAAATTCTGTAAATATATTCCTGATGCCTGAAGAATCATTCTTGAACCATAATTAAGTCTATCTCCCCTATTCATTTCAGGGAATGGCAGTTGTGAGGCAGAAGCACCCAATATCAAAGAGGCATCAATTTCAAGATGCGTGTGTTTTGGAGTTAATTCTTCTTCGTTGAATGCAATGTATGCATTTTCTTCTTCTGCGGCATCCAGATATTCTACTACTCCTTTCCCCCCCAGTTCAGTCCAGGTGGTTTTTTCTTTTAGAATTTGTTGTTTTAAATCATCAGTTAGTGTTGATTTTCCATTAATCGCTACAATTAATGGTCTTATGATTCTGCCACGATCGAGAGCAATATCTACTTCATCTTCTTTTTCTTTGTAGCAAACATTCAATGATAAAGGCAATTTATTTTTTCTTCTTTCTTCTCTTATTTTTTCAGCAAATTTTTTTGCGTCTTTGCATTCGCCGAGATATTTTCCATCAGTATAAACTTTTCCCATATTACATCAATTCTTTTATCGTGTTTTTAGCCTCTTCTTTTGTTTTTTTGTCAATTTCTTCGGTAATCTGAGCCCCAACAGCAAGATATTTTCTTAATCCTATATTTTGACCTTCCGGGGTTCTTACAGGGCATAGCCTGCCCCAGTGAGTACAGTGTAATTCTCTTGCTTCAAAGTGTTCCTGAGAGGGCGTAAGCGGAGAGATAATACTTCTTAAATGTTCCTGGGCTCTCATGTAATTTGTCCTTTCGAGTCTCTGGCAGACACCAGTTTCTCCACTAATCCAGTTTCCTGTTGCCATTGCTCTTAAGATTTGCTTTGTCATTGTATTTTGAGATACCATGTCTTCGAGTCTTACGATTTTTTTTCCTCTTCTTATTAATCTCTGGTAGTTAAACTGGAGTTTTGAAATCAGACCCCATTTTCCTATTATTGAGTATCTGAATAAATTTTCAAGCAGTTCCCCGACAGTTCTTATTCTTTTGTTTGAATAATGATCTATGTCTTCATCAGATAATTCGTTGTTGTGGAGCTGAATTAGTTTCTTGAATACTTTTGCCAGGTAGATTGCTTTTTCTTTTCTTGAGGTTTCATCTGTTCCGATGAAGGCAAGTAGGTTTGTATTCAGTCGGTTGTCGATGATTTCCTGTTCTTTTCCTTCTTCTTTTATGTTAAGTAGTTCTGAAATATAAGCGTAGCATTCTTTTTTTGTCGGGCATTCGCATTGCATTAGGTTTAGGTAAATATCTTCTTTTTCGCTATCCTTTGTGGTAATAGCGTCCACAATGTCCTTGTCTTTTTCAATTCCCAGTATTTTCATTAATATTACAATTGGTACCGGTTCTTTGGAAAACATAGAAAATCTTGCAACAACAAGACCTTTTTTTGTTTTTTCAAAAGAATGTTTTTGAGTAAATCCATTGTGGGATGAGTCTATTCTTACGGAAATATCAGTATCTTTTTTCCTTAAGATTAATTTGTTTGCGGCAATGTGTTCAAAATTAACAATAACTCTTTCTGTCCCGTTGATGATAAAATATCCTCCTGCGTCATAAGGATCTTCTCCTGCATTTATTTTTTCATCCCTTGTCATTTTATTTAACATACAAATGTCTGAGTTTACCATTATCGGAAGTTGGTATAGTTCTGTTTGTTTTGGTATGCATTCTCTATCTCCAAAGTAAGGGATTATGTCTATATATACAGGCACCATATAATTTAGGTCTCTTGTCCGGGCTTCTAGTGGAGTAAGCATTCTCCTGGAGCCGTCGACTTCTTTTATATGAGGGCTGCCTATTTTTATGTTGGAGAATTTTATTTTTATCTGTTCATCCTCTGTGATATTTATTTCCTGTACTCCTATTTCATCCAGTACTTTATTCATGCCGTATTTTACAAAATAATTGTATGAATCAATCTGGTGTTTTGCAAGTTCATGGTGATTTGTTTTTTCAGCCAGAAATTTTTTTAATAGATTATCGTTTTTCATAATATCTTTTAATTTTTCTCATTTGTTTTTGAGTCAGCATCTTTGGTCTTTTTTGGATCTTTTTTGACCACATCAGGAGCATCTATTTTAGAATCAGAAGAACCGGTTGTTTTCTTTTCCACAACATGACGCCAGTATTTTATTATCTTTCCGTCGTGACTTTTTCTTTCGATTTCTATTATATCTCCTATTTTTATTTTGATGTTTTTCAAGGCAGCATCTGTTGAGTAAATTTTCGGTAATTTTATTTTACGAGTATTTAATTTTTTCAATAAATTTTCAGAATCTTCTTCACTTAGTACCTGGTGTTTTGGAACCAAGGCATGCTGTTTTTCATTAACCATAATAATTACACTATATATTCTCCTTTATTTTTATCTTCTGTTTTTTTATTAGGGTCTAATGCCCTTTTGTTTACGACTTATTTGTTTGTCTTTAGGTCCCCTTCGCAAGAGGTTTTTATCCTAAATGGCGAGTCCAAGGGGATTTGAACCCCCGACACCCGGGTATCTATACAGATTCCCGCTTCATCTGCTTAAAAGCTTCACCCTGTTTAAGAGCCCGGTGCTCTAACCAGACTGAGCTATGAACCCATTTTGATATCTATTTCTTTTAATGTGCATTGACAACATTTGATTAATGCCATAACTATTATAAATGTTTGCATCACACATAAGATTTAGTCTCTTATGTATTCCAGTATTTTTGAATAAACCGGTCTTGTAATCAATACACCTATGACAACCCCAGCTATTGTTGTGATTGCAAAGCCTCTTATTACTCCACCGGCAATGGTGAGTAAAGGGAACATTGCGGCGATTGTTGTTGCTGCAGCAGTCATGATTATGAAAAATGCATTTTTCATTTTTATTTTCATACTTAGTTTTTCTTTTTTTGTGCTTTCGTCAGTCAGAACAATTTGGGCATCAATGCCCGAACCAATAACAGCCATAATTCCTGCAATTGCTGCCAGGTCTATTGTCCATTTTATCATTGCGGCGAAGCCGAATATTAAGACTAATTCTGAAACGCTTGTAAATATTACAGGAATGATTATTGATGCTTTTTTGTATCTCAGGTATATTATTATGCTGACGGCAAATATTGCAAGGAGGATTGCAAGTACGGATTTGTGCAGGAATTGTTTTCCTAATGTGGGGGATATGTTACTGGAAGATACTATTTCTATAGGTGATGGAAGGGCACCGGAATCCAATATTGCCTGCATTGTTTTCATGCGGCTCAGGGCATCTTCCTTAGAGTTTCCCGGACCGGAAATAGTTGTTGTTGTTGCTTCTTTTCTTCCTCTTAAGGATGTAGATATGTAGAGAGAACTTACTGGTTCGTCATCCAAGAATAAATCAATCTTGGAATTGAGATAATTGTTGCCGGTTTCTGTTATGGTGTTTCCTATATCTTTTGTTATTTTTGCAAATGTCTCTGCTGATTGTTTTTTCGTGGTTATGGAAAAAGAGTATGTCCAATGGTCTTTTGAGCCGGATATTTGCGACCCCATGGCATCTTTTGAAGTAGAGATTACATCTTCTCCGCGGTATGCTATAGTATAGAATATAATTTCATCATTGCTTATATTACAGACTTCGAGAGTCACGCCATCAATAAGGATTGTGTTGGATGAATAAAGAGGCCAACTTAATTCATCTTCTCCTTCAACATAGGTTTGGTTTTCAGTCAGGTTGTTTTGGGTAACAATCATTTCCTGTCCATCTGCAATGACTTTTGTCATGTCGATGAAGCTGACGTTGTATGCTTTTCCATCTAGTTTTAATTGTCCTGTATTATTTATTATCCTGACCGGCTTTTTTATTTTTGCCTCGAATTTTCCCTGTTTTGAAATAATATCTCTTAAGTCTTCTTCTGTTGCATCTGCGATTTCCAACTGGATATATCCTGTTCCTTCTATATCAATAATGCGCACAGTCATTTCCTTTAATCCATATGCATTGATTCTTGAACTTAATATTGCCCGGCATTTTTCGAGGATGTCATCTCCTTCAAGTGTCGGCTGGATTAATGCTTTTACTCCACCTTCCAAATCCAGTCCTTTTTTGAGATTGGTCTGTATTGTGTATAGTCCGTCTTCTCCCATTACTGGTATAGGGCGGATGAATACTATGGAGAGTACTAATAGAGAAAATAGTAGTATGAGCATGGGCTCTTTGAACAATTCATTGTAATTTATTTTTTTCATAATCAATTATTTTTTGTTTTTTAAATGTCTTTTTAGTATTCCGACATTCTGGAACCATGTGAATGGAAGGTCTGCGAACAGTCCGATTATTATTACTATGGCGATTTCTCCTATTTTTGTTCCTCCTGCAAAGGCATACAGTACAAGAAGAGAGACGATTGTTGTGAGGGTCATTGTGATTCCTGTTTTCATGGAATCCAGTATCTGGGCGTCTACAGTCCCTTCATATCTTCTTTTTAATAATCTTGTTGAAAGCAATACATCTGTATCTACAGAATAACCAAGTAACATCAGTAATCCGGTAAGGCTTGCCAGGGTCAATTTAAGCCCTAAAAGATTCATTATTGCGACAGTGAATAGAATATCACATATTGCGGCAATTATTATGCCAAGACTAGGGGCAAATGCTCTAAATGTTATGAAAATAACGATTGCCATCGCCAGTAATGCAAAAATCAATGCTTTTTGTGCCTGCTTTAGAAAATTGCCACTCAACCCGGAACTTACATAGTTTTGCTGAATATCATTTTTTGAAACATCAATGCTGTTTTCTTTTAGTGTAGATATTATTTTGCTTTGTTCAATTGGGTTTTTTGTGATAATAATAATGCTGTTTTGGGATACAGAAGTTGAGAATCTTACTTCTGCTTCTTTATTTTCGCTGATTGAAGAAAATTGATTTTTCAGGTTTAAAATTACATCCGAGCTAATTATTATGCTTTTGTCGAGGAATACTTCTGTTTCGCTTCCGCCTGTGAAGTCCATTCCTTTTGTGATAAAGTCTCCTGTTTTTTGGTATTGAGAGAATAAGATAAATATGGAGAATACAATAAGTAAAATACATATTATCTGACCGTATTTATTGTATTTTATTGCTTTATTTAATAAATTGTCTATGGCTGTCATTGATTTCACTTTTGTTTTATTCTTCACCTATTGAAGGAGTGGTAATATGTTTTACAATAACAACATCATCTACTGCCTTCACCATTTCCCATGGAATAATTACTCCTCTTTTCCCGCCGACTATTTCTGCCAGATAAGAACCTTTTGCTGCGTCAACAATTATGGATTTCATTTTGTATTTTGCAAAATCCAGTTCTGCGTCAACAATATGACCGCAAAAAGAGCCCCTGTCAGTAAATATATCTTTATTCATCAGTTCGTGTATTTCTTTTTCTTCTACCATTTCATCACCCACCAAGTAAAATTAAATTTAGGTTAAATTAAATATACCTATTATTTTTAAAAGGATTTGCTTTTGATTAAATTCATACATTTTTATAATTTAGTTATAACTAATATTATTGATGGTGAGAAAACATGTTTAATGTAAATCCAAAACAGATGCAGAAGATGATGCAACAGATGGGAATGAATACAAAAGAGCTTGATGCGACAGAGGTCAGGATAATATGCCCGGATAAGACGATAATTATTGAAAATCCCAATGTTCAGAAAATAACAGTGCAGGGACAGACAAGTTTCCAGATAACGGGGACTGAAACTGAAGTGGATAATTCCCAGTTGGAGTTGGAGTCCGGTGAAGAGGAGAAGGAAGCTTTTAGTGATGAGGATATAAAGATGATAATGGAGCAGACCGGCAAGACAAGAGATAAGGTAGAGAAAGTTCTTGAGGAGACAGGAGATATTGCAGAGACAATAATGATGCTTAATAAGGAATAATTATGGAGTGGTATGTGTTCGCATTTGCATGTGCAATAGTGGGCAGTATATCTGCTGTGGTGGAGAAGAAGACGTTGATGAAGGAACATTCAATGGAATTTTCAACGGTTTTTTCAATATTCAACTTTATTTTTGTCATTCCTTTTTTGTCTTATGTAGACTTTAGCGTATTAAAAGAGCCCTATACCATGGGTTTTATTTATACTACTTCTGTTTTAGGAGGTCTTGCTTTTTTCTATGTGGCAAAGGGAGTGAGGCATATGGAGATATCTGTGGTGTCTCCTCTGCTTAATTTCGGACCTGCTTTTCTTATGCTTCTTGCATGGATTTTTCTTGGAGAGGTTTTGACTTTACAGCAGTTGGTTGGGGTCGGGATTATAATTTTTGGTTCGTATTTGCTTGAGATAAGCACAAAACACCCTACTTTGCTGGGTCCGGTAAAAAAGATGATTCACTCGAAATATATTCATTATATTTTTATTGCTCTTTTTTTGTATGGTTTTTCCTCTCTTTGCGATAAGATAATACTTGGTCGGATTACTCCAATTACATATCTTGTATTTGTGCATTTTTTTATTGCGGTGAATTTTATTATTCTTATACATTTGTTTCATAATGGATTTGCCGGGATAAAGAATGGGATAAGAAATGCAGGGAAATGGATACTTCTTGTAAGCCTTCTTACGTGCACTTACAGGTATTTCCAGGCGCAGGCGGTATCAATGGCTTATGTCAGTTTGGTAATCCCGATAAAGAGGACAAGCACAATTTTTTCAACGATAATTGGAGGAGGATTGTTTCATGAAAAGCATTTGCTAAAAAGGGTTTTGTGCTGTGTCATAATGTTTTTCGGGGCTTATCTGATAATTGCATGATTGATGCATTCAACGGACGATGAGATTGTTTGAGGAGGATACAAGATTTATAATACTATGATTCCATTCAAGTGTATGACTAAAAAGAAAGTTTTGCTTATTGGGACAGGTGGAACAATTACTGCCAAGATGGTCAATGGCAGTTGGAGACCGGGAGAATTCAATGAGAAAGAACTGCTGACTTTTATTCCTGAAATAAAAGAAATTGCGGATATTAGAACTATTGATTTATTTAATATTGATTCCTCCAATATGCAACCCAAATATTGGCTTGAAATTGCAAAGGAAATAAAGGATAATTATTCTGATTATGATGGTTTTGTAATAACTCACGGGACAGATACTATGCATTACAGTGCATCGGCATTGTCTTTTTTATTGCAGGATTTATCTAAGCCTGTCGTTTTAACAGGTTCGCAGGTACCGCCTCATAAACTGGGTTCTGATGCAAAGAGAAATGTTCTTGATGCGATGCGCGTTGCTACAGAAACAGATATGCATGAAGTGATGATAGTATTCAATAGTAAAATTTTGAGAGGGAATAGGACTAAAAAATTCCGTGAACTTGAATTTGAGGCATTCGAGAGTGTCGGAATGCTGCCTTTGGGTGTGATTGAGCATGACATTAGGCATACAGGGGAGCATTACCAGAATGACAATAATAATGCAGAACTAAAATTTTTTGATAAATTAGAGGAAGCCGTATGCATCCAGAAAATAACGCCGGGGTTCAATCCGAAAATAATTTCCGGGTTAATAGATCTTGGTTATAAAGGAATAATTCTTGAAGGATATGGGGCAGGGAATGTTCCAATAGATGAGAATTCACTGATACCTGAAATTAAAAAGGCAATAAAAAAGGGAGTTCCTATTATTGTGTCTTCACAGTGCGCTATTGGTTTTTCATGGATGTATCTTTATGAATGCGGAAAGAAAGCGCTGGATGTTGGGGCAATTCCCGGGCATGATATGGTCAGTGAGACTGAGATGACTAAGTTGATGTGGATTCTTGGGAATTATCCTGATTATTCTATGAAAGAAATAAAAGAATTGTTTTTGAAAGATATTGCGGGAGAAGTTTCTGATATAAGGACGCCTAAGGAGAAAAGAATATGGGAGTATTCTTTATAGTTGAAGAAAGAAGCCTTTCATTTGGGTTATGGTAAAATAATATTTAAATCAGTTACTTTTTTAAACATTTAATCTATATTGTTTTATGATTACGTCAGCCAGATTAAAATATACTAATTACATTACGATTGGATTTATATTCCTCTTGTTCTATGCAATCATAAGTCTTGTGGGGATGTTTTATTTCCAGTCTTCCATGGGCATATGGTTCTATGCAATTATCGGCGTGGTTCTTGTGGCGGTGCAGTATTTTGTATCTCCGTGGATGCTTGACCATTTTAATCATATTGTTTTTGCGCAGGAAAGTGATTCTCTCTATAGGAAGGTGAATGATGAGGCAAAGAAAGCAGGGCTTCCTCCTGTTCGGGTCGGGGTAGATCCAAGCCCGGTCATGAATGCATATACTTATGGAAGGGGTCAAAGTACTGCCCGCGTTGTGCTTACCAAAGGCATGATGCAGAAAAATATTGACGGGAAGTTGAGCGATGATGAATTGACGGCGATAATCAATCATGAACTAGGGCATATAAAGAACAGGGATATGACAGTGATTACTATTGCGTCATTGCTTCCGATGGTTGTCAGTTACATTGCGTTTGCGCTGGTTTTGAGTAGCGGAGATGACGATAACAATTCATTTGGGGCAGGGATTATGAAGTGGATGCTTGCAAATTTTGTTTCTCAGATAGTATATTTTGTGTTTAATATTCCTGTGCTGTATTTGAGTCGGTTAAGGGAATATGGGGCAGATCAGTTTAGTGCAAAGGCAATGCATACACCACAGCATCTTATTAGTGCACTGGAAAAAATACACAATAGTGTGAGTATGCCTGATGCTAAAAAATACATGAATCCTTCAATGTCTTCTATGTATATAGATACAAAAGGAGTGGTTGAGTTGTTTTCCACGCATCCTAACATGGAAAAGAGAATTGCCTTCCTGAAAAAGTTGAGGATGTAATTGTTGGTTTTTGATGAATTTTTTTGTGAGAGTATCAAAAAAAACAGTGGATAGATTTATATATTTTCTATATTATTTAATAAATATATTAAATATATGATTGAAGATGAACTATGGAACAGCTCGATGAGATGGAAAATGAAATGGCAAAAGAAATAGGGAATATTGGTTCGGGAAGGATTGGAATGGCGATATCCCAGAATACGGGTGCAGAAATAGTGATTGATGTAACGAGGACTTATATTTTTACAGAAGAAAAATTTAGTAGTTTGTTTGATTATCTTGACAAAAACAGGTATTCTCTTGACTTTAAGATGAAAGAAAGCAAAGGCGGTCTTTTAGTCATGTTTCCAAGAGATACAGATAATATGGTTGTCGTAAAGATGAGATCAAAGGACAAAAAATCACTGACTGCCATGAGCACAAGCTATGCTGTTTCATGCAAGGATTATCTTTCAATAGAAGATTCATTTGAATTCAGCAAGCAGTATTCAAAATTAGGGGTGGACATTCTAAAGGATGTGTTCATTTCCGAAGGAGAGAAAGAGGTTGCAAAGGAAGGAAAGGTATTTTTAATAGATACAAGATTCTGCTGGAAGGGGAAGGATGACAAGACAGGACATATATTTTTATATTTCTGCAATGATGGTGCTGATATGGTTTTACAGAAAATAACAGACAAGGTAAAGGAGATGATGTAATGATTAAGAAGATGTTAAGTGAACTGGAACATGATGCGATTAAAGAAATTGCAAATATTGGAGCAGGAAATGCTGCGACAGCATTATCTGATATGGTGAATAAGAGGATAGATATAAAGGTCCCTGATGTGAGTTTTGTTGCGATAGAAAAAATTGCCGAGACTCTTGAGCGCCCGGAAGAGCAGGTATATGGTGTACTTCTTGAGATTAATGGGGATATTGACGGCACAATGCTTTTGATGTTTGAAAAAAATACTGCTCTTCGTCTTATTTCTTTGCTATTGGGAGAAGAGAAGAAAGATGTTGATGAGATGGGAGATTCTACTTTGAAAGAGGTAGGGAATATAATTTGCGCGGCATACCTAAATTCCCTGGCTGATTTTCTTGAGATGAAGATATTGCCTAGTGTTCCGTCTTCTTGCTATGATATGGCGGCCTCTCTTTTGAATACAGTTGCAGCACAGCATGCAATGGTTGCGCATACAGCTTTGCTTACTAATACAAAACTGCACATAGATAAGGAAAATTTTAAAGGAGAATTCATACTTATGACAACGCCAAAGGCGATGAATCGCATAATAAAAGAGTTGAACAAAAAAATGGCTTGAGTATTATAGAATAATATGGCAAATGAGGAGTATATAGAAGAATTTATTGCAGATGCAAAAGAGCAGATTGAAAATCTTAATAATTCTATTTTGGTGCTTGAGAAAAATCAGTTGGATAAAGAGGCAATAGATGTAATATTCAGGGCGGCCCATACATTAAAAGGTAATTCGGCGACAATGGGTTTTATGAGCATCAAAGAGATGATGCACAAGCTTGAAAATGTATTTGATGAAGTCAGGAACAATAAGGTCAAAGTGAATAGCGATTTGATTGATTTGGTTTTTGAGTGCATAGATGAGGTAGAGGCAATGGTAGATGATGTTGCTTCATCAGGTTCAGAGGGAGATACATCCGGGAATGCCGCCATTATAGAGAGACTTAAACAAATGCTGACTTCGTCTGAGGTTGAAAAAAAAGATTCGGATGGTGAACAGGGAGCAGGAAATAAGGGAGGAGATGTGGAGTTTAATCTGGATGATAATGCAAGAAAAAAAATTGCAGGTGCAAAAGATAAGGTGTTACGGGCAAAGATTGTTCTTACGGAAGACTGTATGTTTCCGGGGGTTCGTGTCCAGCTGGTGTTCAATGCTCTTGAGAATGTTTGCGAGGTGGTTGGAAGTCATCCTGATTTAAAGTTACTGGAGGAAGGTAATTTTGGCAAGGAATTTAATTTGTTGATTATCTCAGAAGAGGAGCAAGGGAAAATTAAAAAAAGAATAATGGGTGTTGCGGAAATAAAGAAGGTGAGTATTGAAAAATACAGCGATAAAAAAGCGGCAGAAAAGCAGGAAATTTCGAAAGATTCTGCGCCCGCAGGAGGAGAATCAAAGAAGAATGTTGTCCAGACAGTGCAGAATATACGGGTAAGTATAACAAAGCTGGATTCTTTGATGAATTTGGCAGGGGAGCTTGTCATAGCAAAGATAGGGCTTGATGAGTTAAGCAAGAGATATCATATTTCAGAACTTGACAGAATTATTTCAGACATAGACAAGATGATAATAAAATTACAGGATGAAGTGATTGAAGCAAGGATGGTTCCGGTAAAGCATATTTTTGATAAATTTCCACGGATGGTAAGAGATTTGGCAAAGAAGCAGAGCAAGGAAGTTAATTTTATTGTCGAGGGAGAGGAGATTACGCTTGACAGGACTGTGTTGGATAAGATTGGAGATCCTTTGGTTCATTTATTGAGGAATGCAGTGGATCATGGGGTTGAGATTCCTGAGGAGAGGAAGAAGAACAACAAAAAGCCGACCGGAGTTGTGAAGCTTGTTGCAAAAAAAGAAAAAAATACATGTGTCATAGAGATTAGTGATGATGGTAATGGAATGAATCCCGAAGTGCTGAAAATGACAGCGATAAAGAAAGGGCTCATAACAGAGAAAGAAGCAGGCATGATGACTGAGAAGGAGGCATTTAATCTGATATTTTTACCCGGGTTTAGTACAACAGAGGTAATAACAGATGTTTCGGGTAGGGGTGTTGGGATGGATGTTGTCCAGTCCACAATACGCAGTTTGAGAGGTACATACACAATAAATTCAGAAAAAGATATTGGAACAACAGTGACTCTCCGGCTGCCTTTGTCGCTTGCGATTATACAAAGTCTTTTTTTCCGTGCGGGAACTCGCGAATATGCAGTGCCAATGGATGTTGTCAATAATATAATCACAATAAAGAAAAGTGATATAAAAAAAATCCAGAATGAGGATACAATCATTTACAGGAACTCTGATTTGCCTTTATTTTGGCTGAAAAAACTGCTTTGCATTGAAGAGAATCAAGGTGATGAAGAAAAGGATATGCATTTTGTGCTTGTTGTCGAGAGGAAGGGAGAAGAAATCGGGTTGATTATTGATGAAGTTATAGGTGAGCAGCATATAATCATAAAGCCTCTTGAGAATATTTTAAAGCAAACAAATGGATTTTCAGGAGCTACAATCCTTGGGAGCGGGAGGGTGATATTGATTGTGGATGTAGGGACTTTGTTTGAGTAAGAGGCAATGTTGTAGATACTATATGATTTTAAATATATGAGTTTACTTGTAATGATAAAATATATAAATATAAAAATATATGATGTATGATTAATAGATAGGTGAAAAAATGACAACAGTAATTATGGCAGATGACTCTGGTCTTATGAGAACAATATTAAAGAATTTCCTGAAAAAAGCCGGTTGTGAGGTGGTTGGGGAAGCGGCAGATGGTGCGGCAATAGTAGATGTGTACAAGGAAAAAAAACCAAATCTGGTATTTTTAGATATACTTATGCCCGGGACAGATGGGATTAGTGCGCTAAGAGAAATCAAGAAAATAAATCCTCTTGCGAAAGTTGTGATGTGCTCTTCTGTGTTGAATGAAAAGACAAAAGCTGAAACAAAGGCTCTGGGCGCAAAAATATACATTACTAAACCCTTTAGGGGCGATGATATAAATAATGCTGTGAAGACGCTTTGCGGATAAGTTTTTAAATATGTATAATTAATAATATAGAATATGGCAAAAACAGTAATGCTTGTTGACGATTCTGCGTTCATGAGAATGATAATCAAGAAAATTCTTATCAAGAATAATTATACGGTTGTTGCAGAGGGAGTTGATGGCAATGACGGTTATGAAAAATATAAGCAAAATAAGCCGGATGTTGTGTTTATGGATGTTGTCATGCCGAATCTTGGCGGTATAGATTGTCTGAAAAAGATAAAGGCGGATTTTCCTGATGCGAATGTTTTGATGTGCTCTTCTGCCGGTCAGCAGTCTATTGTAAGCGATGCTATAAAAAACGGGGCAAAGGGGTTTATTGTAAAACCGTTCCAGGAAGCAAAAATCCTGGAAGAGTTGTCTAAGTTGTAAATGTTTACATAGTTGAATAGTTATATGAAAAATAAAATTAATGTTCTGGTTGTTGATGATTCTTTATTTATCAGGAATCTGATTTCAAGAACGATTTTGTCTTTTGATAATGTTTGTGTCGATAGAGCAGTGAATGGTCTGGAGGCTCTGGAAAAACTAAAGTTAAAAAAATACGATGTTGTCACTCTTGATGTTGAAATGCCAAAATTAGACGGTCTTTCTACTTTAGAGCAGATAATGAATACGACGAAAACTCCTGTTGTTATGATCAGTTCCTATACAAGGAAGGATGGGGATATAACAATCAAGGCGCTTGAGCTTGGGGCGGTTGATTTTATCGAGAAGCCGCAGAGGTTGATTATCCCGGAAAACAAGATTGCTTTTGAAAAAGAGATACGGGAAAAAGTTTTGGCGGCAGCGGGGAGCAATTTGAATCAGTTTACGAAGAGGATAATTGTGCCTAAAATACATTCACAGGAGACACAAAAGATTCTCCTGATTGGTGCATCTACAGGAGGTCCCCCATGCGTGGAGAGGATTTTGATTACGCTTCCGGAGGATTATTACCTGCCTGTTGTTCTTGTACAGCACATGCCGGGGAATTTTATGATTCATTTTATTAATCGGTTGAAGTCCATCTGCCAGGTTAATGTAAAGGAAGCCAGGCATGGAGAGGCACTGAAAAAAGGGACTGTTTATGTCTGCCCGGGAGATCATCATATTGAGATAAAAAAAGGGATTGATCTGTATATATCCCTAAATCAAAAGCCAAAGGAAGAATATGTGAGACCTTGCGTGAATATGATGTTCCGGTCTGCGGCTGCGGCTGCAGGTAAAAATGTGATAGGAGTTGTGCTTACCGGAATGGGAAAGGACGGTACAGATGGGGCAAGAGCAATAAAAAAGAATAATGGTGTTGTTATAGCGCAGGATAAGGCGACCAGTATGATATATGGGATGCCTAAGTCGATTGTTGATAATAATCTGGCAGATTATGTTGAGCCACTTGGGAATATAATAAAGAGGGTAGATTTGATTTGTAGAAGAAAAAGATGATTATATCCATGAGATGTAGGAATGCAAGAAAATCAAAGAGATTTTCCGCACATCTGTTCGAGACAGATGACTCAAAGATTTTCCGCACATCAGTCAAAGACCGATGACTCTCCATGATTTTCTGCACATTCAACTTTGTTGAATGACACACGGAACCGTTGAATTTTAAGATACTTTTGTGGTTATTCTTCTTTTCTCATGAGTTCCCCCTCTGGTTAGATAACAATACAAATAGTATTATTAGATGGAGTAAATGTCTTCTCGAGGATATTTATGATTTTTTCCGGAAAAATTTGTTTGAGGTGTCAATGCAATTAAAATCATCTCTTGCAGGTCCGCTAAGAGTTTCCATTTTACCCATTACAAAATATCCTTTTGGTTTGAGTATTTCTGAAAATTTCGTGTAAAGGTTTTCTTTTATTTCCCGTTCAAAATAGATTACAGTGTTCCTGCAAAAAAGGACATCTATATTTTTTGGCGCTCCGAAGGGAGATAATATATCTCTTGTCCTGAAGTAGATAAGCTTTTTTATGTCCTCTTTTATAACAAAAGAACTATTGATATTGTCAAAATATTTTTCAAGCAGAGACACATCCATCTCAGAAAAGTGCGTATCTACAAACTCTCCTTTTTTTGCTTTTTCAATTACTTTTGATTCAATATCCTCTGCTGTTATCCTGATGTGAAAGTTAGACAGTTTGTTTTTCTTGCTTAATATTTCTGACAGGAGGATTGCAAGAGAATAGGGTTCATCCCCGTAAGATGCACCGGCGCACCAGAAAGAGAGGTTTTTGTCGTTTGCATCAATTTTTGCATCAATTAGAGGGATTAAAATTTTTGTTTCCAGAGTGTTCCACATTTCCCTGTCCCTGAAAAAATTTGTGACATGGATTGTAAGTTCCTTCAGGAGTTTTTTTTGTTCTTCTTTGTCTTTTTGAAGAGCGAGTGAATAGGCGAAATAATCATCTATTTTAATTGCTCTCATCCGGCAGGCGACTCTTCTTTTTATGAAATTATTGGTATAATTTTCTGTGTCAAAATTAAGTTCTTTGGTGATTGTTTTTTTTAGATTCTGCCATTTTTTTTCTTCATCGGTTTCCATAAGGTTTATTTATATTACTTAAAATATATAAGGTTTTATATATATTTATGCATTGTCTTTTTATTTTTATAGATATTTAAGAGGGCGGTTTTTGATTGTTTAAAGATAGAGATGAAAAGTTTACCCTGATTTTTAGGAAATTTTGTGAAGTCGAAGGATTTTGTTATGATAAAATTACATGATAATAGTTACCGTAAAATATATAAAGGTTTATATATAATATTTAATATATAAATATTTGAATATACAAAAATATATATGATTAAATGAATAAAATGTGAGAAAATATGAATCTAAATGATATGAGTGTAAGAAATAAGATATTAGGTGGTTCTTTATCCCTTGTTGCAATTACAGTAATTTTAGGGATATTGGCTTATAGCTATATCGGAAATATATCTGGTGCCTTGTTTGGCATAACAGACAATAATGCAAAAGCCGTCGAGTATGCGACAGGCGTTGAGAGAATGGCTCTGTCCACTATTCTGGAAGAGAAGAATTATCTGCTTGAAGAAGAGGATGAAATTTATGAGCGTGCAAAGCAAAATGTTGCAGAACTATATGGTTTTTTGGATGAAGTTGACGAGTTGGCGGCAGAGTATGATAATGATGAACTGCTTAAACTCTCCCGGGAGGCAAGAGAAGAAACAGAAGCGTATGAGGCAAAATACCATGAAGCAGTTGCACTACTTGTCCAAAACAGGGAAACTGAAACAACAATTGTTGAGAATGCAAGAGTAATCGAGAATTTATTAAAAAACAATCAAGAAGCATATGCTCTTGTGAAAGAATGTAGAGTACAGGAAAAAAATTACATGTTAAGGAAGGATAAGGCATCTGAAGAGAAATTAATGATTGATTTTGCTTCTTTGGCGGTACTTCTTAATGAACAGGAAATGACTGTAGCTACTCCTGCCGACAGGCAAATAATAGCGCAGGCAAAAATACAGGTACAAGAATATAAAAAACTATGCGTGGACTGGATTGAAAATGTCAAAAAACTGCAAATTATTTTGGTTGATATGAACACCATGGGGCTAACTGTTATAGAGCAGGCACAGGCAGCAGAAAATGCAGGTTATGCTCAGTTGGAAGTTGCAAAGAACGAGGCACAGGAGTTGAGTTCAACGGCAAATATGATAATCATTGCTTCGATAATTATTGCTGTGATACTTGGTGTGGTTATAGCCCTGTTCCTGGCCAGAATAATTACAAGACCATTGTTGAAAGGCGTGGATTTTGCAAAGACAATGGCTAATGGTGATTTAAGCAAAAGGATAAATTACCAGAGTAAGGATGAAATAGGAACTCTGGCAAATGCATTAAATATGATGGCTGATAATCTTTCTAATATGGTAGCAAAAGTCATGCAGAATTCACAGATGGCAGCATCAACTGCAGAAGAACTCTCGGCAAGTGCGCAGGAGGTTAATGCATCAACAGAGCAGGTGAGTTCAACAATACAGGAGATTGCTAAAGGAGGACAGAACTTGAGCAAGAATGCAGGTGAAACAAAAGAAGGAGCCCAGCAATTGATTGCTTCAATAAAGGCAGTTGCAGAATCTGCACAGGATTCTGCCAAAAACGCTACTGAGGCAAACGAGGCTTCATTGAGTGGTGCTGCGGCAGCAAAAAAAGCAGGAGAGAAAATGGGTGATATTAGTAGTGCTGTTGGTACTTCTGCAAAGGTTGTTGGTGAGCTTGGAGAAAAAAGCAAGGAGATAACAAAAATCGTTGAGGCGATTAACTCTATTTCAGAGCAGACAAATCTTCTGGCATTAAATGCTGCAATTGAGGCAGCACGGGCAGGAGAAGCAGGACGAGGATTTGCAGTTGTTGCAGATGAGGTAAGAAAGCTTGCCGAGGAGTCGCAAAAAGCAACAAAGCAAATTGAGACAATGATAAGTGACATTACCGAAAGCACTAACAAGGCAGTTGACTCCATGCAGGTAGGAACAAAGGAAGTTGAGGAAGGAAGCCAGACAGTAAATGAGGCATTGAAGTCGCTGGAACTTATAAGCAGTAAAGTTTCCGGTGTTGCAGACCAGATACAGGAGATTAGTGCATCCACACAAGAACAGCTTGCAAATGCAGAAAAAGTAGATAAATCAATCAATGAAGTAAGCGCGGTTGCAGAAGAATCTGCCGCTGGTTCGGAAGAGGTTTCAGCTTCTGTGGAAGAGACTACAGCATCCATGACACAGGTTGCAGAATCTGCCCAGCTACTTGCACAAGGCGCAGAAGACCTGAAGAAGCTAATCAGTCAGTTTAAGATTGATGAGAGCCTCATCCAGCAGCAGGAAACAAAACAGCAGGCAAAATCGCCTGCTGTCAAAAAAGAAGAACCAAAACAGAAAAAACAGGTAAAAAAATAAAGCAGTGATTAAAATGGAAGAAGAGCAAAAAGATACAGAAAAACGGTTTTTCGAGCGCCAGCTCGTTATCTTCAGAATCGAGAAAGAGGAATTCGGGGTGGACATTAATGATGTGAGAGAAATCATTAAGATGGAGGATATTACCCATATTCCCAGAACCGAAGACTACATTATTGGTGTGATAAATCTGCGCGGCAAAATAATCGTTGTGGTTGATCTGGCAAAAAAATTAGGTATGCCTGCTAAAGAAAGAGATAAAAATACAAGAGTAATAATAACAGAATTTGAAGGTAATACCGTTGGGATGGTTGTTGACGAGTGTAATGAGGTATTGAGAATTACCGGAGATAAAATAAAGCCGGCTCCTTCCACAATTACCAAAAAAATAGATTCAGATTATCTGCAGGGTGTTGGTATATTGGAGGATAGGATTCTGATTCTGCTTGATCTGGGGAAAGTATTTGAAAACAAGGATGTGGATTATATAAAGCAGGTGGAAGATCAACATTCAGGGCAACCAGAAAAAAAAGAGGAAAAGAAAAAAGTGCTTATTGTGGATGACTCGTCAATGATGAGAGGGACATTGAAAAGTTATATTGATGCAGATAAATATGATGTGATTGAGGCAGGAGATGGGGAGGAAGCTGTATTGAAGGTAAAGGAAGAAAAGCCTTCTCTTATCCTGTTGGATATTAAGATGCCAAAGCTGGACGGAATTGGAGCACTCAAACAGATTAAAGAGGTGAATCCAAAGACTGTTGTTGTGATGGAAACATCAGTTTACGAGGATGAAACAAAGGAGTTGTGTCTTAAATCAGGGGCAAAGGATTACCTGAAAAAACCAATTAGCAAGAAGCAGATTGTTGATATTTTGAAAAGTATCTAAAAAGGAAAGTTATGAAAAAAACAATAATGATTGTAGATGACAATTATGATATGATTCATTGTGTGAAGAGAGGTCTTGATGATATCTCATCGAGTTATTCTTTTATGGAGGCAGATAGTGGGGAGGAATGCATATCTTTGTTAAAAAACAGACAAATACCGGATTTAATTTTGCTGGATATAATGATGCCGGGCATAGATGGTTTGGAGACCGCAGCGCAGATACAATCAAAGCCTAAATGGAAAAAGATACCTATTGTTTTTTTGACAGCAAGAACAGATGATGTAAGCAGAGAATTGGGTAGTGCTGTTTCGAGAGATTATATTGAAAAGCCGTTTGATATATTTGACCTGAAAAAGAGGATAGATAAAATAGTTGGCTATCAAAAGAGTGGAAAGGATAGACTCAGCGATTGTCGAAAGTTTACTTAAAAAAGATTTTTCTATTCTCTTGCTTTTCTTTTTCTCCAAAAAAAGCCGGCATTTGCTTTATATCGTTCAATTTCTCCGTTTTCTTTCAATTTCATTAAAATATGGTAAATATAATGCCAATTGATTGTTTTTCCGCTTCTTTCTTCGAGTTTCTTTAAAATCTCGTTTGTGCTTTTGATTTCTTTTTCATCTAAAATGTCCATTATCATGGGGATGTATTTGCTCATATAAAAATATATTATCAATAATAGTAAATAAGAATATATACAAACATTTAATATAAGGTTATGTAGTATGACTTCGTTTGTAGGAATGAGTTATAAAAATCCTTTTTTTATGATTCTTTGTAATACCTTTTGCTCCAGCGGAGGTGAAATGAAGTGTAATAGTAGAGTCGATTGTAAGGAAACATTTATGATTATTTTAAAGGATATCTCAAAAATTTCCTCGTAATTAAACATCAATATACAAACTTAAGAAAGACAACCAGGGTGTTGTTGTTGTGATGGAGACTTCTGTGTATGATGAGAAGACAAAAAAGCAGTGCATTGAACTTGGGGCGAAAGACTACCTGAAAAAGCCGATTAACAAGAGACAGATTGGCGATGTGTTGAAGAATATTAAGAACAAGTAACTGTGATTTAGAGTTTACATATGGATGTTGATTGCATGCTTGCATGGTTCACCATGCCAACTGCATTTTGAAGAGCAGCATTCTATGTGCACATAGCTTTTTTTGTATTTGCAGAGGATTGCAGTTTCCAGTGTCTGGCAGGGATGAGAATTATTGCAGAAACAGCAGCCATCTGATTTTATTGCTTCTTTTAGAATATTTGTAAGTTCGTCAATATCTTTTTGTTTTTGTTCTGATTGGGTTTTGTGTCTTGAAATATTACCACCATTTTGTTTGTTTGTAGAATAGGTATCATTATACAAGAGATTATATTTATATAATTTAGTATATAAGTAGTTTTAATCTTAATACATGATAATTCAGGAAATTAATTAGACAGAGCATTTCGGGTTGATTGGCAGAAAAATTGAAGGAAAAGAAGAATTGAGGAAGATTGGTTTTTTTGTGTTTGATTTGGATGATTTTTAAGAAAACTATTTAAAATTATACTTGTAATAATTATTATTATGAGTTTGTTTATTAACAGAAGACAGGAACTGACAGCATTAAATCAAAGGCATGATTCAGGAAATCCTGAATTTTTACTGGTTTATGGTAGGCGAAGAGTTGGGAAAACTGCTCTTATTAAAGAATTCTGCAAAAACAAGAAATACATATATTATTTGTGCAGCCAGGAAAATGATCTGATCCAGATAAAAAAGATAGCAAAAAGAATTGCTGAGAGTTTTGATGAAATGACACCTCTTGTTGAGAGTTGGGAGGATTTATTTGAATATATTTCGCAAAAATCTAAGGAAAGATTGATTCTTGTAATTGATGAATTTCCTTATTTGATGGGGAAAAACAAGGCAATGGCTTCTTTATTCCAGATGGCGTGGGATGAGTATTTTAAAGATACAAATATTTTTTTGATTCTTTGCGGCTCTTCTATTAGCATGATGGAGGATTTGCTGGATTACAAGAGTCCGCTTTACGGCAGGAGGACAGGACAAATCGAGTTATTGCCTATGTTTTTGAAAAATGTTTTTGAGTTTTTCCCCAAATATAATTTAGGGCAAAAAATACAGGCACATTCAATACTGGGAAATATCCCGATGTATCTGCTTGAATTTGATGATAAGAAATCAATCAGAAAAAATATAGAAGAAAATATCCTCAGACAGGATAAGATATTGTACAAGGAGCCGTTGTTTTTGTTGAAACAGGAGTTGAGGGATACAGGGACGTATCTTACTCTTTTAGAGCAAATCAAGGACAGACCATTGAGAATGAGTATACTTGCATCCAAGTCAAATATAGATGTAAATAAACTGCCTAAATATTTGTCTGTTCTGTCTAATTTGAGATTTGTAAAAAAGATAATAAAGGTTACAGAAAAAAAAGTAAAAACAAAAAATACGCATTATGTGATTTCAGATAATTATTTTAAGTTCTGGTTTCGTTTTATTTATCCCAATCTGTCTGAAATTGAAGGAGGGGATAAAGACAAGATTGCAAAGTTAATCTATGACAATCTTGATTCTTATATTGGATATGTGTTTGAAGGTATATCAAAGGAATTTTTGATTGATTTGAATAGAAAGAATAAATTAAAATTTCATTTTGAAAAAATCGGCAACTGGTGGGGGCATTATAAGTCGGATAATGGTCGGAAAGAGGTGGAGTTAGACCTTGTTGCGTTGAATGAGGATGCAAAAGAGATTGGGTTCTTTGAATGCAAATGGATGGATTTGGGTAAGAATAAGGCATTGGATATTCTTGAAAAGTTGAAGCAGAAATCGTATTATGTCCAGTGGCGTGATGAGAGTCGGAAAGAGCATTTTGGTTTGATTGCCAGAAAAATAGAGGGTAAAGATGAATTAAGAAAGAGCGGGTTTGTCGTCTTTGATCTGGATGATTTTTAGATAAGCGATTGCTCTTTTCAATAATATACATTACCAAAATACTTTTTTGATTTGAGTTTTTCAGGGAAGGTGAAATTATTTTTTTCCATTTCCTCTTTAAAAGTATCGAGATAAGTGATTACTTTTTTGCCCAGTTCTGTAATCTGGTAACAGCCGTCATCGCATTTCATTATGATGCTGTGTTTTTCAAAAGATTTTAGCCTCTCTGACAAAAGAGTAGGATTGATTGCTTTTTTGAATTTTTTCATTATTGTGCAATATTGCTGTTTTTCATCATCAATAAATGAAATTAAAATTGACATAGACCATTTTTTGCCAAGCAGTTGAAGCAGTTTCAGCAACATGCTTTTTTTTAGTTCATCATAATAATGATTGCTCATAGTAGAGTTATATAATGCATTATATATAATATAACTACACTATTTTGTAGTGTATGTTTATATATGCAGTATTTTTTATATAGGATAATAAAAATAAAATAGTGTGAAAAATATGAGATTCAAGGATATGAAAATCGGCTCGAAAATTCTTTGCGGGTTTGTTGTTGTGGTATTGATTGCTGCTATAATTGGATATACCGGATATAGTAGTATGTCTACTGTTGTTGATAGAGTAGATAAGGCAGATGATGCGAATCGTCTTGTGAAAGATGTATTGAAGGCAAGACAGCAGGAAAAGAACTTCCAGCTGAGAGGATACGACCTTCAGGGGAGCGATACTGAACATTCTATACAGAAACTAAACGCTGTTGTTGAAGGAGCACATACCCAGATTGCCCAAACAAAAGCCAAGTTCAATAGCGTTGACAATATAGCGCAGATGGATGCTCTTTCAGAAGAACTTGACAAATACGAAGCTTCTATTGCGGAATTTGAGGACATATACGATGAACAGGAAGATGCAAAAATGATAATGGTTGAGAAAGCGAGGATTGTTGAAGCAGAATGCGATGCCCTAAGGATATCTCAGAAGGAGCAGTTGGATGCAGATTTAGCATCAGGAAAATCAACAGCAGAGCTTACAGATAGAATAGGAAAGGCAGATGATGCGAACAGACTCATAAAATACGCGGAATCGGTAAGGGTTGCTGAAAAGAACTACATGCTTAGGAAGGATGAAAAATATGCAGCAGAATGGAGAGGTCTTGTTGAGGATATAGACAGCCAGTGCAAGACTACAAGAGCAAAGTTCAATCAGCAGGTGAATTTAGACCAGATTGATACGATTACAAAGGCATTGGGAGAATACGAGACTGCCGGAGAAGAGTACATATCCCTCTATCATGAACAACTGGCAGAGGAAGAAAATGTTGTTGCAGCAGCAAGGGAATTTGAGAATATAGCAAATGAAATTCGTGCGGATCAAAAAGATGAGATGCTTTCTGCACAATCTTCTGCAAATACAATGATTGTAGGATTTACAATTGTTGCTGTAATTTTGAGCGTTCTAATTGCATTGTTTATTGCAAAACTTATTACTAAACCAATTGACCGTCTTGTAAGAGAACTTAGAGGACTGGAAGAGACCGTTGAATTAGATAGGCGGGCTACTGTAGATAGCAAAGATGAAATCGGTATGCTTGGAAATTCATTGAATTCAATGCTTGATAATGTTGCAGGACCTGCGCAAAAATTGACAGAAATTGCCAAGACTATTGCGAAAGGGGATTTGACAAAGGATATAAATATAGATGCTAAGGGAGATATTCTTGTGCTTACAAATGCAATGAAAACTATGCTTGGCAACCTGAGAAGTCTTATATCTAATATAACCAAGAATGCTAATATTGCGGCATCATCTGCTGAAGAGCTTTCTGCTTCATCGGAGCAGGTAAATGCATCAAGCCAGCAGGTGTCATCCACAATACAGGAAGTTGCAAAGGGAGGACAGGATCTTTCAAGGCTTAGCGGTGAAACAAAATCATCTATCGAGGAAGTCGGTAATGCTACAAAAATGGTTGCGGACAATTCCCAGAAAACCGCTGAAAATGCTTCTAATGCGCAGAAAACTGCTGTTGATGGTCTTGGAGCAGGAAAAAGAGCAGGCGAGTCGATGACCCAGATAATGGAGACAGCAGAGAAAACATCAGGAAATATAGCGGCTTTGGATACAAAGAGCCAGGAAATCGGCAAGATTATAGATGTCATAAACAACATTTCAGAGCAGACAAATCTTCTTGCATTGAATGCTGCAATTGAAGCGGCACGGGCAGGAGAAGCCGGAAGAGGATTTGCAGTTGTTGCAGATGAGGTAAGAAAACTTGCAGAAGAGTCGCAGAAAGCAACAACACAGATTGCAGATTTGATAACAGCTGTGCAGGAAGAGACAAAAACATCTGTTTCCGGGATGGACAGCACGAAAAAGGCAGTAGATAAGGGTTCGGCGGTAATCCATGAAGCAGTACAATCGCTTGAAAATATCAGTGAGCTTGTGAAAGGCATTGCCGGACAGGTGCAGGAAGTAAGTGCTGCGGCACAGGAATCGCAGGCCGGTGTGGAAAAAGTCTCAAAATCGGCAGCAGAGGTCAGTGCAATAGCAGAAGAGAGTGCAGCAGCATCCGAGGAAGTATCAGCATCTATGGAGGAGACAACAGCGTCCATGACACAGGTAAGTGAAGCAGCACAGAGTCTTGCCCAGGGAGCAGAGGACTTAAAGAAGATTGTTTCAGAATTTAAGTTGGATGATTCTTCTGTAGAAGATACAGTAAGAGAGGATAAAAAAATAGAGCATAAGAAAGAATCTGTGAAAAAAGGAGACAAGCCGGATGGAAATAAAAAGAAAGGCAAAGAGGAGGTAAAGAAATAATTTCATATAAGGAGGCTTCGTATGGCAGATGAACAAAAAGACACAGAAAAGCAATTCTTCGAGAGACAGTTGGTGGTCTTCAAAATAGAGAATGAAGAATTCGGCGTGGACATAAATGATGTAAGAGAAATTATCAAGATGGAGGATGTCACAAAAGTTCCAAATACAGAAGACTACATCCTCGGCGTCATAAACTTAAGAGGAAAAATCATCGTTGTGATAGACCTTGCAAAAAAACTAAACCTGCCTGTTAAGGAGAAAGACAAGAACACAAGGGTGCTGATTACAGATATACATGACAATACTGTCGGCATGGTGGTTGATGAGTGTAATGAAGTGCTGAGAATCACAGGAGATAAGGTTGAGCCGGCTCCATCTGCGATAACCAAAAAGATTAATTCCGATTACATACAGGGTGTTGGGATACTTGATGAGAGGTTGATAATACTTGTAGATCTTGGCAAAGTGCTTGAGGCAAAGGAAGTAGCATTTATTGCAGAAGCAGGAAAACAGGAGAAAAGCATAGGGAAGAAAAAAAAGGTTCTTATTGTGGATGACTCGTCAATGATGAGAGGGACTCTCAAGAGTTATATTGATGTAGGTAAATATAATGTGATTGAGGCGGTCGATGGAGTGGAGGCTGTGGCAAAGGCGAAGGAAGAGAAGCCAGCGCTTGTTCTTTTGGATATCAAAATGCCGAAGATGGACGGAGTAGAGGCATTAGGGAAGATTAAGAAAGACAACCCGGGTGTTGTTGTTGTGATGGAGACTTCTGTGTATGATGAGAAGACGAAAAAACAGTGTATTGAACTTGGGGCGAAAGACTACATGAAAAAGCCGATTAACAAGAGGCAGATTGAAGAGATTCTTGAAGGGTTTTGAAAATAAAAAGAGGATTTATTTCCGGTTGCAAAGAGGATAAAATACATAAAATTGAATGTCTGTGGATTGTCAATATGGTTGGTTTTATGTGATTAACCAACAGGAAAAAATCCTGTGGATTTAAATTTTCGCAACAGGATTTTTATGCCGTAAATGAATGCTTTATTTACGAGGACAAGATATATATAGTTTATTGTTCATTAAAATACATAAGATTGATTTAATGTAGGGCGATATTATGAAAAAGAAATTAATGATAGTTGATGACAATTTGGATTTGATATATAGTGTGAAGAGAGGTCTTGATGATTTGGCGTCAGGCTATGAGTTTATAGAAGCAGATAGTGGGGAGAAATGCATATCTTTGTTAAAAAAGGGTCAAATACCTGATCTTATCCTGTTGGATATAATGATGCCGGACATGGATGGATGGGAGACGGCGGCGCAGATAAGGTCTAAGCTAAAATGGAAAAAAATTCCTATCATTTTTCTGACAGCAAAGACAGATGAGGTAAGCAGAGGATTAGGAAATGTTGTTTCAGAGGACTATATTGAAAAGCCGTTTGATACATTTGACCTGAAAAAGAGGATCGATAAAGTGTTTAAATAACAAAGAAATTAAAATGATAGCAACAAAAAACTCGATAATTGCAGATAAAGTGTTACGCACACTTATTGGTATGGTATCCAGAAATTCTTCTTCGCATTATTCTTTGATAGTGATGGATTCCCTGATAGGAAAATTAAAATCCAAATACAGTTTTCTGGAGTATGTAACTATAAATACAACCAGTTTTTCAAGTGATTCAGAGGTTATAATTATAGACTCTAAGATAAATTCAATAGAGCCGAAGAAAGTAGGCAAGGCAATACAGGAATTACTATCATGCGTCGATGAAGTGCTTGGTTCAGATAGAGAATATTTTTCATGCGAGTTCAAGGGAGATTTAGGGCATAGTTTTTATCTGAAACTTGAAAATATGGGCGTGAAGGTGTAATCCGGATGCAAATGCATATAAATGCAGAACGAGAATAATAATATGGTTCTGAGAAATAATTTGTTTAAAGCAAGGATTGGTAGTGGTATGCCGGAGCATGCAGTGACATCATCTAAGGTCTGGGTGGAAGTAAAGGATGTGATGAGCAAGAATGTGGTTGTTGTATCTCCGAGAGAGGTTCTTTCTTCTGCGGCAAAAAAAATGGCAGATAGGAATATATCGTGTGTTGTTGTGAAGGATAAGAATGTTATAGTTGGAATACTTACTGAAAGAGATTTGGTGCATACTGTTTCTAAAGTAAAAGAACACAGTGGGATAAGGATAGAATCAGTGATGTCTTTTCCTGTGTATTCTGTTGATTCGTGCTTATCTGTACTTGAGGCAAGTAAAATTCTTGATAAAAAACATATCCGTCGTCTGCCGGTAATAAATAAAGGTAAACTAGAGGGGATTGTAACCCAAACTGATCTTACAAGGGTGCTGACTTCTTATGGTATATGGACTACACTTAGGGCAATAATGACGAAAAAAGTGGTCACGATAGAAAAAGATGCATTTGTGATAGATGCCACAAAAAAAATGTCATCCAGAAATATTTCATGTATTGTTGTTTTAGATAATGGAAAATTAGCAGGCATAGTCAGTGAAAGGGATATAATCAAAAGAGTAGTGGCAGTGAAAAAGAATCCCCATACCACGCGAATGAAGGAGATAATGACTACTCCCGCAATATATGTGCATCCTGATTATTCAGTATTTAGTGCCAGTCGGCTTATGGAACGGCTTAATATCCGCAGGCTGATTATTGTGGGGTTGGGCGAATTGTGTGGTATCGTAACGCAGACAGATATTTTCAGGGCAGTTAAGAGTAAACTACATAATGAAGAAGAAGAAAACATGAAACTGCTTGAAAAGTCAGAGTACTGTGTTTACACGTCTGATTCGGAAGGGAATATTGTCTATATAAATCCTGCTTTGATGAAATTAGTTGAAGCAGATGATAAAAAGGTTTTTTTAAATAAGCCGTTTCTTCCTTTGCAGTTCTGGCAGAATTCAAAGGACTATGAAAGATTCACAGGAAAGCAGGGGAAAGAGATTATAGAAAAGGAATTGTGTCTTAAGACATCAAAAGGCAAAAAGCGCTATGTTGTTATCTCCACGTCGTTCATAAAAGATATTCACGGGAATGTCAATGGTATGCAGGGATTGATTCGGGACGTTACCGCAGAAAAAGATGTTGTTTCCCTGATGAAGGCAAAGGGCGAAATTGAAAAGTCTGAGGAAAGATACCGTCTCATAACAGAGAATGCCAGTGACTTGATAGCAGTAGTGACGTTTGAGCGTACGCCCAAGTATGTTTACATGAGTCCATCCCATAAGAGAATCCTTGGTTATGACCCTAAAAAATACACCGGAAAAACCGGGTTTGATATAACCCATCCTGATGACAAAAAAAAGATTATTCCATTGATAAAAAAATATCTTGCGCTGAAAGCAAAAAAGATTATTACCGGGAAATCTGAATTTGCTTATGAATCTATTGAGTTTAGAGTGAAGGATATTAAAGGAAACTGGCATAATCTCGAATGTCGTGCAAGTATAATGAAAGATGAACTCCTCCTTGTATCAAGAGACGTTACTGAACGAAAAAAAGCAGAAGATGCAGTTAGGCAATCTGAAAAAAGATACCGCCTGCTATTTGAATCAGCCACAGATGGTATAATTATAGCTGAAATTAAAACAAGAAAATTCATGTATGTCAATCCTGCAATATGCAGGATGCTTGGTTACACAGAAAAAGAACTGAAACAAATGAATGTAAGTGACATTCATCCAAAAGACAAGCTAAAGCATATAATTTCTGAATTTGAAGCGCAGGCAAGAGGTAAAAATAGTCTTGCGCAAAATATCCCCTGCCTGAAAAAAGACAGGACAATAATTTACGCTGATATCAATACAACCCTGGCTATTCTGGATGAGACAAAATGCAATGTTGGTTTCTTTAGGGATGTTACTTATCGAAAAAAATATGAAGACGAAAGAGAAGACCATACAGTTCAGCTTCAGAAAAGAACATCAGAACTTGAACTGGCAAACACAAGACTAAAACAGGTGCAGGATAAGCTAAATCATCAGGTAACTATACTCGGGCGATTTAAGGATTCGACAGTCGACCAGATTCTTAAAATGAAGGAAATTGAGGAAGAAAACAGGAACATAAAGAGAGAGCTCAGGAGATTGAAAAAACATGAAGAATAATATAAATAATAAACTTGTCCTAATGTTTTTGATTATATCATTAGTGCCCATCCTAGTTCTCATTTATTTATCTATCAACACAAATTATAATTCCCTGAATCATGGAATTGAATCCCATCTGGAAACAGCAGCAGAAACAAAAGCAGATCACATCGAAACAATTTTAGGTACATATAAGGACACTACAGGAATGATAGCAACAGGAAATACTTTTAAAGATATTCTGGTTGCGAAAAAATACACCGAAGAAATGAACCGGACCAATATACGAATAAAAAATCTGATACAATCCTATCAAAGTATTTCAAGGGTTCGGGTTTTGAACAAAGAAGGAATAGTGATTGCTTCCAGTCATACAGATATTGGATATGACCTGAGTGCAAAGGAAATATTCATAAAAGCAAAAAAGGGTGTTTATATTGGAGATATGCACATTTCCAGATTTACTGAAAATAGTGTTGTAAGTGTTTCTGCGCCAATTTTGATTAACAATGAATTTTCCGGTGTTGTTATCGTTAATTTTGATGCAGAAGAAGAAATATTCAAAATAATGACTCAATTACCTGGTATGGAATGTGCGGGAGAGATATACCTCATAGATAAGGATGGTTATATGATAACTCCTTCAAAATATTTAAATAATACATTTTTAGTACAAAAAGTTGATACCCGGAACGCAAACGAGTGCCTTGAACATATTGTTCATTCTGAAACAGAGCATGAACTCAATGTAATGGCATACGATAATTATGTGGGAAATGATGTTCTTGGAGTTCATGCTCACATTACTGAAATGCAGTGGTGCTTATTGGCTGAAATAGATGAAGCAAAAGCTTTTGAGTCCTTAGTGCAATTAAAAAAGACGATTTTGGTGGTTTTCCCGATAATAATCATATTGACCATAATGCTGTCTTTTTTCACAGCGCGTTTAGTTACTCTGCCTTTGATTAATCTAAAAAAATCAGCAGAGGAAATCACAAAAGGAAATCTTGATACAAAAATACAAATGGGTACTGATGATGAAATTGGCGTCCTTTCAAAATCATTTGAATTGATGAGGATTGAAGTCAAAAAATCAAGAGCGTCGCTTGAAGACAAAGTCCATCAAAAGACAAAAGAACTTGCAGAAAAATTGAACAAAGAAGAAAAAACGTCAGAAGCTATGCTATATATTCTGGAGAGGCAAAAAAAAACAAACACAGAATTGCTTGATGCTAAGAATCAATTGAAAAAAGAAAAACAAAATGTTGAGAAAAAAGTAGTTGACCGGACAAAAGAGTTGGAAGAAGAAAAAGAGCATGTTGAGTTATTGCTGGAACAAAAAAACCAGTTTGTCAACCAGCTAAGCCATGATTTGAGGACACCTATTTCGCCTATGCTTACTCTTCTTCCAATAGCAATAAAACATTCAAAGGACAAAGATACACGATATGATTTGGAGGTGATATTGAAGAATGTCAAATATTTGAATTCTTTAGTAGACAATACATTGAACCTTGCGCGACTCCAGGGCAATACAATGAAGTTTGACATAAAAACTATTGATATATTGCAAATTGTGGAAGAAGTAATAGAGACAAATAAAACAGCATACAAACAGAATAATGTGGTTGTAGTCAATAATATAAAAGACAGGGTCTTTGTTCTTTGCGATAGACTTAGGGTTAGGGAAATAATGGAGAATATACAGATGAATTCTGTAAAGTTTATGCCGGGTGGCGGAACCATAACATTTGGTGCAGAAAAAAACAAGAAAGAGGTTATTGTTTCTATATCTGATACAGGAATAGGGATAGAAAAAGAAAAACTTGAAAAAATCTTCGAGGAATTCTACAAGGCAGATGAATCAAGACATAATCTTGGCGGTACCGGATTGGGGCTGTCCATATGCAAAAGAATGCTCAAGAAAATGCACGGCGGGATATGGGTGAAAAGTGATGGATTGAATAAAGGGACGACAATTTGCTTTGCTTTGCCGTTGGGTAAAAGACCAGATGATAAATCTGTTTTGTAATCGTTTCCCTATGATTTACACAATAATAAAAGAGCCTTATGAAATTCACCAATGGAAGTTCAATGAATGTTTCCTTGTAATAGATACTGCTTTCAATGTTTTCTCCTTCGGAGAAAATACATTTATTGTTTTGTAATCATTTCCTTACGATATGTACAATAATTACACAACAATAAAAGAGCCTTACGAGGAATACTACTTTTAATGTTGTGTAATTATTTCCTTACGATATGTACAATAATTACACAACAATTAAAAAACTCAACTGCCCTATATTTGTATGTATAAAAATACAGTATTTGCAATATTGTTTTTTTTGTTTTTTTGTGTGAATGTCGTTTTTGCGGCTGTTGTCATTACAAATGTAAATTATCCTTCTTCAACATTTAAGAATAGTAATATTACTATTTCTTCGACAATTTATGATGATGTCGGAGGCAGTATTGATTTGGCATTGTTTGTGACTATCAGTCCGGAGGCAGGGACTTACAATATAGAAAATGTCGGAGGGGATATTTACAATATTACATACTGGCCTAATGAAACAGGATATTATCATTTTTATCTATGGGCAAGAAACAATAATGGGGATAGCGATGTTTCAGATACATTTTATTTTTATTCGATGGATGATTCCCCGAATATTACGAATTCGTGGGTTGACCCAGACCCGGCGGTGAAGGACTACGATACAGAAATATATGCCAATGTAACAGATGCTGACTTAAATATAAATAATGTATGGGTGGAAATACTTACTCCTTTTGGCGAGGAAGAAAATATTTCCATGAATGCAATCAATGTGACGACAGGACAATATGGTGTCAACTACACACCAGACCAGTATGCGAATTATTCTTATTATATTTGGGCAAGCGATGATAAAGGAACTATTGCGCACGAGACACAGTGCAATGTATTGGGGTTATGCTTTCAGAAAAAAAGATATTTTACTGCAATAAGACCATATGCAGTTATTACCAATGTCACTCATGATCAGGATTCTTTTTTTTATGTAAATCTTCCATTGGCAATGGGAGAGCCAAATATAACGATGAGTGCAACCATTGTTAATGAGTTTGGAGAGAACGAGCACGTAAAATTATTCATTGACCTTCCAAACGGCACAAGGCAAGAGTACACGCCATCCAATACAAGTGACTATTATTACTACACTTATCATCCGACGATAGGAGGAATACATACTTTTACTTTTGAAGCAAAAGATACTCAAGGGATAATAACGCAAGATTCAAGTACATTTAAGACTATTGTTTCAAGACCATGGTTTTATAATGTTACTATCCGTCCGAAATGGGTAAACATTCCAATAGGAGAAAATGTTACAATAACAATGAATCTTGGTGATTTTCATGGTGATTTTGAGGAAGCATGGATTAATATTACTTCGCCTGTGGAGGAAAAAGTTTTTTTCAATAAAACGGGAGTTGATTTTTACACGCTGATATATACTGTTCAAAATGAAGGATGGCACTATTTTTATATTAATGCAAATGACTCGCGCGGCAATCTTGCTTATCCTACTTACCTGGCTTTTTCAGATTACAGGGCATCAGAAGAGGTCAATGTGAGCGTGGAAGTTCCGCCTTATTGTTGTCTAAGGTTTGAGTACCTTGGATTCACTGAAGATATAAATGAAACTCAGCTTTTTTGGAATTACCCGAGTTATGATCCTACTTATGATTATTCTGTATATCAGTTGATGCTGTTTACAAGCACAGCATCCAATTGCGGAAATGTGAATGTGAATATTACAGAGAATTGTATATATTTTAGGAAAAATCCTTTGCTTCCGGGGGACGAAGTCATTACAATTACAGGGGACAATTCAACAAACATTGTCAGCTATTGCTGTTGGGATGATTATGCCAATTCATTTTTTTGTGAATACAATAAAACAAATATATATATGCCGGCATTTATGAGTTATAATTATGAATATTTTTATGCGTATCTTGCAAAATTTTATTTATATCCTGGCAACTATACTGCGACTGCCCAGGCTAATTATGAAAATTACAATGAAACGGTCTGTGAAGAAAAAGGACCAGGTTATACTGGTGATGACTGTATCTGTAACAAGTACGCGGATTTATCTATTAATTTTACAATTCTTGACGAAGAAGGTACAGACAAAGAATTTGTGCCATTTCCCAATCCGGTACCTATCGGAGCTCCGGAATCTGCGCCAAATCTTGTAATAATAAGAGAAATGCCTCAAAAGGTTGACCAGAGAGCAAATTGCAGTCTTGAAAATATCAGTTCCTGCTACAGTTTGCCTGTGAGGTTAATAATATATAATCGCGGTGGGAAACCTGCCCAGGAAGTAAATGTTACAGACTTTTTCAGGGCTGTTGATGAAGGAATGTATCCTTTTTGCTATACGGGGGGAACCACATGCAGTCCTGTTAAGATAGACTGCTCAAACACAGAGTCATATACATGCGCGCACGAGATAATCAACAACGGCGGAAATCTTACTTTTTATATAACTGAAGAAATTGAAGCAAAAAGTTATATTGTAATAGAATATGATGTTTATCCAACGGCAGAACAGGCAAATTATGAAGATACAACGGCATATTATCAGTTTGATGCAACTTCAGAGTATGGCTTGTGGAAAATAGAAAATAATATCAATTATTTTTACCAGATGAATACTACATTGGAGGACGACATTCACTTTAATACAATGGATTCAAGAATATCTCTACTTTCCCATAATAAATCTTCAAATTACGATATTTATGCAAACCGGGATGCATTACCCAATAAAAGAAGAACATTCAGTGCAGGAAGACAAACGATATTTAAATATAATATAGATCCGTTCGAAGGTGAACTAACTGCTCCGTGGACTATTGATTTATCATTACCGCAAAATATAACTATTTCTTCATGCAGCACTTTTTCGGTCAATATTAATTGTTCTTTCTCCCCCACAGAGCATAAAATAACATATTGGTCTGATACCTATGACCTGACTCATATATTTCCTGTTTATTTTAGTGCCCGATCAGTAGCACAGGGCGGTTTTTTGATTAATGTAAATGCAAGTTTCATGAATAATATGCAATCTGATGAATATATCCCGGGATTGTTTATCAATGCATTGTATGGTGAGACGACATCTATGGCTCCTCATTTGATAATTGTCAGAGAAATGCCTGATTCAATTCCACAAAAGGAAAACTGTAGTTTAAATAACAGGTCTTCCTGCGAGAGAGTTGATATGAGATTGATTGTCTACAATGACGGTTCAAGGAGTGCCGTCAATGTCACTATGGAGGATGAAATAACACATTCATGCAGTGATGAGAATTGTTCTGTCATTCGTGCATATTGTGTTGATGGAGATTATTCGTGCACAGTAGACAGCCCGTCGCAGACAAAAACAACATTAGAATACAATATAACCAGCATCGAGGCAGGGACATTTGTATTATTGAAATATTCTTTTCATCCGACCAGCAAAACATCCCTTTATACGGCGGAGGGCATAAACAATTATGATTTTTATATGAGCGGTGATTACAAGGATGAGCAGGATTATGATTATAGCACTTATGAGAATGATGAGACATATAATCCTTTTGGATCAAATATACTTTATCTTAAAAATAAGCCATCATTTGACTATAATATTTCAATAGACGGGAATTCAACGAAAAGAGAATTTCTTATGATGGAAAATACAACATTCCGGATATCTCTTATTGCAAAGACAGCAGACACTATGTCTCTTGCACCGCAGCAGATGAGCATTATTATCCCTGAAAGGATGGATGTCCTTAGTGTCTTGAATGTTTATGGTGGAGACAATACATGCAGTTATAATTCAATAAGCCGCATAATCAATTGCGTGTTTACTTCAAAGAATTTGAGCGATTCAGAAGAGAGAGTCATACGGTTTGATGCAAAAGCGACGAGCACAGGAATATATATGTTTTCAATCAACACACAGGACAACTCTTCAGCAAACAGCAATTTTATGCCGGGGATATTTACTCTTTCAAGAAGAACATATCCTGCTGTGCAGGAAGAGAATATAAAAATAATAAGGGAAATGCCCGAGACTACTTTTAACGAGACATTTAGAGTAAAATTGATTTTGTTCAATTCAGGAGAATATGCAACAGACATCAATGTAGAAGATGTATCTTATATTGATTTATGCACGAGTTTCGAGGCAGGGGGTTGTAGTCTGGTAAAATCGTGCGTAAGTTCTCCCGTTGGTGCCGATGATATTCATTATTATACCTGTGGGATTGATGCAGATGATAATGTTGATTTTCATGTAAACCGTCTGCAGAGCCAGGATTATGTTGTTTTAGAATATGATGTGAGTCCTCCTCAAACAGCATCTACTTATGCAGGTAATGGTTCATTGTTTAAATTCCAGGCTATTGCAAATTACACACAATACAATAAATCTGTTTTTAGTATAGAGAACAGCATACTATATAACCCAGACAGGGCATCTTATATTGGATTTGTGAAAAGTTCGGGTTTTGATTTTGCGCTTGATGCACATCGGGTGGATGTGGGTTCTGGTTCTTATTCTGAAGAGAATTCAAAGGTTGTAGAGGAGAGAGATTTTCCTATCGGCTCAACAAGAAAATTGACTTTTATGGCAAATGCGATGGATGAGTGCAATGAAAGTTCATGGAATGTTACTCTTTTGTTTCCTCCTTCTTTTACTATATATAGTGCAGATTATGTCAGCGGTCCTTTGTGTTCGTGTGAATTTGACAACAGCCCGGAAAATCCACAAGTAATTTGCGAGGGAAAAGAGGCAGTTGATGCAAACCAGACAATTATTGTAACAGCAGAGGTAAGCACCCTCGAGGTGAATGACTTTTTGCTGAATGCTTCATATCGTTTTGGCAATATAGATATGGATTATATTGGAGGGGTATTTTTGTTGACGAAGCTGGAGTCTAATTATATTGAAGAGCCGGACTTTATTCCATCACCTAATCTTGTTATCATCAGGGAGATGGCAGAGCATATCAACCAGACAGATAATTGCGACCCTTCCAATCCATGGGCGACATGCCAGTGGGCAGAAAACAAAATAATCATTTACAACAGAGGAAATAAAGATGCGATAAATGTATCTTTGGATGATTTTTCATTTAGCCATTGCGACAGTGCAAATACTTCTTCATGCAATCCTGTTGCCGCGAGGTGTATCGAGAACCTCCCGTATTATAATTGCTCTGTTGATTCAATTGAAGGGCTTCAAAAGTCGCATATTCATTTTGAGGTAAATACCATGATAGAGCCAAAAGGATATGTGATATTGAGGTATGAATATATACCTGCTTTGAATTTAACAATGTATGAGAATAATGAAAATTATTATTGGTTCAATGCATACATGGATTATACGGATGTTGCCGGGACGCAATATCCTACCTCCAGGGAAAATGACGGGGAGTTCAACCCCGAAGAGGCAAATAAAATATATCTTAAAAAGAATGCTTCCTTTGAATTTTATTTTGATACAATTGCACTGACAACAGGAGAACAGAGACTTGCAGATAGAGGGAATGTGACCTACTTTTCTGTCCAGATAAAAGCGAGAGATAATGTGGATAATGCAAGCGTTGTGTTTTATTTCGACAGTTTGTGGGATTTGTATGTCTGCAACCCGGCAAATCCTCTTGATTCATGCATTGTGGATAGTGTCAATAAAACATTAACCTTTTCTTCGTTACTGCCAAAACAAGATCAACAAACATATGATTTTACATTTACTGCGACAAATTACGAGGAAGAGGCAGATTTTATCGGGGTGAATTATACAATAAACAATCATACGACAGAGAACATACCCGGTATTTTTTTGCTTTCAAAAGAAAAACAAAGAGAGTTTGGAATCAATCCCTTTCTTTATATTGTACGTGAATTGCCTGAAGTAATGGCACAGGATTTCTTCTGCCAGTTTAATGATAACCGTTGCATTTATGTGAAGAACAGGTTGTTTTTGTATAATTTCGGGACAAGAAGTGCATATAATATAACTCTTGATGATGCTCTTTCAGAACATTGCGTTGGAAATTGTAGTATTCGCAGACTTGAATGCCTGACAGAGGAAGAAAAAAATTACAAGTATAATTATAATTGCTCAGTTTCTAATAATGTCATTACATTTACTTTTGATAACAGCATTGAGCCACAGGAATATGCAGTTGCAGAGTATAAGGTTTACGGGACAAAAAATATGAGTTTGTATGATAATGTCAATTATTACTCTTTTTCTGCTATTGGTCAGTATATTAATGAAGAGGGGACTGGAATGAGACCTGCGGGAGAGGAAGATGGATATTTTAATCCTCTTTATTCCAATTATATGTATCTATCAAATATAAGCGAATTTGATTTTGATGTGGATACTTATATCATGACCACGCAAAAGGAGAGGTATTTATTTTCAGGTAAGAGTTCTTATTTTAAGCTGGAGTTGTCTTCTGTTTTTGAAAGTCTGCCTGCTGATTCGAGCGTATCTTTAGATTTTCCTGATGGATTTGTTGTGAGTTCATGCACTACTTCATCTTCATTGGTCAACTGCACTTTGGTTGATTTAGATACTGTGGATATAATTGCGCAGAAAAATATAACAAAAACAAGCAGTGATTATGTGAAAGTTGTTGTTTCACCACATGAATCAGGTGGATTTATTGTGCGGTCGAATTATACTATGAATAGTGTTCCTCAAAGTAACAGGGATTATAACCCGGGCTTTTTTGTCCTGGTCAAGAAACCAACAGAGACATTTCAACTGAATCCTCAAATTAATATAATACGGGAGATGCCGGAATCAATACCGCAAAAGACTCTTTGCAGTTCCAACAATACATTTGGTACCTGCGAGTATTTTGTAAATCGTGTGTTTTTATACAATAAAGGGGCTACAGAGGCAAGAGATATAATCTACACAGAGAGCTGGACCGAGAGTTATTGTTCTGTTGGAAGCACACATTGTCAGCCTCTTTATTTTGAATGCCCTGCTAACTCTGTTGTGAACTGGACTGTTTATAATGAGTCAAACGGCACTTATTCTTTGCCTGTAATCATGTGCGAGAAGCGGGACAATAATACACTTGTGTTTAATATTACAAAACCATTATACCCGAGAAATTATGTGTCCATAGAATATATTTTTGCTCCTGCACAAGATATGAATGCTTATTCTTCTGTTTCATATTATGAATTTGACGGGATTGTGGATTACCAGAATCAGATAAGGGATGTGCTTACTTCAACAGAGACTGATGAGATACACAATCCTTTGCTTGCAAACACTTTGTATCTGACGCAAAATTCATCAATGAATTATTATTTCAGTGTGTCTGAAAATGCGAGTCATAACAACCGGTCTTTTATGATAGATGAGGTAAATAATGCAACTTTGTCTTTTTCGGCACTTGCAGGAGATAATACCATTCCGTCACCCGTGTTGATTAATATTACTGTTCCTGATGATATTACTGTTTCTGATTGCCAGTTCTCGTCTGGTGGAGGGATGTGTGATATTGTAGAAAAAAATATAACTGCAGGGATTAATAATAATTTGCTTTCGATAACTTATTCTTCTTCAATGGCAGATAAGAATTCTGCTACGCTTGATTTGGTGTTTAATTCAAGTTCTTTTTCTGACTGGGTTGTACCGTTGTATGCGTATTCTAATATGTCGATGTCGACTAATTACAATCCAGGATTGTTTCTTTTGTCAAAAGATTTTTTATACAAGAATGTTACTGTTATTGAGTATGTACCTCAGCCAGAGCCTGTACCAACACCGCAAAAATCTCCACAGCCAACGCCTGAAGAATATTCTGCGAATGGGGTAGATTACAAGTTGGAAGTTAGGGCAGATGAGACATTACCTCCGAAACCACCGTCAGAAAAACAGATGGGATATAGGGTTGTTTTAGAGATTAAGCCGCTTAATTTTACGCAGTCTACTTACCAGGGGAGTGCGGTTCCGGTCGTATTGAATATAACAAATATTGATGAGAAAATGCTTGAGAATATAGATATTGTTGGAGTGAAGTTTGAAGGGTGGGCTTATACTGATTCAAATATTGAAAAGTTGGATGTTGGGGAAAGTGTCTTGAGGACGGTTATGGTTCAGCCGTCAACAACTACTGAACCTGGATTTTATGTTGTTCCTATAAGCGGTTTGATTGGTGAAGAGCAAGGAGGTATCGGATTTTTCAAATTGCAGGTTTTGAAGATTCTTCGGCTTGCACGGGTTGAGATTATGGAGTCTCCTTCAAGGATAAGATTGAAGAAGAATTCTCTTGCGAAAGTACCGATTCTGGTGAAAAATACAGGGGAGGTGAATCTTACAAATATTAGTGTGCAGTTGGATGCACTGGATTGTCTGTCTGTTGTTGAGAGTGATACGAACCAGACGGAGTATCCTTCATTGGATGTTAATGAGAGTCTTTCTATTTCTGTTGCTGTCAGGACAAATGATGCGGATATCTGTAGGGGGAGTATTATTATAGGGGCAGACCAGAATACTTATGCGTTTTCACAGATGATTGTTGAGTTGAGGAGTAAGGTTGGTTTGAAGGTACCTAGTGCTTATTATTGGATTATAGTTGCGGCAATATTGGTGATACTTCTGCTTTTCTGGAAGATTAAGAAATCGTCTGCTGTTAATAATGTGGAAATAGAGGAAGTTAAGAAGGAGGTTGGGAAGACTTAATCATTCCTCAAACACACTATCCAAGACTTTTTTTGCATCAAATTCATTTAAGTCTTTGTATTTCTGTCCGCATGACAGATACAAGATTGGTTTTTTTGATATGTAGCACACCGATATTGCAGAGCCGATTTTTCCGTCTATGTCTGTTTTTGTCAGTATTGTGCCGTCCATTCCAATTTTACAGAACTGCTCGACCTGGTTTTCTATGTCTGAGCCGGTGATGGATTCTGCTACAAGAATCATTAAATGTGGGTTGTTTACTCTTTTTATTTTCTTTAGTTCTTCCATCAGGTTTTTGTCTGTATGGACACGTCCTGCTGTGTCGCATAGAACTACATCCAGATTGTGGGCAGAGGCGTATTTTTTTGCATCAAATATTACTGCGGCAGAATCTGCACCGTACTGGTGGGAAATGAGAGGGATATTGAGTATTTCGGCGTGTTTTTTTAATTGTTCTATTGCTGCTGCTCTGAAGGTGTCTCCGGCGGCAAAAACGCATTTTAGGTCGTTTTCTTTTAGCAAGGAGCCTAATTTTGCCAGATTCGTGGTTTTTCCTGCGCCATTGAATCCCAGGAATACGATTACGCATGGTTCTCCGTTTTGGTTTACTTCTTTTATTTTTTCTATTAAGTCAATTTTTTCCTGGTTTAAAATATCAAAGATGCTGTTCTTTATTGAGGTTTCCAAGGCTTGTTTTAATTTAAATCTGTCTGCTTTGGTTCCTACAAGTTCTTTTTTTGCGCTTTCTATAATCTGGTTTGTTGCACCATAGGACGCGTTGTTTTCTAACAGAACCAACTCAATGTCATAGAAAAAGGCATCCAGTTCTTTTTGGGTTATCTCTTTTTCTACTGCTTTTTTCTTTACAGATAGGAAGGTTTCTTTAAGGGTTTCCTTTACGCTTTTTGCGATACTTTCCTTTGCCTGTTCTTTTGGGCTTTCTGTCGGACTTTCCTTTGATGGTTCATTTATGCTTTCCGGTGGGTTTTCGCTTATAATTTTGGGTTCCGGAATGGTTCGGGTTGTGCTTTTTATTTCAGGTTCCTTTGATTGTTCTTCAATATTTTCTGTTGTGCTTTCCGGAATAGTTTCAGGTGCCAGGACAGGTTCAGTTTGGTTTTCTTTTATACTTTCTTTTTCAGGTTCTTTTTCCTCTTTCCTGAATGTCTTATCGAAGGTTTCCTTTATCTTTTTCTTGAAAAAATCAAACATATATATCTTTTACGAGTAATTATAAAAATATTATGGCAGAATTAAGTTTATTGGCTTTTACTGTTGAATATTGCGATGTCTTTGTATACAGGACCTTTTTTTGTTAGTGTGCTTTTTTTCAAGGAAAAAGAGGAGATGGTGAATATTTCTCCCAGGATAAGTTCTTCTATTTTCCTTATTTTTTCTATCAGCAACTCTTTTTTGTGGACATATTTTACTCTTCCCAAAGTTGCATGGGACTGGAAAGAGTCTTCTTTGGTGAAGTCTAAAGTTAGAAGGGAATTGTCGATTTTGTTATGCAAAAGGCAGATTTTTTCATATGGCATTAGCCCAAGCCAGATTACTTTGATGTAATTGTTGGAAGGGAAGATGCCGGATTGGTTTATTGATGATGAGAAGTCTTTGAATTTGATTAAAGATAATTTTTCTTTTATTTGGGGTATTTTGTCCTCATTAACGTCGCCTAAGAACTTTAGAGTGATGTGGAAATTCTCTTCTTCTACCCATTTTATTTTGGCGATATCCGGGGTTATTTTGTCCTGCAGATAGAATAATTTTGAGCAGATTTGTTTTGGGAAGTCAAGGGCGATGAAGAGACGCAAAGTTTTTGGGTCATTCATAGACCCAGGTGTATTGGTTGTGCTCCCACTCTACAATTTCTTCTTTCTTGAAGAAGATGTCGAGTTCTTTTTTTGCTGATTCGGGAGAGTCTGATGCGTGGATTAGATTTCTTCCGATGTGCATGCCGAAATCATGTCTTATTGTTCCTGGCTGGGCTTTTTTTGGGTCTGTTGCACCTACCATGTTTCTTGTGACTTCTATTACATCTTCTCCTTCAAGAGCAATTACGCATACCGGTCCGGAAGTGATAAAGTCTACTAATCCGCTAAAGAAAGGTTTTTCTTTGTGGTCTGCGTAATGTTTGTGCGCCCTGTCTTTTTCAACAAAAAGCATCTTTAAAGCTACTATTTTGATTCCTTTTTCTTCGAATCTGCCCAGGATTTTACTTATAAAGCCTCTTTGAACTGCATCTGGTTTTAATATAACGAGTGTTTTTTCTTGTTCCATAATATTCCTTGATTTATTTTTTTCAGTTAGGATTGCATACCTATATCTGATACTATAACAATAAAAGAAAATTATAAAAATGTAGGTTTTATATATACCTAATAGTTGATTAACAAATGAATATGAAATTCAAACTTTTTGCACGGCTTAAGAAAAAGGCAGATGATTCCAAGAAAAGTACTGCTTCTTTTGACAATTTACAGGAGCCGGTGGGTTCTATTGAGTTGGACGAAGGGCAGGAAAGTTCTTCTGTCCCACAAGGTGCTGATGAAAATCTCCAGAGAGAGATAAGTGATAGATTGAGTAAGGGTATGTCTGAGGGAGAGGTAATAAAGAGTCTGAAAGAGAAGGGTTATGGTTTTGACCAGATAGATTCGGCGATGACCGGGATATTAAAGGAAAAAACAATGCAGGCGGTGAATACACAGGCACCACAACAGCAAAATGCGTTATATTCTTCACAGGACCCGCTTCTGGTAGATCATCCAAACAATATGAATTATCCTGCGTCTCAACCAGGTATGGATAATCTGCCCCCTTTACCTACCGAAGGGCTGAATATAGAAGAAGTTGAAGAGATAGTGAATGAAATGCTTTACGCAAAGCTTAATGAAATATATGAGTTTAAGGAAAAGACAGTCAAGAGCCTGGAGGAGACGAACAAGAAAGTGAATGCTATTGAATCGGCGGTTAATGAAATTAAAAAGAATTTTGAGATGTTTAGGAAGAATAATGAGAAAGAAAGCTTGAATTTAAAAGAGAAGATTTCTGATCTTGTTCCACGTGTCAAAAGCGTGGAAAATGCATTTAAAGATGTGATTCCAAATATAGTTGATGAGCAAAGAGCGATAAAAGCTGAATTTGATTCATTGGAAGAAAAAGCAGGGAAAGTTAAGAATAAGTAAGATAAAAGTAATGTTTAACTAATTAAAGTGATAAAATGGAAGAAGAAAACAAGCAGGAAAATGTTGAAGAACAAGAGAATGTTGAAGAACAGGAAAATGTTGAAGATATTGAAGAAGAAAAGACAGAAGGTAGTGAAGGTGAAGGTGAAGAGTCGGATGAAGAAGAAGATCAGAAGCTGGAAGAAAGCAATGATTTGATATTTCCATTGGCTCCAATTACAAGAGAGATTAGGAGACATTCTGAAGGGAAGATGATTTCGTCCAAAGTGAAAGTTGCTACAAATATGTTTTTGAGTAGAATTTTGACGTTGATTTCAAAAGATATGGCAAATACGCGATATGCTATGATTGAGATGGATGATTTTAGGAGAGCTACTCTGCCGTACACATTTGTAAAACAGTTAGATAAAGAAAAGGAAAGGATAATTGTTGACATGGAAAAGATGAGAATGGACTGGGAAGCTAAGATAGAAGAATTTAAAAGGAAATTCGGGAAAGAGGAATTTGAAGTATAATATATAAAAATAGAGTGATTGAAATGGAACTTCCAGATTTTAACAAGGCAGCTTATTTTACCAAGAGGACATTAGACGACAGGGGTGGCGGCATAACAGGAGAGATTATCCTGTGGCGTATGAAAGGAGAAAAAGAATTTAAATATATCCTGGACTGCCCTTTTTGTAAGGAGCATTCTGAGTGCGAGAGTATAGAATTTGAAAAAAAGCCATACAAGTTCAGGTGTCCTGCCTGCGATAAGATAATAAGGATTGGGAAACTCAAAGAGGCATTGAAAAAGAGAAGAGCGATTGAAAAGAAAAAGGCGGCGGAAGCGGCTAAATAAATCCACAGGAACCATTGAAATCCACGAGATTCTTGCGATGAAAACAAGATAGAATCTTGTGGTCTTCTATGGATTAAATTAGTTCCTTGTTGATGTTTACAGGGGAATTACATGTATTTTTTTTTGAAATTTTTTATTGCGAATTCTATGTCGCTTTTGTTTATTGTTTTTCTTCCTGAGTAGTTGCATATGTTTATTGCATCTTCTGCAATGCTGTTTGCTAGGTATTCAAGTTCTTCGCTGAAGTGCTTTGCTGCTTCAAAAGAGACTCTTTCTGCGCCCTTGTTTCTTAGGATTCTGTCCATGGGGGCGGCTGGTATTTCTGACATTATTGATATTGTCTTTTTATATTTATATAATTGCCTATTGGTGGGGTCGGTATGGTGATTGTGTTGTGAGATGAGTTGGATTACAATGAAGAGATTAGTTCTTTTAGCTTATTTTTGCCTTCATTAAACATTTTTGTTTCTTCGTCTGTTATTTTCCATTCCAGAATATTGGCGCCATTTTGGTTTAGTTGGACCGGCACTCCAATGCTTAGATTTTCGCCTTCAAGATTCATTGAGCAAGGTACAACAAGATTAGTGTTATTTAAAATAGCATCTGCCATATCGGCAACACCACTTGCCGGGGCAAAATCAGTGATGCCTTTGAGAGAGATGATTTTGAGTGCAATACCGCGTAATTCTGCTGTGATTTTTTCTTTTTCAGTATTGCTGAATTCCTGTTTTTCTCCATTGACTGTGAGTCTTGAAAATACAGGGGTCATTGACTGACCGTGCTCTCCTATGACGTCGCAGTTGATGTCACTCGTTTTTACATTAATGTGATTTGCGATAATGTATTTTAATCTTGAGCCGTCAAGCCTGCCTCCAAATCCTATGACTCTTTGTTGTTCGAATCCCAGTTTTTTGAAGGCAATGTGATTCATGAGGTCCATTGGGTTGGAGCAGGTAATTACGATGCTGTTCGGTGCGTGTTTGAGTATTTGTTCGCATACAGAAGAGACAATATTTGCATTAATTTTTGCAAGTTCCAGCCGGTCGTTCATGTCTGGTGTGCGTGGTTTTCCGGCAGTGATGATGACAATGTCCGAATCGGAAATGTCTTCATAGCCATTTGAAATTATTTTTGTGTTATTTGAGTAAGCTATAGATTGTGAGATATCTATTGCGTTGCCTAGGGCTACGTCTTTCATTATATCTACGATGGCAATTTCATCGGAGCTTTTTCTTTGCGCAAGAGTGTAGGCTATTTTTGAACCTAGTTTTCCGGCGCCGATAATAGAGATTTTAGTCATAATATACTCAAACACAACTGTTTTTTTGAATCAGTTGTGTTTTCCCAGTATTCACCAACATAAAATTGCTTTTGAAATGGTTGAAGTTCGCAATTTTATTTATGGTTGAATATAGTACCATTTTTTAATAGCATAATGCTATTGTATTATTTTATCAGAAGCATTTAAAAGACTTTCATTTGAAAATACAATGTGTTATGGGTGATTTCAACTAATCAAATATCTTCTTTTTATATAATCCACGAAAGGTTTTTCTTTTTTCTCTATTTGGTACATATCTAAGGCGTCATAATAAGTTTCAAGGTCTTCGATTGGAATATCCACCAGAGGATACTCTTTTTTCCATAGGATCCAGTTCATCAACAATCTTGACAGTCTGCTGTTGCCGTCCCTGAATGGTTGGATAGATATTATCTTTAAATGGATTAATGATGCCAGTTCCAATGGATGTAGTCTTCTGTTTTTGGTTTTATACCAGTTAAAGAAGTAATCCAGTTCTTTTTGAACTTCCTGCCATTTTGGAGGTACGTAGGAAGTTCCTGCTACTTTAACATCGCTTTTTAATTCATATCTGGTAAGTCCTGCAATTTCATCCCAGACTCCAGACATTAGGATTTTATGGAGTTTCTTTAGGAATGTCAAATCCAATTTTCCTTTGTATTGGGTTATTGCGATAATTCCTTTTTTGTGGTTTTCCAATTCTTTTAGAGTTTTTATGTTTTTGATATCTTTGGGGATGATGCCTTCTTTTAATATTAATGAGGTTTGCCTCAATGTTACATTCACGCCGGATAATTTAGAACTGTCATAAGTAAACCTTATGATGAATTCGTCCAGCATTTCTTTTTTCTCTAATGGACCTAATTTTTTAATTTTTGCTTTGTATTGTGCTTTTTCTTCTTCTATTTTTTTAATGTCTTTGTCTGAGAAGTACTTGTATTTTTGGTCTTGTATCTGGCTAAGAAATTCTTTTTTTAATTGTTCTAATCTGGCTTTTGGAGGTAGTTGTGTGCCAAGGTACTTTGTTTTATGGATTATTTTTTCTCCTTTTCTGATGCTGTGGACAAGGCGGTAGTATTCTTTTTCGCCTTTTTTTATTTTTTCTACAGTTACCATGTCAATATAGGGGATACATTTATTTAAGGTTGTTGTTTTTGTATCCCCTACTAAAAGATAAAGTTAAATTATTAAAGAATGAGAGGTATTAATATATATGACTAAGATAATGAGTGATTTAGAAAGAGAATTAAGAGAATTCAACAAGATACTAAAAGAGTCTTGGTTTTCGATCAAATATGCGTTCTTCTTCTTTTGCGAGATATTTAAACAAATATTGTATTTGGTGCTTCTTACCGTATTAGTCATTGTATTTTTAAACATGATATATTCTTTTTCAGAAAATATTGCTGGCGATACTAAAAAAATAGATTTAGTAAAATATAATCCTATAATCATACTTTCAGCTACGTTTTGTTTATTGGTCATAGAATACAGAAAACTATTTGAAGGAGATGAAGAGAGTAAAGAAAAAAGAAAACATTTGAAAAAAAGTGCTGAATTATTTTTTACTTCAACTGTGTTTTTTCTAAGTACTTATATAATTAGCTTAATTTATATTTACGAAGATATCCATCCTTATGGCATCTCCATAACCGCAGATTGGTTAGATGGTCTTTTTTCTTTTATGGCATTAGTGGCACTCATGGTTGCTTTTTATAATTTTTTTCATGGACTGTATTATCTGATAACAAAAATAATTCCTAGTTATGAATCTTCAAGCGATAAGGAGGAAGTGTCTATTGTGGAAAGAATTAAAATTATTTTGGAAAGAATTGAAAAAAGAGCAGAGTAATTATTCATTATTACTCATAACCCTCTCAAATACTTTTGAATCTTCAATTACTTTATCCATCTCACAGTATTCATTTGCGCAGTGAAGAGAATCATTTGTTGTGCAGTATACAGCAACTTCCAGTCCTTTTTTTCTCAATAAAGAGGCAAATGTTCCGCCGCCCATTCCTTTGAGATAGGGCTCTTTGTTCTTTGTCTTTTGGATTGATTCTGTCAGGATTTTGACAATTTGTGCATTTTTGGGAGTTGCCGGGGCGATTGGCTCGTGCATTGCAATTTCTCTTTTGATTTTTACGCCTGTTTTTTCTTCTATTGTTTTTGTCATTTTATCTATTTCTTTTAGTACCTCTTCTGAGTTTATTGAGGGTAGGAGGCGACAGTCCATGAAGAATACATCGATTCCGGGGATTGCGTTTATGTTTTCTGTATTGGCGAGTTTTTTTGTGGGCTCAAATGTTGAGCCTGTGCTGAACAGGTCATCTTTTGAAGAAAAAATCTTGTTTAGTTTGTCTAGTTCAACTGTAAAATAAGCTGCGGCTTTTGCTGCGTTAATGCCTTTGTCTGGTTTTGAGCCATGGGATTCTTTGCCGGTGATTGTGAATTTTAGCCACAAGGGGCTTTTTTCTGCGATGTTTATTCTTAATCCGTTTTGGTCGCCTGCGTCCGGGACAATTATTAAATCATTTTTTTTGAATAAAGTGAAGTTGTCGAGAAGGTATTTCATCCCGTATTTGTTGCCGCATTCCTCGTCGCTTATGAAAAGGAGGTTTACGTTGAAGTAGGGTTTTTTGTTTTTTTCTTTCAGGGATTCTAAGGCGAGGACAGAGGCGCATAGTCCTCCGTTGTTGTCAAATACACCTCTTGCGTACAATTTGTTTCCGGCAATTTTTAGTTTAAACGGGTCTGAGTTCCATTTGTCCGTGTCATTTGCAGGGACGACATCAAGGTGGGAGATAATCCACAGGTTTTGGTCGGTTTGACCTTTGTAGAATAGGTTAAAGTTTGGTCTTATTTTTTTTTCTGCTCTTTCGTCAGAGGTGTTGTATTCTGTGATTTTTCCCAATTTTTTTTGGGTTAAATAGTTTTTGAGCCATTCTGCTTTTTGGTATTCTCCTTTGCCTCCTTTGAAGTTTGGTGATAGTGGTTTGAAGGAGCATAGGTTTTCTTCTAAGTAAATTAGTTTTTGTTTCATATTATTTTTCTTTCCTCTGCCAATACTTTTTTATTTTCTGATTTTACTCTTCTTTGCAGTTTATTGATGTCTTCTTCAGGCGGGAGATTTTCCGGTTTTATTCCGCTTTTTGCAAGTAATCCTCTTACATCCTTGTTGTTCTTTACATGTTCGTTTGTGATTGAACATTCTCCATTCATGTCTTTTTCTTTCACATTAAAATTAGTAATTTCTGTTGCTAAATCTTTTGCCTTAATTGTAATTGTTGGTAAGAAGTCTGCTAAAGGTCTTTTTTGAGGAATATTTAATTTTTTCTTCATCTGGATTGTGGTGTTTCCTCTAAATAATGCATAATCTCCTTTGCTTCTGATTCTTGCAAATCCCAGATTATCAACACCTTTTTCATAAATGTTTTTTGATAGTTCTGTTTCTGTTTCAACTAATTTTTCTCTTGCATTTATTCTTTCTACAAGTTGCATCCTTTCCTCGATTAATTCCTGCTTTCTTGTCTGTATTGCAAAATAACTTTGCGCAAATGCGATTATTTCTTTTCTTGGGTCACCATTCTGTGCAATTAAATAGCAGGCGTATCTTGTGAGCATTAAATCGTCTACTTCTCTCTCGCTTCCTGAACCTATTTCTACCTTTTTGTTGACGTCAACAAAATGGTCTGATACATTTTGTTTTGAGTTTTCACATGCTTTTTTTGCCTTTTCAATTACTAATGCAAAATTTCTCCATTCAGAATATTCAAGCAATTCCTGTAACTCTCTTGCGAGCCAATAATCTACATCTCCTTTCCGGTATGCTGACTCTTCAAAAGATTTTGTCAATCCTGTGATTATTTCTTTTTTCATGATTATAACACATTTGATACTTGTTTATTTTTACCTAATATTTGTCTTTGCCCAAAGCAATTCGTTCGTGGATAAAATAGTTTATTTGCTTTATGCTATCATAGACATCCTTACTGTCTTGCTGTTGTAGGTCTGCCATTTTTTTTACCTTGTTTGTTGTTCTGTAATTAATAACTCAATTGCAATCGTCCTCAATAATATCGCTCCTTTCGCTAATCTCGCCGGCGATGTTTTTTGTCATCAGGTTTTCAATCTCTTTTATGTCTTTGGTCTGGGACAGAACCCATCTTAATTTTACATACGCTGTTTCGCTTATGCAGTCTTCTACATAAATTACTCCTGTTTCTCTGATGTATCTTGCGGCAGAATATACATTAGGGTTTGTCCTGCCGTAGACTGTTTGGGTTGTCATAATTACAGGAATCTTTAGTTTGGCGCATTTTTTTAAATGAGGGAGAAAATTGTTTTTCCCGGCTGTAGGGATATGCCCTAGTCCGGTTCCTTCTATTACAATCCCTTTGACTGAGTTTTCAATTGCAAAATCAATTATGCTTGGGTTTAGTCCAGGGTAGGTTTTTATTAGCATGACATCGGAGTCGAAATTTCCGGCAATTCTTGTTTTTAGATTGTTGTCTCTTTTTTTTGAGTTGGTTATGTTTTTTATTTTGCCGTTAGGATAGATAAAAGCTATTGGGTTTTCATTGATGGATTTAAATGCATCTCTTCTTGAGCTGTGCATCTTTCTTGCTCTTGTTCCTATTATTGCCGAGCAATAATTGTCGTCTGTGTTTGCGTGCATTACACAGAATACTCCTGCGAAGTTTCCGACTGCGACATGGCTTGCGCAGATTAGATTCATGAAAGTGTCTGAACTTCCCCTATCAGATGACCTCTGGGCACCTACAACGCAGACTGGTTTTCCTATGTCTTTTAGAATAAGAGATAATGCGGATGCTGTGTATCCAAGGGTGTCTGTGCCGTGCATTAGGATGATTCCGGCGATGTCGTTTCGGTTTATGTTTAGAGCGATTTCTTTTGCAATGATTTTCCAGTGTTTTGGAGTCAGGTTTTCGCTCATTTCGCTGAATATTGTTTTTGCTTCAGGTTGGGCAATTTCTTTTAGTTGAGGGACTTTTTCTTCCAGTTCTCTTGCGGTGAATTTTGCGATGACTCCGCCGGTCTTATAGTCGATTTTGCTTGCGATTGTTCCGCCGGTTGAGATAAAAAGGATTTTTTGGTTGTTTTTGTTGGGTGATTTATTGGGGTTATTTTCTGTTGTTGGGGTTTCTTTTACATGTCCTGTTTTTTTTATGGTTGTGTTTTTGTCCAGAATCAATCCCATCTTGTAGCCGTTTTCCATTCTTATGCAGATTTCGTTTTTTGCATCGTCTTCTTCTTTGGGCATTACTATTCCGCTTATTGTTGTTGTTTTGCTGTTCTTTTTTATCTTGACTTCGACTGTGTCGTAGGGTTTTAGAGATTCCATGATAATAAATAGAAGATTATGTTTATTAATATTTCTGATATTGTGGTTTATGAGTTTTTGTTGCACAAAGGTATGTTTCAAATCATAAGATGGAATGATGTCTTTTGTTATTTTATTTTTACTTCAGCTTTTTTTGCTAAATCAACTAACAGTTCATAGTCTAGATGAAATACAAATATCTCTTCATAAACATTCATTTTGATAAACAATAGTGTATACACTGTTGCTTTGTCTCCTTTGTCATTGGTGGTGATTGTTATTTTCCAGGATGTGCATTTGTCTCCTATGTCGCATGGTATTTCTTCGTAAGTGTTTTGTGAATTTTCGTCCATTAAAAAAATAGCTTGAGAGAAATCTGTTTTTGCGATATCTTCTGTTGATGGATAAATATAAATCATTTGCCCTATTGAGTTGAATGAATCTTTTTTTATAAACGAAGCAAGATATCCTTCGTCCCATTCCATTAATTCTTTTGAAATATTGGGTGCTTCAGACATATTTACTTCAGATTTAGATACCGGTCTGTTTTCTTTAATTATATAATTGTCCGGCAGGTCTTTCAAGTCAAAAGCTAATTTTGATGGTTTCATTGCTGTTTTTATTGGTTTAGTACAGTCATTACAATTCAGATAATTTTCTCCTTGTTCGCATTTCTTATTGCCGCAACAGGGGGTGATTTCTTTATGACTGCATTTAAAATTTGTTTGTTCAGAGCAAAAATCATCAGTGCAGAGATTTTTGTCATCACA
>JAGLPV010000020.1 GCA_023137195.1 Candidatus Aenigmatarchaeota archaeon | reverse complement strand
ATAGCAACCAGCAAAAATACAATCATTAATGAATATCCTGATTTCATTAGATTATATTTCAATTACGTTTAAAAGCATTTATAGAAAGAAATTTTATGGACAAGAAAATAAATTCTGTTGGTTATTGTGGATTGCATTGCCCGGAATGTTATAAAATGAAGGTTTCCGGGGCGGCAAGAATTCTGAAAAAAGAACTGGAAATGGCGGAGACTAAAGGGGCTTCTTTTTTTGAGGGTTATTCAGAACTTAGGACTACATTGGATGGGTTGATTGGGCTTCGTTGCACTAAATTTTGCCGGCAGGGCGGGGGAAAATCTTTGTGTGAAATAAGAGAATGTTGTTTGGAAAGAGGTTTTAAAGGTTGTTGGGAATGTTCGGATTTTGGGAATTGTAAAAATTTAAAGGAGCAGTTTGTTGGGAATATAAGAAGAATGAAGGAAAAGGGAATTGTATTTAAGTCTGATTGATATAGAATTAATCTATGAAAAGGTTTGATTATAAGACTCCTTTTATCCTAATAACAATAGGGATTGTGTTGTATCTTATCAATTCTAATTTTCTAAAGTTTTTGTTTGAAGCATATCCTCGTTCATTGGAATTGACATTTGGGCGGGGCGGTTGGTGGCTTACAGAACCAGCGTATGTTAAGATTATTTATGTTGGGTTTATCGCCCCGTTTTTTGAGGAGCTTGTTTTTAGAAAACTTATGCTGGGTAGGTTCATTAAGAAAGAGCAGTTTGTTTTTGGTCTGGTGCTTTCTAGTGTTGTTTTTGGATTATGGCATATGGTCATTGGCTGGGGGATTTTGAAGGCTGTTGATATGTTTGTTGTTGGTGTTGTGTTCGGGTTGGTGTATCGAAAGTATGGGTTCGGAGGGAGTCTGTTGTCGCATTTTGCGAATAATTGGGTTGCGTTGGGATTTATGCTTTTGTAATGTTTGATGGTCTAAAATAGCAATGTTTATAATTATTTATAGATATATATTCATGGGAGGATGTTGTGAGAACAGTAGGATATCGTATGTTCTTTGAGAAACTAGATTAACTGGATTATGGAAAGGAAATTGGTAACAATAAGAAAGATAAAGGATATTAAACCAATAGAAAATGCAGATATGATAGAGGTGGCTATAGTTGATGGATGGCAAGTTGTTGTAAAGAAAGGAGAATTTAAGGTTAATGATTTTGGGGTGTATTTTGAAATAGATAGCTTCCTTCCGATTGAGGATAGATATGAATTTCTGCGAAAAGGATGTTATAAAAAAATGTCTGATGAAACAGAGGGATTTAGATTGAAAACGATTAAGTTAAGAAAACAACTTTCACAGGGATTATTATTGCCATTGGGTTTATTTCCGGAACTTAAAAATGTAAAAGTAGGAGATGAAGTAACGGAATTATTAAAAGTAATAAAATATGAACCGCCGATTCCTGCATGTTTGTCCGGACTTATGAAAGGCAGGATGCCAAGTTTTATTTCTAAGACTCACCAGGAAAGGATTCAGAATTTGGTAGATTATTTTGATAAATATAAAGATGCTACTTTTGAAGAAAGTGAAAAATTAGATGGAACCAGTATGACAGTATATTATAATGATGGAGATTTTGGCGTATGTTCTCATAATATAGAATTAAAAGAAAATGAGGATAATACTTATTGGAAAATTACTAAAGAAATGGGTTTAGAGGATATATTAAGAAAGTGTGGAAAGAATATAGCGGTACAAGGAGAACTTATTGGAGAAGGAATCCAGAAGAATCATTACTGCATAAAAGGACAGCAATTTAGGATATTTGATATATGGGATATTGATGAACAAAGATATATGACCCGAGCTGAAAGAGAGACTATGTTTAGTGGATTCTTGAAAGTTCCTGTATATTATGATTCAATAAGTATATTTGAGAAATTAGATAATGTCAATGATTTATTAAAATATACAGAAAAAAGGTCGATGCTGAATCCACAGATAGAAGCGGAAGGGCTTGTGTTTAAGTCAACAGAATTGAATGATGGGCAGATTGTATCTTTTAAAGTGATTAATAATAAGCAGTTGTTGAAAGGCGAATGATTATGGGTAACAAAACAATCAATGTTAAAGGAAAGGAAATAGTAATATTTTCTCAAAAAGAAGAAGATTATATTTCTTTAACTGATATTGCCAGATATAAAAATCCAGATGAACCCAAAGATGCAATAAAAAACTGGATGAGAAATCGTAGTACTATTGAGTTTCTGGGATTATGGGAGAAGTTAAACAACCCGGATTTTAAAGGGGTCGAATTCGACTCCTTTTGGCAACAGGCAGGAAGCAATCATTTTACCCTATCTCCTCAAAAATGGATTAATACAACCCAATCAATAGGTCTTATCTCAAGATCCGGAAAACTTGGCGGTACATATGCTCACAAGGATATTGCCTTTGAGTTTGCTTCATGGATATCTTCGGAGTTTAAACTTTACTTGATAAGAGAATTTCAAAGACTAAAAATTGAAGAGAATGAACGAAAAAAATTAGGATGGAGTTTAAAGCGAGATTTAGCTAAAATAAATTATAAAATACACACAGATGCAGTAAAAGAAAATTTAATTCCACCGGAAATAACAAAACAGGAAGAAAAAATAATTTATGCTTCTGAAGCAGATGTTTTAAATAAAGCAATTTTTGGAATGACTGCAAAAGAATGGCGGGATTTGAATCCGAATAATGAAGGCAATATAAGAGACTACGCAAATGTCTCTCAATTAGTTGTTTTAAGCAATCTGGAGAATTTTAATTCCGAATTCATTAAAGAAAATATTGGGCAGGGAGAAAGGCTTGTTAGGTTGAATAAAATTGCAATATCACAAATGAAATCATTGATTAATAGTAGAGATATTAGGCAGTTGGAGAATACGAGCATATGAAAAAGAATTTAGAAAATATCGGATTAAATGAAGATAATGGGTGAATGTAAATGAAAAACAAAGATAAGAGTCTTAAAGGCACAGATGTTATTCTTAATCTGGATGAAATAAATATAAGGGATATTGATTCGTTCAGCAGTTCAAGCTGTTCCGGAAGGGTTACTTTTTATATTGAGTGCCAGACAGAGCATGGATATTGTGAAGATCCGGAATTTACAGGTAAAATAAAAATTTTAGAAACAAAGAAATGCAAAGAGAAGGGCGTTTATCTCCTGAAAGTTAAATATGAGGAAGAAGAGAAAGAGGAAGATGAATTTTAATATGGAAAAGAAAAAATTACCTGACAATCAAATAGCATTTTATCAATCTCCGGATGGATCAGTAAATATTGAGGTGTTTTATGCTGAAGAAAACATTTGGCTTACGCAAAAAAAAATGGCTGAGCTTTTCGATACCACAGTATCCAATATCAATATACACCTAAAAAATATTTTTAGCAAAGAGGAATTAGATAAGAATTCAGTTATTAAGGATTTCTTAATAACTGCCTCTGACGGAAAAAATTACAAAACACAATTTTATTCGCTGGAAGCCATTATTGCAGTTGGTTATAGAGTAAATTCTCAAAGAGGCACGCAATTTCGCCAGTGGGCAATTGGTATTTTACAACAATATATACACAAGGGATTTGCTTTAGATAGCAATCGTTTTAAATATGGGTCCCGGTTTAGCAAACGATTTTTTGATGATTTATTGGAAGAAATTAGAGATATTAGGAGCAGTGAAAGAATGCTGTATCAGAAAATTACAGATATTTACGCCACAAGCATAGATTATTCTTCTAAAACTTCTGAAACTAAAAAGTTTTTTGCTACTGTTCAAAACAAATTGCATTTTGCTATTACGGGACAAACTGTGGCAGAGATAGTGTGCAAACGAGCCAAAAGTGATAAACTCAATATGGGTTTAACAACATGGCGAAAAAGTCCGCAGGGAAAAATTATGCCAAGCGATGCAATAATTGCTAAAAATTATCTGGGCAAGAAAGAATTAGATTATCTCAACCGAATTGTAACTATGTATCTGGATTATGCCGAACTTCAGGCAGTAAGAAAAAAACCAATGAATATGAAAGATTGGATAGAAAAACTTAATGCTTTTTTGAAATTCAGTGAATATGAAATTTTGACAAATGCCGGTAAAGTTAGCAATGAAGTTGCCGAAGCATTGGCACTCAAAGAATATAATAAATTTAAAAAAATACAGGATAAAAATTATATTTCTGATTTTGATAAAGAAGTTAAAAAAATTTTGAAAAAAGAAAAAAGAGAGAATAAATAATATAGCGCGAATTTTAATTATAATAAAATTAACAAAAAAAATCTATGAAAAAAGCACTAATTTTGAGTTTAAGTTTGATGATTTGTTTAGGGCTTTCAGCTTGCGGCAAAAAAGAGGCAAAAAACGATGTTCAGGTTGCAGCGCCTGAGGGCGGTTTGGTTGTTAAGGAAAATAATACATTAATGGG
>JAGLPV010000002.1 GCA_023137195.1 Candidatus Aenigmatarchaeota archaeon | reverse complement strand
CTGCATTTGCCTCTGCTTGAAAAAAAATCATTGCAAAGCAAAAAAGATAGATAACCCAGATAAATGAAACTTTTCTCATATTCCAACTGCAATCTCAACCTTAAAAAATTTGCTCTTGTTTTTGAAACCAGGATAGACTAAAGGTTTAAAAATGTAAAACAATTTTATCTAGATGAATCTTCGCCTTATTAAACTAAACTCGCCTAATTCAAATATATATCTTATAGATGAAGATGTATTGATTGACACTGGATGTGGATTGGAAGAGGAAAAAGAAATTTTTGAAACAAAATTAAAACAATGTAACAGTAGTTTTGATAAAATCAAAACAATAATTTTAACGCATTGCCATTTTGACCACAGCAACGGGACCAGGTTTTTTAAGAATGCAAAAATATATATTGGGTGGGATGATGCAAGCGCACTGGAAGACAAAGATGACAATGTTATGTGTTCTTCTTATTTTGATCAGGAATATTCCGGCAGATCTGATATTCACATCAAACTGAAAGGGAGTTCTGTCCTACCATTAAAAAATGATTTCACGCTTTATGTTATTGAAACCCCAGGACATACACATGGGGGTATATGCCTTTATGATAAAAGACGAAAAACGCTCTTTACCGGAGACACGTTGTTTGATAATACTTATGGGCGGGTTGATCTTCCCGGGGGAGATAAAGAAGAGATGAAGAACTCTCTTAAAAAGCTGGAAAAAATAGATTTTGGTATTGTCTACCCGGGGCATGGAAAGGTATTTGAGAGAAACCAAAACACATTTAAAAGTTTAAGAATATAAATTCTATGTTAAAAAAAATATATGAAAAATACCCGTTCTTAAAGAAATATCTTCTAACTCCTTTTGCATTTAATACGAATCCCAATACTATCTCCTTGCTTGCTTTAATCAGTGCTTTTGTTGCAGGCGGTCTGTTTTATACAAGACATTATGTTCTCGGGGCATTGTTTGTCCTGCTGAATGGTTACCTGGATTTGCTTGACGGGGAGATTGCAAAAAAGCATAATCGCACAAGACCTCTTGGGGATTTTCTTGATCATTTTTTTGACAGGGTTTCGGATGTAGTCATTCTGCTGCCTCTTTATTTTGCACCTCATGTAGATAATTTCATTGTATTTATTGCAATAATCCTTATGCTGCTTGCATCATACCTTGGTGTTGAATCACAGGCATTGCTTAAGAAAAGAAACTATAGTGGTCTGGGCGGCAGGGCAGAAAGAATGACAATTATATTTCTCACGTGCATGCTGGTGCCATTATATGACCAGAGTATTGTGGTTGGGTTGTACTTGATTTCGTTCTTATGTTTGTTTACGGTAATAGAGAGATTTCGTGATACGTATACTGCTCTTAACAAAAAAGAGTGATATAATCTCTGTTGAATAGATTTTAAACAAAGAGAAGGAACAATATAATTTTAAATGTAAATCTTTGCATTTGCCTTGAAACTATCTTTAAACTCAAATTCAAATGTCTTGCTTTTTTTGTATTTTGTCTTTGATTTTTCCTTTACGATAATTGAATTGGTTTTTTTTAGTATTATGTTGCTCCATTTGTCGATTAGATTCTGCTTGTCGCATTCGATGCATAGATTGATTTTGTCATTTAGCTTTAATTTTGCTTCCTTTCTTAAGATTTGAATCTCTCTCATTAGGTCATTTATGAATGCTTCTTCAATCAATTCGTTGTCGAATTTTGTGTCTACATATAATGAACCGCCAAAAAACATCCTTCCTGCAAGACCTTCTTTTACTTTTTCCTCGACTATAATCATGTCTTTTTCCAGGATTGTGTCCTTGATTTTTATTGTTCCTGCCTGCCACTGCTCTTTTAGTTTTTTGGGATCCTGGCTTGTTATTAATTTTGCTATCTCTTTTGTCTTATTCCCGAATACCTGACCTAGTTTTGCGAAATTTGGCTTGACCACGACAACTGCATCAACATTGCCGAATTCTATTTTTACGGCATTGGTCTGTTTTTTAATCAGATCCATATTGTTTTTTATTGTGTCTATTGCAAATTTTTGGTTTGTTGAGACTGTAATTTTTGCAATAGGCCAACGCAATTTTATGTTGTGCTCGTTTCTTATTGAATTGGATAATGTTGCCATTTCCCATATTATATCCATTTCCTTTTCCAGATTCTTGTCGATTATTCTGTTATCTGTAATAGGGTATGAACACATGTGTACTGAGTCTTTGCCTTCCTGTTTTTTGAAGACTTTTAAGTAAATGTCTTCTGTGACTGCGGGACAAAAAGGAGCCAGTAGTTTAATGAAATTGTAAAGCACTGTGCTTACCACATAATCGTTTTGATTTTTATTTTGAGGGGAGTCTCTTATTAGTTTTATGTATTTTCTTGAAAAAGACTCTACAATAAAATCAGACATCTTCCTGCCAGCTATGTGAAAATTAAAGTTTTCTATGTTGCCTGTGACTTCTTCTATAAGTGTATTTGTGAGGGAAAGCATCCATCTGTTTTCTTTTGAAAATTTTGATATGTCCTGTTTTTTGCCTGAAATATCTGTATTTACCTTGTACATGTTGATATAACTGCAGATGTTGTCCAGAATGTTCATCATCTTTATTGTTTTTTTTGCTTCGGGGACATTGAATTTATGGGTCTCCCACGGGGCGATATTGTAGCAATTGTAAAATCTTAAAATATCAATTCCGAGTTCGTCTATGCAGTCCTGCGCGCTTACGACATTGCCGATGGATTTGCTCATTTTTTCTCCCTTTTCATCTAAGGTCCAGCCGTTTACTGCGCATGCCTTGAAAGGAGATTTTCCAAATACTGCATTGCCCATGAACATCATTGCGTAAAACCAGCCCCGGATTTGATCCTGAGATTCGTCCACGACATCTGCCCATTTCAATGCCTCGAATAAGCCGTTATCTGAATTTGGATATCCTAATGATGCCCATGGTGATATTCCGCTTTCAACCCAGATGTTTACTAAATCAGGAATTCTTCTCATATCACTGTCGCATTCCGGGCATTTTAAAATAACTTTATCAACAACATTCTTGTGGAGGTCATCGCCTAATTTTATGTTGTTTTTCATTTTATTCTGGAGTTCTTTTTTACTCGCGATTACTTCTATTGTCTGGCATTTTTTACACTTCCACATTGGTATCGGGATGCCCCAGAACCGCTGTATTGAAATGCACCAGTCTCCACTCTCGGCAAGCCAGTTTTGCATCCTGCTTTTTGCAAAAGGAGGCATGAATTTTGTATTTTGGGTTTCTGCCATCATGCGCTTGTGGAATGTCTCTATCGGGAAAAACCATTGCTTGCTTAACCTGAATATTAAAGGGCTTTTGCATCTCCAGCAAAGAGGATAAGAGTGAACAAGAGTTTCTTTGAAAAACATCTTGTTTTTGCCGATTAAGTGTTCGATTATGTCTTTATCTGCATCTTTTACAAAACCGGAGAATCCTGCTTCTTTTGTAAAATGGCATTTGTCGTCCAGGGGGGAAGCTTCAGGAAGATTATAGTGCTTTCCTATCTTGTTGTCTTCTGCGCCGTGTCCTGGTGCCATGTGAACTATGCCTGTTCCTGTGTCCATTGTGACAAGGTGACCGAAATTATCTTCTTCCGGAGTTTCTTTTATGTCTTTCCTTAATTTTAATTTTGCGCCAACTACTTTTTTCAGGATGGGGATTGATAAATATACTTTGTGGGCATTTGAATCATTGTCAATTGTTTTTTGTACCGGGACGTCCAGCAAAGGACGGTACTTTAATCCTGCGATTTCTGTTCCTTTTAATTTTTTGATGATTTTATAGTCTTTTATTTTCTTTTTTTCAAAGACTTCCTTTAATCGTTTTTCTGCCAGAATATAAGTTTCGTCTTCAACTTTTGCTTTTACGTAAATCTCGTCGGGATGGACGAGAAGAGCGACATTCGATGGTAGTGTCCAGGGGGTTGTTGTCCATACAAGAAGATATTCTTTATTTTTTCCTTCAACTGAAAATTTCAGGTAAACTGAAGGGTCGGAAACATCTTTGTATGAGTCTGTGACTTCGTATCCTGATAGCGGGCTTTCGCATTTTGGGCACCAGTGTATCGGCTTTTTTCCTTCAACCATCAGACCTTTTTCATAGAGGGTCTTGATTGTCCACCAGCCTGATTCAATATAATAATCCTTGAATGTTAGATAAGGTTCGAGCCATCCTTTCCATGCACCTATTTGCTTGTAAAAATCCATCCATTCGTCCAGTGCCTGTATTGAAAATTTTCTGCATTCGTCTATGAATTTGTCTTCTCCTATTTTTTCTATTATGTCCTGTTTTGATTTCACATCAAGGAGTTTTTCTACCTTGTTTTCTATGGGCAGACCGTGGCAGTCAAATCCCGGCTGGTACCATACATCGTAGCCCTGCATTGTCTTGAATTTTCCCCAGATGTCCTTGAAGACTATTGTCATTACATGTCCTGCGTGAGGGCTTCCGTTTGCGTAAGGGGGTCCGTCGAGGAGATAGAATTTCTTTTTTGTGTTTTTGTTAAAATTGGTGATTTTTTGAGGGATGTTGTGTTTAGTCCAGTATTCTTTTATTGTTTTTTCTGTTTTTTTAAAATCATAGATTTCTGACATAGAAAATAATGGATTGTGCTTTTTTAAATTTAAGCATGGTGGGTTTCTTTAAAGTGTAGGATTATATTGTTATTTGTTTTTGTATTTTCCTAAATATTTTGTTTTGCGTTACAGACCCCCTTATTTGAGAATTAACCACAACTACATACTCCTGTTGCGCTAGGGTTGTTTAGGCACGTACCTAAATTCCCGTTGGATTTTATGCATACTACTTTTCCTGTACCGTCTGAAGAGATAGATGAAACATTTAAATTCCCTTCAACCCTGGTGCTCCCGCTATTATCCACCAAAAGTCCTGAACCTATTTTCCAGGTGACTTTACCTTCATAATACAAACTAGCTGTATTCATATCAACTGTCTTTAAACAGGACTTAATCTGTAAAATATTATCTTCTAAACATACGGAAGGAATTAACGATTCTTTCGTTGTAGATCCAGAAAAATCCAATAAGTCATACCAACCGGTGCCATTCCAACAACTTTGCTCTGTAGTTCCTCCGTCATTGACACAATTTTCCCACACACTAGAATCTCCATATTTTGCAATCCATGTCGCTGAAACCAAATTAAACGGAATAGTATAGTTCTCATAAACATAACCTGTGCCTGGACCCCACATGCCAGCATAACTATTCCAATTTTCATCAATTGCACTCGAACAAGGCGCACCAAACCCCCCCTGGCATGCAGAAGAATCCTCTGTATCATCTTCTAATATTTTGAACGGGATTCTATTTATGCTAACATCTCCTGTAACAGTAAAATTTCCTTCAATGGTTGTATTTCCATCAACATGTAGTTTCTCGGTAGGAGTATTCGTCCCGATGCCGACATTGCCCGTATTTGAATTATATATATCATTTCCGCTTACAGCCCAGTTACTGCTACCGACACTTTCATCTGCACAATCCCAGTTGTCTGTTGTATCATCATACTTTAGAATCTGTTGATTTGAGCAGTAAGTACCTGATGGTTTTATACCTTTTAATTCACCACTAATAATTGTTTTGTCAGAAGCAGAATCTCCAAGATAAGTATCTCCGCTGACGTTTAAACTCTTATAGACATAAATCATAGTTTTAGTGACATTAAAGTAATTCCATAAGTCATCCCAGACTCCTGCGGTCAGGCTTATCTCATCCCATCCGAAGAATTGCAAAGGTACCATCCTTCCTGCGTGAGCGTTGAATGATAAAAGCGCAATGCAAATAATTAAGGATATTAAAATAAGATTTTTTTGTTTCATATTATTCATTGGCGAAAAACTATATAAGCATTTCCATGGAACTTTAATTCAAGCTTCTGTCATTGCATTTCTTGCCTTTGAAGTAAGCTTGTATGCATATGTCCTTCCTGCTTTCTGGCGTTCAAGCAAACCCATGGTTTCGAGCCGCTTTAAAAGATTGTTCAATGCTCTTAATGCATGCGTCTTTGACTTGTAAGAACCGGCATCAGCAGATTTTGCCAATGCTGACGGTGTTATCTTTTCATTTTTTTGGACGAGTTCAATGATGTCTTTTTGCTTGTCTGTTAGAGAATCTATTAAAGAGACAACTGATTTTTCTTCCTGTTTTTTATCTTCTAGACATGATGCGTCAATCAGGGAGATATTGTTATTTACTGCTTTGTTTATCAAATCATTGCAAATCTTGATTGTCTCTCTTGGGAAACCGCCGCTCTGTTTGTGTATCAACTCTATGCAATCTGTGGTAAATGGATCAAGCATGTTTCCTTTGGCTACATTAATCCTCCTTTTTATTAATTCAATTGTCTGGTTTTTATTCAGGGGTTCCAGGCTGATATCCAGGGATATTCTTTGCATAAATGTCTCAAGTTGTTTTAGCCTTTCTTTTTTTAAAACCGGGAGCCCGCTTAAAACAGTATTCATATTCGGGGTTGTATCTGTTATTGTTCTTATCCATTCTAAGGTTTCTATGTCTGTTTCATGCGCCTCGTCAATTAGCAAAAGAAGTTTTTTTCCTGAACTGTTTTTTTCAATAAAAGTATTTAAATTGTATAATGTTATCTCCGGTTCTTTTCTTAAGAATGAAAGCAATCTTTGGAAAAAAGCGGCAATTATATTTTGCGATTTTGCCTTGTCTTCTTTTATGCCTGCCTCTATGATTTTTGCAAATTCTTCTGCTTTTTGCGGGGGTTTTGGGACAAAAATACAGAGGATGTTGTTTATCTGGTTTTTGTAAAGATAATTCATGAGCATTGTTTTGCCGCTGCCTGTCGGGGCTGTAACCAGCATGTATTTTTGATTCTGCTCTATCGCGGAATTTAGTTTGCTGACGTATTCATCAAATCCCACCATGTATTCTGCGTATATATCAAGAACAAATGGGTTAAAAGACCAGTTTATGTTTTTAAGCCAGGTTTGCAATCTTTCGTCCCCCATAAATTCTTTTTTGTTTAAAATTTATAAACATATCTCTATTTGAATGTCTATGAGTTCTAAAATCAGTCCGAAAACTGTTCAAAATTATGCAATAGTGTTGTTTTTTATCGGGCTTGTGTTTATGCTTTTTTATAATAATATTGCCGGATACAAGATGAAATCTGTTGGTGAACTCTCAGACGATGATGTTGGGAGTAAGTTGAAAGTTTGCGGGATTGTTGAAAGTATAAAAGAAGGGACGACAACGTTCCTGGAGATTGGAGATGAAAATTCAGGAGATGTGATTAAGTGCGTGATTTTCCAGAAAGACATAAATATTATTGATTTGGAACTGGCGGATTATAATTATTCTGTCTCGAAATTGTCGGAAGAAAATCATCTCTGTGTTGAAGGGAGGTATGAAGAATACAATGGTGAATTTGAGATTATTGTAAAGAGGATTAGTGAGATTGGATATTGATCCACAGATGCGGGAATGCGGGAAAATTTCTATAATTTTCCGCATATTGGTCAAAGACCAATAACTCAAAGATTTTCTGCACATTCAACTTTGTTGAATGACGCACAGGAACGCACGGAACATAGGAAATGAGAAAAAATTCGAAAGAAGTTACCATTTGTTTATTTCCAGAATTCTTGTGTCGCGAACACGTTTGTATAGTTCGTCGGTTATTTTTAGGTCTGTTGCCAGGTATTTTTCAAGGAGTTTGTAATTTTTGTCTATGCACAGTTGGGCGATGTCGCTGCCGTCTATGTCTTCTGTAGGTATGTTTATTAGTTTTGCGTATTCTTTTAGTTTTCCTCTTGTTGGACCGTAACGGTATGCATTTATTTTGTCCCTTAAATCAATTATGCTCTTTAATGTGAAAGGGTAGATTTGAATATTATTTATTAGGCTCCGGGCGGTGAGGACCGGCATGTCAAAATTAGTTATGTTGAAACCTACGGCCGAAGCATACGGGTTGTCTTTTTTTATTGACTTCCACTCTGACCAGAATTCCTGTAAAATCTTTTTCTCGTCTTCGTCCAAAAATATCTTATCTGTGTTGTTGTGTCTTACTCCTATGGCGATGATTTTTGAGTCGATTGGATTTAGGAGTTTTAGTTTTTCTTCTTCTGTTCGTTCGTTGTAGTTTCTCAAGTTTATAGGGCAGGTTTCTATGTCTACTACAAAATAATCATCGGGCATAAAATAGTGGACTTTTTTAACCTTTTAAACATTACTATACTCTTAATAGGTAATCAGGGTAACTGATTATTTAAGAGATGATATTATGAATGGAAAACAAATGGTTCAGCCGATTTTTATACTGCCTGAAGGAGCAGGAAAGAACCCCGGAAAAAGGGCACAAAAGCAAAATATTGCAGCTGCAAAGGCAGTAGCAGATGCTATCAGGACAACACTTGGTCCGAAAGGAATGGACAAGATGATTGTGGATTCTATGGGGGATATTATTGTTACCAATGATGGTGTTACGATTCTTGACAATATGAATATTGAGCATCCTGCGGGAAAGATGCTTGTTGCAATATCGAAGACACAGGATACAGAAATCGGCGACGGGACAACAACCGCTGCTGTTTTGGCAGGAGAGTTGCTCAAAGAAGCTGAAATTTTACTGGACCAGAGTGTCCATCCAACTATTATTGCACAGGGTTACAGATTAGCACAGGTTCAGGCAATGAAAAAACTTGATGAAATAGCAAACAATATTTCTATAGATGATACAGAAATACTAAAAAACATTGCGCAGACAGCAATGACCGGGAAAAATGTTGAAGCTTCAAAAGAATATCTTGCTGATATTGCACTTGATGCAATAGACTGTGTCTATGATGAAAAGACAAAGACTATTGATTTGGATGCTATAAAAATAGAAAAAAAAGAAGGAGAAGCTACTGAAAATTCTTATTTAATAAAAGGAATTTTGATAGATAAGGAAAGGGTTCACCCGAGAATGCCTGAGTCTGTTAAAGATGCAAAAATCGCACTTATCAATACGCCGTTGGAAATAAAGAGTCCTGAAACAGATGCACAAATCAGGATAACCGACCCATCCCAGTTACAGGATTTCCTTGACCAGGAAGAAAATACATTAAAGAAAATGGTGGATGAAATTGCAGAAGCAGGGGCTAATGTGGTATTTTGCCAGAAAGGTATTGATGACATTGCACAGCATTATTTAGCTAAAAAAGATATACTGGCGATAAGGAGAATTAAAAAAAGTGATATCGAATCGCTTGCAAAAGCAACAGGAGGTATGATTGTAAATACTCTTTCTGATTTGACTTCCTCGGAACTGGGCTATGCAAAAATTGTGGAAGAGAGAAAAATAAGCGATGAGCCTATGATTTTTGTTGAAGGATGTAAGGATCCAAAAGCGGTTACTCTTCTTATTCGTGGTGGAACAGAGCATGTTACAGCTGAGATATCCCGGGCAATGGATGATGCAATCGGTGGAGTTTCTGCTACAATTGAGAAAGGAAAATATGTTTATGGTGGCGGAGCAACAGAAGAAGCGGTTGCCGGTGATTTGAGAAAATATGCGCAAAAAATCGGCGGAAGGCAGCAGCTTGCAATAAATGGCTTTGCCAATGCACTTGAAGTTATCCCGAAAACTCTTGCAGAAAATGCAGGAGCAGACCCGATTGATGTTATTGTAGCCCTCAGGGCAGAACATGATAAAGGGAAAAAGAGCATAGGAGTTGATGTTTTCGGAAATAAGATAGGAGATATGAAAGAAGCTGGTGTAATTGAAGCGCTAAAAATCAAGACACAAGCGATAATCTCTGCTTCAGAAGTTGCACAGTTGATTTTAAGGATTGATGATGTAATTGTTACCGGAAGAGCAGAATCGCAGGAACCTCCTCAGGGGATGCCTCCTGGTATGATGCCTCCAGGGATGTAGTTTAGCATAGAGGTTCAAGATTTAATCCACAGGAACAGATTTATTTTTTTATCCACATTCCTGTGTGTCCTTCAACAAAGTTGAATGTGCAGAAAATCTTGGATTTTCTCGCATCCGCAGATTCAAGTCATCTTATACTCCCCT
>JAGLPV010000019.1 GCA_023137195.1 Candidatus Aenigmatarchaeota archaeon | reverse complement strand
ATTATATTTCTGATTTTGATAAAGAGGTGGAGAAGTATTTGAAAGGTGGGAATATTGCAGGAAAAGACTTTTTGATGTAACTAGAGTTATGAAAAGATAAATGAAAAGATTAGTTTCAGCAAAATTAATTACGGTACTAGCTTATGAGCCAAAATGCTTGTCGAACTCATCCGTATCTTTAAACTTTATGCGCTTGTCGTGTTTTTTAATATCCTCAAGTTTCTTTGCATATCCCGGATTCGGCTTTCTGTGGATATAGTCGTCTATTTCATTCATAGTATGTTCTATCTTTATTTACATGCATAATTTTAAACTTATTTTAAACTGCAATTTAAATCTAAAATCACAATGTTTATATGCATTTAGGTAGGTTATAATTAAGCATGGAATCATAAGAGAGTGAGAAAATGAATAAATTTAAGATTGAAGAATTGGTTAAAGCAGACAACAAATACGATATTACTTTGTTTCAAAAGGATAGAATTGATTTTATAGAAGAGAGAGTTATAGAAAAAAATGACAAACCCTACATTAAATGCTTAAAAAGAGAAAGAGAAGTTGTGGCAAAGCCAGAAGAAATTGTGCAACAATTAATGCTGGATAAATTAATTAACGAATATAATTATCCATTGGATTTAATTCGTGTGTTGTATCCTGTTAGTTTCGGCAGAGAAAAAAAACAAGCAGATATTGTGATTTTGAATAAAAAAGACAAAACAAGCGTTTATTGTGTTGTTGAAGTCAAAAAACACAAAGCAAAAGATGGGAAAGACCAGTTGAAAAGTTATACAAACGCAACAGGTTCCCCTTTGGCAATTTGGACAAATGGAGTTGAAATAAATTATTATGAGAGATTAGACCCAAATTATTTTGAGCCTCTTTCAGATATCCCAAAAGCAAATGAAACAATATATGATGTAAAAGACGAGAGATTTACTTATTTGGAATTAATGCAAAAAGATAAACTTGTTGAAGAAAGAAAATCTTTGAAAGTTTTAATTCAGGAAATGGAAGATGAAGTTTTAGCAAATGCAGGTGTTGATGTTTTTGAAGAAGTTTTTAAATTGATTTTTATTAAACTTTACGATGAAATGGAACGTGCTGATGATAGGATAAGTATTGAAACTCAATTTAAGATTATCAAAAAACAAGATTCAAATTTAAGTGATAAAGAGATTTTAGAAAAAATTGACAATGAAGATTTTAGAAAATTAGAATTTAGAAGTCGTGGAGATGCCCATGACACAAAAGAAGAGATCAATAAACTTTTTCAAAGAGCAAAAGAAAAATGGTCGGGAATTTTTGAAAAAGGCGAACCATTAAGAATCACGGATGAAAACCATTTGCAAATTTGTGTTGGATTTTTGCAAAATGTAAAACTTTTTAATTCAAATTTGCAGGTTATTGACGAGGCTTTTGAATATCTTGTAAATAAATCCGCAAAAGGAGAAAAAGGACAGTATTTTACGCCAAGAAATGTAATTGACATGTGCGTCTATATGCTTAATCCAAAACCAAAGGAATTTATGATTGATACTGCCTGTGGCAGTTGTGGTTTCACTGTTCATACTTTATTTAATGTTTGGAAGAAATTAGAAAATAACGGAAAAGCTCATTTTCATAATTTTTCAAACCAGAAATTAACAAGCGAACAAAAGAAGTGCGTAGAAAAGGTTTTTGGGATTGATTTTGACGAAAAATCAGTAAGGGTTGCAAGAACTCTAAATATGATTGCAGGGGATGGCAGAACAAATGTTTTGCATCTTAACACTTTGGATTATACGAGATGGGAAGAAAAATTAAAAGACAGAGAATGGAGCAGAACATATTTAGAAGGATTTTATAGATTATTGGATTTAGCAAAAGACAGAAAAAATCCAAAAGAATTTAATTTTGATTTATTGATGGCAAACCCTCCTTTTGCAGGAGATATAAAAGATTCAAGAATGATTTCAGAATATGAATTGGCATTCAAAGGTCAAAAGAAAGTAAACAAAATTTCAAGGGATATCTTGTTTATTGAAAGAAATCTTGATTTTTTAAAATCTGGTGGAAGAATGGCAATTGTTCTGCCTCAAGGCAGATTTAATAATACATCAGATGAGAGAATAAGAAATTTTGTAATGGAAAACGCGCGGCTTTTAGCTGTTGTTGGGCTAGATGGAAACACATTTAAACCACACACAGGAACAAAAACCTCTGTTTTATTTGTTCAGAAATGGGACGATGAAATAAATCCAAAGGTTGAAGATTATCCTGTTTTTATGGCCGTAAGTGAGAATTCAGGCAAAGACAATTCAGGAGAGGAAATTTATGAATTAGATGAAAACGGAGGAAGAAAACTTGATGAGCACGGGCATTTGAAGCAAAAGCATGACTTAAAAGATATTGCTCTTGAATTTGAAAAATGGGCTAAAAAAGAGAGTTTGAGTTTTTGGAGAGATTAATTTTAAGAATATATTATGATAATAGGATTATATTTAAGGCACATCAAAGCGTATAAAGGAATAAAATTTATTCCTATTGGAGAAAACTATAATTTTGTAAGTTATATTGGAGAAAATGGTGCTGGAAAAAGCTCAATATTAGAAGCTTTAGATTCTTTTTTTAATAACAAAGAATATTTAATAAATAAAGATGCAATAGAAGCTGGGATTCATACTGTGGGTTACAATCCTTATATTCTACCGATTTTCTTGATAGAAAAAACTAAAATAAGTAAGAGGAAAAAGGAGTTTGAAAAAATAAGTAGTTTTTTTTGGTCAATTGAAAAAAAAGATACTTCTCCTGGAATTCAAGGATCTATGAAAGATTTTTTTAAATTACGAGAAAAAATAAAAAATAAAAAAGACACACATTATTTAATAGCAATAGGTGAAACAAATTTAACGGCAGGTCATAAAATATATTATGGAAGTTTTCATAATGAAGAGAATTTTCTTTTAGCTTTTTTAGGTAAAAAAAAATCTGAAATTAACGGTCGGGAGACAAAAAACCGAAAAGACATTATTGATAATTGGAAAGAAGAAATGAAAAAAGAATTAGACAAGAGTGAATGGAGGCAATTTTTACAGGAAATAAAAGATTTATATTCTTATGTGTACTTGCCTGTTGAACTGGAAGTGGAAAGTTTTACTAAAATTGAGACCGATGAAATGCAGAAAATTTTTGATAAACAATTAAAAAATGAAATTAAATCAGCATTAGGAAAGGTTAACTTCGATAACGCAGGTGGTATAAATAAAAAATTAGAGTCCTTTGTTTCAGAAATAGAGGCAACATTAAATAACGAATATTGTTATAGTACTGGAATGTTGAGATATAATCGTATAACCCAGTCTGATTTGGTAGAAAAAATTATAGAATCTTATTTTCAAAAAAGAATTTTATATAAAAAAGATGGTTATGTAGAAAAAAAAGTAAGTGAGTTAAGTGCGGGAGAAAAAAGACAAGCATTAGTGAATCTTGTTTATGCCTTTTTGGCAAGAGAAGAAGAAAGAGATAAAATGATTATCATTGGCATAGATGAACCTGAAAATTCGTTACATACCTCTTTGTGCTATGATCAATTTGAAAAATTAAGAGAGATTTCACAAAACAATCAAATACTCATCACTACACATTGGTATGGATTTTTACCATTTATAAGTAAAGGGTATGGTCATTTTTTGAATAGCAATGAAAAAGGAATAAATTTTGAAACATATGATTTATACGATTATAAGTCAAAAGTTAAAAAGGATATTGAAACATCGCAAAATAAAATTCCAAATGATTTTTCTTTAAAAAGTACTAATGATTTAGTACAGGCTATATTTTACTCTTTAAAAAAAGAAAATCCATATAATTGGTTAATAGTTGAAGGAATAAGTGAGAAAATATACTTTGAATATTTTTTTAAAGAAGAAGTAGAAAAAGAGAAATTAAGAATCTTGCCATTGGGCGGACAAAACAAAGTATCAGAATTATATGAATATTTAGAATTACCAATTAAAAATGAGAATAGAGGCATTAATGGAAAAATATATTGTCTGATAGATACTGATCAACAAGAACATAAAAAACATATTGGTAATGGATATAATAATTTGAGAATACGAAGATTAAGCAATAAAAAGGCCAATAAAAAAACAGAACTATTAAGTCTTAGCAATGGAGATACTAGTGAAGCAGATATTGAGCAATCATTAAACCCTGTTATTTTTAAAAAAACAATAGAAAAATTAACAACTGAAAATAAATATCACATTTCAACAATAGAAAATAATAATGGAAATACTCATTTTATTAAAAATTTTGATAATACTAAGTTGGAAAATTTTTTCAAAGAAAATGATGGAGAGAATAAAATTTTATTTGCAAAAAAATATATTGAACTAATGAAAAAAGAAGATAAGCCCAAAAAGTTTATTCCTGATTGGATAAAAGAAATAAAAGAATTTTTTAATAAAAATAATTCCAAAATTTAATATGCCACAAATTTCAATTATAAAAAAGTCAGACATTCAAGAAGTACATAGGTTTGATGCGGAGTTTTTTAAGCCAGAATATTTGGAGATTGAAAAAAAAATTAGAGATAATGAATTTTATTACTTTGATGAAATAACGACTCTTTTTGTAAAAGGAATTTTTGATATTAATTCAAGTGTTTATACAACAAAGGGAATACCGTTTATAAGGATTTCAAATTTAAAAAATTTAAAAATTGATGACAGCGATATTGTTTATCTTACAGAAGAAGAAAATCAAAAAAATAAAAAAACAGAACTTAAATATGGCGATGTTATTTTATCTAAAACAGCATACCCTGCTTGTTCGCTCGTTACACTCGAAAAATGCAATGTTTCTCAAGATACAATTGCAATAAAATTAAAAAAGGACGTAACTATTTCTAGTAAATTTTTAGTTGTTTTTTTGAATACAAATTATGGAATATCTCAAATGAGAAGATATTTTACCGGAAATGTTCAAATGCACTTAAATTTAACAGAAAGTAAGCAAATTATAATACCTATGTTTTCTATTTACTTTCAAAATATAATTTCAGATTTATTTGAGAAATCTACTCAAAAACAAACCCAATCAAAACAACTCTACAAAGAAGCAGAAGAACTGCTTTTTAAAGAACTTGATTTGTCTGGCTACAAGCCAAAACATACTTTAACTTTCCAAACAACAAAAAAAGAAATAGACAAAGCAAAAAGAATTGATGCCGACTATTTCCATCCTAAATATAAAGAGATAATCGAAAGAATTGAAAAATATGAAAATTTAGAATTACGCAATAAATCATTTTTTAAAATAATTACTGGAACTTATACTAAAACTTATTCATTAGATGGTAAAAATTATATTCGAAGTGTAAATATAAATAAGGATTTAACATTAGATAGTGAAAGACTATACAAAACGACAGAAACTCTCGAAAGTAAATTTAAAGTAAAAGAAGGGGATATAATTACTAGTAGGGTTGGTTCAATTGGAACATTAGGGTATATTTCAAAAGAGTTTGAAGATAGTTTTATTAGTGATAATATTTTAAGAATTAGAAATTTGCACAATAGATTAAATAATTTGTTTTTAGCTTTTTACCTAAAAAAAATAGGAACTATTTTTATGGATAGACTTTCGAGAGGAAGTGTCCAGCAAAGGTTGAATCAGGAAACATTAAAAGAAATTAAAATCCCACTTATCGAATCCCAAATCCAAAAGCAAATCGCAGACAAAATAAAAGAATCTCATAAATTGAGAAAAGAAAGCAAAGAACTTTTGGAAGAGGCAAAAAGGAAAGTTGAAGAGGAAATTGAAAAAGGGGCAAAGAAGATGACGAAGTTTGATGTAGAATGACATATAAATTATTATTAATTTTGGTAATTGTAATCCCGTTGGTATTTCTGTTTTTTACAGAAACAAAAGAACCTTTCTCTTGTCTACCATATTCTCCTTTAAAGAACTATTCTGTTGATACAAACCATTATCAGTTTACTAAAAATACAGAGGCGTTTACTTTTGCTGTTATAAATAGCGAATGTATTGTTCAAAGAGATGATATTTCAAAAGATATATTTGAGAATTATTTTGTTCTACAATATGCTTTAGCAGTAGAAAAAACACCAAGAACAATAAAGGATATTGAAGATGCAGTAGGTGTGGTTATTGACCTCATTGAAAAACCATTTGAAGATGTAAATTCTACACGAATAGAAGATTCCATTCAAAAATTAAAAAATTTCATGAATGTAATTCCTCGATTTAAACCAATTAATAATTTTAATAAAATAAGTTGTGAATATAAATCACTTCATAATATCTCGGACTTAGCCCTAAGGGATGAAGAACTGTCTCCAGAAGAGGTGAAAGATGTTCGTAAGCAAACAAGTAAATTTATGTATACCTTCTTGGATGGGACAAACCAAGTTCAAGGGTTTGTTGGACAATTTGTTGAAAGCGACTTAATAAAAATTCTATTTAAATTGGATGGATTATTAAAGAAATTTAAGTTTTATCGTGAAAAAAGAGAAGAAATAATCACTATACAAATTGAGAAGATTCTATTTGATATTCCCATTAAGTTTATATTTAAAAATCTAAATAAATGAGTATATGCTATGCTTCTTCTTTTCTTTATTTTAATAATGGCATAATATGTTTTAGAGATTCAATAAAAATAAGTTATGTTTATTAATATTTGTCATATACATTATTAGTATGAACAAGAAAGGTTAAAAGGAAAAATATTTATTATGTGTTCAGAAAATAAGGAGGCGGAAATTTATAGTAAAGTTTTAAAAAGCATAAAAAAAAGTGGTTTTCCACTTGAATTGAAGATTTCTAACATTTTTTTAAAAAATGGTTGGGGAGTAGAGTACAACAATTATTTTATCGATCATGACCTGAAGAAAGGAAGAGAGATTGATTTGATTGCAGATTATACTAAAATGACCGATTCCAACGAATATCTTGAATTGGATTTTAAGCTAATTATTGAAATTAAACAAGCAGAAACGCCATGGATTTTTATTTCAACACCTTCAACAGATTTTGAAAAATTCCTTGGGTTTCCAGTAATAAGGCAAGAAAAAAATTTTAAAGAAAACGTATATTTGAGTTTCAGAAATAATCAAAAAGTAAATGGTAGATTGGCAAGATCTTTTTTTGTCGGACTAAAATCAAATAAAAGAGGGAATACGAAAAAAGACAAGATTTTTGAAGCACTTTGTAAAGTAGTTAAGGCTCTAGAACATAGTTACGAATCAAGTTATATAAAAGAGATTAAGAAAAATCATAAGGATAAATTACTAGAATATTACGAACCTATTATTGTGGTGGATGGAAAACTATTTGAGGCATATCTTGATTCAAAAGAAGAATTAATTTTAAAAAAAACAGAGTATATGCAGGTTTCTTTCAATTATCTTTCGCCTAATTACAAAAATAGACAGAATGGCTATATGGTTCAAGTAATGACAAAAAACTATTTAACAGAATTTTTAAATAAAAGACATAAAGAATTTGATATTGTGGCTAATAAGATATTAAGAATTGAAAGCAAGCATGAAGAGTTTATAAAAAGAGGATAATATTGTAAGGAACATGCTAGAAAAAGTCAAAACAGATTTTAATTAATTATATTGTATGAAATTGAAACTGTAGTGTTGTTACCGAACAGAATGTATTTAATATTTTAATCAAAGAACAATTATGAAACAAAAAAGAAAAATTAAAAAATTAGGTATCTGTCCACATTGTAAACAACTTGTTTCACGTAGGTTTAAACATACTCTTTGGCGCGGAAAAATACCTCAGTTTGTATATGTTATTTCTAAGGATAAATATTATCATAAACACTGTTGGGAAGAGGTTGAAAAATCAATGGCAAAGAGAAAGAGATTTAAGATAAAACCATTACCTATTTCAGTAGACTCCGATTTGTATTAATCACACGCATAGTTTATCCTTACGATATTTAATAAACTTCTCTCAATCATTCCCAATTTCCCTCAAAAACAACTTATGCTCATTAAAATGATTATAACTCTTATCCATCGCAACCCAGAAAGTATTCTGGTCAATACAAAGAGAATTCTTATTGCCTTCTATAGTGCAATCCGCATTCTCAATCAAATTGCCATATTTAGCAATTATCACGCCGGTCTTTGCATCCAGATAAGGCATATCAATAACACTTTCAACTGTCTTTTTATGTATTTCTTCATTGCTCATTTGAGAGTAAGTATTTTCCATGATGATTCTCCGCCTGTTGTATGCCTTAATAAGACCGGTGTACATCATGTTTTGTGCCTCTTCTTTAACAGCATCCAGAGCATCACTGACTGTCCCGACAACTGCAAAGGCAGCTCCTCCCGCGGCTTCGGCAGCTTCTTTTGAAACTTCTATTATCTTATCTGCCGCATATCCTTTGAGGTTCTCTGCCATGACATTCCCTAATCTTTCTGTCGTGGATTTTTTGAGGAAATCAATTTCTTCCTGGCGTTCGAGCATTGCTTTGTAAATCTTGAACTGGTCTTCTGCCGCACTCTGCTCTATTTGTTCGGGGCTTTTGGTTCCCCAGTGAGTCATGTCTGTCCAAAGGTCGCCCATCCTTTCGGTAAGACTCTTGTCTAGTATGTCTTGGACATCCATGTTTTCTATGTCCATCGAGGGGTCGTAGCTGTCGAGAAATATTTTTTTTGCATCTTCAAGTGCCTGAAGTGTTGTTGTTGCATCTTCGTATTTTTCGCCCATACCCTCGAGATATCCTTTGTATGATTCAAGACCTTTTTTTCTTGAATCCTTACTGTCAAGTATTTCTATCTGCTTGTCAAGGGCATCCATGTAAGGTCCCTGGAAATAATCAATAAAGTCCTGACTTTCGGCGATATTGGAATTGATAGTGCTTATGTCGAGAGAATCATCCTCTTTTATCTTTTTATCAATGCATGCTCCTCCTTTGCAGTCGTAATAACAATAGCTTTCTGTCTTTTTCCCGTCATAGCAGTATTCTCTCCTGTGGTCTGTTATGCATTTTTGATATCCTGCTTCACAGCTGTTTTTTTCATCCTGTTTTTCTTTTTCAGCACTGCTCATGCATTTTGAGTCTTTGCATTCAAAAGCGCAGTTTTGCCGCACCAGTTTACCGTCAATGCATTCTGCAAGGACATATTTGCTGGGACAGAATTTTGCTTTCGGAGTGCATTCTCTTGTTTTGCAACTTCCTTCATCGCAATATTCTATTGCATCGCAGTCTTCGTCTGTTTTGCATCCAGCAGAAGTATCGTCCTGAAAATCATCTTTACTGACTGATGTCCCGAGACTTCTTGCAACTGCGGCACGGCAGATATCCGGGTGTGTTGCTTTCATGCAAAGGGATGGGTCTCCTGCATCAATTGCCCGTTCCTGTTTTGTTCTTCTGTCGATATCGAATAAATCGAATAAAAAGCATCCGCTTGTGAAGAAAATGCTTAGTATAATAAGACTGAAAATAAGGAAGATTCTTTTGTTCATAGATATATTTAGAGTTTAATTTTATATTTTTATAATATTTTTAGGTTATATATTAGTATGAAAAAATTTTGCCCAAAATGCGGAAAAGAGACAGAAGAATTACACGAATCTTTGTGCGGTGATTGCTACTGTCAAAAATTCAAAAATGAATCTTATAAAAAAAAGATGAATGTCTCTGTATGTAAGTGCGGCAGTCTGGGGTACAGTCAGCAATGGAAAAAAAACATAATGTTGGATGATTTTATTGACTCACTTGTCAAAAAAGACCTTGAAGCCACCTACAAAAACAAGACAGATTATATATTTTCTTTTGAGAGGAAGGAGTTGCAGGATACAATAATAATAAAGACAGAAGTTGAAAAGAGCAGGATGAAGATTGCAGATTATACTTATGTTTTCAATATAAAAAGTAAGATGTGTCCTTTGTGCTCGTCTGAGAAAAAAGGGTATTATGAAGCAGTTCTCCAGTTGAGAGGGAAAAAAGAGACGTTGAAGGAGTTTAGGCGTATTGTCGATGGAGCTATTGATTTGTACAAGGGACAGAATTCATTTGCGAAAGTTGTCGGTCAGGCAGATAAGGCTGTGGATTTTCATCTTGGAACAAAGAAAGTTTTAGGGAGAATCAAAAAAGAGATTTCTTCAAAATACAATGTTGAGACAAAGACTTCTTTTTCTCTCTATAAGATAAAGGACGGGAAAGAGATTACCCGAACAACCCTGCTTATCAGAGAAACCAAATAAAATCCTAAAAAAAGATTTATATAGTTTTCTGTTCTATATTCTTTTATATATTTAATTATATATGAATCTGGTGAAAATATGAATAAAAAAACATTTTTATATGCAGTGGTTTTATGCATAGTTGCTGTTTTTGTACAGACAGCGTGGTGTAGTACAATATCTATAAATGCAGGGATAAACAAACACAATTATCTTACGGGAGAAGAAAATTTGAGTGTGAGCGGATATATATCTGAAGGGACGGGAGCCCATAACGAGACTGTAACTTTGAATGTGTCTAATTCTTCGGGCGTTGTTGTTTCAGGGGCGGCGAGCCTTTCTAATGGATGTTTTAGTGAAATTTTGGATATTACGAATTTGTCCAACGGAGATTATAATATGACTATAAGTGCCGGTTCAGAAAGCATAAGAATTGATTTTAAAGTGTCTTCAACTTATGATATAATTACAGCATTTGTAAATTCCACCAAGCCTATTGTTTCATGTTCACCAGATGATTCAGGTAGCGGAATAGTGGAAATTGATTCATCAATTGGTCAGAATTTGACGTGCAACTTTACTGTTGAAGGAGATGGTACATATTATGCGATTGTGGAGAATTCATCAGATACTCCACATTATGATACTCTTTATTTAGATGATGATAAGAACATGACATTTACAAACGATACGATGTTTAAGTACCTGTCTGAAGGGGACAAGATTATTGTGAATGGCACAGAGATTATGGTGATGTTTATTGCTCATGACGGGAGCATCGTTACATTGGCAGACAAAATGGATTCTGAATTCACCGGCGGAGAGCAGGTAAAATTGATGACAATTGCTGTGGACAGTGATCACAATCCTGTCAATAATTCAGATACTACTTACAAAGAATACTGGGATAACGGGACCAAGAAATTTGAACAGAGTGCAGGGACGACACCAGAGAACGGGACGTTATTGATGGATTACAATGTTTCCAGCGATGGCGGAAAAAATCATATTGTTGTAAATGATATGGGGTATATTTCAAACGATGTCAATATAATGACAGTAAAGGTAGATATTAAGACAGAGGAAGGAACGAGTTTCTGGAAGGCAAAAACAGGGCAGGTTGCAGTGTTAGAGGCAAGTGTGATGAATTCTTCTTCCTATGAGATTATAAACACATCTGTAGTTACTGCGAAAATAGTCAATTCCAATACAACAACAGGAGTTACATTAGTGTATGATTCAACTGAAAAGAAATATCTTTATTCTTATACAATTCCTTCTGTTGAAGGGGAATACCATGTTAAATTTAGCGTGAATTACAGTGGATTTGTGCAGACAAGGGATATGAAATTCTTTGTGAAAGATACAGAATATTTTATGCATGCTATTGCGAAAGACAAGGGTAAATCAACAGGGTTTGCCCCGGGGCAGCCAAGTGCTTTGATTATCAGTGCGAAGAATTCAACATCTGATTTTGTGAATGTTACTAACCGGACGAGTCAATGTTCGGCAACATATGTGGATTTTGTGGGGATTTATGATTCTGCTAAAACTCTCATCAATTCATCAATAATTGGAATTTCAACAATTTCAGCATTTATGGATGATATGGATATCCCTACATTTGTACGGTATGATATAGAAGACCAGTTTGGAGAAGATGCGTGCGTAATTAAATTTATGACTCCATCATCCAATGGTGTCTATTCTATAAAAGTTACAGTGAATGATACTGTTACAGGGAGTTTGAGCGAATTAAAGACACTTATTCCTATACAGGATGTTGATGCTTTTGCAATGCCGGTAAATGAGAATGGAGTGTTTAACCCGGCATATTCATCGGGAGAAAATATGTATCTTGCGATACAGGCATTTGATTTATATACGGGTGCTCCAATATCTGAAGAGAATATTACTGATGCGCAAATTATAGAGATTTATTCCCAGAGTGCAGGCAAAGCAGTGACAGATAAGATAACTTACGAGGGATTTATTGGCGGAAACGTTTCTTCGAAAACAGCACCGAAAATTAATTTTTCATTAAATACAACAGACATGGGGATGCATTTTGTTGCAATAAAGATTAAGGCAAATGTTACCCGTGACGGAGCAGTCCAGGAAATCAATGCAATAGCAAGAGGATGGTTCGAGAGAAGATTGTATAAGATAAATGTCTGGCCGCACTGTGGAGGAGATGTTAAAATGTGCGTTTTCGGTTCAGATGGTACTGTGAGTGTAAAAGTGGGTGTGAGGGATGCATCAGGTACATCTGCTCAGGCAGGGGTTTCTGTGAGCATTGCAGGATTAAGGCATATTGAATCAGGAAAAATTATTTCCACAAATGATTTGACAGGAACTTCAACAAGTTGTACGACAAATTCTACAGAATATATCGGGAGTAATAATAATGTGACTAACCCTGATTATGGGGTGTGTACTCTTTCATTTTCATATTCGGCTGGCTTTGATGCGGGCAAATATGAACTACAGGTTAAGGCAACAAATCCTGCTGATTCGAGCAGTTCAGATACAGGAAGAGGTGTTTTTGATGTAAGGAACTTTATGTTTGACTTATGGACAGACCAGTTTGAAATAGCATCAGGAGACGATGTGACATTTAATGTTGTTCTTAAAAATTTTGAGGGAGTTGGTCTATCTGGTGTCGTAACTGCTGAAAAATTAATATATTATGGGACATTTGATATGTGGAATGAGCCGGTTGTGATAAATGACAGTCTGGGGTTGAGTGGGGCAATTAATGGTACGGGGAACATTACTCTGCCTTCAATGGCTCTAAAGCAGGGCGCTTACTCGCTTGCATTTAAGGCAGTTGCAAATGGAAGTACGCAATACAGAGATGCATGGTTTTATTCAAAGCCGTTTGTTTTGACTGCTCAATTAAATATTGGTGGTGAAAATAACTGGGATAGGATTATCGGCACAGGCGACACAGCAAATTTTACTGTGAAAGGTCTTGAAAATGTCAACTGGAACACATGGCCTCCTACAGGAAGCAATCATAATTTGAGTGCGACATGGGTAAAGAAAATCATAAGAGAAGGTATGATGGGTGGAAATGAATTTAAGACAAGAAGCGAAATGGAATCCCAAAATAATATGTCTTATTCATGCAGTGGAAATGTCTGCTACCTTACATTTAATATGAGTGATTTTACACAGGGAGAATACATGATTGAAATTGCCGCAAATGATACAGATGGCAATACTGCGAGTGCATGGGAATGGACAAATGTAATGCAGTTGAGATTTGGTATTCCTCAGTTGATGGACTGGACAAGAGTATCTGATGCAACTAAAAGGAGGTCTACAACGTATTTATCTTTATCTGGAGACTGGAGTAATATACAGGATGAATTTAAAAATAAATCTTCTAATATTACGACTTGCAAAGTTGCAAGTGATTATGGCTGGATGAGAATAATAGGGAAGATGAACAATTCAATGGAAAATTCAGAATATCCTCCTACATACTATTTGCTTGACAAGACAAATTCTTCTGATCCAAGACTGTATATAAATACAACTGGCTGGAATTATATTAATGCTCCAAATTATACTACAGGGCAAATATTTATGGATTCGGCAGGATTTAGCTGGAATATAACAAGCATAGACGCGAGTGAAAATAAGGTTTATGTGGATTTTATGGATGGTTTTATTGTAGCAGAATGCCCTGACTGTTCAGTAAGTAGTGATGATGCAAATGCCAATCCAAACCAGCAGAATATGCCTCTTATAATAAATAAATCTCTTTCTATTAGCGGAAAGATTTTACAGGGACAGTTAAGAGATGAGCAATGGCTGGGACTGAACCTCAACAATGATGCGGATTATTGGGATAATTATATTATTGTCATGATAGATACAGCTGTAAGCGGAATTTATGATACGGTTTATATCTCTAACTCGACAAATGTTACCCGAGACGGAATCCTTGCATCCAGTGGACTTCCTGTTGGGTTCAACGGTGCAAAACCAACATACCTTGTGTCTTCTGTATATACAGCAGGGACTGGCTATCAGTTGTCTTTTTCAACATACAAATCTGGATGGGGAGGAATGCAAATGGGAACATTTCCACCTACGGAACAGAGCATAAAGATACCTGTTCTTGTGACAAGTCCGTCCAATGAGTCAGAGTATAAGAATAATGCAACTGTAGTATTAGATTCTCTTATGCAGATGTCAATGACAGGACCTGTGACAATTCCAATAACTGGTGTTAATGACACTACAAACCAATATGGATTTGCTTTGATTGAGTTTAATATCTCTGCTGTAGATATTAACACAGGTTCGTATTTCCTGAATATAAAAGTAAAAGAAAATGACAGCAATGAATGGGTGGAGAACACAGCAATATGGAACAATCCTAGAATTAATGTCAGGAATTTTGTTGTAAGTAATTATATTGGGCTTAAAGGTCAAATTAACAACATGGTTCAATGGAATATAACAAGTCTGGAATCAAGCGAATTTTTTGCTCTTAAGACAGACAGCATGCATCAGGAAGGAGATGGATGGTACAGACCGGATGACTGGACATACCAGAGTATTTACTACAATATTTCAAATAATACAATAGTCATAGATAACAATAGCAATCATAATGTAGAGATCAATACAGATAAAACATATTACGATGCAAATGAGAGTCTTATTGAAGTAACGCTTGAAGGAGGAAATACAGGTTATTTTAATATTACTTTGATAAGAGAGGAAGATAATTATGTTACGACGATTTCCGTAGATAATGCCACGCACATAGGAAGCAGGACAGAAAAAGGGTTTATATTTGCAGTATATGATGTGAATGCAACTGTTCCTGCCAGCGCAAAAATAAATATTACTCCTATGGGATATAATTTTATGCAGGTTCGGGGAGAGACAATAAATATTGGTACTACTGTACTTTGGGGTCTTTTCAACACGACGAGCATAACTAACAATAGTGTGGGTTTGACTTGGGTGAAAAATGCAATTACAGTAAAATCCATATGGATAAATGACAGTGATGTTGCGGTTGCTGGTCAGGGAGACGATGGACCAAAAATGCTGAGAATTGTAAATGTTGCCAATACAGACTATTCGCTTCTTGCTTTCAAGAATGCAAGTGTGAATTCATCACAGCATGAGCAGTGGGAAAATAACATGTTTTATGTGATAAACAGGACAAGTAGGCAAATAGTAACGGCATACCAAAAAGGACAGCAGATGAGTGAGTTGTATGATTGGGCTGTTTTAAAATCAGATATATGGGACAGGAAGATATCTGTTTCAAACCAGTCGATAAATGGCAGTATTATCTATCCAATGCCATGGACATGTGATGACTCGCCGGTATATGTAGGCAACTTTACTGAGTCAAGTGCAAATGTGAAAGTGACTGAGTCAGATGGCGGTCCAGGAGAGCAATCTCCATTGGACAATTCAACGCAGTATTATATTATGGTCTATGA
>JAGLPV010000018.1 GCA_023137195.1 Candidatus Aenigmatarchaeota archaeon | reverse complement strand
AGTTATTGGAATAATTTTTATTATTGGTTCGTCACCTACAAAAAAAGCATTTGTTGTTGCGTACTGACCACTCAATTCAGCATCATATGGCTTAATTCTAAAGAACACATTTGCACTTACATTTTGTAAATCTATTTTGCTTTGCCAGATGAGAGAATGGTTCCTTCCTTCTGGTATTGTCGTTATATTAACCAGATTTTCGTTGATTGTGGCATCAGACCAAGTTATGTTATCTGAACTATACTGCACAAGTATTGTGCAGTTGTCACTTTGATTGTCTTCAATAGTATAAAATAGAGTTATATTTTCGCTCTGGTATGATGTTGGAGTTATGATTGATGCAACTGGTGCATGATTAATTATGACATGATTTGGTTTGGTCGTATTGTCAATATTGCCGTCACCATTATAATCTAATTCAAGAGTATAATTTACATTTGTTTCATTTAAATCAACGATTGCTGTTGCATTTTCTGAATCACTGAAAGTGATGTTTTCGTATATGTATTTTACAGAGGTACTTTCTGTTGAGTGTTTCATTCCTATAGTGAAATACTCTTGTTCTCCATCCATTGTCTTAATAGAACTGGTTTTAATGGTGGTCTTGTTTTGATATAAAGATATTACTATTTTGTTTGGTTCCCTATAGCATACAATAACAGGAGTCTTAACATCTCCCGTAAAATAGGAATCAGGAATCTCACGTTTTATATTACCGTTTGAGAATATACCTGTACTATATTCCATAGGGATTATACCATTCATTTTCACTTCAGTTACATAAATACGTAGGCTATAGCTAATATGAGATGGAACATAACTCCAATAGGTATATCTCGTATTGCCCTCTAGTTCAGATTCTGTTGAATAGGATTTGTGTGAAATTCCTTTTTCTGTTATGTTAATTACTCTGTATCCATAATCTTCTTTCGTAGCACTTCTTGTTTGAATAAACTCGGTTTTATGGGTTTTGTTTTCGTTGAAAATTGTTTTGTTATAATCTTTGTGTGTGTGTCCAGTAAGAACTAAATCAACATTGTTGTTTATTGAATAATTTATGAATTCGCATCTATTGTCTGCAATACATGCATCGTTTCCTCCATATTGAGAACATGTGTTATTAACATTCTTATTTGAAGACATATCGTTTGTATCATTATATTTATCTAGTATAGGATGATGTATAAAAACAATTTTTGGGATGTATGGATTCATACTTGTTAAATTATTTATTTGAGTCTTATTAAGACCCTCTCCTTCTGGAGTCCATGGTTTATATTCTATGGAACTATGATCTCTTCCCGAATCCAACCCGACAAAACGATACCCCTGCTTATTAAAATAATAATCTCTATAGCTATTTATTTCTATAGTATTATTTGGATTGACAATAAAAGCATAATACTTTTCTAAACCATCGTCGTCAATAGGAATGAATCTTCTCCTGTCATGATTTCCTGGTGTATTATACACGTCAATATCCACACACTCTAAAATACCATTATAAGCATTAAAAAAATCCTCATTACTCCATTCAACCATATCCCCGGGACTCAATATAAACTCAGGATTTTCACTTTTTATCGCCTGAAGCGTATCTGCAAACCTTTCAATGGACTGCACAAAAGCGTTTGTTTTAGCTTTACTACTAAGGTCTGTAGGCTCATACCCAATATGCACATCTGTCATATGCACGAAAACAAACGGCTCGACCATATACACATCAAAAAGTTTCCTGGTATGATGCCCCTCTCCATCCTCAACAACAATCATAACCCTATTCATTCCGACCTTAAGAGGAACATAGGCACTCCAATTTTCCTTCTCTTCAGAAACAACACCATTCACAACAACAGACACAATACCTGTCTCATCAAAAGCAGTCCCATTAACTTTAATATATGGAGTATAAACTGTCTGTCCATTATAATGAGAATCAAGACTAATTGTAGCATTCCCTCTCCATAGATCTACAAGCCCATAAGAATTAACAGCATCATGACCGCTGATAAAAATATCTTCAAGAGGAACAACGTCCGTCAGAATTTCTACTTTAGACAAAAATAAATTAGTTACTGCATCTTCACCGCTAATAAATATATCCGTAAGCGGCACAACCTCTGTCGGAATCTCAACATAAGACAAGTCAAGATTATTTATGGCATCTTCGCCGCTTATGAAAATACCGGTAAGCGGCACAACGTTGGTTGGTATTTCCACTTCAGACAAAAATAAATTATTTACGGCATCTTCACCGCTAATAAATATATCTTCAAGAGAAACTTCATTTGTCGGAACCTCAACAGATGACAATCCAAAGTTTGTTATTGCATCTGCACCAGTGATAATTATATCTGCATAAACAGGCGTTGACAAAACAAAAAATAAAACACATAGTATAACTGAATTAAACAGAACTTTACAAATCATATATCATACCCTTCGTTAAATGAAAGAAAATAATAAAAAACGATTGTTTTGTTTTATACCTGAAAGTTAATCCAAAACACCAGTTTTAGTAATCTTCCTCGGAACCCTGTACATCTTCCATTTTACCTTTCCTTCCTGCACTCTTTTCCTTATAGTCTCTTCCCTGGAGCTTAATTTTGCATCACCACTTTTTACTTCAAGCATGACAATCTCTTTCAAATCGCCGTCTGAAAGCCCGTCGAATATTATAAAATCTATGGGTGCACCGACGAATCTTGCATCGGAGGGGTTGTAATTGAAATCAGGGAGATACGGGGCAATCTGCTCGCTGAATTTTCCGCCCAGGACAGCCCTGCTTTTTTTGACTGCATCTGCCCTTATTTCCTTTTCATTTTCAAAAATCCAGTTTTTTAGGTTTAGTTCATATTGTCTTTTAATCAGTTTTGACAGGAGGAAATAACAGACAATCATCCCAAAAATAAACATTATCGACTCAGCAAGCATATATTAACCTCTAAAATAAAGGTTTGAATAACTATTTAAAGATTAAATTAATTATTTTTATGTGATTACCTATGGCAGTACTTGGAATAAACTATACTAAACTTGATGTTGACGCAAAGAATATACCTTATGCAAATCTTTCTATAAACACCACGCCAAAAATTGAGGCAGTTAATAAGACACAGATACAGACGGGGAAAAATGCAATACCTATTCTTGTTGTTGATTTTTCGTTCAATTCTGTCTTTACTCCTGATGTCGGGTCCATTAATCTAAAGGGGAATGTTGTGTTCCAGCCAAAAAACGAGGAGCATTCCTTGTCTGAATGGTCTAAAAACAAAAAATTGCCTGAAGAAGAATCTGTAGAAATAATCAATTATCTTTTTGTCAAAGTGACTCCTTTTGCATTGTTTTTGTCAGAATTATTTAGACTGCCTCCAATAATAAGCCTTCCGAAAATGGAATTGAAAAAACCTGAGGCGGAAAAAGAGGATAAAAAAGAAAAGAAGAAATAGTCCTTCTATTTTTATAATTTAATTTTCTATTATGTTATGTTTGGAAGGAAAAAAGGAATCACTCCTTTGATTTCAGGAGTTTTGTATTTTGGAATAAGTATGGCGGCAATTGTTGTCATCCTTGATACTGTGGTCCCGTGGATGGAGACTACCAAAGACCAGATTGCAATTGATTATGCGAAAAAGAATATTGCTGACCTGGATTCTATCATAACAACTGTTGCATCCGAGGGGGAAGATTCTTCGCGGATTGTTTCTTTGGACATAAAGAGAGGCAAATATTTTGTTGATGAAGCGAGCAATGTTGTTTATTTTGAAATCAATGTATCTAAGGATATATTGTCGCCACGTTTTGTTACTAAGACAGGGAATGTGTTTTTCGGGAGCCAGTTGAATTCAAAAGCTATTGACCATGGCAGTTATTTTATACTTGAGAACCAGTACCTGAAAGTCAATATTTCCAAAATCGGGAATGTTACAAGCCCTTCAACAATGTATACATCGGACATCATAAATTCAATGTATTTCAAGGAAAGAGGAGTTTACCTGTATAAAGAAAATATCACTATCCTTCCTGAAAATTATGTTGATGAAGGCAATGGGACAGGGTATGTTTATCTTGAAGAAGAAGGGATATTATTGCCTAATGCCATTGCGATTGCACGTATGGTGAATGCAAACAGTGGGTCTTCCTATGATCTTTATTTTGACCTTCCAAGCGACAGTGATTTTTTGATGCTTTATTTAAAAAATTATGTTTCTTCTTGAATAATGGAAAATAATTATTCGGTTACAGACATTGGTCTTGCCCAAAAGGGTCAAAAGCAGATGGCTCTTGCCCGTGAACAGATGGTGGGTCTGGTTGAATTAAAAAAAGAGATAATAAAGAAAAAAATATTCAACAATATCCGTATCGGGATGGCATTGCATGTTACAAAAGAAACTGCTGTGCTTGTGGAGTCCCTTGTGGAAGCAGGGGCGCAGGTCGCAATAACGGGCTGCAATCCTCTTTCAACGCAGGATGATGTTGCAGCTGCTTTGGCAAAAGAAGGCGTCAGGGTTTATGCAAAAAAAGGCGTCAGTGTTGAAGAGTATTATGATCAGTTGAATAAAGTTCTTGATTTTGAACCGCATATCACTATTGATGACGGGTGTGATTTGGTTAATTTGGTTCATACAAAAAGAAAGGAATGTATGAATTCAATCATCGGCGGGTGTGAAGAGACAACTACCGGAATTATCCGTCTAAAGGCAATGAAAAAGGACGGTGTTTTAAAATACCCTGTTGTTGCTGTAAATGATTCTAAGACAAAACACATGGTTGACAATTATTACGGGACCGGACAATCCACCATGGACGGGATTATCAGAGCGACGAATATACTTATTGCCGGGAAAACTGTTGTTGTATGTGGATACGGCGACTGCGGTAAAGGAGTTGCAATGAGGGCAAAAGCTCTTGGCGCAAATGTCCTTGTCACAGAGGTGGATTATTTTAAAGCTTTACAGGCATATTTTGACGGTCACAGGGTTATGCCTATTGTAGATGCCGCACCATTAGGGGATATTTTCGTGACAGTTACCGGCGATAAAGGAGTTATAAGAGTAGAGCACATGAAGAAGATGAAAAGCGGGTCGGTTGTGTGCAATTCAGGTCATTTTGATATTGAAATAGAGGTTGCCAAACTGAAAAATATTTCAAAAACAACGGAAATGAGATCCTTTATGGACAAATATGAATTTGACAACAAGCACATCTATATTCTTGCTGAAGGCAGATTAGTAAATCTTTCCGCGGCAGAAGGTCATCCTTCTCTTGTAATGAGTTTCTCATTCTGCAACCAGATGCTGGGGGCTGAATTTTTGATAGAGAACAAGGGGAAATTGAGCAATGATTTGCATGTTCTTCCTGACGCGATTGACCAGAAAATCAGTAAGATTCATCTTGATGCACTCGGTGTAAAAATAGATACCTTAACTGAAGAGCAAAAAGCATATCTTGCAAGCTGGGAGGAAGGGACATAAAAATATATTTTTAAATATATTCGTATTATATAACTGTATGCGAATTCATTTTAATAAAATTTTTATAATTTCAATTATTATTCTTTGTTTTGCAAGTTCTGTTTGTTTTGCTTCATTTATCAGGCAAACTGATTTGGAATTTTATGCAAACCAGGACAATACAATAGATGTCAAAATGACTATTGATTATGAAACACTGACAACAGATGATATTTCTTTTATAATTTACGGGGAAATAAGCAATGCGGGTGGTTTTGATGAAAACGGGAATCTTAGCTGTATTGTATATGAAAAAACATACGGCTCTCAAATAATATGCAAGCGGGAGGAAAATATACAAAACAATTATTCTGTAACCTTCACTTATAAGATGGATAACATAATATTTGAAGAAAATAAGATGAACAAGACGATAGATACTTTTTTGTTTGAATATGGTATTATTGAACCTACAGATGAACTGAGGATCTTGTTTGTACTGCCCGAAGGATATGGTCTTCTGGACACGGAAACAATACCGGACTATTATCCTCCTGATGCAGAAACTCTCGTGATTGACGGCAGAAAAGTTGCGCTGGAATGGACTGAAACAAATCTGGTCATTGGAAACTCTTATTTTTTCAAGGCAACTTATGAAAAGATGACAAAACCAATTATAATCAACAACGGCGACCCATATCCTCGAAGCTACAAAATAATAGCATCCGTGGTGGTGGTTGGCTTGCTGTGTTTTATGATAATTGTGTCCTTTTCAAAAACAAAAAAATACAGAAAGAAAGAGGAAGTGGAAGAAGAGGTAATTGAAGAAGAAATAGATGAGGAAGTAAAGGTTGAAGAAGAGAAAAAGAATATTGAAGATGTTATGCTTATCTCTTTGCTGAAAGAGGATGAAAAAAAGGTATTCAACATTATCTGCGCTTCCGGAGGAATTGGCAAGCAAAGGCAGATTGCGAGAGCAACGCGGTTTTCTCCCGCCAAAACATCGCACATTGTCAAAGGGTTGTCTGCACGAGGACTGATAGAGGTAAGAAGAGAGGGCAGAACAACGAGAATAGAATTGACTAAAAAGGCAGAAGAATTTTTAAAGAAAAAATAATATTTTTAAAGCTCCAACAGCCATTCATAAAACTCATCATTGCTGTTGAATTCCCTGTATTCTTTGTTGTCGAAAATGGCATTTATGAAATGGCTCTGGCTGGTTAGTCCGAACTCTTCGAAATAGGAATTAAAAAAATTCCTTAATGCTTTTATTTTATCATACTCGTTCAAACTGTCTGCAATAGTCCTGTCTTCTTTTAAGGACTGGTCGTAAATTATGTATTTGTTGCCGTTTATTTTGCAGAAAGTTGATGCGTGGCTCGGGAGAAGAAAGACATAGCATTTTTGCGATTCGTTGTATGCTTTCATCAGAGATACTACTACTGTCGACACTTCCTCGCAATCTCCGTAAAAGTTCTTTAATGTTTGCAAAGGGAATTCCCAGTGCTCTGCATCATTCTCTACAATAAAGTCATGACGGTATCGCACATGGTTGTTTGCAAAGTTCTGGATGTAGTCCAAATCTTCTTCTGTGTTGTTCTTTAAATATTTTAGAGGGAGATAAGATTTTACCTCGTCTGGTGTGATGAAAAATGTTTTTGCAAAGTTGTATGGTCTGTGGGGGTTAATCCTGGCTTTGTAATTGATAGTATATCTTGTGTTGTCTTCGAACATTTTCTCGTCAAAGTCCAAATCCCAGCAGTTGTAATATTTCATGAATTTGTATTGTTCAAAACAACTGCTCAGTGTTCCTTGTATGCAGAGCTCGTTTTCACCATTGTTTTTGAATTCAAAGTATTTGTCTTTTTTAAAATTGAAATCCTTGTCGGCAAGCCCGATGAGATTATTGTTTAAGCTTACTTTTCCCTTTAGAGAGCAGTTGGTTGTTTTGTCTGTGAAGAGAAATGTTACTTTGTTCTTTTTGCTTTGCTCTTCTATTATGGCTTGGCGGTCGAGGAGGGTTTGGTAAATCTCTCCTTTCAGGTGAAGGATGTTGTATGCGCATATGTCCTGTGCTTCCCAGCTGACATAATTTTGGGGATTGGTTAAATGAAATCTTAACTCTGTTGAATTTGCGCAGATGTCGTCTGTTTTTTTTATCAGTCCT
>JAGLPV010000017.1 GCA_023137195.1 Candidatus Aenigmatarchaeota archaeon | reverse complement strand
AACTGTTCCTTCCAGCGTGCTGTTTTGGAAAATCACTTCTATGTTCATGGTTTCTTTTTTTATTGAGATGTTATTGTCCGGTGTTTGGGTGTTGTTGCGGGGTTGTTCTGTTAAATTTATTGTATTGGTGCATCCTGCTGTTAATATAATTGCAGATAAGATGATTGCGATAAAAATACAGAAGTGTGTTTTTTTCATAGATAAATATATGATTGGTAAATTATTTAATAATAGGCGATATTTAATAGACATGATAAAATTAATATTCCTCGGGACTTCGTCTGCTGTTCCTACAAAAAACCGGAATCTTGCTAGTATTTTTGTCAGATTCAGAGAAGACAGGCTTTTATTTGACTGCGGCGAGGGGACGCAAAAGCAGTTGATGATAAAGAAACTTAAGTTTGCAAAAATATCGAAAATATTTATAACTCACTGGCATGCTGATCATTTTGCTGGGCTCCTGGGGCTTGTCCAGACACTCGAACTTGAGGGCAGGAAAGAGCCGCTGTATATTTACGGACCTATCCATACAAAAAAATTTGTTGAAAAATTCATCAGTGTTGGATATTTTGCAAGAAGATTTGAGGTATTTGTAAAGGAAATGAAAAATGATGATGTTGCGGAGTTTGATGATTACAAAGTTACTGCTTTTGAAGTAAAGCACAGGATTCCTGCACTTGGTTTTGCATTTGAAGAAAATGCCCGGGTGAATGTGGATTTGAAAAAACTTGGTAAATATGGGATAAAGCAAGGTCCTCTTGTCGGGAAAATAAAAAAATATGGTTTTGTTGAAAAAGACAAGAAAATAATCAAGCTTGAAGATGTCAGCCAGATAACGAAGGGGAGAAAAATTGTGTATTCCGGGGATACGAAGTATTTTAAGGGGCTGGAGAAATATGCAAAAGATGCGGATGTGTTTGTATGCGACTGTACTTTTGATAATGAATATGCTCAGAAGGCTACTATTTATGGTCATTGTTCTGCCGGGGTTGCGGCAAAGGCGGCAAAGGGGGCGAATGTTAAAAGGTTGTATCTTACGCATATAAGTCGTAGATACCAGGAAAAAGGAATGTCTCCGAAAATATTGGAAGATCAGGCAAGGCAAATATTTAAAAAGTCTTTTCTTGCTAAAGACTTACTTGAAGTGGATGTAAATTAAGCAGGGGTAGCCAAGTGGTCAACGGCGCTGGGCTTAGGACTCAGTCTGTAGAGGTTCAAGGGTTCGACTCCCTTCTCCTGCATTAAAAGTGAGCGAGCAAAGGAATTCGCCGTAAGTTTCGTAAGGAGAGGAATTCCGCAGTGAGCCGCTTTTAACCTTGAAAAGCGCGGTGTTTAGTGTAAGACCAGCGATTTTCATGGTTTTTTTTCGTTGTGATTATTGTGAGGAAACGAAAAAAAGTCGTAAGCGTAAAAAATAGAGAAAAAGTTATAAGGCAATTATTTAGTAAACATGATATGCTGAATTTATAGAGCATTCTATTGGTCTTTATTTGTGTCTTTTAGTGTTTTAATCAACTTTAATAAACAATAAGCAATGAATAAAGTTTGAGCTTCATTAATTTTATCTGAGGATAATCTTCCATGTAGTAACTCATTTCGTATATTTGCTTGATCCTTATCCACAAGCATAATTTTTAAAGATTTTTGAAAATCTAATCCTATCAATTCCTCAACATTTTTATC
>JAGLPV010000016.1 GCA_023137195.1 Candidatus Aenigmatarchaeota archaeon | reverse complement strand
AATACAACTTCAACCTTTCCTGCTTTTTTGAGAAGTAATCTTATTACTTCTTCGATATATGGAGTAAGAATATGCAAACTGGCAACATCATCCTTTTGTTCTCCAAATACATAATCAAAACCTATCTTTAATGTTGGTTTAATATTTTTTAATTCATCCTGACTAATTAACTTTTCTATAGTCTTGGATATCTCAGCACCTAATTCTTTTTTTAATGATTCTATTGTAGTTTTGCACATAATCTCACCCATTTTTAATTCTAATAAAATATTCCTTCTAACTTGATAGTTAAAAATATCTGTTTCAGAAGTTATTTTCATAATTGGTTCTTCAATATTATAAATCATTATAGGCATTATGAATTGAAGAGGATGATGTTTTTTCTGTTCTTCACTCATTTTTTTAGTTTGTTCATATTTGGGAAACAATGAAAAATCGTCTAAAAATGCAATCAATAAATCTTTTTTTTGAGATTTTAGATGAGTTAAATATGAATCCATCTGTTCTTTAGTGATACTTATTTTGGTTTGAAACTGCTGGTATGTTATTTTGGAATTTATCTTTTTACTTTTTAAGATTAATTCATTAATTCTTTTTTCAATAATTTCTTTTTTACATACATAAGAGCTTTGCATGGCTTTGTATTTCTTAATAGCATCATTGTAAAAAGAAGATTTAACAATAGGCTCATCTCTGGCTTCTGCTTCTACAATATGAGATTCAGCAATTTTTTCATTCAAAACATAATCATCTTCAGTTTTATAATTCAATAAAATGTTAATGTGGCTTCTTACAAAATGATTACTTTTTTGTTTGTCTTCACTTTTTTCAAACTCAGATTCTAACCGCTTAATAATCTCTTTAATTTTATCTGTACTTTCCTTTTTTATTTCATCAATATTAACAAATGAATTGATATATTTTGATTCTACTTCTAAAAACTCTAAATGCCATCTCTTTTCTCCAGAATCCAAGATTGTTATTATGCTTTTATGTAACGAATCTAAAGCCTCTTTAGCCAGATCCTTTTTTCGGAATGAAATGGTTAGTTTCAAAACAAATTCATATGCAAAAGGAGGTACTTCATAATATTTTTTATTGTACTTTTCCTCTGCAACATATTTTTCAGCACATTTTAGCCAATTAATGACAGATTTTTTCATCCAATTAATCTTATCCTGCCCAGAAGAAAAAACCATAACTGCAAAAGCATACCTCGCTTTGGTCAGATTGCTTTCTGTTTGACCATATCTTCCTTTGTAATAATCAACAGCTTCCTTTTTCCACTCACAAAAAGGAGGATTTGAAAATGGCTTAAATCTTACTGCATCTATGAAATAATCCCATTTGTTGCTGATTTCAACAATTTCTTTTCCTTGATAAGTTCCTTTATGCCCAAAAGCACGATTTATTAAATCAATTTCCCATAAAACCTCTTGTTTTAATTGTTCGTCTTTATTTTCATCAGCAGATTTGAATATTGAGGATAACTCTTTTTCTATTTCGAACGGATACATATTTTCATATTCAGTATCCATTGTTTGTTTTATTTTTTCTCTTTCCCGTTCTTGATTATAAGTAACCATTATTTTCACACCATACTAAAAACTGACCAAAATTTACTATTCCAATTAAATTATCTGAGGGATTATTAGGTTTCTGCGAAACAAAATGCACATATTTTGTTCTAATATCTTTAATTTCATTAAGCAATTTAATTATCTTTTTTCCAATGTGCTTATCGTTTTTAGAAAATAGATTATTAGAATTGTTTTGCTCAGAATATACAATTAATTCTTTTTCTCCATTATTCTCTCTTACAGCATCAGGATGTTTAACTATTAAAGACATTTTTCCTTCCAATTTATCAATACAATCACCAATACTATAAGTTTTGTCTAAAGAAATGTTTTCTTTTTTAGCAATATAAATAAACAATTCCTCTAAAAGAGAACTAAGTAAGATAAATGACATATAATAATATAATTGATTATCATCTTTTAATCCGGTTCTAAATGCATTTATTGATAGGCTTAATTTGTTATAAAAATCGATAGTATAATTATTTTTTGTATTAATAAATTCTTCTAACAAAAAAGGATAAAATAATATAGAAAAAGAAGAATTTTTTAAGTCTTTAATCTCTGAAAGAACAAAAAAGTTCTTTAATTTACTCTTATTAATTTTGTCTACTAAATTTTGAATGTTTTCTTTATTTAATGATACTATTATAAAAATTTCTTCAATTTTAATAAAAAGTAATTCTAACTCTTTATTATAGACTATTTTTTTATCTTCATAATTATAATATCCATCCAAAAAATCTTCTCCCCCTCTTAATTTTTGAAAATTAATATGAAACAGACCTAAAATTTCATCATCATCAGATTTTATTTGTTCAAAGTCAAGTCTAATCTCATTATAAAACACTTTAGACAAATCTGGATCTGCGAGATAATCACGTACTTTCTGGGTTATTTTCATTTTTCACCAAATCCCTCAACAATCTTTATCTCCTCATGAGTCAGTTCATATAATTTATAGACCAGTGCATCAATCTCTTTTTCCAATCTTTTGACTTTTACCTGTTTGTCGGGATTATCTAAATAATCGTCATCTTTTGTGATTGAAAGGATTTGGTCTACCAAGTGGATAAATAGTATTTGTTGCTCTGAAGAAATTATCTTTATTGGAAACTTCCTGAGTTTTAAAGTACCAATATCTACCCCTCCACCTCTCAGTTTACCGTTTTTGTAAAACCAATGTAACGCAAGTTTTGAGTTTAAAATTGCCAAAATATATTTTAAAGAATAATTTTTATCTTTCTGAATGATTGTTGAGAACGAAAAACCAACAAAATACCTACTTTCATCATAACAAAACTCATTCTTTCTAAACATGCCCTTAAATATTATCTTAGGTATAGTAAAATATTTTACTTCCCGAGGTCTATGTAGTCCATACGGCTTATTTGAAGATGTAATAAATTCGTTTAAATTGTCTAAGTGAGATTTGATATGTACATGGGCTTTATCTTTAGCAATTTTGTTTTTGGTTAAATTGTCTGAATAGATTATATATTTCTTATTCTTTTGACTTATACTGTATCGATATATATCATTTGGATCAACATATTTTTTTATAATCTTTTTTTCTTCTTCGTTCAAGCCAAGTTTTGCAACTTCTTTTTGAGTTAAAACAAAAACACCTTTACCAGCATCTATATCTTTCCTTTTTGTGTTCTCAATTTGCTTTCTGCTAATCTTATCAACAGATTCTTGAATACCAATCGAGGTATTACAGATATCTCCTAAAAGAATAGTGCCATCTGTATTAATAAAATCTACTTGTAAAATAATTTCTCCATCATCAATTAACTTATCGTTATTTAATGTTCTTATCTCGACATTTGGAGGATTTGAGTTTGAATTTATTCCATCAAGATTATCTACTAATTTCTTATAGATAAATTTATTGGGCAAATTATCTTTTTTGTATACGGCTATCATATGTTGCCCCACTACATTATCAAATACTTTCAGTTTCCCAATATCAATAAAATTTGTAAACACAAGTTCTCCCTTAATTCTATTAATTAGTTTTTTAGAACCATGGCTATTTAGCCAATATCTAGAGGTGATATAAGCAATATTTCCTTTAAATCTAACTATATCGATTGCTTTGTGTAAAAAATAATACCAATAATCCATTTTACCTTGATGGTATTTTTTACCAAAAATCGAATTATTTACAATTTCAAATACTTCTTTATTCCCTTTCTCTCTCAAATAGGGAGGATTAGCAATAACAACATCAAAACCAGGATCTTCTCTTTGGAAGACTTCTGAAAAGTATAATTTCCACAAGAAGAATGGTTTTGATTTGCTTTTCTTTATTTTCTCTAGTTTTTCTAGAGCTTTTTCATTATTCTGTTCCATTAAAGTAACTTCAATTAGATCCCATTCAAACTTATCTATTTCTTTATTAAGCGCCGTTTTCTTATCTCTATCATATTCATTGAATAATTTTTTTTGCAAATTCTGAATTTTAGCTAATTTTAGCTTAGATTCTTTAATCTTTTGTTTTCCAATTTCCCCAAGAGTCAAATTCCTCTCGGTATTCTCCGGCTTGCATTGAAGCTCTTTTTTTTGCTTTTCCAACTTTTTAATTTCTCTTTTAAGTTTAGTTCTGTCTTCTTTAAGGTCTCTTCTTTCTATCTCTCCAATCTTCAAATATGTTTCTTTAATTTCTTTATCAATTCTATCGAGTTCAGGGCGAATATCTTTGATTTCTTCTGCAAGCAGACTCTCATCAAATAATTTTACGCCCTCAAACTCTTCTAATAATGAATTTCCACACATGATTTTATTGTCCAGATTAGGAAGCGGTTTTACTTTATCTTTATCATCCTCATCAACTATCAAAGACAACCAAAATCTTAATTGGCATATATCTACAGCAGAAGGCATAATATCAACGCCATAAAGCGAATTTTCAACACAATGTCTTTTTAAATCAGAAACCTCTCTTTCATTTCCCAAGAAAATGGATAAAATAGACCTTGCCTTAACTATTTCATTCATCATTCCAATAGGAAATGCCCCTGAGCCAACAGCTGGATCAACAACTTTTATTGTCTCAAGCAAATTGTCAATTTTTTCTTTATTTCTGACAATACTTAATGGAATATCTAATTTTTCTGAATGCTCTTTTATTTTTTTGCCAAATTCCTCTGCAGAAACAAAACCAGAGATCATTTTTTTTTCCAATTCTTTAATTTCGTCCAATGTTCTTATATTGGTAGATATTGTAATATCTCCCAGTTGGATAAACTTCTCAATATCACCCCTTAGAATAGAAGTATTTGTTTCCAGGTAATTAATCAAAGATTGCCGACACATATAATACACTATCTCTCTGGGTGTATAAAATGCCCCTTTTGATTTTCTATCGATCACCCCCAAAAGATTCTCAAAAACTTTTCCAAGCATTTCTGGATCAACAGCAACCTCTTTTTCCAATGGCTCATCTTCTTTTACGGTAAAATTAAATTCATCAAATGTTTTGAAGATATCCTCGAATATTGCATTTTCAATGTAGATGTTTGTGTTTACCCAGTCATAGCCATCTAATGGCTCAAATAAACCGCCATTTAAGAAAGGAATCTTAAATTCAAATGAATTAAATTTATGTATATCCTGATCTCTTTTTCTTGCAAGTGCATCATAAAATAAATACTCCAATATATCATTAAAGAAATTATTATAACATCCGTATTCTTTATTGAACAACCGCTTCATAAAATCTTTTGGTCCGGTTCCCCATTTTTTAAATTTTCCATTGCTCTCTTTTTGAACTCCAAGCCATCCTTTCTTTTGCAGAAAATAAAGAAAAACTATCTGCCCCAGCAATTTTTTTGAAAACTCAACTACAAACTTTTCAAGCTCGCCTTTATCGTTTCCGGCAATCCTTAGAAACTCATCTTTTACAATAGAATTTTTTTCAATTACTTCTTGCAATGATTCTTTTAATCTCAAAAATAAATTTTTGTATTTCTCAAAAAATTCTTTAGTGACCTTTTCAATACTGAATGCATTTTCAATTTCATTGAATAAAGGATCCTGTTTATCAGATAGTAAATCCACAAATTGTTTTTTACAAGTATGATTTGGTTCATTACGCCCCACTAAAAATGAATATCTTTTTGCAGGAGTAAGTTCTTTTTCCCCCTTTAGATTGCCTTTATCGTCTTTAATAAGAGTATACTCTAATTTTACAAAAGAAAATCTCCAATCTTGTTCATCATCATAAAATGCCACAATGGCACCTTCGGGTTCAGCAGGATTATTTGAAAGCCATTTAGCTATAAAATTTCTCTGCATGGTTCTTGCTCTTTCAAGAGAAGAATGTTTCGCAAGTTTTATGGCAAGAAGTTCCATTGATTTTCCTGCATTGTCTTTATATTGCCCTATCTTTGTAACTCCAAGAATGTAATCCTTAAATTGTCTTGGAATAAATTGACTTTTATCCTGAGAAAATAAATTTGAAGTATTCACTAATTCTTTTAAAAAATTCGAAAATCTTGAAATATTAAACTCTTTATTAAATGTCTCATCCAATAGCAATTTTGCCTGTTCTTCATTCATTTTAACTCATACCACACATTATTTCCTGCTCCTTTTTTAACAATTTTATCTTCCTCAATCAGATTATTCAAATCATGAGAAGCAGTATCTTTTACGACTTTAAATTTATTAATAATCTCCATACTTTTAATTATACTCTTTTGTTTCAAATAATCAAGAATCCATTTTTGCCTTGTTTCAGCGTCCGATTTGTGTCCGATTTGTGTCCGATTTGCAGCTAATTCCTGTTCGATTTGTGTCCGATAAAAAATAACGCTAAATCCATAGCTTAAAACCTTGAATTCAACCTTAACATTGTGAGTTTTGCATTCATCATAAATCCTTTTTAATCCAGAACCCCACCTTTCAATTTTCTTATTATAGTACAAAATTTTAGCAATTTTAGGATTTCTAAGAATTGATGGCAAATCTTTTTTTATAAAATCCATAGGTTTGAAATCAGAAGGAAATTCTCCTGGATTCCATATATCAACCCTATTTTTGTATATCGCAACTTTATTGCTCTCTGGTGCAGTATAATCTCTATGACAAAATGAATTTACTAATGCTTCAGATATAGCTCTTATTGGTATTTCTGGAATCTCCATTCTGGTACTGCTGGATAAATCCGCTCTCCAATTAATATGCTCTTTAATGTAATTTTCGGAAAAATCAATTAAATCAAGAAGATTTCCGGTTTTATCTTTTATATCGAGAAATGTATTTTTGTCCGTTCCGGCAAAAACTGCACTTTGAACTTCCAATGAATTCTCATCACAAAAAAGGATCTTTCCTGCATTTACTAAATAATCTCCATGAATTAACTCAAGTTTTTCAAGAACACTTTTTTTATTAGAATAAGAAAAACTAATTCTGCCTGCATTTTTAGCTTCAGAAAAATATTTTTTAAGCAGTTCTTCATTAACATTTGTTATTTTTTTGTCAGAAGGTTTTGAATCCCATCTCATGCTACTTTTTGAGATTATTCGTTTTTCAATCTCTTTGGCAGACATCTGCCTATCTTCATCTCCAACCCGAATATATGCTTTTCCTTCCGCATAATAGATTGGTTCATCGCCCATAAACTTAACAATTACGCAATCTTTGCTTTCAATTATTTTTTTATTGATTTCCGGATAAATTTTTGGCTCTATTGAACTTGCAATCTTTTGAGAGATATCTCTAATTGTTTTTTCTGAAACTTGTTGTCCATTTACATCTCCTTTTGGATTAATTCCAAAAATTAACTCTCCTGAATTATGTTTGTTAAGAATAGCAACAATAGAAATTATTCCTTCTTTTAATTCTGAAGTTGATTTCTTCAGCTCTAAAGTTTCATTCTCGCTAAATCTCATTTTATAAACATCTCCGATAAAATTACCTCTTTTGGACCTTCAATATTTCCTGAAAAACTCGCATATGTTTCTTTGAAAAATTCAGAATTCTCTGGGATAATAACTTTAATTTTCGCAAATATCTTTAAGGGATTGATTTCTTCTTTTTTGATTGCATTATTTATTCTTTTCAGGGTTTCTTTTGGAATTACGCCATCTTGAATAAGGTTTAGTATATTTTTCAAATAGTCCTCATCATCATCAGTTAATCCATCTGGTTTCTTTAATATCGCTTTCACGATTTTTTTAATCTTTCCTTCATGTCCTTTACTCCCTCCTTTTTGAGCATCTGCTTCATTTATGAAGAAGTCACTAAATTCTTCTTTATTCTGTTTAAGCATCTTATAAAAATCAGAGGCTAATTTCATCTTTTTATCTGTTGGTTTTGCATTTAACATTTCAACAGCTTTATCAAAATCAATTTCATTAATAAATCTGCCATTATTAAAATATAATTTTCTTAATTTGCCCTTCTTAAAAAATGTAAAAAGTCCAAATTCTGTGGTCATTTTTCTTGAGGTCCTTGATTTTTTTGGCAATCTTTTAATTTTTTCAAAAAGTTCTGGTTTGTTATCTCTAATCTTTCTTAACTTCAAAAGCCATTCTAATTCCATATCTTCTGTTTCTTCTTCACCAGTTAAAATTTCTTTAGAATTTAATCTTTTAAACAATTCATGAGATTTTACCTCTTCATTAGTAAGAAGTTTCGCATCATTTCCAAGCATTTCTATAAATGATTGAATTTTTACTTCTGCTGCCTCTGTCAAACTTATCTGCTCATTAATAGGTCCGGCAGGAAAGAAATTATAAGTATAAATTTCATCAAAAGGAAGATTTTTTCCAACTCGGTTTATACGCCCTACTCGTTGCATCATTCTTATTGGATTCCAAGGGATATCATAATTAATTACAATATTAGACCTATTCAAATTTACGCCTTCAGATAAAATTTCTGTTGAAATTAATATTCTTACATCATTCTTTTTTGACTTTGATGCAGGATCAAAATTATCAATAATCTTTTCTCTTGTTGATTCTCCAGAAACACTAGAATAAGAAATAACTTTGTTATTAAATATAGGATTTAATTTAGATTCTAAATATTGAGCAGTTTCCTTTGATTCTGTGAATACAATCATTTTATTTTCCTTAAGAATTTTATTATTTTTTAATAATTCAATAAAAGTTTCAAGCTTTGGATCTATATCAACATCACGCCACATTAAATTAACATCTTCAAGAATGGCTAAATCTGCCTTAAGATCATCAATAAAACCCTTTGTGAATTTACTTGAATCAATCTTTTTAGCTTTATCTTCAGTAATTAATTTATCAACAGCATCAAAATCCTCGTCTTCCAAAAGTTCAAATACTTTAGAAGTATATTTCTCACTAATGAAAACTTTGCCGTTTTTATACTCTTCTAAAAATCTCGTATAGGAATAAATAAATCTTGAAATTGATTTCTTAAAAGCATAAAAACTGCTTTCTAATCGTTTCATTAAGAGAATCTTCATCCATTTTCCCATATTCTTTTGAGGTGTTTGTTGGTTTTCTGGAAGTTCTTCCTTTAAGTAAAGTAATGGTGTATATCGAGAATATTTAAATTTATGAACAATTAATTCTAATGTTTTGAAAAATATTTTATCTGTTTGTTCTGAAAAATTATATATTACTGCCTCTGGTTCTTTTATCTTCGGAAATTTTAATTTCTGTTTTTCTAAATCTTTTTTATAATAATTATCAATCATGGTTCTTGTCCTTCTAACCATTAAATGTTTTAAAACATTTTTTCTGATATCTTCTGCATTCTCCTGAACAATTTTAAGGTAATCTTCTTTATTTTCTTGCCTATGAAGATTTTTTAATTTTGCTTGAAGAGATTTAAAGTATTTTTCTAAATCTCTTACTTTGGGATTAGGCAATGTTGATTTATGGGCATTTTGAAATAATTTTATTTGAGCAAGAATATCCATGGGCGTATTATTTAATGGTGTTGCTGTAACCAAAATAACTCTTTTTCCTCTACAAATTTTATAGAGCTTTTCATACATTTGTGTAGTTTCTGTCCTAAATCTATGAGCTTCATCAATAATTACAACATCATATTTCTCCGTGCCTCTTTTCAATACATTATCCAATTTTCCCAATGACTCAAAATAAACCCCTCCAACCCTTAAATCTCTAAAAGCATTAGGCCATGAACCAGGATTATTATCATTTAATAGGATTGGTGGTGCAAGAACCAAAACTTTGCACCTTAATTCTTGAGCTAACATTGTTGCCATATATGTTTTACCCAAACCTACAACATCAGAAATAAATACTCCTCCAAACTCATCTAATTTCTGCTTTGCATCCCAAACCGCATCTTCCTGATATTTTAATTTCATATAATTTTCAGGTTTAAAATCATCAGAAAGCTGGTTTTGATCTAATTGTATCTTCTCTTTTAGGTATTCATACAAAAATTTCAAAAATAATTCATAGGGTGTAATTTCATCATTTAGCCAAGTCTTTGTTTTAATAGTTTCAATGTATTTTTCAGAAACATCAACTGAATCTTCCCATAATCCCTCAAACTTTTCTAAAGCAAATTCATAATCCTCTGGTCTTTGCAGAACAACATTAAACTCAAGATTATCATTTAATCCTGATTTTGTAAAATTACTAGAACCTGTTATCACCCTACCTTTATCTCCAAAACCCCCTCCACTGGAAGTCATAATATATAATTTAGCGTGAATTTTTTCTGCTGGATAAACCCGAATCTCTAACTTTTTCGATTTCAGCCATCCAATAAATTTCAAAATACCGTCTTCTACATTTTTTGAATCTTTAGAATTATTCATCTCCTCAACTATTTTATCAGAAAAATGAGTTTTTGCTTCCTTGCTTGAAAAACCTAATTGTATTTGAGATTCTGAATTTTCAGCTTCTTGAATTAATTCGTATGTTTTTCTATCCGTACTAATGCCAATTAAAATTCTGATTTTATCTGTATTTTCAAGAGATTTATACATTGCATGAAATCCGCTCGTATAGAAATATCCTACCAAACAATCAAAAAATTTTGTATTTTTAAGAAGGATACTAAACTTATCGGATAACTTATTTCCTTCTTCATTCGTAATAAAAGTTAAATCCCTGATGTTTTTTGAAATCATAATATTATTGCTATAAGTAAATATCCGCAAATCGTTATAAATATTGCTATTTTAGAATTTTCTCGCCCCCTTTCTTGTTTATGATAATATAATTTGTCTTTTAAAAACCATCTCAGCCTCTGTGCTACGCACATATTGACTCCCTTCGGTCGAATCTATTGGTAATCCAAAAACTCTTCGTCGCTCCGCTCCTTACAATCTTTCAGATGAGAATATAACCTAGGATTTCGCTACGTTCCATCTAAATTTTCACTTCGCAAACTTCTCGAAGTCCTATATGTCCCAATTAACAAATCATCCACTCCCCTAACCGGAACAAAAACCCCCATTTTCACTCCAGTTACTGGAGTCAACTATATAAACATTCCCTCTATATTTAACCCATGAACGAAGAAGAACTATTAACCGAACTAACAGAACAAAACCCATGGTGGCGTGACGGAAAAATAAAACTAAAAGACAACCTAATAACCCGCGACATATACCCTCAACTCATCAATGAATTAAAATCAAAGCAAATAACCGGGCTAATAGGCTTAAGACAAATTGGCAAAACAACCATCCTCAAACAGCAAATAAATCACCTGTTAAATAACAACATCAACAAAAAGAACATCCTGTATTTCTCTTTTGACTCAATCAAAGAAGAAAAGATCATCAAAAAGATAATCTTCCTGTATTTTAGCAGAATATTAAAAAAACCAGCCTATGAATTGAAAGACACAATATACTTATTTTTTGATGAAGTGCAGAAAATAAAAGACTGGAGCGAAGATTTAAAATCATTTTATGACAAGGAATACCCCCTGAAAATTTTTATTTCCGGCTCTTCGAGCATGAATATCCTGAAAGGCGGCGGAGAAAGTTTAATCGGCAGAATCAACATCCATAAGATTTACCCGTTCTCTTTCAGGGAATATTTAAAATACAATGGAATAAACCCGGGGGCAATGTCCATATACAACATAAAATACCCTCCGGAAGCAGAAAAAATAAAGATTTTATTTGAAAACTATCTTAAAATTGGCGGGCTTCCCGGGCTGTACGAACTGGAAGAGTCGCAGTTAAAACAAGCCGTCAAAACAATAATTGATCTGACTTTTTACAGGAATATTGTAAATATATTCAACATAAAAAGAACAGACATAATGGAAGGATTATTCTATTGTTTTGTAAAAGAGTCAGGAAATACAGTAAATTACAATAATCTCTCCTTTTCCCTGAAGACGAAATTTGAAACCATCAAAACATATATTGACTATCTGGATACTTCTTTTATGATACAAAAAAGCTTGTTTTTCTCAAAAAGCACAAGAAAAACTTTCGAAAAGAACCCGAAAATCTATGTTGCGGACAATGCTCTTTTTTTGCTTAACGGGACTCAAACGGGTCTTGTTGTAGAAACATGCGTTTTTAATCACCTGTTAAAATATTCCAACAGACCATCTTACTGGCAGGACAAAAAAAGCCGCGAGGTTGACATAATATTGGGCAAAAAAAACCCTTTGCCGATAGAGGTAAAATACCGTTCAACAATAAGAAAAGAAGATTTTCAAAATGTCCTGTTTTTTATGGAGGAATATAAAGCCAGGAAAGGCATTGTCGTTACCAGAAATTATTTTGAAGAACAAAAAATAAATGGAGGAAAGATTCTGTTCATTCCTGCATGGTTGTTTTTGATGAGCGAGCAAATGAATTTCCCGTAAATTTCGAAGAAAAAGGAAATTCCGCAGTGAGCCATCAAAAACCTCAAAAAGCCGAGTATAACCTGAAAAGAGAAGGATTTTTGTGGTTTTTCCTGCATGTAAATTTTGTAAGGATGCAGAAAAAGTCGTATTGAGCGAAGAAATAACTGTTTGATGAGTGAGCAAAGGAATTTTCCGTGTTTTTGTAAGAAGTGAGAATTCCACGGTCTACAACTTTATGGAGAAGTTGGAGATGTAAAAAATCTTCTTGAGTTCTTTTTAATAATGGTGATCTGAGCTTTCTTTTTTTAATTTGACACAATGCATTAAGAACAATTCTAAATTAATTTTATCATCTCTTTAGGATTCCTTACTAATGTTAAAGGATTTTGTATTGCTCCTGCCAGGCATCCACAATTCGAACAATCTGCGTTTGCAAAGCATCTTCTTGTTTTCCATGAAACGTCAAAGTGCAGTACTTCATCACCCCAATGACAAAACCCAACATGATTTGGAAACTCATACCAGTTTATCATTGATTTTGTTAAAAGGAAATGATCAGGATATTTTGATTTTACTCTTCTTAATTCATTAATAATTATTTTTCTTTCTTTTTTTTCTATAAATGAATTACTTTTTTCTCCTATTGTCGGAGTATACATATTGCAAACAACACCACGAAAATCCTTTTCTTTAGCTATCTTAACAACAGTTTCAAGTTCTTTATAATTATCTTTCTTTATGGTCATATTGACAACAACACGCTTATCTCCTTCATAGTTATTTATTACTTTAGAAAAAACACCATTACCTCTAATCATATCATTAGTTTTCTGATCTCCCTCCAATGAAACAAACAAAAGATGATCAAATTTACTGGAAATCCTAAGAATTCCATTAGTAATCACATGAATAAATGGAAATATTTTGTCTGCAAGCATAAGTACGTCTTTTCTAAGTGTTGGTTCGCCACCCACCAATAGAATGAATCTTACACCTTTTTTATGAAGGTCATTGAATCTTTTTTCCCATACTTCGATGGGCAATTCTTTTGCTTTAAAGTCTTCTTTGCCATTGAAGTGATAACAATGTTTACATCTAAGATTACAATTATCTGTCACGTCAACTTCAGCAAAATACTTCGTACCAAATATTTTTCTCTTTATGTCTAAAATAATTAGATAAGGTAATAAATATATTTTTTGCATGAGGTTATCTGATAATAACTTATATAAAACTGTTTTATTGTATATCTGGTCGTAGTATCCTAAAATTATTGTACTCTTATTCCTTTGGATATTTACCTTATATGGGGTAAATCTAAACACAAGAGATTGTCTTATTGGATTGATGTTTGAAAATAGTGATTAACTGGATAATAAAAAATATATATTAAATTCACCATGCAATAATATCAGGATACTACATAAAGTGAATCCATTGCAAAAATTTATATATTTACGCTCATATATATTTAATGGAAAAAGATAAATACAAATCCGTTGTTTTCTGCGGATATCCTGCTTCCGGCAAAACGACCATTGCCAAAAGAATAGCAAAGATTTTTAATCTCGAATATACCTGCGCAGGAGACATATTAAAAAAAATGATGAAGGAAAAATCATGCAAAGAAACGCATGTTGATTCCGGGGATTTCTGGGAAACCGATGAAGGTTTTGCTTTTTTTGAAAAAAGAGAAAATGATGACAGTTTCGACAGGGAACTGGATAAAGAAATGCTGAAACTGGTCAAAGAAAAACCTGTTGCCCTGACGAGTTGGACATTGCCATATCTGGACTGTGAGGCCATCAAAATATACCTGAAAGTCTCTAAAGAAGAGAGGACAAAAAGACTTGCCGGTAGAGATGGTATTTCTGAAGAGAAAGCCCAAAAAGCAATTTCCATGAGAGATGAAATAAACATTGCCCACTACAAAAAATTATACGGATTTACCCTGGGGGATGAAAGCCCTTTTGATTTAGTGGTAGATTGTGAAAACAACACAGAGGATGGGGAAGTCAAAATCATCAGTGATTTTTTAGTCAAGAGAGGATTTGTTGCCATTTGTTAAAATCATCTGTTTGATTATTCCAACAACGTCATCCCTCTCTGTCAACATAGTCCAGTTATTTTTTAATGCGATTTTTCTTAATTTCCTGTTTGGGTTAAGGGATATTGGATGACCAACAGTGTATAAAAATTCTGCATCTGTACTTGAATCGCCGAATGCAAACGACTTTGTCAAGTCAATATTGTTCTTTTTAGAAAAATCCAGCAATGTGTTTTTCTTTGCGTTTTTCTGAAGCATGTCGAGTTTTATCTTTCCTGTGCATAGATTGTTTTTTATCTCTCTTTCTGTCGCAAATACTTTATCGAAAGGAAAATAATCTGTCAATGCATTAATTGGATCTATTGGGGAGGCGCTGACGGCAACAAGTATGTAATTTTTTTTGAGGTAGTTTAATAGGGGTGATGAATAGGAATATGATTTTTTGATATGTTCCTTTGCAAACTCTTTTGAACATTCTATTATCTCTTTTTCACTCCTGTTTTTGAGGGCATAAGAATATATTTCAAGGATTTTTATTCCTGCCTGCCTGTATGTCATGATGCCCGATCCATATGCTGTGATGATTGCCAGAATTTTCAGGTATGCCCGTTTGCTGAAAAAATTGCGCTTCATCAAATGGAGTGGAAATTCCATTACAATCTGACCTTTGATTAAAGTTCCGTCTATATCAAAAAATGCTGCTTTTTTCATTGTATATAAATTATCTATCAATTATATAATGATTTGTCGCCTCTGGTGATATGGAACTTTGGCTAGTCTTAGCAATATTGAGTTATTTTTCTTATTCGATTTCCACTTCCATGGACAAATATTTTATGAATGAAGGATACGACACAGCCGGCACCACCACATTAAAAATGTTTTTTGACGGCATAATATTGCTTATGTTTGGACTATTATTCTTTGATTTAACTTTTACATTTGAATCTCTTTTAGGGGCATCTGTTATTGGAATACTGTATGCACTTTCAGCAATAATATATTTTACTTCACTAAAATTAAAAGATGTTGATATAATAATGCCTTATTTTCAATCCTTTGCAATTTTGCTAATTTTTATCAGTTCAACTGTGCTGTTTAACGAGTTTGTAAATTTATATAATTGCGTGGGAGTTGCCTTGATTTTAATCGGGGTTTATGTCGTGCTTTCAAAAAATGGCTTTAAAGTTCCGACATTGGATAAAGGCATATTTTTAATCTCTGTAGTGGTTATCCTGAATACTGTTTATTCTCTGGCAGTAAAGAAATTATTGTTTGATATCGAGCCAATTACCCTGGCAATAATGATGTATTTTTCAGCAACGATTATATTGTCCTGTTATATGTTCTTATCCGGGAAACAAAAAAAATTACTCGATACAAAAAAACATAAAATTATCTTATCTTCTTTTTTTGCCGCTACAGGAGTATTTTTGCTTTATTCTGCGCTTTCTGTAGGGAATGCATCTAAAGTATATTCTGTGGGTGGACTGGAGTCAGTTTTTATATTCATATTTGCTTCTTTATTTTTAAAGGAAAAATTCCACTGGCATAGATTGATTGGAATATTTATTGTGGTTGCCGGTATTTTTCTTATTTCTTTGTAATTTCTTAAAAAGAATCGTATCTGTTTGGTGTATTGTGTTTTTTTGCACGATTATTCTGTGGCCTCTTTTATGCAATCTTCCAGACTCATCAATCTTACATTAAAATTGTTTGTTCCCCTACCATAAAAGCATGCTTTGGCTGAGTTTGTCGCCATGCATTTGAATCTGTTCTTCAGCGGCGAGACAGCCATGCATGTATCGCATGCAAATAAAACTCCTGCCTGCTCTATTGGCTTTACCAGCCCCAGTTCATCTGCTTTTTCTTTTGTTTTTCTTGCTATGCATATCCAGAATGGTTTTTTTACGCTTTTTCCCTCTATTTGTTTTGCTATGCTCTGGATTTCGGCAATGGACGCGTGTGGACAGCCGACACTTACAAAATCTATTTCCTCTCTGTCATTTAAAAAATCATAGGCATCTGCAATATCTGTTTTGCTGATGTTTACTGAATCTCCAGGAATTGTTGTTTTGTTTGGGGTGATGCCATCCATATGGAAAATTGCAGTTCCTCCATAGGTTGCGAGGGATGCGCCGAAGTTCTTCAACTCTTCTCCTGTTGCATTTTTTATTCCGTAAATAAGAGGAATTTTATTTTCGATTTTTTTCCCGATTGAATAGCCAAGAGCGCTGAAATCCGCTTCATTTTTTGGGTTTGATTCTACAAATACTTTTATCTCTGCCTGCCTGTTTTTGTCGAGGTGCAGACCATAACACGGGGTTTTGCCGACTATCGCGGCGGCAAGAGCTGAAGGACCGCCTTCGCGGTTTGTCTTTGCGCCCAATACTGAATTTGCATATATTACAGCAGATGACTCAGACCATGCGATGTGTTCTCCTATTTTCGGTTCAATGCCGATTAAATACGGCGTGCATGTCGCGCTTATCCGGATGCCCAGTTTTTTAAATGCTTCAATGACTTTTATCTGCTTTTGCGCGAAATCCTCTTCAATTCCCATCTTTTTCCAGTCAATTAAATCCATCCCTGCCGGGTTGAGCATTGTTTTTACCTTTACTTTGCCGTCAACTGCAAGGTTGTTCAGGTATTCTAATCCTGCATCACCCAGATTATTATAAGAAACTCCTGCAACCTGAACAGATGAGATATCTATTAATTTTTCAGCTCCGAAAATCTCGCCGAGGGCATATAAAATTTCCATTGACTTTGCCGCGGCATTGCCGTCCCTGCCATTTAAAATCTCTGTTTCCTCTTTGTTAAGTTCCATATTAACTCTGTGTTGTCTGCTTATTAAATTACGCGCATGTTTATATATTTTAATATACTCCCCTGAATGTTAGGAAACTTGTATTTATATTATGTATTGATTCACGCAACTAACAAAAAGCAGCCACCCACAATCCCACATAATAAGTTACAACAACAACTATACCTGCAATGAGTAGATGTTCTGTGACTGCTATATGGGGTTTTATTTTTTGTTGCCCGGCAATATAATAACTAAATATTGCTATGGTTGAGAATCCCCATATTATGCCAACAATCATTGCAACAGAAAGAGGAAGCAACAGAACAGGAATTAAAAAAGTCAATGAAAAAACAAATTTGGATATAAAAGTAACTATTGTCGCCGCCCATATTTCTTTATCCGTATGCACATTTTCTGCTTCTTCAGATATATGAATCCCTAAAGCATCTGAAAGGGCGTCTGCTATTGCTATTGTAATAATACCGCCAATAACTACGAGTCTTGAAGAAGTAGAGGAATATAATCCTACCATAAGTCCTAAAGTAGTTATGATTCCGGAGGTTAGACCAAAACTAAAACCTTTCATTATTGAAGAATTCATAGGTAAAATATATAGAAATTATTATAATGGTTTCGGCGCAAGAACAGGCTTTGACAATATGGACTCTATTCAACAACTTCTTTGATGATTACATCATTGGCTGTTGTTAATTTTATCCAATGGACATAAAACATTGTATTTTGGATTGTCTTGTTTTTTTCAAATGTTTTTGAATCTGCAAAAAAAGAGTAGGTGAAATTTAATATGTCTGAACCTGAAGCATTGAAATAAAATACTTGGCTGGTTCTTGGAGGCATTGACTGCGACAGGGTTTCATTATTTACTGATATGCTGACATTGGCTATTGTTTCATTGAAATAATTCCCGAATATCACACTGACATTGGGCATTACCACAACGTAGTATGCCCGGAGCCCGTAGGCTTTTGATTTGGTGAAATTCCCGATAAGAAGGGAATAATCATCCAGACCGGAATTGATGTATGCGATGCTGTTGTTTTCAATAAATAATGCATTTAATGACCTTTGAAATTCTGATGCAATGTTTTGGGGCATATAGTCCGGGACTATTATGATATTCCTGTAAATATGGGATACGATAAAAAGAGATAAAACTATAAATAGCATGAATCCTCCTGCCAGATACATCTGGGCTTTTTTTCCGGTTGCGTTTATTCTTGTCATCTTATATGATATTATTTGTTCAGATTTATATTATTTTCCTGAAAAGAATAAAATTGGAATAAAAGTATTTTTTAGATATGAATTGATAAACAAGAAAATTAAAGAAAAATAATTAAAAAAATAGTTAAATTATGCTAATTTGTTCAGTTCTGATTGTATTATGAACGGCATAACTATACCTATGAACAGATATACTACAAACCATAAAACAGTATTGTTGTCTTTCTTGACTTTTGTCGCAAATCCTTCACAATATTTATATAACCAGTATAGATTAACGATAGGAATAATCATCAACCATGCTGTTGGGATTTCTGCTCCAAGCTCGTTCATTTCTGTTTTTGTTGAAATTGTCCAGTATATTCCGTAAAGTCCGAATGTTACTATAGTCAACAAGTACACCACCAAAATATTTCTTTTCTTAACCATATTTCACCTCCTTTTGATTATATGGATATATTTGGTTGACACTTATATAATTTTCGGTTCTTAATTCCCGTGCTCGTCTAAATACTTCTTTACTCTTCTTAAGCCTTCTTCAATGTTTTCAATGTCCAGAGCATAAGAAAACCTTACTCTGTCGGGTGCTCCAAACCATTCGCCGGGATAGGTTATCACTTTGTGTTTTTTGAACATCTCCATCACGAAATCTTTTGGATTCTTGATTTTTGGCAGGACATAAAAAGCTCCTTCTGGCTTCCATAGGTCTAAACCGAGATTTACCAGCCCTTCGTAAATCATATCCCTTCTTGCTTCCCATATTTTTAACTGGTTGTCTATAAAGCTTCGGGGGACTTTTGTCGCGGCTTCGTATGCCATTTCCTGTCCTAAAATGTTGGTGTTCATTGAAGTGTGGGTCTTTATCTTTATGACTTCATCAACCAGTTCCTGGTCACGAGACCATAAATACCCTACCCTGAATCCGCACATGGCGTATGTCTTTGAGAAAGAATTTATTGTCACAACACGAGGTCCTTTTATCAGGTAGTTTTCCCGGGTATATATCAAATCCTTGTAGACCTCGTCAGACAATACATAAACGCCCAACTCTTCTGTTATTTTTTCGATTTGCTTTAGGGTTTTTATTGACTCAACTCTGCCTGTGGGGTTGGATGGAGAATTAATTATAACTGCACTGCATTCCTTTATTTTTTCTTTAAAGTCATCAAAATCTATTCTTCCGTCAATCAGCTCTGTAAACACGGGCTCCATACCGGCGAATTTTATCATGTGTGGGTATGAATAGTAATATGGTTTTGGCAGCAGGACTTTATTTTTTCCTTTGCCTGCCTTTGCTGAGATAACTCTCAGGGTTAAATCAAGGGCTTCAGACGCGCCGTTAGTAACAACAAAACTGTCTGGTGTTGAAGAAGGGTATTGTTTTGCCAGGACTTCTCTCAGATTGGCATTTCCCTGTATAAGACCGTACTTGAAATCAGAATAATTGGGCAATATTTTATAGACTTCTTTTGGAGGAGGGAGATCGGGTTGACCTGAACCAAAGGATATTATCCCATCGCCGCAAACTCCGATAAAATCAGCAGGAGATAGATTTTCACTCATAGACATACACCTCTTAAAAAAGAGTATTAAAACGCTTCTCCGGTCAGCTTCTCAAACATATCGGTGTAGAGTTTGCTTGTTTTATCTATTAATTCGTCCGGCAAAGGAGGTATCTTCGGGATTTCTTTTCCTTCCTGTCTTGCTTTATCCAACTCGTCTTTAAATCCGGTTTTTGTATAATATTCTCTTACAAATTCTTTGCTCAGTTCGACGATATTTCCTTTTTCGTATTCTGCCTTGTCCCAGAACCTGTCTTCGTCGGTTGTGCCGAAAGTGTCTATTATCATTAGATTCCTGTTTTCGTCGAATGCAAATTCTTTTTTACCGTCGACGTGGATTAAATTGTTTTTTTCTATTGTTTGGGAGATTAATTCATCTGTCTTTAGTATGGTTTTTTTGAGATTGTCAAATTCTTCGGGGGAGAGGCTTGCCATTTTAACTGCCTCTTCATCGGTGAGTTCTTTGTCATATTCCTCTAGTTTTGTTGTGCACTCGATAAAAGGACGAGGTAGTTTGTCGCCGTATTTTACGGTGTATCCTTCTTCAAAGCCCAGCTGTGCTGCGCTTATTTTTCCTGCCTGTACTCTCCTGAACAAAGACCCTGCAACATAATACCTGGCGATTACCTCCAGGGGAATTAAATAATTGACTGTTTTAGAAGTTATTTTGTCATAATCATAGATTACATCCACTTTTTTTACTCTCATCTTGTCTGGCGCCGCCAGTCGGATAAAATGACTTTTTATCCCGATTTTATTTAATTTTTCAAACCAGAATGCGCTTTCCCTGCAAAGCGTCTCTCCCTTGTGAGGAATTTTGCTCGGTATGATGCAGTCGTAAACAGAGACATTGTCTGTAAAAAAAAATTCCAGTTCCTTTTCTCCTGCATCGTATATCTGCTTTACTTTTCCTGATTTTATAAATTCCATAAGAGATATTAAAGACCAATATTTATATATTCATCTAAAACAATCAGTCAAGAGGCATACCGTCTTTCATTATCATTTTCCCGTCTGCGTAAAGGCACCCACCTCGGTCTTTCATAATCTTTATCATATCCTGGTGCGAAGATGCCTGATTTTTCCCCTGGAATGAGCCGAGATTGAATCCTATGGCGATGTGTATGCTGCCGAATATCTTTTCGTCCACTATTGTGGTTCCTATGAATTCTGCTTTGGGATTGCATCCTATTCCCAGTTCTGCAATGCGGTCTTTCTCGCCGGTGTTTGCATCAAGGAATTTTTTGAACTTTTCTGCACCGTCACCTTTTGCTGTGTACTCTGATACTTTGCCGTCCTTAAAAGTAATGTCGAGATTTTCAATCAGACCAAATCCTCTTGGTGTGACATAATCAAAAATTATCCTGCCGTTTGCAGAAGTTTCAACCGGCGCAACAAATACTTCTCCTGTGGGGAAATTGTATGTCTCGCTCTTTTTTTTGGTGGCTGCATATTTATCGTCGCGCAGGATTTTTCTGTCTTTTATGGAAAAGGAAAGGTCTGTGCCGTCATCTGCAACAATCCTTATTGTATCTATATCTTTTAGTTTTTTTTCGTAAATGTCAATTAGTGTTCTCATTTCATCTGAAAAACTTGCCAAAAGACTGTCGTAAAAAACCTGCCGGTATTTGTCTTTTGAAACATAGGTCTCTTTTCTTTCAACAGGCAGTGCCAGCAAAGCACCGCGGATGTTGAATTTTTCGTAAATGCCCCAGAAAATCATATTTGAATGAGAGCTCATCGAAATCTTTTTTTCAAGACCTTTTGACCAGTTCGGGTCGCTTATGTCTCCGATGAATATGCTTACATCCATGTTTTTGGCAATTGCAATCGACATTGGATTTAATTCAAACAGAACGTCCTCGGGAATCATAGAGAGATATTCTTTTTGGTCTCCCTCGAAAAGAGGTATTATGGCGCAAGTGCATCCTCTCCTGTAACATTCTTCTCTTATTATTTTTGCTAATGCAAAGCACTCTTCTGACTCAAAAACATATCTTATCCTTATATTTTCTGAAACCTTTTCCTTGGTGTAGTATGTGTTGTCTATCTTGTATATTAATGGACCGTAATCAGGATGCCTTAGCTTTTCTATTGTCTTTAATTCATCATCTAAAAACCCGTTGAGTTCAAAATTCTTTTTTTGAAGAAGTTGGTCAATAAAGCCAGACCCAAATTCATTCCTTGCTTTTTCAATATTTTCATTATCCTTTTGTGATATCTTAAGGGTATCGCAGACGTCCAGCGCCAATTTTTTTAAATCAAACATATTATAGCAAAACACATAAATAATATAAAGATATACTTGACATTCATATAGTATTTATGTATTCTACTTGTATATTTGACTGCGAATAAAATTCAAAAGTTAAGCAGGCAAATATATTCGAAGACGCAATTATCACAACAAGTAATACAATTGCGTTTGAGATTATATCACGCCACATTACTTGCATTTTGTTGTTGTTGCATAACTGCAAGGAAACAAGAACAAAAGCTTAGAAGTAGTATGGATTGTAAGGAAACTTCCATGATTACTTTTGTGCCGCGATATATCTAAGAATAGTAAACATAAAATCTTTTAAAATTATAATGCATTAAAATTTATGGAAGAAACAACAGAAAAACCATTGGATGAAATAGTAGAAGAACCAGAAGATAATTCTACAAAAAAGGAAGAAGAAGAAATACAGATAGATTCAATTCCCGGCGTTGGTCCGAAGACAGCAGAGAAATTAAAAGAGACGGGCTACAGCGACATTATGGCGATTGCAACTGCAAGCGCATCAGAAATAAGTGCAATTTGCGAGATTGGTGTTCCTACAGCAAATAAAGTTATTGCGGCTGCCCGTGCTATGCTTAGCATGGGATATGAAACAGGGCTGGAAGTGCTTGAAAAAAGGAAGGATATAATCAAGATAACAACAGGAAGCAATTCTTTTGATGAACTTCTCGGAGGAGGATTTGAGAGCGGATCAATCACAGAATGCTATGGAGCATTCGGCTCTGCAAAAACCCAGCTTGCTCACCAGTTGTCAGTGAATGTCCAGTGCCCCAGGGCGGACGGCGGCGCAAACGGTGCATGCCTTTATGTTGATACAGAACACACATTCAGACCAGAAAGGATAATAGAGATGGCAAGAGCAAAAGGTCTTGATGAGAAAAAAGTGCTTTCAAATATTTTTGTCGGTAAGGCATACAACAGCGACCACCAGATGCTGCTTGTTGAAAAGGCAAAGGATATGATAAAGGAAAAAAATATCAAGCTGATAATTGTAGACTCTTTGATGAGCCACTTCAGGTCTGATTATGTCGGGCGTGGAAGCCTGGCAGACAGGCAGCAAAAATTAAACAAGCATCTTCACGTTTTGAGCAAACTGGCAGATGGTTTCAACCTTGTGGTATATATTACAAACCAGGTCATGTCGAAACCGGATATGATGTTCGGGGACCCGACACAGGCAGTAGGCGGTCATGTACTGCATCATGCGGCGACTTTCAGGATATATTTAAGGAAAAGTAAAGGGGATACCAGAGTTGCAAAACTGGTTGACAGTCCTAATTTGCCTGATGGGGAAATCCTATATAAGATAACATCTAACGGCGTAGAAGATATGTAGATTTATGGCATTTGAATTGCCGACATTTGAGCTTCCAAAACAGACATTTTCCCAATCTTATGATTTTTCTTCACTTTCAAGCATTGATACGGGTAGTTTTCCGATTGAAGTTGTCGTCGTCATTTTGATAGCATCTGTTATTGCAACATTGTTGTATAAATCAAAGAAAAGAATTGTTCCGATAGAAGGAGCCTCCATGCAACCGACACTTCCAAGTTCGGGCATAGTAGAAGGAGACCATAATTATTACAATCATTTTCAACCGGAAATAGGGCATATCGTCGGGATTGCATTTGATCCTTCATGGGCTCAGGATTCTATTAATACATCTATCTTTTATATTGAAAAAAATATAAAACGGAAAATGGAGGCTAAAGAAAAGGACAATCTATCTGATGATATATATAATAATCCCCTTTTAACCGGTCACGCCATGCTTGGAAAAAGAATAAAGGCAGTTCCGTTTAATAAAATAGAGTTCAGAAATGGATATTTGTATATTGATGGCTCAAATATGCATTACAGACATAATTTTTTTGACTTTGAGCAGGAGCATATTTTAAGATTAACAAATAATGGTGTTATCCCAAAAGATTACTGTCTTGTTTTGTCAGACAATGCAGATATAAAGGGCGGATTTTTAGTGGATTCGCGTGTTTTTGGTCTTGTTCATTTTAATCAGTTGGTTCAACGCACTACTAAACTATTCAAAAAAACAGACAAAGGAGAGATAAAGATTGATAAGTATTTCAGCTAATCCGCAGTTAGTTCTTTTATTTTATTGATAACTCTTCTTTTTTCTTCCTCTACTTTCTTTTTTTGACTGTCCTGTATATTTGTGTCTTTAGCGAGGTTTTTTTGAAGATTTTTTTCTTCCTGCTTTACAGAATCCACAACCTTTGAATATAAATCAAAAACAACGTCTATTTTTGAAGCAAGGCTCTCATATAGGTTTACCTTGTTTCTTATGAGGTGGCATTTGCTGGCATACAATTCCTGTGAAATCAACTTGTTTTCAAAAAGAACTTCCAGGTTCGAGAGTTCCAGGGCAAGTTCATCTGTTTCTTTTTTTAGCAGGCTTTTTTTCAGGTGCCTGTGTATTAGGGCATTTACCTTCTTTTTTAACCTTTCCATGTCTTCCTGCTTCATGTAATCGTATAATTGCTTCTCGATTTTTTCATGCTCCTTTTCTATGGACTCCATTGCCGCCACATAGTCTTTTTTGTCGATTGCATTTCTCAAAAACAACTCTCTTAATACGGGGATATCAGACAATATTTTTTTGTCCTCTTCTTTTAAAACCTGTTTTTTTCTTTCCAGTATTTTTTTTCTTGAAATCTTAACTTTCTTTTTGGCTTTCTTTAGAATTTCCTTTACATCTTCGTTTAGTTTTTCCTTCAACTCTTTTTTCGAGCAAAGAGATTTCTGTGATTCCAGAAAATCCACTCTTTTCTGCTGGACATATGTACTTAGCAAATCAGAGGCAATCTTTTTTTCTGTTTTTTTATAAAAATCTTTATCTATCAGTCCATTTGCAACGGCTATACTCATACGCTCCAGCAATTTTCCTGAGTCGCTGAGTTCTGTCCTGATTGATTCCAAAGAAGATTCATCTTTGTCTTTTTGTTTTTTCATTGTAAATAAATAGATATGAAATATAAAAAAGTATTTTATGAATTGTATTCAAGCAAATTTTTTAACGAAAATGAAGAAAAAATTTTCATGTTGATATCTAAAGTTCCTTGCGAAATTTACACTTTATATACAATGTAAAAAGTTTCATAAAGATATTGTCTGATGATTTATATGCTCAATGAAATTTATATGCTGGATTTGTTGGGAACATTTGCGTTTGCAACTTACGGCAGTTATTTTGCCATAAAAAAGAAGTTTGATATCTTTGGCGTCTTTGTCTGTGCTTTTTTGACGGCTCTGGGTGGCGGAACCATCAGGGAACTTTTTCTTGGGAATGTTCCGTTTTATTTTTATGACAACAATTATGTTTTTACTATTATCTCGGCAATTGTATTTTCTATAGTTGCATATAATTTGTTTTATAAAATCAACAAGGGGATGCTTGTAGTGGATTCTGTCGGACTTGTGACTTTTGCTTTTATCGGTGCATCCAAAGCAAATGAATTGGGACTGGGCTTCTTTGCCATTGTATTTTGCGCAACAATTACTGCTATTGGTGGTGGTATGTTGAGGGATATTGCTATGAACACCATGCCGGAAATTCTCTATCATGATTTTTATGCTTCTGTGGCAATACTCTTTGGTGTGGTTTATGCGGCATGTGGTGGGTATAGGGAGGATATGAGATATGTGTATGTGCTTTTATTCTCCTGTTTTGTCCTGAGACTGGCGGCTATAAAATATAAACTTAATTTGTGGCGACCTTGGAGATGATGCGTTCAGGAAATTAAACTTCCTGATTTGTTTCCTTTTACTGCCTTTAGAATATTTTGCGGGTCTCTGCCGTCTAGAATTACCAGCTTTATCTTTTGGTTTTCCAGGAGCGGTATTGCCTTTAAATCAAAAAGAGCATATTTTCCCGGGGATTGGGGGTTGGGGGCGATGATTTTTCTGAATTCTTCGTAAGATAATTTGTCTATTTTTTTTGCATTAGAGTCTTCTTTTGGGTTTTTGTCATAGACGCCGTCTATGTTTGTTGCATTGATTATTAACTCTGCGCCTGAATTAAGTGCGCAGAAACTTGCAACACCGTCTGTGGACTGGAATGGTTTTGTGCCGCCGCAATAAATTATATTGTTTGTTTTCTGCTGTGTTTTTATTGCTGTTTTTATTGCGAAATTTGACTTTGGGATTTTCGGGTATGTCTTTTTGTCATCGGTCATGTATTTTAAGAGAAGTGCGTTGGAGTGGGTGACGCTTACTGCAATCATGTCGCATTTTATGTGCTTTTCTTTCTTTTCTTTCATCTGTTTTTGAGAGAGGATATCTATGTATTTTCTTGCGCTCCTGCCTCCGCCGACAGTTACTGTTAAACTGTATCCTTCATCATATAGCTTTTCAAATACAGTTACGTATTCGGCTATGTGTTGGTAAGTAAAATCGTCGCTTAGGAGTGACCCTCCAAGGGAAATCACAATTTTTTTATTATCCATATTATCCTTTTATCTGCGCCCCGATGCATTCGTCAACGGCTTCGAGGAATGCCTCTTTGTTTTTGTTTGGGATTCTGCATCCTGCCGCAATATCGTGTCCGCCTCCTTCTCCGCCGAATTTTTCAGAGAGTTTCATTGCTGTGTTTAATCTTAAACCCTTCCAGACCATTTTTTTATTGCCCCTGGAAGATACTTTAGAATAATCCGGGTCGTCTGTGTCATCTGATATTGCCAGTACCGGAATCCTATAGTCCAGTATTCTTGCGCCCAATGCCATACCGGCAACAGTTCCGATAATTGTTGGCTTTATCCGGTTTCCTGCAAAAAATACCTGGATGTTCTTCATCTTTTTGATCTTGGCTTTTTTTATGATATCGATTGACTCTGCAAGATATCTCCTGTGATTTTCAAGCAAAGTGCTTATTACCGGGAGATTGTCCCTGTTTCCGACGATTAGCTCGACGCCGTCCTTCCATCTGTCATGCCTTCCGCAGGCATTCAATACTGTTGAAAATTCCATCACATCGCGGAATTCTGTGCCTTTTGTCTCGTCCAAAAATTGGTATGTCTCGCAAAACAACTGGTCTAATGCAAATTTTGCACTGCCGTTGTTGTTGGACAGGAAAAGTTTTATTATGCCTGTTGTAATGTCCTGCACTTCAGACTGGCTCAGGTCAATCCATCTTTTCCAGAAATTGTCATTGTCCCGCGGGTTGATTACACTGCCTACAAATGCCTTTGTATTTTCCGGGCTAAATGATATTGTGGGTATTATCGGGTCTGTTGCGTATTCGAGTAATTTACATATTGGTCTTGTCTGTTTGCCAAAATAGCAGATGTCTTTTTTTACGCTCACTACTTCATTGTCCTCTGCCCATGAGATTATGTGTTTGTTCATTCCAACAGCGCCTTCCCTTAACTGCATATCTCCCATCATGCCTATTATTGCAATCTTCTGCAATTCTTTTGATAGATTCTCATCTTTTTCCAGAAAATATCTTGAAAATAAATAGCACATTCCCGAGCCGCTGATTTCCTTTGAGCCATCCATCCCGAGCAGATGGGCATTAAGATGAAGGAGAATATTTGGGTGTGTTTTTTGGGAAGGATCGTGGTGGTCAAGAACCATTATCTTGTTTTTTTCGATGTAGTCGCTGATGTTATCCAGCTGTCCTGAACCAAGGTCTACAAATACAGTGAGGTCTTTTTTGCTTTTTTCAATATCTTTTATTATTACACTATCGAGCTGTTTTACTACCCTGTAGTCGACGTTGAATCCATTGTGTTCAAATGTCTTTTTTGCGATTGCAGTTGAGCTGATTCCGTCTGCATCCAGATGCCCGACAATTAAAATGTCTTTGCATTGAGCAATGTTTTCCCTCGAGGAATTTATCTTGCTTTTAATGTTTTGTAAAATTTCTTCTCTTTCCATAAACTAATAATTGTATATTAAAAAATATCTTTTAATATGTTTTCATTTGAAATTAATATGTTCTTCTTATCCTGTCCTGGATAAGCCGAAGTTCGCTTAATATCTGTATGTTCTGCGCTTTTATGTTTCTTATTTCAATCATCACTGTGTCTAGTTTTTCCATTTCGGGGGAGTTTGAATCCATTCCTACTGAAAGTGGGGGTGGCTCCTCGAAAGGAATTCCTCTTTGCTCGCCATAATTATTCTGCCTTGGATTTTGCTGTCCGTTGCGTTCCCATATTGGTTCCTGATTGTAGTTCTGCTCTCTTGCAGAGGAAGAGTGTCTTTGTCTGTCTGAGGGTGTATATGACTCGGTGGGTGGTTGTGTTGGCTCGTAGGAGTCCATTTTATAATTTTCTTGTCTTTCCGGCGTGTGATGATTTGATTTCTGGAGTGAATTAAATTCCTCTTTTGCATTGTTTTCCACAAATTCGCTTTTCTCGTAATTTTCATTTGCATCCAGAACCCGCTTTGAAAAAGAAGTATCCTCTTTTTTCCCAAGAGGATGCCATTTTTTTATTTTTTCTAAACCATTTATGATAGCTCCCATGGTAAAATATATTCATAAAATTATATAAATATATCCACAAGACATATGCGTAATTAAATCCACGGAACCCACAGGAATGTGATTTAATCCACAGATTAACACAGATTTCCACGAGATTAAAGATAATTCACTAAACTAAGTCATCTTGTGTAATCGCAAGAATCTTGTGGATTTCAACAGGTCTGTGTCTTCCTGTGTCTCCCGTGGATTAGGAAACATTATATAATTAATTCCTACTTTATTTCTATGGATGAAAACAAAAAGCAGGTCTGCCAGATAATTGGTGGGAGCATCGGGAACTTAATCGCGAGGCAGAAAAACAAGCAGACAATAGAGTTGGGGGAATTGCTTGTGTCTTATTTTAATGAAAAGGAATATGCAATTTACCAGGTGAATGATATTTCTTATTCTACGCAGATGGATCCAAAGACAATTGAGCTTATGAGCGGGATGCATCTTGAAAACGAGGAAAATGATGAAATTGCTTTTTTTGACTCTGACCTTCGCTCCTACATCATCGTGAACATGAAGAATCTGGCTGTCATCGAAAAGCGGGAGAATGATAAATATAGAGTAAAGGCGCCAAAAACACTGCCGGATTTTTTCAGCAATATCTATCGCCTTAGCGAAAAGGACATCTGCTTTTTGAAAAAACCTGCTGAGCCATTGTACCTTGGGAAATTGAGAAGCGGTTCAAATGTATTTGAAAAGGATGTCTATCTTGATGCAAATGATGTCCTTAGCCATCATATTTTGTTCTGTGCGACTACAGGTAAGGGGAAGTCTAATTTTATAAAAAACATGCTCTGGCACAATATTGAAGTGACTTCAAACGGGATGCTGGTGCTGGATGCGCATGATGAATATTTCGGTCGCGGTGGAAAGAAAGGGCTGAAAAATCATAAAGAGTATTCTGATAATGCTGTGTATTATACGAACTATGATGCGCCTGTGGGCTCAAAAACATTTTTTATAAATATTGCAGATGTCCGTCCGTCCCATTTTGAAGGTGCGGGGAATTTCTCAGATGCGCAGAAGGACGGGATGAGATTTTATCACTCTTTGTTTGGGGAGAAATGGATTGAAGAGATATTCAATGACGACAATATCGAGGCATATGAAGAAGTGCAGAAAGGGACTCTTCTTGTGCTTAGAAGAAAATTCTCCAGGATTTTGTCATGCCAGAAGAGCAAGAACAATGTTCTTGAATTTAGTGATGTTTTTTCTGATTCTAAAGGGGAGAGGACGATTTCTGATATTGCAGATGAACTCGAAAGTGGGAAGACTGTGATTATTGACTGTTCTCATTTTTCGGGGAGTGTTGAAATGCTTGTGGGTTCGATGATAGCTGAAAAGATGTTTTATCGGTATAAAAATTATTCAAAGTCCGGGGAGCTTTCGGGCAAGCCGGTTATTTCTGTTGTGATTGAAGAGGCTCCACGTGTGATTGGGAAGGATGTTCTTGCTAAAGGGAATAATATTTTCGGGACTATTGCGCGGGAAGGGCGGAAGTTTAAGATTGGGTTGATTGCTATTACGCAATTGCCTAGTTTGATTCCGCGGGAGATTTTGGCGAATATTAATACTAAAGTTATTATGGGGATTGAGATGGCTGTGGAAAGGGAGGCGATTATAAGCACTACTTCGCAGGATTTGTCTGAAGATTCTAAGAATATTGCGTCATTGAATAAAGGAGAGGCGATTGTTTCTTCTACGTTTGTGCCGTTTGCTGTTCCTATTTATTGTCCGCTGTTTGAGGATGTTGTGGATGATGTTGCGGAAGGGAAGGTTCGGAAGAATGTTTTTGGGATGTAGAAATTTTTTACTGTGTAAAAATAAAATCTTGTTAAAATTTTTAAAATAATAAACGAACTATAAAATATAATAAATTAATCCAAAAAATATTAGAAAGAGAAATCTTAAATTTTTCTTTGAATAATTTGTTCCATTTATTATAATAAACTGGACGATAAATAGCAATTAATATTATTGAGCCCATAATAAATGGAATAATAAAAACAAACAATATTTTAATTGTAATATTTTCAATTCCGCCAAGAGCCATGAAATTTGGAACCAATGCTAAGCCAAAGAAAACAGAATAGAAAAAAAATAATGCGACTGCTAAACTAAAAGATTCTGGAATAAATAATTTTAGTTCCGCAGGTATAAAGTCATTAGATTCTGATTTTTGGGATTTACTACGATTTAAGGCGAATATAATGTAAAAAAACATAACGACTAAAATAACTAAAAAAGGATTTGATAATTCTTTATAATTTACGATATTACGAAAGAGATAAAAGAGAGAATCTAAAAAATTAATAAAAAAATAAGCTACAAAAAAAGAAGATATGCCTATAAGTGTTATTATGGTTAAAGAACATAATGTGGGATATTTCCATTTTTCTAATACTCGTGGCTTATAAAATAATAAATACGTGCTAAAAGCCAGCCAAGCAACCAATAAAATTACTATAAGACCATATATATAATTTTGACTCTGTGTTTGTCCAAAATTAAAGAGTCTAATCATTGCTTGGCTCATATGATATAATTCATTTGTCATATTATTTCAATAATAAGATAAACTTATATTTAAAAAAGGAAACTTGCTACAGCAAATGAGAGTATTCTAATAAAATCAATTATCTATTTTAAAGCAATTTCTTTTTGAATATTATTCAACGAATTTAAGAAAGTAACAAATTCTTGCCTTACTTCCTCAGGATAAGATATTCCTTTATACCAAATAGACCTATCTCGGTAATTTTCAATGGGGACTTTTATAAACGCGATAAATCTTTTGTTTATGTTAGTAGAATCTACTATTTCGTTTCTTAATTGTTGCCTAAAATAGTCAACATAACAACCAATTTTTTTTTGATTATGGTGGGATGCAAGTTCAAAATAAGAATCGATAAACAGTTCTCTAAAATAAGTTTTAGCGTTATTTCTAATATTGGATTCATAAATGCATTTCATAGCAACTATAAAAGAGCTAATTGCATTCTGAATCATATTAGGACCTCTCTTTGGTTTGAATTTAACAGTATAATCATCATTTTCAATTATATATCTAATACAATCCATATAAATCTCAAAAATTTGATACAAAAAATATTCATACATGTTTTTAAATTCCGCGGGTTTTTCATCTTCATACTTAATATTTTTTACAATTTTACGCGTCCAATATTGAAGGTAGAAAATCCACATATGGTGAGAATTATTTTGTTTTAATGCTTCCATTATCATAACATTAAAATATCTAATTCCTGTATAAATAGGAGACTTATATTTCATATCATCATAATTTTCTTCATAATAATTTTCTTCGTCAACAGCCTTTCTTTTTTGCTCTCTCAAATATTGTAATACGTAATCTCCAATTGGTTTCCAAACCCACCATTGTTCACTTTTGCGAGTATCATTAAATAAGAAGTTTATTATCTTAGTATTGTTTCTTGTGTCAGAATGAAGTTCTTTCCACAATTTACTATTTTTATCTCTAATTAATTTTGTTCCTATTACCGACCAAACTTCTTCTTTTCTATAATTTAATTTATTATCCAATAATTTAAACATTAGATCTGTGTTATTCATTGTTATATACTCTAAAAAATCAGTATTGTTGATTAGCTCATAATAAAAATCATCAATCATATCACAATATTTTATTCGACTATTTTTCATGAATTGTAATTTTTCAATTAATTTTGTTAGTTTAATTTGCCAGATGGGTTTTTTCGGTTCAAAAAATCGAATCATATGACCTAATTTGGTAAAGTTTTCTTGACTTTCTTTTTTATATTTAGAATATGACTTCATTTTCATGGATGTTTTCTTCAATATTATAATAAATTTAGATTTTTGTTTGCTTTGTTTGAAAACTTTATTATATTCTGATAGAATATATTGAAAATACTTCAAAAAATAAAAGTTCCTTTGTTTTGGTCTTTTGTAATGTTTCAATAATTCATCATGAAACAATTCCAAATCCGCTGAAAGTTCATCGTATTTTTGTCTACTCAGCATATCCAAGGCATTGTTAATAAATTCTTTTTTCTTTGAAAGCTTTTTTGAATTTAATTTTATAATAAAGCATATGATGAGGATGACCGCTAGTAAAAATGCAATGATGGAAAATAAATAAGAATAAGTTATGTCATAACAATTTCCTTGACTGTTACAATTAAATGTCCTAAAAATAGGTTCCTGTTCTTGGATAAGATAAAAATTTTGAAGAAATATGGAGCAAACTAAAAAGACGGCAAAGATAAAGAATAATGCTTTATCAATCCAATTAATCTTGAATACAAAATTTCTTTTTTTATACTCTTCACTAATTTGATATATCGAGATAACAAATCCTATTATCGTGAGCGGAAGTAGAAAATCCATATTATAATATTAAAGGATATCATCTATTATAAATATTTATACGAAAAGAGCATTGTGTGAAATATATTCTATGTAAAAATGTGATTGACATTATTTCTTTTTACACAAAGTACAAAACAATAATAAATTCCATGCTTCCAATTACATATATCCCTCAAACCCATCCAAATACCTCTTAAAAAACCACCGCAAAAAAACATCTTCATCTCCCTTAACTTGCGAACGCTCCAATGCATTATAATACCCCTCCCTTTTTTCATACAGTATGTTAAACATAGGAAACTCCTTCCTATGCAGCGCAAAATTCATCATCATTCGGCTTATTCTTCCGTTCCCGTCTGCAAAAGGATGTATTGTCACAAGCTTTAGATGGATTAATGCCGCAAGTTCTACAGGGTGCAAAGACGCTTTGTTTTTATTGTACCACTTGAAAAAATCAACAAGCAGAGGATATACTTCTGCGGGGAACGGCGGAAGGAATTTGCTCCCGGCAATTGCTACCTGATGTTCCCGGATTTTTCCGGCAATATCCTGTTTGGTGCTTTCAAACATTTTTTTGTGAAAATACAGGATGGTCTGCAATGATAAGTCTTTCTTGTAATCAAGCATCTCGTAAAATGCATTCATGTGGGCTTCTGCCTCTTTTACATCACGCAGTGGTTTTTCTGATGGAGTTATTCCCTGCCCGAGCAGAGTGGCTGTTTCTCTCAATGTCAGGGTTGAGCCTTCTATCCTGTTTGTGTCATATGTGAATCGGATTGCAAATGTTTGGGTTTCTTTTTCAAGAGCAGACTTAGGCATTGCTTTTTTTTCTTTTAAGAATCCTTCTTTTATTTTATCAAACTTCAAAAACCAGCGTTCACTATAAAGTTCCAGAATAAAGGCGCGCTTGATTTCATCTATGTTTTTCGGCAGATTTTTCCCCAGGTACTTCTCTTTTTTCTTGATTTTGCCGTTTTCCCTGAAGCTATGCTCGAGAGAGTAATATTCTTCGTTGCCTGCTTTTTTCTTTCGGATTATTGTCATATTATTATGTTGTCCCTACAAATATATAAATGTTTGTTATTTTAAAGAAATGTAGGGACAAGAAATACATAAAATCAGAAGAAAGAATAGACCGCTCAGAAAACAATTTTGGAATCTAAATGAAACATTTATATAATTTTCTTACTTGTATTACATATAAGAATAATATGTTATTAAAAGAAATAAAGACAGCAACCATCACGAAAAAAGGTCAGATTGCCATTCCGATAGACATAAGAAAAGCAAGCGGTTTTAAGGAAGGTTCAAAAATCACTATCCTATCTTATGATGACCACATTGAATTAAGACCCATGGGACAGATAGAGTCTTCTTTGGAAAATTTGGACGAAAAAAGAGAATGCGCTTTGGCAAGCCAAAAAGTGCTGGCAAAGGACTGGAACACAAAAGAAGAGGACGAAGCATGGAAAGACCAAGCAAAAATCCCGCGGATTTGATTTTTTTTAGATTGTGCAGGATTTTTTCATGTTGTGTCTAAACTTGTACGCAAGATATAGTTTATACACAACTGTAAAAGGCGATATTGTTGTTTTGCCTTTTCCTTTTTCAGACTTGAGCGATTCCAAGAAAAGACCTGCTTTGGTTGTTGCTCAATTAGAAGGAAAGGACATAATTTTGTGCCAGATAACCAGCAAATACAGAAATGATAAATATTCTGTTATTCTTGAAAATTCAGATCTCAAAGAAGGAAATCTAAATTTAACAAGCAGGATAAGACCAAACAGAATATTTACGGCAGATAAGTCTATTATATTGTATAAAATCGGTTCTTTGACAGATGAAAAGATTAATGAAGTGATAAGTGCTATTGTGGGGATTTTGGAGAGTTAAATCTATCGACTATAATCGACAATTTTTGCGAATTCTATCGATTATAATCGATAAAAAACCACAAACATTTATTAACATTTATTTACTATATAATAGAGGTAATTATAATGTCAAAAACAGAAGAAAATTTAAAAGCCGCTTTTGCGGGGGAAAGTCAGGCAAGGAACAAATACACTTATTTTGCTAAAGTCGCAAGAAAAGAAGGATACCACTACATCGCAAAGATTTTCGAGGAAACTGCAATGAATGAAGTGCAACACGCAAAGGATGAATTCAAATTATTGAACGGCATCAGCAATACAAAAGCAAACCTGAAGGATGCGATTGAAGGAGAGAATTACGAGCATACAAAGATGTATCCTCAGATGCAAAAAGATGCAGAGGAGGAAGGAAATGACAAAGCCGCAGAATTATTTAGGGAAATTGCGGAAGTTGAAAAAAAGCACGAGGAAAGATACATAAAAATGCTTGAGATGGTCGAAAAAGGCACAGTCTACAAAAGAGAAAAACCAATAAAATGGAAATGCTCAAAGTGCGGGTATATTCATGTGGGCACAGAACCACCCGAAGAATGCCCTTCATGCAAGCATCCAAAAGAATATTACGAGCCACAGGACATGTTTTGAAACTTATGGTAAAATTATACCGATGTGAAATATGCGGCGACTCCTATGTTGGAGATGAAGCGCCTGCAAACTGCCCTTTTTGCGGGGCAAAAAGAAAATACATAAAAGAGGCAAAAAATGCTGTAGTTGATTTCGATGTTGAGCTGAATGAAACAGACAGGAAAAATGCCCAACATGCCTTGGAAGTTGAAATAAGCAATGCTGCTTTTTATTTCTGTGCTGCTTCACAAACAGATGATGCAGAGGGGAAACTCCTTTTCAAGGCACTTGGAAAAGTCGAGGCTGAACATGCAAGCATATGGAGGAAAATACTGAAACTCAAATCAATTGAAAAAGGAAAGGATATATGCCATACAGATAATATTGAAAATCTTGAAGATTCTCACAGGAGAGAGACAAATGCTATTGAATTTTACAGTAAAGCATCACGGGAATCAGATAATAGAAGATTAAAGGAAATATTTGATGCTCTTGTTGAAATAGAAACTGACCATCTGGAACTCTCGGAAGCGAGATTAAAATAGGTAAATGCGACAGATATTATTCTATAGTATCTGACGGCATAAATCATGGAAGACAAAACAGATCCTGTATGCGGCATGAAAGGAACAATTAAGGCGCATAATCATTATTTCTGTTCCTACAACTGCATAAGGAAATATGAAAAAGAGCATAATATTGCTCATGTCAAGGAATGCGCAAGCTGCGACAAATCCCTGCCGTGGTATAAAGAAAAATTATATGTTGTCGGTCTGATAACTGTTGTTTTGATGATTGTCAGTTATTTTACTCTGCCCCGGTTTTTCAATGCATTTATGGATTATTTTAATCTGGTTTGGTGGGCAATACTTTTGGGTCTTTTTATCGGAGGAATTATTGATTATTCGGTTCCGAGAGAATATATTTTAAAATTTCTCTCCAGGCGTAAAAAAAGAACAATATTCTATGCTGTTGGTCTTGGATTCCTTATGAGTGCCTGTTCTCACGGAATACTGGCAATTTCCATGGAGCTTTACAAGAAAGGAGCTTCTCCTCCTGCTGTAATTGCCTTTTTACTGGCTTCTCCATGGGCCAACCTGCCGATTACTATTTTATTGTTTGGATTCTTTGGCGCGAATGCCCTTTACCTGATAGTCTCGGCAATAATAATTGCTATTGTGACGGGGTTTATTTACCAGATATTGGACAAGAAAAATAAAATAGAAAAAAATCCAAATACATCTAATATAAAAAAAGAATTTTCAGTGATAAAAGACATGAAAAAAAGATTCAAAAATCATAAGTTCTCTTTTAAGGATGTGAATGGAATTATGAGCGGTTCGTGGGCATTGGCAAAGATGGTCGTATGGTGGATCTTGATTGGAATGATTATGGCTGCTTTTGCAAGAACATTTGTGCCTCATGATTTTTTTGTCAGATACATGGGACCTACCTTATTGGGTCTTGGCGTTACATTACTCTTTGCGACAATAATAGAAGTGTGCTCTGAAGGAAGTTCTGTCCTTGCTTTTGAAATCTTTGACCAGACACAAGCTTTTGGAAACAGTTTCACCTTCCTTATGGCGGGTGTTGCAACAGACTATACTGAGATAGGTCTTATATGGAGCAATATCGGGAAAAAAACAGCATTATGGCTGCCTTTTATAACTGTTCCGCAGATATTAATATTAGGATATATATTCAATATAATAATATGAAAAGGTGAACTGAAATGTCAAAAATAGCATTTTTTGAAGTAAAGCCGTGGGAAAAAGCATACCTGAAGAAAAAATTAAAGGAACACGACCTTCTTTTTTTTGAAGAAAAACTCAATGAAAACAATATATTGAAGGCAAAAAACGCTGACATTATTTCTGTCTTTATTTATTCAAAAGTTGATGTTGAGGTTCTTGAAAAATTAACAAGCCTTAAACTGATTGCAACAAGATCTACCGGCTTTGACCACATAGATGTAAAAGAGGCAAAGAAAAAAAAGATTCCTGTGTGCAATGTTCCCTATTACGGAGAAAATACTGTTGCAGAGCACACATTTGCGCTTATTATGTCTCTTTCAAGAAATGTTCATAAATCTTATGTCCGGACGCTCAAGAATAATTTTTCTATTGAGGGGCTTACTGGCTTTGACCTCAAGGGGAAAACCATAGGGATTGTCGGAGGGGGGCATATTGGGCTGAATGTCGCAAAAATAGCAAAAGGGTTTGGCATGAATGTTTTGGTATATGACCTGCACAGGCAGACTTTTTTGTCTGAAGTGCTATGTTTTGAGTACAGCTCTTTTGAAGACCTGCTGAAAAAATCAGATATAATTTCCCTGCATGTGCCTTACAACAAATACACGCACCATATGATAAATAAAGAAACAATTCACCTGATAAAAAAAGGAGCAATACTGATAAATACCGCAAGAGGACAAATAGTTGATACTGATGCTCTCCTGTATGCTCTTGAAAACAAGATACTTTCCGGGGCAGGCATTGATGTCATTGAAGGAGAGGAACTTATAACAGAAGAAAAACAGCTGTTGTACGAGGACAATGTTGATAAATGGAAAACGATTTTGCGGGATCACAGGATATTCAAGATGGATAATGTTGTATTTACACTGCATAATGCATTCAATAGTAAAGAGGCATTGATAAGGATACTCGATACGACAGCCCAAAACATTGAATCTTATTGCGATAAAAATTATACGAATGTAGTTAATTAGAGGGATTAAAATGACAAAAATAAATCAGATATATAAATGCGAAATATGCGGCAATGTAGTTTCTGTGCTTGAAGCCGGTCAGGGGACATTAGTCTGCTGCGGACAGGATATGACTTTGCTGGAAGAAAAGACTGTTGAGCAGGAGGGAAAAGAAAAGCATGTTCCTGTTGTGGATATAGATGAAAACAAAGTGACTGTAAAGGTAGGGTCAATAGAGCATCCTATGGAAGAAAGCCATCATATACTATTGATACAGATTGTCCGTGACGGAAATATATTGGTCGGCAAGAGATTAAGCCCCGGCGACAAACCAGAGGCAGAATTCCATCTAGAAGACACAGAAGGGATTAAGGCAAGGGCATTGTGCAACATTCACGGTCTGTGGACCAATTAAATCCACAGAACGCACAGGAAGACACGGGAAAGCACAAGAACATAGAGAAGAATAAACTGGTTCTAACTGTTCCTTTCCCCGTTCCGTGCGTTCCTGTGGATTGGATTAAGGAAACATTTTACAATTATGTTGTAAACAAAGTTTTTTAAAAAAAACAAACTTTAATTACAATGAATAAACATCGTATTTTACTCTTAACCCCTAAGAACTTCGCTAAAACAACAAAAATGATTCTTAAAGAAGCAGAAGAAGTCTTTGATGTCACGCATGCCTTTATTGAGGAAGTTATCCTGACGATTAATGGTGGTATTAAAATTACAGTTTTTGTTGACGGGAAGGAAGTGGATTTGACGCAAACAGATTATGTTTTTGCAAAAATAGATTCTCATAGGAAGGGTAGAGGATATAAAATCATCGAGGCATTTGGTTTATTGGGAATAAAGACAAATTACCCTTCTGGGGCCATAAACACAGTGCATGACAAATTCCTGACAAACATGCTCCTGGCAAAAAACGGTATTCTTACGCCAAAAACATATCTGGCAAATAAAGAGACCATTTCTGATGTCGGGAAAAAATTACGCTTTCCTATTATGCTGAAACTGCTCGAGGGCTCCGGCGGCAAGGGAGTTATGTATATCGAGGATTTAACTACTCTTGACTCTGTTGTCTCTTCTCTTGAATCTATGAAGCAAACCATGCTTATCCAGGAATTTGTGAAAAACAAAGGCGAGGATATAAGAATACTGGTATGCTGTGACGAAGTAATTGGCTCAATGAAAAGAGTGATAAAGGATAAAGACACAACCCGTGCCAATATAAAATGCGGAAATAAAGGTGAGAAATTTGAACCCGACATGAACCTAAAAAGAATGGCATTTAAATGCACAAAACTCATCAATGCAGATATTTGCGGCGTGGATTTTGTCGAGGACATGGAGGGTAATTATTACTGCATTGAACTCAATATTAATCCAGGGATTGTTGGACTGACAGAGGCAACAGAAGTCAATATTGCAAAGAGACTTGTTGAGAGGATTCACCGGATGCTGGATGAAGAAAAAGAATTCAAAAAGGAAGAATAAATTAGTTTTTGTACTCGTTGGTGCTTTCGCAATAAACACATCTTAGAATAATTTTATCCCCGTTCTCTACATCAAATTCTGTCTCTATGTCCTGGCAGTTTGTTATACAGCGCGGATTTTTGCATTTTCCTATTCCTTTGATATGTGTTGGTGTTTTTACTTTTTCCTTGCTTGTTATTTTCCCGTCTTTTATCATGCTTATTGTTGCCTCCGGGCTGATAAGGGCAAGTTCATTGTACTCGTTTTCCTGTAGGAATTTGTTTTCTATTTTTATCACATCCTTTCTGCCGTATTTTTTACTATCTGTATTGATGCAGACAATCAGGCATTCCTGGTCTATGTCCTTTAAAATAGACAGCACTTTCATTGCGCAATTTGGTTTTATATGGTCTATCACTGTGCCGTTGATTATGTTTCTTACTTTTTTTTCTTCCATATTATTTTTTAGGATTGGCATTTGAGCATGAAGGAAAGTAAAGCCATCCTTACTGGTATGCCATAAAATGCCTGCTTGAAATATATGCATCTTGGGTCGCTGTCAACTTCGGGGTTTATTTCATCTACTCTTGGGAGGGGATGCATTACGATTAAATCTTTTTTTGCTTTTTGGAGCATCTTATTGTCTACGACATAGACTCCTTTTAGTCTTAAGTATTCTTTTTCGCTTAAAAAACGCTCTTTTTGTATTCTTGTGACGTATAATACATCGAGCTTATCGATTACCTCTTCTAAGTTCTGGGTCTGGATTATTTTTGTGCCTTTTTCCTCTATTTTCCCCTTTATGCCATTTGGAAATTTGAGTTCATTTGGAGCTATACATACTATCTTGTTGTTGTTAAAGGCAGACAATGCTTTTGCAAGGGAATGGACTGTTCTGCCGAATTTTAAATCGCCGCATAATCCTATTGTGAGATTTGAAAGCGTGTTTTTCTTCTTTTTTATTGTGTATAAGTCTAAAATTGTCTGGGTTGGGTGCTCGTGACCGCCGTCTCCTGCATTGATTATTGGAATAGAACAGTATTTTGTCGCCAGCATTGATGCTCCTTCAAACGGGCTTCTCATTACAATTATGTCGGAATAACTCTCTACTGTCTTAATGGTATCTGCAAGAGATTCTCCTTTTTTGACTGAACTTGTATTTGCATCGGCAAAGCCGACAACGCTACCGCCCAGCCTGTGCATTGCACTTTCAAAAGACAATCTTGTCCTTGTGCTGGGCTCAAAAAATAATGTTGCCAGAATCTTTCCACGGCATATATCTAACGGCTCTTTACTGTCCAGTAATTTAAGCATTTCATCTGCTTTTTTTAGGAAAAAGTCAATATCTTCTTTTTTTAAATCATTTATGCTTATGAAATTTTCAAGTTCCATTTTATGCTTTTTTAGCTGCTGCTCTTTCTGTTTGTTCCTGCTCTTTTCTTGCTTTTATTTTTTCAATGCTGTTCTTGTATTTGGTTACTTCGCTTTTTTGTTTTTGGAGTTCTTCTGCAGAAAGCTCTGAGGTCTTGTTGTTTATTTTTTCGTCGTAGACCCCGTTGTTTATTTCCTTGATTGCTTCAACAGGATTTTTTCCTTCAACCAATACTCCACAGGATACGCAAACGCCTGAAACGACCTTTACGTTGTCCTTAAAACTCTTGGCGCCTATATCGTCCTTTTTTAAATCTGCGATTTTTATAATCTGCTCTATCCTCAAATTCCCGACAACTGCTTCTTTTGAAGCAGATGCTAATTTTTCAAGTCCTAATTCTTTTTTTATTAATTCTGATGTGGTTTGTTTATCTGCCATATTAATCACTTTGTGTCTCTAATTGTTTTAACTGGTTTAATTTAATTGTAATTGGTATTGGAACAACGCTGTTTATCAATTCTATTTTTGCCTCTTCCTTTGCCTCATTTACTGTCTTTATCTTTGCTTTTTCTTTTTTGAATGGTCCGCGGATAATTTCTACAAGATCACCCTGCCTGAATACTATTTTTTCTTCTTTCTTGGCAAAGTAATGTTCCAAACTTTCTATTGTCACTTCCTCGTTTAACATTCCTCTAATATTTGGTACGTGAGAAGTTACTGTTCTTATGGCATCTTTGTCTCTTGCCTCTATAAAAATATAGCCTCTTAAACTTGGGGGATGAAATAAAGCATACACGTCGCTGTCTTCATTGGTCTCCAATTTACTGTAAAGGGTTTCCATTATAAGCTTTTCCCTGCCTCTTGTCGTCCTTATTGCATATATTACCATAATCTATTAAACGAATAAATCCAATTTGTTTATTATTAATGCTATCAAAAATCCAATAAAGCCAATTATTAAAAAACCAGCTATTGTTATTTTCATAGACATCATCAATTCTTGTTTTGCGGGATATTTCAGTAGTTTTAACACCCTTTTGCATTTGATTGCATAATTCTTGATATATAACATCATCTTATGCATTTTACTACTTGCCATATTGAATTCTTCGTCAACCTTAATTGTATGATAAGTTTAAAAGTTTAAATAGAAGTTTACTGCTTCAATTCATCCGGGTTTTCTGCAACCCTTAATTCCACGACATAAGGGGTTCCTGTTCCAATGTCGCAGGAGCAGGTGCACATCTCTTTACTTCTCTTCTTTACATATTCGCCTGTGTCTGTCCTATTTAAAAGAAATGTCGGGACGCATTTGCATTCATATTGGAGGTCCGGGCTGTTTTGGATTGCAAAGCACTTTTCAACCAAGGCTTCTGTTTCATTTTTATCTTTCAAAATAAGGTAGCCTCCTATTGCGCAAAGAAGAAGAAGAACTGCGACTATTGTCATTACTTTGTCAAGATTATCTGATTTTCTCTTTTTTTTGGATTTTTCTTTTTTTTTGGTTTTATCTTCCTTGATTTTTTCAGTTGTCTTGGTTTCTTCTTTTTTTGATGATTTTAATTCTGTTGTAGTGTTGTTTAACTTTTTGTCTTGTTTTTTCATGTTTATTATTTGGATAAAAATTTTATAAATGGAAACCAGAATCCATCAAAATATTTAGTGCTTTTCTATTTTCCGAACATGCCTCTTTATTGCCTCTAAGACGATTGTTTATGCCATTTGGGGGGATTGTATTTCAAATAATTATAGTTTTCTTTTTGCCAGACCCAAAAACATCTTGTCCAGAAGCATCTCGTTGATTAATATGTCCTTCATTCCCTGTTTTTTAAACAAGTCATATGTGTCTTTGTCTACAAGATTTATTAGAGAAATATCCAGGTTTTTGCATGCATTTTTTAATGCAATGTAAGATTCTGCTTCGTATTTCAGATAGCAAAAAACAGGCTTTTTTGAATTGTAAGAATAGTAATCTTTGTGATTTTTTAAATAGTTCTCTATTCTTGCCTGTGTCACAACAGTATATAATTTTTTTATATTTGGCGTTTCCTGTGCTTCGGGCCAGTCATACTTGGCAAAAGGATATTTGGACTCAAACTCTCTCGGGATAAGTCCCGGATTGGATACCATAATTTGGTGGATTTTCCCGTAACTATATGCTCCTTTGAGTCGTGTAATAATTGCCTTGTGTGTCTTTGACATTGAATACGGCTTTCTATAACTGCATGGAAGGATTAAAACATGTTCTTTGACTTTTGGAGGGATATAAAAATCTGCAAGGTATTCCTGCCATACTTCGTAATATGGATGAGTCAGATTGAATTTGTTTGCCCCGTACAAATCAACTTTTTTTTGCTTAGGAAGTGAAAATTTCGGATAGGAAATGAAATCATCAAAAAATATCTCAATTTTTTTGTTGTTTTTGTATTTTTTGGTGATTTTTTCAAATTCATTTTTGTTTAGAGGGTGCCATTTTCGGCTAAGCCAGATGTCGAACAATTCTGCATAGCCGTAAGGATATGCATTTATTATACATATTGTGTCGCTCATTGGAAGCGCAAAATCAACAGAATCATTTAATGATTTGGAATAATCTTTTTTATACGGGAGATTCGCCATCAGATATGTTCTTGCATAAAAATTGTATTTTTTTAGTAGTTCTACTGCTTTTGTGTATGTTTCTCTTGTGATGCCTTTTTTAATTTTTTTTAAGATTGTGTTATCTGCACTCTCCAATCCTATTGCAACATTGATTTTGGGGCTGTAATTAATATCGTTTAGTTTTTTCCTGATTCTGCTGATGTTCTTGTCGGTAATAAACATCGGGTGGCACTCGAAAATTAATTCTTCTGTCTTTAGCTGTTTGCATTTTTCTAATAAAAAATCCTGAACCGGAATGGGTATTTGATTCTCATCCAGGAAACTGCCGGAATTAAAAAATTTTAATTGTTTTAAGGTTGTTATTCCATCTAATTCGTTTTCAATTAATTGTTTTAATTTGTCTTCGCTAAGAATCTGCACATTCTGCTTTTTGCTGAATGAACAAAATATGCATTTTCCCCATGCGCATTTGTTGTTTTCAATTATCATTGTCTTTGTATCCAAGTCCATGAGTAAATTAAGAATAAACTTTTTTAAATCAACTTCGTCTTACATCTACTGTTGGTCTGCCCTGGCTGTCCGGGTCAAGCTTGCTTACCAGAAAATTGTACTTTCCTGATGGAATATCTGATTCGCCTGAGAGTTTCAGATTGCTGTATCTTGCTCCTGCCTTTGCGCAAATCTCGTCAGTGCTGTCAATATAGGCAAATGCAGGCGACAACTCGTAAAGCAGGGTACTGTCTTTTATCCTGCTGTATTTTTTTGTGATTGTTGAGCAGTCTCCTTTCGTGAATCCAAGATATATTTCGCTGTTTGTAAATATGCTTATCTTGTGGTCGGATGGATAATTTTGCGCTATTATGTTTGCTGCGCGGTCTGAGGATAAAGAATAAACTATATTGCTTCCAAAAGAATTTACATATGCATCTTCCGGGTTTGGATAATTAAAGCTTGCTGTGCCTGAATCAATAATTCCTGATTGTTTGGAGCAGACATAGTTTGTGTTTGGAAGAGATAAAGAGATATATAGCTTTCCGGTCATCTGCTGTTTAACATTAAAATATCTTACCGGAGTTGAATTCATGTTTCCTGCTGTATCGTTGCAGTAAAATCTCACATTGTGCTGTCCTATTGTCATTGATGTGTTTTTTGCATTCCAGTTGCCGGAAGAGTTTGTCATGGTTATGTTTGATGCTCCGTCAAGAGAGTAGCCGCACCAGTCTCCCGGCTTATTTAGTGTGGTATTGAACCATATTGTGGGGGTGGAATAGTTGTAAGATAAAGGGGATTGTATATTAATTAAAGTTGTTGTCGTATCTACATCGATATATCTTATCCCTGTCTGCACCCAATAGCCAGATGTATTTTGAGCCAAAATAGTGTAATTATAAGCATAATCCTGCAAATCTGTTATGTTGATATGCCAATTTGTTGTGGAAGAATTGCTCATCGAAATATTGGTATATCCCGAAGAGTTTCCCCATTCCACCAAAGACTGGTTCAGGTCTTCATCAGAGGTGATGTTTATATAGACCCAGTTGCTGGGAGTATAAGAATTGTTTTCTTTTGTAGGCAGGACAAAAGTTATATTTTCCGATGCAAAATTGTTGGCATATCTTATGATATTTCCATAACTAAATTTCAATGCATGTTTGCCGGAAGTCAAAACATTTGATATTTCATAACTGGTCTGGTCGCAGGAGTAGTTTTCAATAAAAACTGCATTATTTGTCCATCTGTAATTTAATGTTTGACTGCCGCATTTTAGTTCCAGGAATTCCAGGTCATTATTTTTTTCTGCTTTATTCCAATTAGTTTCATCTGCCGGGAAAATTGTCAAATCTGCAATTCCTGTTGTATTGAACTTGACAGTCCAGTTGCCTCCGACTATTGGATATGATTGAGTATTGAGTATTGTTAAATCTGTAATTTTTTCTGTTTCGCAAAAATTATCATAAAATGTTGGGGAAAACGCATAAGAAAAAGATGTCAAAAAAAACAGTAGAAGAAAAAGTGTAAGCACAACGATTTTTGATTTTTTTTGAAATTTCATAGATTCTTCTGTATTTTATTTTTATATATTTTCTTCAATTTCTTCTTATATTTATTATCTCTTCTCTTGAAGAATCCCTGCCTTTGTTTTTTATCATTAGTTCGTATGCTCCGGCAGTCAGACCTATATCTCCGGTTAGGTTCGTATTGCTGTATCTTGCGCCTGCCCTTATGCTGACCTTGTCATCAACGTCGATGTAGGCAAATGCAGGCGACAACTCATAAAGCAGGGTGCTGTCTTTTATCATGCTGTATTTTTTGGTTATTGTCTGGCAGTCTCCTTTTGTGAATCCGAGATATACATCACTGTTTGTATATATGCTTATCTTATGGTTGACCGGATAATTTTGCGCGTTTATGATTGCTGCACGGTCTGAGGAGAGAGAATAAACTATATTGCTTCCGAAAGAATTTACATATGCCTCTTCCGGGTTTGAATAATTAAAGCTTACTGCGCCTGCATCCACGATGCCTGATTGCCTGGAACAGACATAATTGCTGTTTGGAAGGGCTAATGAAACATATAATTTCCCGGTCAGCTGTATGATTTCAAAATATCTTGTTGGAGTTGAATCCATGTTTCCTGCAGAGTCATTGCAGTAAAATATTACATTGTGCTGTTTTATTGTCATAGATGTGTTTTTTGCATTCCAGTTTCCTGAGGCGTTTGTCATGGTTATGTTTGATGCGCCGTCTAAAGAGTATCCACACCAGTTTCCTACTTCATTTAATGTAACATTGAACCATATTGTATTGTCTGAATATTTTTTTGCCAATGGAGATATTATGTTAATTTCCGGTGGTGCTGTGTCAACGGTGAATTGCCAGGTATCTGATATATTAGAAAAACCGCCTGTGTCTGTACAGTTAACTCTCCAATAATATGTTGTGTCGTTTAGATTAGTCCAGTTGAATGTGTAAGAGCTTCCGTTCTGGCAACCTGTTGTTGTGTTAATCAATGTGGTTGCTGTTGAGTTGTCTGCATAGATGTATGCTGTCATCATATCTCCTTCCGGGTCAGTGCATGTCCAGTTGAGCAATGCATAATTCTTTGTTATATATGTGTCATTTTCAGGGGAATTTAATTCTGGTTTGTATGGCGGAGTTGTTGGATCAACCCAAAAGGTGTGCGTAGTTGACCCGGTGTTTGTATTTCCAAAAGAGTCATTGCACTTGTAGAAAAAAGTGTATGTATAGTCATCCTCCACAGAGTAGTTGAATGAATGATTTAGTTCGCCTGTGTTTGTGAAGTCTGCTCCTTCTGTTGCGAAATTGAAATTTGAATCTGTAATGTTGTATCTACAGATTGCATTTTCGTCTGTTGAAATGTTTATCCATGTCCAGTCCAGTCCTGCCGGAATATTTGTGTTATTTGGCGGGTTTATTATTGTGATGTTTGGAGGGGTTGTGTCTACTGTGAAAATTCTGTATGTTGTGTATGTTGAGTTTGCGTCTGAGGTTATTGCTTTTACTCTCCAGAAGTAGGTGTCGTCTGTCAGTATATTGGCGGTGTAGTTGTTGAGAGTTAAGGAATGGTTTACCTGTTCTGGTGAGGTGAAATCGGAATTGTTGTCTATTTGTATGGCGTATGTTATTGTGTCGTCGTCTATGTCTGCCGAGATTGTCCAGTTGAAGAAAGGGGTGTTGTTGGTTGTGTTTGTATTGTTTTCGAGGAGGTCTAAAATTGGTATATTTGGA
>JAGLPV010000015.1 GCA_023137195.1 Candidatus Aenigmatarchaeota archaeon | reverse complement strand
CTATGGGTATCACTGAACTTGCAGACCCAATCCATGTGCCTATTGGTCTCACAGTAAAAGAAGGCAATGTCAATGACATGGCTCATTTTGAAGATACGTATAATCAAATCAAAGGCAGGATTAAAAAAGGCTCTCTTGTCACTTTTGACAAAGGAGCCAACAGCAAGGATAACCTAGAACTTATCCTTGCGGATAAAATGAAATACCTGACTGCAAAGAAATTAAACAAGAGTGATGACAAACGAATAAAAGAATTTGACAAAACCAAAGCAGAACTTATTGATGCAAAGCGCATGGTTTATGGTTTGAAATTTACAAAGCCAAATAGCATAGATTATTTCTATTTCTCTGAAGGGTTGCAAAAAGAGCAACTTGAAGCAAAGAAGAGAAAAGCGCAGAGGATGTTTGAAGAGGCAAAACAAATACAGGATGCAATCAACAAAAACAGGGAACTTCCAAAGAAGTTCCGCATCAACAACAAGCTTGTTGATGTGACCTATTCCTACCAAACTAAGTTGGGAAAAATTAGTGAAAAAGAGGCGATAAATCTCGTTGAAAAAGCAACAATCACAGGTCGTGAGGGATTTTTTTGCTTAAAATCAAGCGAGAATTTGACACTTTTAGAGGCACTCCAAACATATAGGAAAAAGGACTCAATTGAGAAGATTTTTCATTCGCTGAAAAATGAGATAGAAATAAAGCCACTGCGTGTGTGGTCGGAGAACAGCATTAACGGGGCTTTGATAATTGGGTTTATTGCACAGCTTTTCATATCGCTGATGCGATATGATTTTGATGAATTGAAGCATACTTCAACAAAATTCATCAAAAAAAGCTTAATGAATTTGACAGTTACGGTGGAATTTGTCGAAAAGTGTTCAAAAAGGTTTATTTATGCTAATTTTGACCCGATAAATGAGTTGATTTTGGTTCAAAATCAGGCAATTACGTGAGAAATTGCTGAAAAAAGGTTGTTTTTTGCAAACTGTCAAATGGGTTTTCGTGATTATTTAGATGTTGAACTGTCAAACTTAGGTTGTATAGATATCCTTAGTGGACTTGGACTTAGTGTGTTCTACATAAAACAAAACTGCTTTTGTCCTTATAGTCCTGGTTGCTTTCACCATAAGACTCACCAACTATTATTGAGGTGAAAGTAGACATATGTGTTTGTACGCTTTTAGGACAAACGCGTTTGTACTCTACATCTCAAACGTCAAATTAGAAAAAGTTGTTTTTTGCAAACTATAGGATGGATTTCCTACATCACTTGGATGTCAACTTAGGTTATAAAATTAAAGGAGAAATATATGTATAAGGAAATGAGTTTCAGCAAAAAAGATTACGGTACTGTTAAAGTGCGACACAGCATTTAAAACAACACATATATAAATGGAGAAACAGCACTACTCTGTCCCAAAATAATTAATGTACCTACTAATAATAAAATAATTATTATTGGCAGAAGCCACCATTTTTTTCTGACCTTCAAAAAATCCCAAATTTCTGCGAGTAATGATTTATTTTTTGACATATGAATCCATTATATTATTTTAGTAATTAAATAGTTATGTATTTCTTCTGCTGCAAGTTTATGTCCTTTATCATTCCAATGACTGTCATAATACCAGTGCATTTTATCTCCTGTTTGAGCAGTATGTTCTTTAAATGGCTCTAATAAAAAAAGACAATTTATGCTATCTTTTTTACATGATTGGTTGATTCGTTCTTCTGGATATTCTAAATTCCAGACTTTATCTTTCATGAGAGGATATTCTTCCATCGTCTTATTCCATTTTTCTTCATCAATTTGAACAGAATTCGTTAAAACAACTAAAACAAATTCACTGCCTATGGTCTGGCAATATTTTTTTGCTTCCAAAATTATTTTTTCATTTAATAAAAAACTGTCGTTGAATTTCGGATTTCCGCTTTCATAAATATAGAAATTAATAGGAATTTGTTTTTTATTGTCATTAATTGAACTTTTTATTCGGATAACACTTATCTGTCTGTAGATGAAATCCAAAACATTTGATTTTCTTAAAAATCGTATGTTTTCACGTCTGGTTTTATCACAATCAAAAGGAATTAATTCCAATTTACTTTCATTTAATTTAAAGAAGGGTTTACATTTTTCAGATTCCATGTCATAATCTATGTTCTTTAAATCATTTGCTGTAAGCATTGAAAAAATTACAATATCCGGCTTGTAAATGGGCGCGTATTTTTTTAAAGCGACCATATATTGATCTGTACCGTAGCCAGGAATACCAAAATTGTAAACTTCAAAATTTTCATCAGATTCTTTTAGTTTTTTTTCAAGTAACATGTGTGTTGTATTGGTGATATCTACTTCCATAGCTGCCATAAATGAATCTCCAAAAATAAATATTCTTTTTTCATTAACATTTTTATTGACTGAGAAATCATCATCAGCAAAACCATCTGAATTTATATTATATTTTGCATCAAATTCTTTTCTGTAGTAGTGTCCAGATGTGTTTGGAATGAATTTCCATCCCAAGTTATCATCATATTTATGAGGTATATAAGAATGTCCATAGTTATAATTATCTGCTATTATAAATATTGCTTCTAAAAGTAAAAAACAAAAGATCACCGAAGCAATCATTAGGAAAAGGTTTGTCTTTAATTCTTTATTTTTAATCTCTCGCATATTTTTCACAATCCCACATATCTTGTGGATTATCCTCTCTTTTTACAAGATATTTGTTCATTACCAAATAATCAATGCCGGTGCCCATCATACATTTATATGCATCAAAAGGGGTGCACACAATCGGCTCGCCCCGGATATTGAAAGAGGTATTAATCAATATAGGTATCTTCGAATGTTTGCCAAATTCTTTAATTACATCATAATACAACTCATTCTGGGAACGCCTTATTGTCTGGAGCCTCCCACTTCCATCAACATGCGTGACAGAAGGTATCTTTTTGTGCCATTTCTTAAACACAGGATAAACCATAAGCATATAATCTGTTGGTTCAGGAACAGGCTTATCGCAATCAAAATATTCAAGTGCATCGTCCTCACACACCACGGGCGCAAAGGGTCTGAATTTCTCTCTGTGTTTTACTTTTGAGTTTAATATTTCCTGCATATTTGGATTAGTTGGATCAGATAAAATACTCCGTGAGCCCAATGCCCTCGGTCCCCATTCCATTCTTCCTCGAAACCATCCAATGACATTATTGTCATATATTAATTTTGCTGTTGTTTTTACCAAATCTTTTTCATCTTTGAATGAAGTATATTTTATTTTGTTTTTATCCAAAAAATCTTTTGTCTCTTTGTCTGAATATTCTGGTCCCAAAAAAGCATTTGTCATAATATAATTTCTTTTCTTTTTAAAAATCGTATTGTAAATATAACATGCGACGCCAATACTCGTTCCTCCATCAGATGCATTTGGCTGTATCCATATTTTTTTGAAAGGCGTATTTTTTAGTATTTTACCATTGCAGACACTATTTAATGCGACGCCACCAGCCATTACAAGATTTTGGCATTTTGTTTCATTATAGAGATGAGTTAACATCTTCATTATCGTGTCTTCAGTTATCAACTGAACTGCCGCTGCAATATCTTTGTGCTTTTGTGTCACTTTACTGTCTCTTTTATATATTGGTCCTTCTAACAAATCGCATAATTTTTTAGATGGCATCCTATCTTTGTAATGATATGTAAAATAACTCATGTCTAATTTATAGCTGCCGTCTTCTTTTATGTCAATGACTTTCTGCAATTTCCGGTAATATTTGTTTTTTTCTTTGTTCATCTGTCCATAGGGACTCAGACCCATTACTTTGTATTCTGAATTATTGACACTAAATCCTAAATATGCAGTAATTGTTGAATAAAGTAAGCCTAAAGAATGAGGAAATTTGATTTCTTTCATTAAATGAATATTGCTTTTATTCCCCAAGCCGTATGTTGTTGTAGCCCATTCGCCCACACCATCTACCGTCAATATGGCCGCTTTTTCAAAAGGGCATACCAAAAAAGAACTTGCCGCATGAGCCATATGATGTTCTATAAACATAACATCTCCTTTGTATTTTAATTGTTTCTTTATTATTTTTACAACTCTTATTTTTTCATTCAGCCAAGATGGCATAGAAGCAACAAATGTTTTCAGGCTTAATGGAAACATTTCAAGATGTTGATATAATATTCGCTCAAATTTTAAGAATGGTTTTTCATAAAATCCAATATGGTCAATTTTATCAATATTTATTTTTTGGCTGTCCAGACAATAGTTTATTGCATTAATTGGAAAAGAATTGTCATGTTTTTTACGGCTGAATCTCTCTTCTTCTACAGCTGCAACAATTTTTCCATCTTTTAAAAGACACGCAGATGAGTCATGATAAAAACAACTTATTCCTAGTACATACATATTATCCTCTAAAATTGTCGGTAATATTCTTTTTCTGGTTTGGTTTTTAAATTTAAATCATCCCAATAAGTATTGGTTTTTTCGTGTTTTATATCTAAAAAGCATTTTCCTACTAGTTTTGCAAAAATCCATGTAAATCCAACTCCGGTTAAATAAACAACAAACAATAAAAAAGAATTGACAAACAAGGCAATATTCTGTCCAAAAAGACCAAGTCCCGTTTTAAATTCTTTTAAAAATGCATTTATTTTATTCATAGTATCCTCTTTAAGCCCACTCCGGTCAAAACAACAATTAATGTGATGAACATTATATTTATATAAGTCCATGTTGCGGGAAGTTTATTTAAAAACAACAATACGTAGTATAAAACCGTAGTGAATATAAAATATCCTGTGATAAAACCAATTTTTTCACCAGTACTTTTAATGCATGTATTTTCTCCAGAATTCATAATATTGATATTCAACAAACTTTTTAAGTTTAATCAAATATAAAACGGTTTAGCGACATATCAATTGATTTTCAACTCAGACGTAAGCACATTCATCACATTTTTAAAATCAGGATGATTTAATATTTTTTCTTTATTTTTATTATATTCTTCAATGTTCATATATCTATTTAAGGAAAAATGATAAGATGTTTTAAATATTGCACTCAGGAATTTAATTAATTTTTCTTCATCATGATTATAACCATAAAGTAAATCTTGTATTATAGAAGGTAATTGAGTAATATCTCTGCATTTTTTAACCATATCTAATTCATTATAAAAACAATCACCAAATGTGATTACTGGTTTTTTTAACATAATTGCTTCCCATCCACCAGTACCGGAAATAGTTGTAACGAGTTTGCTATGTTTAATTAAATCGCGCATAGATATTTTAGAATCTATTAATTTAACATTCGGTATATTTTTAAGTCTTTTATAAAAAGACATCGATCTGATTCCAATCGTAGTTGGGTGTTCTTTCACATACAATTTATAACAAATAGGCATACTTTTTGCAATATTTTCAATTAATGCAACTTGGTTTAAATAATATTGTCCAAGAACCAATGTTGAAATATCCGGTTGGCTATGCAAGGGAAATAATATATATTTTTCATTGTAGGCTGGTTTTTCAAAAACGTTCAATTTTCGTACCACGTATGGTCCGAATTTTAGATTAAAAATATATTTTGCTGTTTTTGTTAAAGGTCGTTTTCTTAGGGGGTCGTATTTATATTCTCCATAAAAATAATTATACATGTATTTGAATGTTCTTTGAAGAAAATTAAACAAAGTAATATATTCTCTGCTTTGTGTTATTCTTTCTTTATTATTTTTCGGGACAGTAGTGGTAGTATTCTTTCTAAAATCATTTAAATATTTGATGGCTTGTGTTTTATCAATCTTAACCTGATTTTTTAATAATTTTCTGAATATTTTTGTCAATGAATCATACTTGTCTTCGGGGTTCGGGTAGTTTCCTATCATTCGGTTATTTACGCGCAAGGGATAACGAGGAAAGTAAAAAGGTATTTTTTTTTGTTTTGCAATAGAATACAATATGTATTCGGGCATAAATCCTATTTCGCTAATTATATAATCCGGCTTTGTTTTTTCCAATACATTAAATACTAATTTAAAATTATACTGGAAAAACTGCAATATTTCTTCATGACTATATTTGTTGTGAGGGTAATCAAAGTGATTATAATCTATAAAATTTCTGTCCACGTAAAAAGAAGACCAGAAAGTAGGCGTGCCGTATTTTTTTTCAATAGATGAGATATATTTGTAGTCAATTTTTTCTTTTTTATAGTCTTTAAAAGAATCATTTGCATTATACAAAAATTTATAATTCACTTCTTTTTGATTTTTCAAAAAATTATAATACTTTTCTCCACCAATTACAATTCCACAGATATCCTTAATTTTATATTTGTCTTGTAATGTTTTTGCAAGCAAATGGGAAAAAAAAGTAAAATGACCGCTAAATACAAACAATAGTTTCATAAGGGTATGCTGCAATAAGTATTAAATACTTATCCGGTACAAGAAAGAAATATGAGGCGTATAAAAAAACACAATGACTTCAAGATACATATATTGTTTAAATTTATAGAGGGACCATATGGTGGAGGCAACCAGTTTTTAAAAGCTCTTAGAGATTATTTTAACGAAATAGGGATTTATTCAGAAAAACCAGAAGAGGCAGACATAATCTTGTTTAACAGCCATCATTGCCTTAGCGAAGTATTTAGACTAAAAAAGAGATATTCAGATAAGATTTTAATACACAGAATAGATGGACCCGTATTTTTATATACAAAAAAAATAAAAATAACAGATAAAATTATTTATGATTTTAATAAACTTTTCGCTGATGCAAATATATTCCAGTCCAAATGGAGCAGGAAAAAAAATTACGAGGAAGGAATGAAAAAAAGCAATCGTGAGGCAATAATAATGAATGCACCAAATCCCCACTTATTCAATAACAAGAATAAGAGCAGGTTCAACGCAAAGAAAATAAAAATAATTGCCACCGCATGGGCTCCTATTGAAAGCAAAGGATTTGACATATATCAGTATCTGGATGAAAACCTTGATTTTTCTAAATATGAAATGATATTTGTCGGAGAGTCACCTATAAAATTTAAAAATATCAAATGGATAAAGCCAGTTCCTTCAAAAAAATTGGCAGAAATTTTAAAGCAACAGGACATATATCTTACTGCCAGTAAAAATGATCCTTGCTCTAATAGTCTGATCGAAGCATTGAGTTGCGGTCTGCCTGCCATAGTAAGAAATGATGGAGGACATCCTGAATTAGTTAAAAAGGGAGGGGTACTATTTGAGGGGGAAAAGGACATATTTGCTAAAATTGAAAAAGTATCTCAAAATTATATTTATTACACTTCAAAAATACCAAAATATTCTATTAATGAAGTTGGCGAATCTTACTATGCTTTTATAAAAAAAATTTACAATGACAAAAAAGATAAAAAATATAGTCCAAAACAAATAACTTTTTTCAGAGAATGTAACTTTTATAAAATTAAAATAATGATCTTGATAAGAACTGCTCTAAGTAAAATTGAGCGATTAATAAAAAAATAAGAAAATTATGTTTTTAAAATATTATCTGTGGGCCACATATAGAAGAAAAATTCTAGATAGACTTCTAGTCTAGAGGAGAATGAACATTACTATAAATGTATTGTCTTAGATATTGGGGGACGAGATGTAGGTAAGATTGAAAAGCCAAAAGAAAAAGTTGAAAAATGGATTTATGCAGACATCGTAAAAGAGAACAATCCGGATATTGTGTTGGATGTTTGTGATATGAACAAAATAAAAACCCAAAGCATTGATGTTGTAAATGCTATTGAACTTTTTGAACATGTAGAGTATCCAGAAAAAGGTTTGAAAGAATGTCATAGAGTTTTAAAAAAACGGCATAATGATTCTCTCTGTTCTTTTTTTATTCCCTATTCATGCTGACCCTTATGATTTTCAAAGATGGACGAAATCTAAATGGGAAAAAGAATTAAAAAAAGCGGGCTTATTAATAAAACATTTTGAGATAATGGAGAGATATTTTACTGTAACTGCAGATGGATGGAAGAATCTAATAAAATCAATGCCACGCGGATTGAAGTTGTTTTTTATTTATGTTACTCCTTATTGGACATTTTGGCAAGATTAGATGATTTCGAATTTGTTAAAAAAATCCTAAATTAGAAAAATACCAAGGAGGCTATTTTATAATTTTAAAAAGATTAAGTACAAATAAATAAAGATAAAATGACAAAAATTACTTTTATGCCTGGGTGTTGGGTTACTAATACAGGAAATGCTTTTCTCGACTTTGGGTCTATGGGTTTAACAAGACAAACCTGCCCTGAGGCAGAATTTAATTTTACTTCTTCTTATTCGATATGGCTTTCATACACAGAAAATAATAAAAAATGGCAATTCGAGAGATACAAAAAAGAAATACTTGTCCTGAAAAAAAAAGGAGTTGAAATTATCATAAATGGATGTGGAGATAAATATAGTGAAAATGAAATAAGAGAATATTGTAATTTCTTAAAAATTATTAATTCGTACAATGGGGTAGATTGTGCTTTTTTTTTAAACGAATACTTCAAACCAATCCTTCTTGATTTAAAATCCACAGAAACACATAATTTTAATAAGCATCCGGATTCCTGCATTGTTCCGAAAAATACAACAATAATAAATACTCATCATAATCCTAGAAAATACTCAAAAAAATATCTGAAAGAGAAGAGAGAAGCGCTCTTTGAAAAAAAAAGCATAAAGATGAAAGAAATGAAGAAAAAACCAGTTTCCTTAGATAAAAAGAAACTTAACACTCTAAAAAACAAACAAATCAAGTTTCTTTCATCTATCTTAAAAAAATAATATGTATCCTCTATTCAAAAAAATCAAAGGCAAGTTATTGAGACATTATCAGAACAAGGTTTTAGGATTGTTTAACTCAACAAACATTGAAACTTACGGACATTGTAATAGGGAATGTAACTTCTGCTTCAACAACAACTCTTTTCCCAACAGAGATAAAGGAATAATGAAAGAAGAGGTGTATTATAAGATAATTGATGAATTATCTGATATAAATTATGCTGGCAGAATATCTCCTTATTTTTACGGCGAACCTTTGTTGGATAAGAGACTGGAAAAGTTTATATCTTATGCAAGAAAAAAATGCCCTTATGCCTGTATTAGGGTCAATTCTAATGGAGATTATTTGACAGAAAAATTGTTAAAAAAATTAATAAAAAATGGATTGGATAAAGTTCTTGTTACAAATTATGACAATTTAGAGAAGAAAGACATCTTAAAATTATCTCAAAAATATCCTAATCATGTTATTTACCGAACAGTAAAGGATATGCATATTGCAAACAGGGCAGGTGCGTTGTTTGACAAGGAAAACAAAAAAATAGATGAAGTTTGTTTGCGCCCTTCCAATCAATTAGTTGTTAATTGGAAAGGTAATGTTTTGTTATGTTGCAATGATTATTATGAAAAATATGTTTTTGGAAATGTCAAAGATGAACCTATATTAAAAATATGGAACAATGATAAATTTAAGAAATATAGAGAAATATTAAAGATGAAAGGCGGCAGAAAAAAAATAAATATCTGTAAAAATTGTGATTTTTAAAAACAAAACAAAAATAGTTCTGATAACTCTTAGTCTGCCAACCACAAGAATTTTTATGACCAATAGAATATTTTTTAAATAGCACACATTCTCTTCAAAATCTGCTCTAAAACACTAATGTCCAGACCACTATTTTTCCCTAATGCCCTGAGCAACTATACATTTTAATAATTACATAATATACCCTAAATGGCTGATACGGTGTGGAAAAAAAAGATTAGATAAAAAAACATTATGTGGCAAGTTAGAGGATGAAAAAATAACTAAAAAACAGATTGATGAAAAGAACAGGGAAGATAATGATTTTATCCAATATGGACAGTGAACCAAAAGAGATATTTTATCTTTTCAAAAAACGAGAGAATATAGAAAAAATGTTCGATACATATAAAACAGTTCTTAATGCAGATAAAGTATATCTGTAGGATGATGAAAGGGCATTTGGTCATGTATTCATATCTTTCTTATCGCTTTATATCCATCGTATGATTGAAAACAATCTGAAGAAAGCTAAATTAAACCATAAGATAACGCCGATTGATTTGTTGCAAAAATTTAGCAAAGGGTATAATCTGGAGATTGAAGACAAAAACATAATTACCGAAGTACCAAAAAAGTCAAAGAATTAGATGAACTGCTCGGATTGAATATATTTCCTAAAAATCAGAGTTAAGGTTTAAAATTTAAATTATTTTAAACTCCTGCAAGAAAACAACATATTTTCATATTTTCTAACAATTCTTTGCCATTTATATTGATTGGATTTTAAAATAGCATTTTTTGAAAGTTCAAGTAGTATTTTTTCGTTTGAAAATAAATAGTCAATGCCTTCATAGAATCCTTCAACACTTAATTCTACAAATATTCCTTCTTTTTTATCTGTCATATATTCATCAAAAGGCGGAATTTTTGGTACAACGGGAACTGTGCCTGTAGACATAGCTTCAAGAGAAACCATGCCAAATGACTCAAACAAGGTTGGAAATGCAAATATCTTTGTTTCAGACAGTTTTTTAGCGACATCACTATGTGATTTTAATTTTCCTAAAAAAACCAAGTTCTTAGTTAAATTTAATTTTTCAGATAATTTTTTTAATTGCGTTGCATCTCCATTTCCTATAAATGTAATCGAGAGTTTTGGATATTTTTTGATGAGTTTTTTGGCTGCAAATAGTAATAAATCCTGTCTTTTTTGAGTAAATAATTTATGAAAACTTGAAACACATATGATGCTGTATTCTTTTCTTTTCTTATTGTATTTTTTTGAATCAAATGTTTTTTCATCAACCCCGGGAGAAACCACAAATATCTTATTTTTAATGCCATCAAAGCTATGGGTTAAAATAGATTTGGAATAATTACTTACCGTATGGATTCTTTTTGATTTTTTTATACATTTTCTTATAAAATATCGGTATATGAAATTATGTCTTGAAGAATTGTATGCAGAGCCGTAGGCTCCATGAATAGACAATACAGACATTATGTTGTATTGTTCCCCCAAGATACATCCAATATATCCTGTGGGAAATTCTATATGTGAATTAATTACATCAATATTATATTTGGTTATAATTGATTTTGCGGTTTTATATAGTTTATATGTACTCTCCAATGCACGAATTTTTGGTATATTGCTGGTTTTATATGTATTTACGTGGACATTGTCTATTATTTCACTTCCAGTGGTTGTCCCCTCACAAACTACAAAGACTTTATATTTTTTTGAAAGTCTTTTTGATATTTCCTTTACAAAAACTTCTGCACCACCACACATCATCCAAGGGTTATTTTTTATCAAGAGTAATATATTTTTCATAATTGTACTATCTCCGCCAGGGTGTCTTGAATGAACTGCCGTTTTTTCTTTACCAATTTCATACTTTAACCTCAACACCATAAGCATCCAGGTATTTCTCCAGCACAAACAAGCCAAACGACCTTTTGCAGTAATGCCTGTTTTTGTCCATATTTTTCAAATACAAATCTACAATATTTTTATTTATCAACTTGTTCTTTACAAGCAAGGAATTGTCCAGAGTATCAACAACTTCAGATTTCATGAATTTATTTATCCAGTAGTCATAAGGCACATTATATCCTCTTTTTTTTCTATTCACAATTTCCAGAGGCAGATATTTTTTCCCAACTTCTTTTAAAATATATTTTTCTTTTCCCCCATTTAATTTGAAGTTTGTAGGAAGCTGGTAGGAAAACTCAACCAGTCTGTAATCCTGAAGCGGACATCTCTCTTCCAGTCCAAAAGCAAGGGTGGCTTTGTCTGCCTTCATATTAAAACATTCTGTCAGCAAAACCTTTTGATCAATATACTGCAACTGGTTTAAGGGATAAGAAAAATTCTTTATATGCGTATTTGCTGCCTCAACCACTTTATTATAATCCACATTATAGGTCATCAGGTTTTTTATTTCGTTCTGGCTAAAAAAACTTAAATTTATGCAGTTTGATTTCGCATAATTTCCGGCATTTGCAAGCAGTTCCACTCCCTTGAGCATTCTCGAAGGAGGTATAATTTTTGCAAGGTCGCAAAATATAGGTTTGAAATAATTAAAAGGAAATTTTGACATCATATTTGTGTATCTCAATAATCCATACCACTCATACCCTGCAAAAACCTCATCACCACCTTCTCCTGCCAAGGCAACAGAGACGTATTTTTTCGCATACTGGCTTAGGAAATAATTAGGGATGAATCCTGCTTCTGCAAGAGGATCATCATAATGCAAAACCATTTCATCAAATCTTTTAGAAAACATATCTCCATCCACAATAAATTCATGATGGTTTGTTCCTAATTCGTCTGCCACTATTTTTGCATATTTAAACTCGTTTTCTATACCCTCGTCAAACCCCACGGAAAAGGTGTGCATTTCTTTATCATAATATTTTGAATAAATCGCCGTAACAATAGATGAATCCAGTCCGCCCGAGAGGAAACTTCCAACAGGCACATCACTTATGATGCGTTTTTTAACTGCATCATTCAATAACTCATCCAGTTTATCTTTTGCTTCTTCAAAATTTTCGTATTTAATATCATCTTTTTCAATATCCCAGTACTTTTCCAGTTTTAGTTTTTTTGTTTTTAAGTCAAAAATCATATTGTGCGAAGCAGGAACTTTCTTTATTTTTTTAATCAAAGTATCCTCTCCGGGAGTAAAATGATAAGTAAGATATGTCGCAAGCTGATTCCTGTTCAGTTTTCTTTTTACAGGATGTTTTAAAATCCCTTTAATTTCAGAGCAGAATATGAATTTATCTTCATCAATATAGTAGTATATTGGTTTCTTACCCATCCTGTCACGAGACAAGAATAGTTTCTTTTTAGCAGAGTCATAAAGGCAGAACGCCCACATCCCATTGAATTTTTCTACGCACTTAGTCCCCCATTCTTTGTAAGCATATATTATCACTTCAGTATCTGTGCCTGAGTTAAAAGAATAGCCCTTTTTTTCAAGTATTTTTTTGATTTCCTCAAAATTATATATTTCGCCGTTGAATGTAACAATGAGTTCTCCTTCCTCGTCCTTCATCGGCTGTTTTCCTTTTTCAGACAAATCAAGAATAGACAATCTCACATGACCCAAACTAATATTGTCGTCCAGAAAAAAACCATCTCCATCCGGACCCCTGTGCTTTATAGATTTGTTCATATTTTTTACTAGGATTTTGTCGCACCAGTTGAATCCGCTTATCCCGCACATAGCTATAAATAATTGATATATTTTTATAAATATGATTAAAAATTCAAATACGGCTGGCTTTATTTTCGGGTATCATGGGGGATTGGAACTGGCACTGAAAATATATGGTGGAGATATAAACCGCATAAATGAATTTTTTTTAATTGAAAAATATTCAAAAAAATATGATAAAGTATTTGTTTTTTCGTGCGATAAAAAAAAATATAGCCACATCCTACCAAAGAATGCCATTCATATAATTATTAAAAATAAATTATTTTACATTTTATTTGGTTGGATTGTAATTGCCCATTATGCAAAAAAATACAAGATACAGCATCTGCGAGCAATAAGGAGTCCTGTTTTACCCAATGTTTTTATGGTGAATAAACTTACAAATACGAAAATACTAATGGATTATAATTATCTCTGGCATGCCATTTACAAAGAGGACAGGAGAGACGATTCTTTTTACGAAATATTAAAGAAAAACAAAGTCATGGCACTCATTGTATTGATTCTTGAAAAATTTCTTGTAAATTTTGTTGATTATTTTATTGTGGGAGACCCGGCTGTTGAAAAATATATCAAAGACAAGTCAAAAATTTTGCCTATTAAAAAAGCAATCCGGACAGACGGATTTAATAAAAGTATAAAACTGCATAAAATTTATGAAAAAATAAGAGGACCTTCTATTGTTTTTGTAGGGCGCATTGTTCCGATGAAGGACCCGATGACCTTAATTAAAGCATACAAAATAGCAAAAAAAACAATCCCTGATTTGAATTTAATCATTTGCGGAGATGGACCTCTAATGCAGGAATGCAAAAAAATAAGCGATAATGGAGTGCATTACCTGGGGAGAATAAGCAATGTCGCAGGGGTTTTAAAAAAAGCAGATATTTATATATGTTCTTCAAGATATGATCCTTCTCCAAAATCACTTATGGAGGCAATGGCGATGGGAATCCCATGCATTGCGACAAACACAGGCGGTGTTTCTTATTATATGAACAACAGTTGCGGCATTTTAATTGAGCCAAAAAATCCGGAAATTATGGCAGAAAAAATTATTTATTTGCTAAAACATAAGGAGATAGCTAAAGAATTAGGACGAAAAGCAAAGCAGAGAATATATGAAGAATATGACTTGGAAAAAAATACAGATAAAGTATTTAATATATTCGGAAAATAACATAGCAAGGTGTACAGTTTGGCAAAAGCAAAAAAAAAAAATACTATAAAAGAAATACGCAGTCAGATTACTGCGCCCCAGACACTTTACGCGACTTATATCTCGCGAAAAGTTTCAGTATATATCTCTAGCTTTCTTGTAAAACACACTGATGTCACCGCTAATCAGGTAACCTTTTCCTCGATGATTTTCGGTATTTTATCCGGAGTTGCATTATTTTTTCAAAATTACATATCTGCATTTATTTTTTTTAATCTCTATTATATTTCAGATAGTGTTGATGGAGAAGTTGCCCGTTTCAGGAAGCAAACCTCAGTAAAAGGAGAATATCTTGATTTGGTGTCTCATTATGTTGTTACCCCGGTAATAATAGGAGGTCTTTTTTTAGGGCTATACAAGTATTACAATGAATTATCTATCTTGTTTTTATGTCTAAGTGCAGTTACGACAAAGATGATGATATTTGCATCGCGTGAGTCTCTGGAAAAACTAAAAATTGAGTTAAAAACAAAAAAAACTCCTCTTATCTCTTCCGGTATCAAATGTCTCTATGGTTTGGTATTTTTAAATATAGTATTAGTATTCTCTATCTGCATTTCTTTTGTATTCGGCATAGAAATACAATACCTACTTTATAGATATATTTTATTTTATGGCAGTACCTATCCATTGATATTTATCTACGATCAGGTGAAAACTTTCAAAAGCATAAAAACAAATGCCTGATTATTTAGGATAACAAAGAAGAAAAAACATTTAAAACTCTCACTAATAATACAAGATATGAAAACAGTTATTTTTTGCGGAGGTATTGGCACTCGACTGAAAGAAGAAACAGAATACAAACCCAAGCCAATGGTTCTGGTAGGGAACAGACCAATCATATGGCACATTATGAAAATATATGATTATTATGGTCATAAAGAATTTATCCTTCCGTTGGGGTATAAAGGAGATATGATTAAAGATTATTTTCTTAATTATAAAACAAGAACAGATTTTACTCTGGATTTAAAACATAAAAAAATAGAATATCATGAATTTGAAAAAATAGAAGACTGGAAAATAAGCTTTGTGGATACAGGGATAAAATCATTGACTGCAAAAAGACTAAAAAGGTGTGAAGACTACCTGAAGGACGAAGATGTTTTTATGGCAACTTACGGGGATGGTCTGGCAAATATAAACATAAATGACTTGTTAAAGTTCCATAAAAAAATGGGAAAAATGTGCACCATAACAGGACTCAACCCGTTTTCAAAATATGGTGTTCTGGATGTATCTGAAGGAGTTGTCACAAAATTCAGGGAAAAACCCATTCTTAAAGACCTAATAAATGGCGGATTTATGGTCTTTAATAAAGAAATATTTAATTTCATAAAAAAGGATGAGGATTGTATGCTGGAAGATACAACATTGCCTAAATTAGCAGAAAAAGGAGAAGTGGCACTATACAAACATGAAGGATTTTGGCATTGTATGGATACATACAAGCATTTTAAACAACTAAATAAAATGTGGGCAGAAAAACCAGAATGGAAAATTTGGTGATTATGCAAAACAGGAATGTTTTAATGACTGGAGCCACAGGATTCATTGGTTCTAATTTATTGAAGCGTTTGTTAAAGGAAAATTGTCAGGTGCATATCCTGACAAGAAAAAACAGCATTTTGGAGAGAATTAAAGACATTAAAGAAAGTTATAATAACCATGTAATTGATTTGACTGATTTTGAATCTGTAAAAGTTTTAATCAGTAAAATAAAGCCGGATGTTATTTTTCATCTGGCCGCATATGGAACGGATTATAGACAGCAAAACATACAACAGGCAATAGATATAAATATCAAAGCCAGTGTCAATTTATTTGAAGCATTTATTAAAAACAAAGGCGCTCGATTTATACACACAGGAAGTTGCTTTGAATATGGAGCTAAAAACACACCTATATCTGAAAGCGATTCTCTCGAACCAATAGGTATCTACAACATAACAAAAGCTTCTTCAGTCCAATTGTTGGTTTCTATGGCAAAGCAAATAGAAACAGGAAATCTAATCGTTCTTAGACTATTTGGTGCATTCGGGGATTCTGAAGGACAGCACAGGTTTTTCCCGCAAATGATTGATAAATTAAGCAAAAATCAGGAAATAAAAATGACTGGTGGAGAACAAAAAAGAGATTGCATATATGTAGAAGACATCATTGATGCTTATGTTCTGGCATCAAATGTTTCTTTAGAAAAAAAAGCAGAAATCATAAACATTGGGTCGGGCAAAGGAATATTATTAAAAGATATTGCTTTAATAATAGCAAAGCAAATTGGCGCAGATAAAAATCTCCTTCAATTTGGAGCATTGCCATACAGATCCAATGAAATGATGTATATGGAGGCAAATATAAAAAAAGCAGAAACATTGCTTGGATGGAAACCGAAAACCTCTTTGGAAGAAGGAATAAAAAAAATGTTGAATTATCATGGAAAAAAATAAAATTGTAGAAAAAGACATGAAATATATTGCAGACAATGCTAAAGAAGAATTTAACAAAATGTCTGGTAAGAATTTACTGATTACAGGAGGGGCTGGTTTTTTGGGTCATTACCTGATTAACTCTGTATTGCACTGGAATGATACTAATAAAAATAAAAAACCGATTAAAATATGGGTGTATGATAATTTTTCGCGAGGGATTCCGGAATGGATTACAGAACTAAAAAAAAGAGAAGACATAAAAATTATAGATAAAGACATCACAAAACCAATTACTCAAACAGAGGCTAATTTTCATTATATTATTCATGCCGCTTCAATTGCGTCTCCTCATTACTATAGGATATACCCTTTGGAGACCATGCATGCCAATGTTGACGGACTGCGACATTTGCTGGAATATGCAGTAAGACAAAAGAACAACAACAAACCAATAGAAGGTTTTTTATTTTTCTCCAGCAGTGAGATTTACGGGGATCCTACGCATGATAATATTCCTACTCCTGAGACATACAGGGGAAATGTTTCATGTATAGGACCCAGGGCATGTTATGATGAATCGAAAAGATATGGAGAAACATTATGCATCAATTTTGCAAAACAGCACAGGCTTCCTGTCAAAATAGCACGCCCATTCAACAATTATGGTCCGGGGTTAAACATAAATGACAAAAGAGTAATACCTGATTTTGCGAGAAATATACTTTCCGGCGAAGATATTGTAATGCTTTCTGACGGATCCCCGACAAGAACCTTTTGTTATGTATCTGATGCTGTTGTAGGATATTATAAGATATTGATAAAGGGGCGACATGGAGAATCATACAATATTGGTGTGATGGAGCCGGAAATATCTATGCTGGATCTTGCAAAAAGATTAGTGGATATTGGAAAAAGGCATTTTGGATATACTGGCGAAATAATCTATAAAGACAGTAAGGATGAAGAATATCTCACAGATTCTCCGAACCGCAGATGTCCGGATATCAGCAAAGCCATAGAGCATATTGGCTATTGTCCATCAGTGGACATTGATGAAGGCTTACTAAGAACAATGTATTGGTACAGCGAAAATTTTACAAAGAAGGCGAAAAAATGAGAGTATCTATAATAGGAACAGGGTATGTAGGACTGGTTTCAGGAGTATGCTTGGCTGAAAAAGGACATTCTGTTGTTTGCATAGATATAGATAAAGAAAAAATTGAAAAAATAAATAACTGCATTCCGCCGATATTTGAGAACGGCTTGGAAGAATTATTAGGAAAAAATATAAAAAACAAGCACCTTGTCGCAACTACAGACTTAAAAAGAGCAGTACTGGAAAGCGATATTTCAATTATTGCTGTTGGCACGCCATTTGACGGAAAAAATATTGATTTAACTTTTATAAAAAAGGCATCAGAGCAGATAGGAGCCACGTTAAAAGAGAAGCAATCCTATCATACTGTGGTTGTAAAGAGCACAGTCATTCCTGGAACCACAGATGAAGTAATAGTGCCTGCTCTTGAAAAACATTCAAAGAAAAAAGCAGGGATTGATTTTGGCGTCGGGATGAATCCTGAATTTTTAAGAGAAGGTTGCGCCATAAAAGATTTTATGAATCCTGACCGCATTATAATTGGAGGAATAGATGAAGAGACAATGAAAAATATATTGCAATTGTATGAAAATTTCGACGATGTCGATATGATATTAACAAACAATAAAACGGCAGAGATGATAAAATATGCCTCCAACAGTCTACTGGCAACATTTATAAGTTTCTCAAATGAAATTGCAAATATATGCGCTTTGACAAAGGAAGTGGATGTAAAAGATGTTATGGCAGGCGTTCATTTAGACAAACGTCTCAATACTATAATGCCTGGAGGAGAAAGAGTGAATCCCGCGTTTTTAAGTTATCTGGAAGCAGGTTGTGGATTTGGAGGAAGTTGTTTCCCAAAAGATATAAAAGCACTTGTTAGTTATGCTGAATCTAAAGGACAGAAGCCGGCTTTGTTAAAATCCGTCATAGAAATTAATAAAAAACAACCGAAAAAATTAATAGATATTCTTGACGATCATTTTGAATCTTTTGAAAATTTAAATGTGGCAGTATTGGGATTGGCTTTCAAAGCAAATACCGATGATATGAGAGAGTCACCCGCACTTCTGGTTATCGAATCATTAATTCAAAAAGGAGTTAATGTTCGGGCATACGATCCAATAGCAATGGAAGAAGCAAAAAAAATATTGGGTACAACAAACATAAAATATACTAAGACACTGGATGAAAGTTTAGATTGTGTTGATGTAGTAATTTTAATCACACATTGGGATGAATTTGATGATTTGCATATTTCGTTAAATAAATTAGAAAAACAGCCATTGATTATTGATGGACGAAGAAAATTAAATAAAAAACATTATAAAAAATACAAAGGAGTTGGATTAAATTATGGAAAATAAGGACTTGAAAAAAGAGATTTTTAATCTCGTATCTGAATATTATAGGGAAAAACACAAAAATAAGCAATTTATTTCTGGTGAAACATATCTTTCTTATGCTGGTCGCGTATACGACGATAAAGAAATGATTTCTCTTGTTGATTCGGCTTTGGATTTCTGGCTCACCGCAGGGAGATTTGCAAATCAATTTGAGGAAGAATTTGCTAAATTTTTAGGGACAAAACATTGCATTTTGACAAACTCCGGTTCTTCTGCAAATCTTTTGGCCATATCCGCTTTGACATCACCCAAATTAGGAGAAAAAAGACTAAAACCCGGCGATGAGGTCATAACAATAGCCTGCGCCTTTCCCACTACCGTAAATCCAATCATACAGAATAATCTGGTTCCGGTTTTTCTGGATATAGACATTGGAACTTATAATATACAGGCAGATAAAATTGAAAGTGCAATCTCTGAAAAAACCAAGGCTATTTTTTTAGCTCATACTCTGGGCAACCCATTTGACATAAAAAAAGTAATGGAAATAGCTCAAAAACACAATCTTTGGGTGGTGGAAGATAACTGCGATTCGTTAGGATCAAAATACAACGGAAAATACACCGGTACTTTTGGGCATATAGCCACATCCAGTTTTTTCCCTGCCCATCATATGACCATGGGCGAAGGAGGCGCATTAGTAACAAATGACAGTCAATTAAAGAGATTGATAAAGTCTTTTAGAGATTGGGGGAGGGATTGTTGGTGTGAGCCAGGGCACGACAATACATGTAATAAAAGATTCAGCCAGAAGTTAGGAACATTGCCTTATGGATATGACCACAAGTATATTTATTCGCATATAGGCTATAATCTGAAAATTACAGATATGCAGGCGGCAATAGGAGTAGAACAACTTAAAAAATTGCCATCTTTTATACAAGCACGAAAGGACAATTATAAAAGGATATACGAGAGTTTAAAGAAATATGAAAAATACTTTATCTTGCCAAAAACAGAACCTGAAGCCGAACCAAGTTGGTTTGGATTTCCTATTACTGTGAGAAAAGACGTAGGTTTTACAAGAGATGAGATTGTAAAATATCTGGAAGAGAATAAAATTGCAACACGAATGCTTTTTGCAGGAAATATTACAAGACACCCTTGTTTTGAAAATATAAAATATCGGACACATGGTGATTTATCCAATACAGACACCATTATGAAGGATATGTTTTGGATTGGCGTCTATCCTGGCTTGAAAGAAGAACAGTTGAGTTACATAATTGAAAAGTTTTTTACGTTTATGAAAAATTTGAAAGATTAAAGAAGTCTCTTGGTCAATAATAATTATAGGCCGGACATTGTAACAAAACACTAATTTTTTAATCTTAATATCTATATATTGTGATGGGGGCTGAGTCAAATCTATTTTCTGAGGAAGAAAATGCATACGATGACGAATTAGTAGAACAGCTCACTTCTTTTTTTGAAAAAAAATACTTAAAAAAAGCCCGGAAGAGTTTTTCTGCCGGAAAACCCCTTCTCGTTGATTTTGCAGACTTAGACAAGTATAGCACAAAATTGTCAGACGCCCTCATCAACCGACCAGAGGATTGGTTTGAATGCAGTAATGGTGCGCTGGAGAAAATTGATTTTGGAGTTGATGGAAAAAGAGCAGTAATGGCATTTAATCTCCCTAAGCACAAAATCCTGAAAATAAAGGACTTAATATGCGAGAACTTGAATAAATTTGTCTCGTTTGAAGGGACAATAAAGAAAGTATATGGAGTCAAACCCCGCATTATTTACATAACATTCGTCTGTCCCGCCTGCAACGCTAAAAAAATAGTAATACAGGATGAAATGTTCGTAAAAAAGCCATTTATGTGCGAATGTGGAAACAAGCGTGGTTTCACACAAGAAATGAAAAAATATAGAAATACTCAAAATCTAAAAGGGCAAATGACTTATAAAAACAATAAAATAGGGATTAAAAAAAAAGATATTGATATTGAGTTAAATGGTGATTTGGTCAATCCTTTATTTGAGCAGAATATTGGCAAAGAAATATATTTAACAGGAATATTACGCGACAAATCATCAGAAAATAATAAAGAAACAACACTAAGGGACTTATATTTAGAAGCAAATTATATCTATTTGAGTGGAGGTGATTTAAAAAAATAAGATTTAATAAATTTTATTTTTGTAGTATGGGTAGTGAACAAAATCTATTTTCTGAGGAAGAAAATGCATACGATGACGAATTAGTAGAACAACTCACTTCTTTTTTTGAAAAAAAATACTTAAAAAAAGCCCGGAAGAGTTTTTCTGCCGGAAAACCCCTTCTCGTTGATTTTGCAGACTTGGACAAATACAGCACAAAATTATCAGACGCCCTCATCAACCGCCCGGACGAATGGTTCGAGTACGTAGAGGAAGCAATAAACAAGGTTGATTTAGACATAGAGGGTAAAAAAACAGTAAGAGTATTTAATCTCCCTGAACACAAAGTCCTGAAAATAAAGAACTTAAGAAGTGAGCACCTCAAAAAATTTGTCTCGTTTGAAGGAATAATAAAACAGGCATCTGAAGTAAGACCGGAAATCATTTTCATAACATTTACCTGTCCTGCCTGTAACGCCAAGACAACAGTCATACAGGAAGACACCTATCTAAAAAAGCCCTATGTTTGCGAATGCGGAAACAAGAGAGGATTTACCCAGACAATGAGAAAATTAAGGGATGTCCAGCGGCTGGAAATAGAAGAACTACCGGAAAAATTAGAAGGTGGCGCACAGCCAAGAAAACTGGGCGTGTTTTTAAGAGATGATTTAGTAGATCCTCTTTTTCAGAGAAGCGTAGTCCCTGGTTCCAAGGTCAACCTGACCGGAATTTTAAGAGATATGCCTATGCGAGTGGAGGAGGGCAAAGAGACAAGAAGGAGAGACATTTTTCTGGAAGCAAATTACTTATTTATAATAGAACATGAATTTGAAGATATTGAAATAAGCAAAGAAGAAGAAAAGAAAATAAAAGAATACGCCGCTGACCCGGAAGTCTATGCAAATATAGTAAAATCCATAGCTCCATCCATATACGGTCATGAAAAAATAAAAGAAGCGATTATGTACCAGCTGTTTGGCGGTTCAAGAAAGGAAAGATCTGACGGAGTCACAAGCAGGGGAGACATCCATATATTTCTTGTAGGAGACCCAGGCGGAGGTAAATCACAGATACTTAAATATGTGTCAAAGTTGGCTCCAAAGGCAAGATACATCGTGGGAAAATCAACTACAGGAGCAGGAATTACAGCGACTGTCGTAAAGGATGAATTTATGCGAGGGTGGGCACTGGAAGCAGGTGCATTGGTTCTTGCAAACAAAGGGATGGCGCTTATTGATGAACTGGACAAGATGAGCAAGGAAGACCGTTCTGCAATGCACGAAGCGCTGGAACAACAGACTATAACCATTTCAAAAGCAAACATCCAGGCAACACTTCAAGCCCAGACAACAGTTCTTGCAGCCGCGAATCCAAAATTCGGAAGATTTGACCCCAACAGCTCCATTGTAGAGCAGATAGACATCCCGGACACTCTGCTTTCCCGTTTTGATTTAATATTCGCCATAAGAGATATTCCTGACAAAAAAAGAGATTCAAAGCTCGTAAAGCATATTTTAAGGATACATGAAGAAGAAGTAGAAGAAGAAACACCAATAGAGCGGGAACTGTTGAGAAAATATATCGCTTACGCAAAAATCCATATGCGCCCAAAACTCATGAAGGATGCTATGGTAGAAATTGAAAAGTTTTATGTAACTCTAAGAAACAAATACGCTTCTGAAGATAAAAATATCGTTCCTATCGGCGCAAGACAGTTGGAAGCACTAATCCGTCTTTCTGAGGCTTCTGCAAAGATACGACTGTCTGAGGAAGTGACGAAGGAGGATGCAAAGCAGGCAATAAAAATAGTGAGATATTGCCTGACGCAAATCGGCGTGGACCCTGAAACAGGAGAAATAGACATAGACAGGATGGAAGGAAGAACATCCAGTGCCCAGAGAAATAAACTATACATGATGCTAAAAATAATCGAGGAACTACAGGGCTCAAGTCCACAATCTGTTGCTCTTATGGATGATGTGATAGAGCAGGCAGAAAACGAAAAAATAAGTCGCGTTGATGCCGAGATATTTATATCCAAACTAAAACAAAGCGGCGATATCTACGAGCCAAGTGTAGGCAAAATAAAGAGGTTGTAATATGTCATTTGAAGAATTAATTGAAGAAATAGGATATTCAGGAAAAAAGAATTTTTATGAAAATTATGATTCCACAGCAATCAAAAAACTACCTCTAAATCAAAAGCTCTATTCGCAGGCAAATGCAAAATTAAGATCCGGAAAAAAAATCAAGGCAATAGAAGGATATCTGGAATTGATAAAAAAACCTTCAAAACTACTAATTAAAAAAATACAGTTTATATTTAAAAGAAACAAATGCATGGAATCAGATAGTGGTTTTAAGTTATATAATTTTTATGCAGAATTATCTAGGAATGATTTAATGACAATAATAATCGCCCCGTATGAAACAAAATTGGATTCAGACATACCTTATTCTATTAAAATAAAAAAAATAACAGGCAGTAAACTAGAACACAATAAAAACTATTATGAATTATTTTCCCTTATGAGTAAGCCGGAGGCGACCACATTAAAAATTTCAAAAGACAACAACCCAAAGTATCCTGTCCTGACGCTAAAAGAGATGCAAAAAAGCATTACAGAAATATCTTCATTAAGCATGAGAGACAACCATGTCTCAGATTCCCTTTTATCTCCTTACATTGGCTCGGATATTTTGGATAGAAAGACGTATGTAGATGGATTAGGAGCTTCTTATATATACGATTCCCGGACAAAAAAAGATGTGGATGTTTTTGACAAGTATTTGAATAATTCAGATTATGGAATTACTCTTGAGCATGTAGGCATTTTAAATGAATTAAACGGGACAATAAAGGAATTTGAATCCATGCGAAAAAACAGGGAAATCTTAAAGAACTACAATGTCTTATCATGGAATGTTGCTTCAAAAATAAAAGACAACAATATCCGGGAATCTGAATACAAATATGCAATAGACGGGATTAATGTTTATGGAGAAAAGGACATCGCGAACAATACCGCCCTGCAAAATTCTTTGATATATTACGGCTGTTTGGGAGATAAGCAACTAACTTCAAAATCATTCAATCAGGTTCTTGATTCTTCAATATTAAAAATCAGCTCATGGATGAACAAAACAGAAGAAATAATATTTAATAACATTTACGACATGGATTTGATTGAAATACAATGCGCAAGAATAACTTCTTATTATACTGCCTTTGAAAAGAATAATCAAAAAATACAAAAAAATGTAATCAATACTTTTGAGAAAAATATAACCCAGGTCATAGAAAAGATTGATGAAGAAAAAAAATACAATCTAAAAGAAAGGGAATGGAAGGTCGAAATCCCATTGGATATCAGAAGAGCGATTTTAATCTCAGATAAAACAAAAGAGGATATCATTGCAAACATAGTGGAGCTCATGAACTGGACAGAAAAAAGGTCAGAACAATATTTCACAAAATTAAGCGAAGAAGGTCGCATTTTTTCAAGGGACGGGGGCATCCATTACGATTGGGTGCACAGGTATAAATTAAAAGACGAATAAATTAACTATTTAAAATTATAACAGGTAAACAAATATGAATAAAAACAAATATCTCTATGTCGGGCTTCTTGTTTTTGTTTTGCTTGTTTCTTTATGGATTAGACTCATACCGATGGATTTAATGGATACGTGTGTTGAAGGAGTAGATTGCTTTCGTGCATTAGATCCATTTTATATGTACAGGATAAGTTTGCATTTAATTGAAAATGAATTTCATCTACCGGATAATGATTTGATGCAGTATTATCCTAATGGAAGAGATCCTCATGAAAACCTGGCATTGACATATTATATTCCTGCAATTTTGTATTCTGTTTTTTTCAAATTCTTTTTTACATATTATAAATTTGCATGGATTTACCCGGCGCTTATGGGAACATTGCAGGTTCTGGCGATTTATTTGCTGGCATCCCAACTGAGGAATAAAAAAACAGGGCTTTTCGCCGCATTTCTTTATGCGACAACTCCAGCCATATTATACAGAACATCTGCGGGGTTTATCGAAAAAGAGCCTCTGGCAGGTATTTTTATAATAATGACAATGTATTATATTGTAAAATCATTTAAGAAGGACACCATTTTCAATTCAATGCTTGGAGGAATGTGTTTTTGTTTTTTAAATGTAATAAGCGGTCTTGCAAATCCAATTATGCTTTTGATTATTGGATTTTATTTTATTCTTCTCCTGTTTAAAAAAAAGAATATTTCTTTACTTTTAAAATCACAGATTCCAATTGCCGTTATGGGAGTTATTCTTCCTTTTTTGCTGGGATTTAAAAGAATTTCAGTTTCTCCATTATATGCAAATGGACAATTGCTTTTAGGATTATCCGCGTTGATTTGTTTTGTTTATTTTGCCCAGAAGAAAGTAAAAGACAAATCCATGCACAAATACATTATTCCTGTGTCAATAACGGGCGTTATTTTTATGGTATTTATCGGCTCTTTTTTTATTCCTTCATGTGCTGGTTTAATTAAGTCAGTAACAGGGCTTGTGGCTTTAGAAAAGGGTGTGTCTACCACGACTGTTGCAGAAAATGCCCCTGGATCTCTTGCGCAAATAGAAAATCAATTTAGTGTTGCTTCAGGAATAAGCTATATGCAACAGGTTTTGAATACTCCTTTGTTCAATCAGGACAAGTCCTACAACATACCAGGAACAATCCTGTCTTATTTTAGCGTAACTTCTCTATTATGGATATTTTTGATATTTATATTTTATGAGTTGTATAAAAAGAGAGGAGAATATAAAAATAAAGATATCTTTTATCTTGCATTGATTGCTGTTCCTCTTTTAGGTTACTTTAATTTTTATTACGGTCTGATTGCTTTTGTGTTTTTTATCTCATTTTACAGTACAAATATTGGCATCATTTTAATTGTTTTATGGATGGCTTCATCCATCCACGGATCATTAAAGTACATAAGAGTCATGTTTATTCTGGGAGCTCCTTTTTGTATAATGGCAGGGATGGGTGCTTCATATTTATATGAGGGAAGCCGGAGTTTAATTAAAAACCAAAAAACAATTGATTTTTTTGAAAAAATAAAAGAACGTTCTTCTTCAAAAAAAGAAGATGTTCAAAATGAAGAGGATGAGACAATTAATATAATTCCCTTTGCAAAAGCAATTGCTGTTATTTTTATCGCCGTGTGTTTTATCTCTGTAAATATTTCTTCTGCTTATGTTGTAAACAAATACACAGGGCTTACATTTGATTCAAAATGGCAGGAATCAATGAAGTGGATGAAACACAATACGCCCGAAGATGCGGCAATCATGAGTTGGTGGGATTATGGATATTGGTTCCAGACGGCAGGTAACAGAAGAAGTACAGCAGATGGAATGAATGCTAATAATACAGTAAATGAGCATCTTGCACAAATGTTTACAGATACAAACATAACTCACATAAAAGATTTGATGATAGAGTACCAGGCAGACTATATGGTAGTAGACAGGACATTAATTGGAAAGTACCCTATGATGAGCAGGATAGGTCATTATGCCGGACAGAACGACTATTATGAAGAGGACAACTTATTCAAGAAGCCAGAGAATTATTTTTCGCCATTACCTCAACCACAACTGGAAAAGAAAAACAACATAACTGTTGCAATATTTAATTTCGGAGGAGGCATCATTTCGGTTCCTTTGAATGAAAACGGCGGTTTGATGGGAAATATAATGCTGACGCAGGGAATGCAAAATATGAAAATAAAATACTTATGCACTCAAGATGGTCTTGTTGATTTAGCTCCGAACGAAACAAGCAATGTAGCTGATTTCTGCATGCTGTTTTCAAAATACGGCACATACATTCCATATCCGACAAAAACTCCCGGGATTTCAAATTTTGCAAGGTTGTATATTTTTGATGGTCACAATATTCCTTTTTTGGAAAAAGTCTTTGACAATGAAGAAATAAAGATATTTAAGTTAATAAAAGAAAATAATATCGACAACAATACTGAATCAGAAAAAACAAGTATTTTGGATGAGTCAGAAGAAACGTCACTTTATAGTTATTAAATCAGTAAAATCGTGTTTGCAAGGGGTTTTTATTTTGGCATATCTGTAGTTTTTACATAGGATATTCTGGGGTTTTGCAGATTTATTTGTTGAAATGTTAACAATAATGCTCAAAAATATCAAGGAAGAAAGAATAATTATTTAATTGCATATACTAATTTTAGATAATGATTGGGTTTAAATTATTAATAAAATCAATAATAAAAAATATACCTGGTATAGAAAAAATTATAAATTTACATAAAAGTACAGGCGGTACTGATGAAGCAAGATATTGTTACTCTATTTGGCTAAGACATCTTTGTTTGGCCCATAAAAACGGTTTTAAAATTCCTTCAACTATTGCAGAACTTGGACCGGGCGATTCATTGGGCGTTGGAATTGCAGCTTTAATTTGCGGAGCAGATAAATATTATGCTCTTGATGTAGTAAAATACTGGAATAAGGAGAAAAACATTAAGATATTTGAAGAATTAGCGGACTTGTTTAAAAAAAAAGAAAATATACCTGGTCCAGATGAATATCCTCGAGTCAAACCAGACTTAGATAATTATGAGTTTCCAATACAAATTTTAACAGAAAAACATCTTAAAAAAATGTTAAATTCAAAAAGATTAGATTCCATAAGAAATGCACTTGTAAACCCAAATGAGGACAAAGGAAAAATAGTCATTAAATATTTTATACCTTGGAATGATACAAATGTAATAATTCCAGAATCAGTGGACATGATATATTCTCAGGCAGTTATGGAACATGTAACTGAATTAAATCATAGTTATGAAAGTATGTATAAATGGTTGAAGCCAAATGGTTTTATGAGCCATACTATTGATTTTAAATCTCACGGAACATCAGGAAGATGGAATGGACATTGGACTTATTCTGATTTTGAATGGAAATTCATAACAGGAAGAAAAAAATTTTTAATAAACAGAGCACCGCATTCCACCCATATGCATCTTTTAAATAAAAATGGTTTTAAAATTATACGTGATATTAAAACAACACTAAATTCAGGAATCCAAAGAAAGAAACTTACAGTAAAATTTAAGGATATTTCTAACGGGGATTTATCCACGAGCGTATGTTTTATACAAGCCGTTAAAAGAAGCCCTATGAATTAATATTTTTTTGCAATGGCTTTCTCCGGACATATCCGCAATTTTTACAAAGAACATCTAGCGTTTTCGTATGTTTATTTGTAGAAATATCAATCGTATCCACACCATAAGGCTCAAAGCATTTTTTGCAGAAAAACCAGTTGTAATCTTTCAATGAAATCTTATTTTTTCTTGAGATTTTTATCATGTTTTTTATACTGTTTCTTGCCAAAACAATATCTTTTTTTCTCAAGGAATCCAAAGCCAGCGCATATAAAAGCTCAATCCTTGTTTTTGCAATGATGGACTGCTCTTTTTTATTTTTTACAATTGTTTTGTATCTCATATATATTTATAACGATAGATTATGTTTTAAAAATTAACACCTATTATATACATACCCCGTTGTAACTCAATTGGTAGAGTGCTCGGCTGTAGAAGAGTGCATTGCGCTTTTTGCCAGCAGGCATTTGGTTAGCAGTAACCGAGTTGTTCCCGGTTCAAGTCCGGGCGACGGGATTAAAAAGGAGTAACAAAGGAATTCACCTAGGAGTGAATTCCGCAGTGAACCCTTTTTAACCTTGAAAAGCGCGGTAACACCGTAAGCCCAGCGATTTTCATGGTATTTTTCTGCACGCAATTTCCGTAAGACTGCAGAAAAATGTCGTAAGCATAAGGAACACAATTTCCAACAATTTCCGTAAGACTACAGAAACCACTCCTAATCCCAATAAACAAACATTTCATCTCTCTTTTCGAGGTATTTCCGTCATATCAATCCGATATTTCCCCTCGCCTATTTTAATAACAAGAGGTTTTTGATTAAACAAATTAATTAAATCCAATTCATATTTTCCCGGCGACAAAACCCTTACTGCTTCAATACTCAACACAAGAATATCATTTTTTTTATTTTTGATGATAGCGCGAACATCCCTCTCCATTTCAGTAATTTGTTTTTTAGTCAAATTTGCAGATAGTTTTTCTGCTTTTTTCTCATCATTTTCATTAACATAAAAAAAGAACTTTGCGCCACACACATCACACCCATTAATCAAATATTTTGCATCGTCAGGATGCAATTTTCCACACTTAACACATTTATTTGACATATGATTCACATTTCCCTATAAATATAAGTACATATTGATATTATATACTTTTGGAATTTATTTAATCTTAATTTTCAGTCAAATCCTTGATTTTTTCCCCAAAGGAATCTTTTTGTTCAGTTATAATAAATGAAGTATTGTTTTTTTCAACATCAACAAGGAAATGATTGTACAATACATTTCTCCCGACAATTACAGGAAAGGTCATATTAGACCGGTCTTCAATATTTGCTTCTACATCAAAGACAGCTCCATCCAGCCCCACACATGTTTTTATGACCGGTCGCCTCACGAAATTTTCTTCAGATGCTTTTAATTTAATTTTTATGTGCCTTGTAATTTTTTCAAATCCGATTTCTTCTGCTATTTTTTTGTCGATGCATGTGTATGTTGCGCCGGTATCGATAAGAGCAACAACTTTTTTTGAACAAAGAGTCCCTTTTAGGGTTATTATTTCAACACAACCAATTGTTTTTTTTATAGTAGTTTTCTTCATAATTATCCGGATAATGCTTTTTTATTTAGCTTTAAGCGCAATTCATTCAATGGCCATATGACCATTCCTGCAAAAAAGGCAGTTGTGAATTGCATAGTTCCAAATGCAACAAGGAACATTTTTGGCACCATACCTGCAGAAAATAAGGCAAAAGCACAACCAAATAAAAAAACGCTTTTCAATGCGCTTCCAAATAATATCCCTGAGACGAAATGTTTTTTCTTTTTCAGGTAAACTGTTTTTATTAAAAATATAAGGAGTGCATTGCCGACCCATATAAAAGGCAGCATATAAAACAGGTAAACACCAAGAGAGCCAAACAAATACCCTTGTGACAAGGCACCCACGCTCGGAAGTACTATCAGAGGAATCAGATTTTTCCCTTTCATATATAGCGCACCAGCAATAAGCATAGAATTTACAAGTACACCTGTGTACAACTGATGATGCATAAAAAGAATAGGCGTAAAATAAGCAATCATGGAATAAAAGCCGAATTCCGCGATATATTTTGTTTTAGACTGGTAAATCCCAAGTTTTAAATTAGATATATCTATAATTTGATCCAGAATTCCTTTTAAATGCGGCACCATAATCTTATTATTTGTTTACATTTATATATTTTTAGTATTTATTCCTTCTGAGATGTAATTTTCACTCATTTTCGCTTTTATTTTTTCTATTATGTTGACTGAGTTATTCCCTATAGTTTTCCTGTATTCATTGTCCTTTTCAAATATTTTTACAATGGACAGCAAAGAATAAGCATCTCTTAATTCAGAAGGAGTCTTTGCGGCACTCACAACAACAAAAGGTGCTTTTCTTTTATTAAATAGCATCAAATCACTTTTTACGAATTTAATGTAATTTGCTCTTTTTGTTTTATAAAATGTTATTAAATCAGAAAACAATATGGTATTTGCGACATTGTTTTTTTTGCATAAATCCGTCATGATTTTGTCAAAATACCCTTCTTTATGTGATTCAGGCGCAACAACATAATTCCGGATAAGCAAATCTGTTTTTTTATTTTCACATATTGCTCTTTGCATTGGAGAGTTGAGTGCTTTTACTGCGATTATGTCCGCCATATTTCTAAATAAATTTATTTTTTGAATCATCTTTTCTTTTTTTGCCTCAGAGATTATGATTCCAAAGAAAATTTCCATCTTTGTTTTTTTGCTTCTCTTCATTGTTTCAACAATAGATTTCATATTATCTGCTTCTTTTATTGATTCTCCTTTAAAACAAAAACACAACCCGGATAGGTTCAGTTCCTGTCCAATTTCGACGAATTTGTCAAGTTCTTCTTTAGTGGTATTTTCCGGGCAGACAAGTAAATCGTAGATTTTATCCATATCAATCAGATAAAAGTAATTATTTAAAATTATAATTCTTAATTAATCACTTGGTAGTTAAAGCAATAAAACCGTCTTGTAGCTCAGTTGGTCAGTAGGGGAATCTTTTTTCACAACCTCTACTCATGCAAAAAATACATAGGGGGATTGAATTAGCATACACTGCCAAAAAACGGTCTGGTGGCTCAGTTTGGTTAGAGCGCTGCGCTGATAACGCAGAAGTCGTGAGTTCAAGTCTCACTCAGACCATAAAGGTGTTTTTATGGAAGAGTGTGAAATTTGTAGTAAGGAATGCAGGGAATTAATTAATTGTGAAATTGAAGGAAGTTCTATGTATGTGTGCCCAAATTGTGCTAATCGGGGCAAAGTAATAGAAAAAGAGCCGGAAAGCAAACCATATGTTTTTGAAAAACAATCAGAAGACAAAGAGGATATTTTTTCTGAAAATGAAAGAGAATTGAAAGGCAATTTTAACCTATTGATTCAGAAAAAACGCCAGCAGCAGGGACTTACAATAAAGGATCTTGCCAATAAGCTCAACATCAAAGAAAGCATTATGAAAAAAATAGAGCATGGGGAATTTACTCCTGATGATTCAACAATAAGCAAGCTGGAGCGGTTTTTCAAAATAAAATTAATTGAACCAGACACAGAGCCGGATAATACCGGATAATTATAAAAACATTGGTTCTTTTAGTATCTATGTTTAAATCAAAGTTTTTTATTTATTTTGCCATTACAGCAATGTATTTATTTTCTTTTGATGCATCCGGCTATTCTGTGGGTGCAACGCCTCTCATTTCAAATTTCGGGACAATCTCAAAAGGAGAAATTATAACGAATTATATATTTGTAGCTACAGATTCTGAGGAAAAGATAGTTTTAAGCACCAGTTATATTCAACCCCACCATAATATATTTATGGAGTCCGGAACAGGGGAAAAATTCAAATACGATCCTATGGAACTTTCATTTGAAGATGTATCTTCGTGGGTGGAAATAAAAGACAATATAAAATTTAGTTCTTCCTCATCAGTTAGTATTCCTGTTCCTAAAGAATATAACCTCGACCCAAATGCAGTCATCCCTGTAAAAATATCTGTTCCATTGGATGCAGAGCCGGGAATTCATGTGTTATCCATTTCTATGAGTTCAAATTTACCCAAAAAGATAGGAAGACCAACCGTTAATTTGGTTGCCCTTACAAGACCATCGATAATATTCAGGGTCCCGGGAAAAGTTTCAATAGATGGAGAAATTTCCCAGATAGAAGGGCGAAGAACAAACAAGAATTCCGTATATGTGGATTATCATGTTAAAAACACAGGAACAATCACAGTGCCTTTTGAAGCAAAAGCAATAAAAATATATGATGAGTATGATGATATTATTTTTGAAAAGGAAAATTTAGGAACAATGTTATTGGGAGATAGTGACCTAAGAAAAAGCACAGTATTGTGGAGGGACAGAGAGGAAATAAAGGACGGGAAATACAAGGTAAAAATAGCACTTGATGTAAGGGGAAAAAAAATATACAAAACCGGATTTATTATTGTGACTTCTGATATTTCACCGGCAGGAATAGCAACAGAGGATGGAGACAACATAATATCAAAAGATGTTTCTGCTAAAACATGCAGTACATACTGGTTTTGGATAATTTTCGCTTCGGCTCTAATTGCACTAATTTATTACAACAAGCAGGAATATGCCCAAAAAGAGGATTTGCTCAAGGCATTTGTTGCCAGTTTTATAATAATCCTGCTTTTGAATTATTTATATTGTTTGCTAATTTAGGATTACACAAAAGAATATAGCAGAACACATAAATAATGCAAAAAAATATAATTGGTATTTGATAGTATTTATGTATTCTGCTAGTATATCACGCCACAATACTTGCATTTTTTTGTTGTTGCATAATCGTAAGAAAACAAGAAAAAAATCTTGGAAGTATTGCATATCTCAAGGAAACTTCCATGATTACTTTTGTGCCGCGATATAGTTAGGAGACAGTACGCACAAACCCAAACAAATCACTTCTTAGGGGATTATTTTTCAAGAACATGAACAACCGCAGTTGCCCCGCTTCCGCCGACATTGTGTGTCATGCCGACTTCTGCATCCTTTACCTGTCTCTTCCCACAGGTTCCTTTCAATTGTTCTACAACTTCAACAATCTGCTTTATTCCGGTTGCCCCCACAGGATGTCCGCATGCTTTAAGTCCACCGGAAGAGTTTATTGTTACTTCTCCATGGTTTAGCGTAGTTTCTTTATTGTATGTTGCAAGAGCACCTTTTCCTTTCTCAAAGAAGCCCAAGTCCTCTATTGCAAGGATTTCTGCTATCGTAAAGCAGTCATGGACTTCGCACAAATCAATATCTTTTATTGTCTTGTTTGACTGAGCCAATGCTTTTTTCCCTGCCATCACAGTTGCATTCAATGTCGTCAGGCTTTTCCTGTTATGGAGGGCTAAAGTGTCCTGTGCCTGTGTAGAGGCAGTAATATATATGGGAGAATCCGTATATTTTTTTGCGGTCGCCTCATCTGCAATAATTACTGCTGCTGCGCCGTCAGTAATAGGAGAACAGTCAAATAAAGTTAGCGGGTCTGCTACCATAGTAGCATTCATAACAGTATCCAGCGTGATTTCTTTTGGAAACTGGGCAGTAGGATTCATAGAAGCATGATAATGATTTTTTACCGCTGCATAAGAAATATACTCTTTTTTTGCACCAAACTCATGGATGTATCTTTGAGCCATCAGAGCATAAAGAGAAGGAAACGTTGCGCCGACTTCACCTTCCCATTCTTCATCTCCTGCACCCATGAGCCCTGTTGTGACATTGGCAGTGGAAACATCCGTCATTTTTTCCGCACCACCCACCATTACAACCTTTGATTCACCGGCAAGTATAGAATTTATACCGCATCGAAGTGCAAGAGCACCAGAGGCACATGCACCTTCAATACGGGTGGAAGGAACAGTCAATCCGATTTTATCTGCAAAAAATGCCCCGAGATGATCCTGTCCTGTGAATCTTCCGGCACTCATATTCCCCAGGTACATTGAGTCAATATCCTTGCTGGTAATTTCTGCATCTGTTATTGCCTGTATTCCTGCTTCAAATGCTAAATCAGAGAGGTTTTTGTCCCAATGTTCTCCAAAATTAGTAAGTCCTGTTCCTATTATTGCAATTTTCATAAGTATATTGAATGAATTAAATTTAAATAATTAAATATTATGCTTTTATATGGCTTTTGCAGATAAAATAAAAAAGATAAAAAACAAGCTTGAAAACAAGAAAGCTATGTTTTCTCTGAATTACCTGAGTAATGATGAAAAAACAGGAGTTATTACAGGGCTTGTCCTTTTAGGTGCAGCAGCAGGATATCTGCTTTCCAGCTCACCGGAGGCAGAGGCATCAACCTGCGTTTCCGGGTGGAATAATAGCACAAACCCTTCTGTAAAAAACACGCATCATGCTGGATGGAGTAACTGGGCGCAGTGGTGTGACTGGTGCGACTGGAGCGACTGGTGCAACTGGACCAGGCATTCCAATACATGGTCTCTTAGGTGGTTATAGGCTATGTTTACAAAATGCTATTGCGCGCTCGGATACAGGTGCAATAATAATTGTCTTATTTGTGTTGTGGATGCGCATTCCAACAGGAATAAGAATATGACAAAAAAAGAAGTTTTGGATTTCTTTAATAATCGCCTGGAAAAAAACAAGGACATTGGGCTTATTGAACTTTCTGGTGGTGAGCCGACAGTAAGAGAAGATTTTTTGTATATTTTATCATACCTGGGTCAAAAATATCCTTATTTGCATTACTCTCTGCTTACAAACGGCAGGAGATTTTGCAATTTTGCATTTGCCGGAGAATTTTCAGGATACAATATAAGAAGCGTCATTACTGCATTGCATCACTGGAAAGAGGAAAAACACGATGAACTCACACAGGTAAAAGGGAGTTTTAGAGAGACCCACCAGGGAATAAAAAATTTATCCCAACTAAATGTTCCTGTAACTGTAAAAATAATAGTCACAAAGCTAAATTATAAAGACATGCCGCAGATTGTCGAGTTTGTCGCAAAGAATTTCCCTTCAGTAAAGAATATGTCAATAAACGGGCTGGATATCAGGGGGATGGCACTGGCATCTAAAGACAAAGTTGCAGTTTCCTTTACAGATTATATTCCTTATGTCTATAAGGCAATAGATATCGCAAATAAATATAATATCAACATGGTTTTGTATTCTATTCCTTTGTGCGTTCTTAGTAAGGAATATCGGAATTATGCCGGGCAGCAGCCAGACACAGTTTCCCTATATAGGTCACCTTCAAAGGAAGTGCAGAATAAAACAGATGAACATGGAGCTGCCCCGGAATGTTATTCATGCGATTTGAACAAAAAATGCTATGGCACATGGTCCAGCTATTATGATGCGTTTGGAACAGGCGAATTAAAGCAGGAAAAAAAAGAAAATAAGAAAACAATCGTTTTTGATGTATGCGGCGCATGCAATAATGACTGTCTTTTTTGCTCTGAAAACGGAAACAACCCATCCAACGACAAGACCCCGGAAAAAATAAAGGAAAAGATTGATTTGCTTAAATTAAGAAAACAGGATTCTATTGTATTGATGGGCGGAGAGCCGACAATATTTAAGGACATAATTCCTTTGATAAAACACATAAAAAAATACACAGACAATGTCTCCATAACTACAAATGGCAGAAAATTAAAGGATGATATTTTTGCGAAAAATATAATTCAAGCAGGAATAACTCGTTTTTGCATTGATATTCACGGGCACAATGCAGAACTGCATGACAAAATCACACAAAGAAAGGGAAGTTTCAACGAAACACTAAATGGCATTGAGAACTTAGTAAACAACAATTGCGCCATAATAATAAAGATAGTCATGCATAAGATGAATTACATATATCTAAAAGACATAGTGGATTTTCTACACACGAGATTCCCCGGCAAAACAAGCATTATTTTTAGTTTCCTAAGTATAAACGGCTCTGCAATAAGAAACAAGAAAATACTTTCTATAAAAGCAGGCAAAGTAGCCCCTTACATGGATTCTGCAATAAACTTTGCAAAATCAAAAAAAATAAATTGTCAGGTAGACATGTTCCCTATCTGTGTTTTAAAAAATTACAAAAACATAAATTCATTGAGGCAAAAAAGAATGCCTTTGTATGATAGAGAAAGCCAGGAAGCTGCAAACAACAACATATGCAAAACCTGTTCATTTTACAGGACTAAATGCGACGGCGTCTGGTCAAACTACATAAAAGAATATGGGATAGGTGAGTTTAACCCCAGACAATGACAAATGATGCAATATGGAACCAGTACTAAACGAGTATTTTTCAAGGAAAATAGACAAAGACCTGTTTTTGGTAACAACCAGATGCGGAACTTATGCATTGCTGTCTGAAAAAGAGTATAGGGCATTAAATAATGGTCAATACAGGCAAAATAAGAACTGGACAAAAAAGCTAGTCGAAAACAAGATTTTACTTGACACACAAAACACAAAAGATGTTATTGCTCTTACTGGTATGCAATACATGCAGAACAAATCCATATTTATGAATTGCATTGTCAATCTCACACACAGGTGCAATTTGGGTTGCCTTTATTGCCATGCAAATGCCGGAACCAGGGAAGAAGAGAATCTGGACATGGACGACAGGACAATTGAGGCATATCTTGATTTTATCCTAAATCTCCCCCACAAGAACATAACAATTGAATTCCAGGGCGGAGAGCCATTGCTGAGGTTTGACAAAATAAAATATATCCTGGAAGAATTCAACAAAAGGAAAAAAAAATACAACAAGACCCTTGCAAGCGCAACAATCGTATCCAATCTCACCCTGATGAACCTAGAAATAGCAGATTACATCCTGGAAAACAACATAGGTCTTTCTTCATCCCTTGACGGTCCAAGAGAACTTCATGATGCCCAAAGAAGTTTTATTGACGGAAGAGGCAGTTATGATGCAGTAGTGAAGTGGTGCGATTATTTTGAAAAAAGAAAAAGAACAGTGGGCACAATGCCCACAATCACAAAAAAATCAATTGATGTTGGCGCAAGGGCAATAATTGACGAGTACATAAAACTGGGAAGAAACGGCATTTATCTGCGCGCCGTAAATGAGCTGGGCAGGGGCAAAAAAAACACTTATTTGACCCCGGGCAAAAAAGAATTTGCAGACTTTTTGAAAGACTCATTTGAGTATTGCGTCTTTTTATTCAACGAAAAAAAATACCTGATGGCAGACCGAAACATAACTACATTTATAAAAAACATAATCTTTCCTGTAAAAAGATATATGTGTATGAGAATGCCCTGCGGAGCGGCAATGACCCAGGTTTCCATTACGCCAAACGGAGATATTTATCCCTGCGACATTGCAAGAAGCATACCTGAATTGAAAGTAGGGAATATAAAGACAACAACCTTCAGCCAGATTGTAATGGATACTCTGGATTTGAGAACACGCACACAGGAATTCCAGCCATTGTGCGACACATGCGCATACAATAATTTCTGCGGAAACTGTGCTGTCATGACTTATGCCACTTACGGGAGTTTTGTCGCAAAAACACCGGGCGATTTCGACTGTTATGTAAATAAAGTCATACTGGATTACCTGTTCAAAAGACTAAATGATAAAAAATATATTGACTATTTTAAGGCAATATTGAAGACAGAAGAATAGATTATGATTATACCACCATTATTTATTGTCATGGCAAAATTAATATTGATTTGCCTGATTTTGGTTTTTCTAAAAGTAATGGGCAGAAAGACAGCAACCCTTTATTTTACCGGAGTCTTGGTTTTGTTCTTCTTTAACCCAAACCCATACATCGCAGAAAGCGTACTTAAAAACACAGTAATTTTGTATTTTGCTTATGTATTTCTATACTCTCTTTCCAAAAAAACAATATTCTACAAAGAAGAGGAGCAGGTAAAATACCCCAGCAAAACAAGAAAGCAGATAGAATATTATTATTCTTTTTTTCTTGCAATGTTCTTTTACAATTCCCTTTTCATGGTCGTATTGAAAAACCAAAGAATCTCCTTTATTTTATCTGCCCTTTTATTCTTCTGCATAGAGGTTTTTTTGAACAGGATGGGCAAAAACAAAACAATGAAATTGTTGAATAAAAACAAAATGCTGCTTTATTTCCTTGCAGATATGTATTTTTTCATTGCATTGAATTCAATTGCTTCACTGGAAAATTCCCTGGTCTTGCTATTTGCTGTTTTCGCATTTAATGTAATCACAGATTCTTTTTCAATATGGTGCCCGACAAACCAGTTGCGAGCCGGCATGATTCCCGCGGAGTTTGTAATCCGAACAAAAGAAAAATTCACGAGGCAGAATATTCCAATGTTCATAAATTCAATTTTCCGTCAGAAGATGATGAACAATTACATGAATAAAAAAGAGGTCATCTCTCCTTTTCGACCAATAACACACCAGGATATTGAAAAATTAAAAGCAGGTGGTATTGATACATTAAAGATACAAAAAACAATTAATCTGTCTGTTTTCGTGGTTCTGGGACTCATCCTATCTTGTTTTGTCTGATTCAATTGTCTATTGTTACAATTATACTATCGGTTATTGTTTTGCCTAACTTTGTAAAAGAAGCATCAAGATCATAAGTTCCATTTACATCCATAGCGGTATTCCATGAAGTTATGTATTCTGATTTCGTGTGGTCTGGACCAGTAAAAGATGGACTAATCACTGTTGAAAAAACCCCACCATTAACAATAACATTAACATTTTCCGTAATATCATTAGGACATTCCGTTACATCTACTTGTATTGTCTTTATTCCTTTAACAATCCCGGAAGAAGGCGTTATTATCTCTATTTTGCATGATGTCTTTGTCTGGAACCAAAGACTATCACATTCCTCTATTGTTCCGGCATCATTTATTTTAAGAGTATAAAATTTTGTCATATCTGTTGGGTGAGGATAGCGAGTGTCTGCGCTGAGCCCATTAAGATTGAAAGTATATATGTTTCCTATCTGGTTCGGCGGTCCTGCACCAACACCATTATGATCTTCTAATTTCATGGTTAATGCAGACCGGGTAGTCTCAACAACAACCTCTGCTGTTGTATCCAGTGTAGAAATGGTAATTTTTGGGTTTGTTGTAAATGAAATATTCCTCTCCACTATATCTGCTCCATCAGTTGCATAAAAAGTATAATTATCATTAGCTCCGGTGGTAGGATAGTGTGTGTCTGGACTAAGACCAGCAAGACTAAATGTATATGTATTGGCAGGCGATTCAGTAGGGATTATGCCCGTGTCTGTATCATCTGGGTTCAGAAGCTTAGGAGTTGTCACCATCGGACTGCCTTTGTTTAAGTCAACGATAACATCTACTGTTGTGAGTGACATCTGTATTATTTCAATATCATTGACATTCAATGTAACCTGACCGTTGTTCAATATCACAAGAATTCTATCATTTACACTTTTCCCAGTTTTTGTGAATTTTGCGCTTATATTTTTCCATCCATCCTCTAATATTACTTCAGAGTCCCAATTTAGATTATATGTCGCTGTTAGTCCTGCCAAGGCAGAACTGGTTGGTGCGTAATCTTGCTCCAGCATAAATGAAACATTATCTGCCGCAACTATATTGCCTATGGCCGGAGGACAGGTTACTGTTGCAGTTATAGTTACAGTTCCCGAAAGGATAGCTCCACCAACAGGAGGATTTATTGTTATGGTGCAAAAAGGATCGGGTGAAGGAGGAGTATCTGTCTTATGTGTTGTGAACGTATCAGAATAGGAATCTGTTACTGCCCCGGAAGTTACAGTGATATCGTAAGTATACACCTGATCCTCTGCAAGACCAGTCACTATTTGGTCAAATAAAGTATCTAAAGAATATGCATGGGAATAGACAGTAGCACCCAATGAATTTTTAACCACGAGCACAGAAGTGGCATCCTTTGTTGATTGCCAGTTTATTGTCACATTGTTTTCATTTATATCAGATACAAATACATCGGTAATATTAAGAGGAAGATTTACCTCTGGAGGCGCAACAGGAGTTATTTTCCCATACGGATTTGAACAATGGCTGTTTCTTAATGAACTGCATACTGTATTGCCGCTATTGCAGCAATTGTCTTGTACTTTATCTATCTCTGCAAAGAATTTAATCGTAGGATTTTTTTGATTCCCGTTTGAGTCAGTAATTTGATATTTTGTGTCTGTTATTTCTACAAGGACAGGGATATTTTTTACAATATATATATGACCATAATAATAAGTGCATGTATTATATTTTTTATTCTGCCACCCAACAGTGTAATAACAAGTAGGACAGGACTTCCTTCTAATGCATGTTTTCCCACCACATAACGTCCCGTCTTGAGTGCATTTGCTCAAGTAACTGTCTTTATATACTATATTGCCAGTTCTATTTGTTTCAACAGAAGAACTGCACATATGCTTATAATTGGTATCTAATGACGTATCATCAAGCATTGCTCTTGGTGCAGATACACTCCACTCTATGCCCGCAGAACTATACGCATTATTTAGACGAGTAGTTAATGCTGAAAGACCGGCATCTATTTCATCATAAATATCCTCTTCTGAATAAGATCGTGTGCTACTATCATTGACTTGACACCCGGGTTTCCCACAAACTTGATCACCTACGTCTGTATAATAATCCTCAAGTGTATTTAACCTATCCCAAATCCTTGCCTTGACCAATCCATCGAGATTGTTTATAAAATAAATCCCTGCATCGTACAGGTACCAGTACCGAATATACACATCTTCATCAACAAGACCCCTACTCCTGATCTTGACTGCATCAACAGAATCATCAAAAGGATCTTTCATTGTAGCGACAATTCCCACATCACTTGCCCACATAAGCGAAGATACCGGACTGTTAGGACTTGTTGTTTTTCTTGAAAAAGAACCATCAAAAGTGCCTACAGATATTTTTATCTCTTCGTCTGCATTTATGCCAAGTTCTGTATTAAGGTTTGCTACAGGGGCAGTAAGGTGACTGTTTAATATTGAATTAGGTCCAAAAACAACAGTCCCATTATATATTGAGACGACAATCTGCTTTATTTTTGCGATTTTTTCAACGTTTCCTGCTGTATCTTCCCCTCTAATGCTTATATCAACATCATTTGTTGAGCGAATAAAACTATCATTTAAGAAATTTATTTCATAAATCCCGTCTTTTTCTGTATCATCAATAATATACGTGGCATATCTCGTATCCTGGTTAAAAGTGATGTTGACTGTTCCATGTTTCAGGAATAACACCTGGATAGTCATAGACAAATTGTAAACCTTATTAGATACATCTTTCAGATATTGCTCGTGCTGGGCTTTATTAAGGAGAGGAAATGTAACATCATAGGCGGTTGTTTCTTTGTCAAGATAATATATAAAAGGCACTCTTTTTACAATCCTCTTGTTTCCTGCCAATGCCCAGTATAGTATATTCTCTCCTCCTATTAAAGAAGTGTTCATCCGTGGGCAGAAATTATCAGAGTCTGCAGCACCGAGGGCAAGGTCAGCACTGCTAATTCCCCCGCTCTCAGCCAACTCATCCGCAGTTTTCATAACCCCCCAGAATAATGCCGTTTTTTCAAATGCCTGTTTAATCAATTGCACGTTTTCATTTGCATTTTCCACATAATAATTCATTGTTTCTTGTTTTGTGAGAGAGACATCCTTGAAAAATGTCCCGCCGACATAATAAATAGTAAGAATTAACGTTATCACGATTAGACTAAGGGGTAAAACTTGAGCTTTTCTCATAAGAATATATAAATCATTATATATTTAAACTTAAAAGCAAAGTGTCCTTATGCTTCCAAAATCCATGCGAGACAAAAAAAGATATCTCCTATGCAGGCTGATAAATGTCGAAAAAAAAGAAGGCATGGACGCAGGCAAAGAAATTAGGATAACTCTATCAAAACAAATTTTTTCTTTATACGGCGATATCGGCTCAGCAAAAACAAATGCAAAAATAATCCAGGTAAAAGAGCAAAATAAAGAAGTTTATTTTATCGTGATGTGCAACTACAATCATGTAGAGCAGGTAGAATTTGCACTTGCAAACATAAAAGAACTGAACAATTGCAAAATAATAATAAATATCCGGGAAGTAAGCGGAACGCAGAAGAAGTTTAATACATTTTTAAATATCAAAACCAGGAAATAATATGCAGACAGTAATTTTATGCGGCGGGAATTCATCAAGATTCTGGCCACTTGGACAGGACAAACACAAGTCATTCAGCAAAATATGCGGCAAAACCCTGCTGGAATACACAATAGACTCAGCTTCAAAAATCACAAAAGACATAATAATAGTAAAAAGACCGGACTTCAACGAAAAAGCAATTGATTTTGAAAAATACAGGAAAAAAGAAATACACATTAGTTTTGCAGAGCAAAAAAATCCCGGCGGGATGGGAAATGCACTACTTTGCGCCAAAAAGCAGATAAATGATGATTTTTTTCTTGTTTTCCCAAACCACTTTGCCTGCGACACATTAATGAAAAAAATGCTCGACAACAAAGACGTCTTGCTTGGGAAAAAAACAACCACCCCTCAATTATACGGTATCTTTGAATTCAAAAACAACAAGCCCAAAAAAATAGTTGAAAAACCCGCGAAAGGAAAAGAGCCGTCAGATACCAGGATAGTAGGTCTCTATCATTTGTCAAAAGAATTTCTCAATATTCTGGATAATCAAAAACCATCAGAATATAATTTTGAAGAAGCTCTCAACATCCTTCTTGAAAGTAATAAGGTGGAGGTAAAAATAATCAAAGAAGAATTAAATTCCATAAAATATCCTTTCCATCTTCTTGCGATAAAAAACAGTATTTTTGATTCTTTTTTAAAACCCGGCATCAGCAAAAGCGCGAAGATAGCCAAATCCGCGATAATCGGCAAAAATGTTTATATAGGAAAAAACACAATCCTGATGGAAGGGGCTATTGTAAAAAACAATGTCTATGTTGGGGACAACTGCGTTATCGGAAATCATTCAGTTGTAAGGGATTATACAAATGTAGAAGATGATGTTGTAGTCGGGGCACACAGCGAAATCAAGAATTCAGTTATTTATTCGGGTACTTCAATTCACAGAAGTTATATCGGCGACTCAGTAATAGGACAAAACTGTAGGTTTGGGGCAGGATGCATAACTTCAAACCGCCTGTTTAGAAAACAAGGCATACGTCCTCAAATCCAGTGCTTTATCGAAGCAAAAAAGAAGCACATAAATACAGGAATTACAAGTCTTGGAATAATATGCGGGGATGATATTGACGTCGGGACAAATGTAAATTTTATGCCTGGTGTTTTGATAGAGTCAAACGCAAGAGTTATGCCCAATAGCATGGTAAAAGAAAATATAAAGAGATAATATGATAAAAGGTATTTTATTGTACTTGGGACTCTTGATTGCTGTTATTATTCCTTTTTCTTACGCCATCCCGACGGTCACTTTTGTCCTACCTACAGAAAATAATGGAACGACAACAAACGATAAGTATACCTACATTAATATAACATCTGACGAACCGTTAAATCAGGCATTAATCGAATGGGGCAACGCATCCGGATTTACAAATATCACAATGGATAATTCTTCAACAACGAACTGGTATATAAACATGACTGGTTTATCTGATCACACCTATAATTATACTGTTTGGGCTCAAAACACGACAGGAAACTCCAACCAGAGCCAGAGGCAATTCATTACAATAAATACAACAAAATACCCTCGTATTTTTCCAACCATTATTATCCCTGAGGACACCACCAGCGTTCCCCAGAACAGGACTTTTGTTGTAAATGCAAGTGTTGTATGCATGTATGCCAACTGCTCAAATGTTTCTGCAAGAGTAAGATACAACAAAACAACATCTCTTCCCGATGAAGACATCAACACCACAACAGGAGCCAAACCATTCTACCTGCCCTCCGGAACAAACGCCCAAAACTGTTCAAATAACCCTCTTGAAAAAGACGAAATCTGCTATATTAACTGGACTGTCAATACAACAGCAGATTTGCATAAGACTTATGAAATAGATGTTATATTTGAATCAACTAATGCCAGCATACCAGACAACAACACAGCAGACTCAACAGTTGAGTCAGCAATCATCATCACAATAACAACTCATTTTGATGAGGTAGACTTTGGTCTTAATGACCCGGGAGATTCCGGCATCGCGGCACCTCAAAACAATAATTACTACTACAACATTAGTGTTGACTCAAATTCCGGGGAAGCAGAATATCTGTGGATAAAAGGAGAAAACCTGACAAATGACGACGGGATTCTAAACGATGATGGCGTAGTATATTACATCCCTGTCTATGAACTAAAATGGAACATTTACAACACAGTTGCCACGGCAAGAAATATGTCTGAATCCTGGCAAAAACTCAACTACGATAATATTCCTCTTTCAACAGGAGAGAACAAAACACTTTTCTGGTGGCTAAACATCCCTTATGGGATTGCAAAAGGAGGATACAGCAGCCTGATTTATCTCATGGCGAATTGCTCATATAGCTAATAAAAACAATTGATTTCTCGTGGATTCTCATATGTCATTCAATGAAATTGAATGTACAAAAAATCATAGAGATTTTCCTGCATTCCCGCATCCGTGGATTAATTTTGTGTTTGCTAAACAAACAATCATCTATTGATTTTCTTCTCTTTTTCAGCAACAAGCATCCTTGTCTTGACAATTGTATCCGGGTTCAAAGACATTGTCTTTATGCCGCATTCAACAAGGAACTCCGCGAAATCAGGGAAATCCGACGGTGCCTGACCGCATATTCCGATGTATTTGCCCTTGGAGTTTGCAACTTCAATTACATTTCTTATCAGTTTTTTTACAGCATCATTCCGCTCATCGTATATATGAGCTACAAGTTCAGAGTCTCTGTCTAGCCCAAGTGTAAGTTGCGTCAAATCATTAGAACCAATTGAAAATCCGTCAAACACATCCAAAAATTCATCAGCAAGTATGACATTAGCAGGTATCTCACACATTACATAAACCTGTAAATTATTCTCTCCCTTTTTCAGACCGTTCTTTTCCATTTCTTTAAGCACTTTTTTTCCTTCCTCAACCGTCCTGCAGAATGGAATCATTATTTTGATATTTGTCAGACCAAAATCTTCTCTTGCTTTTTTAAGAGCCCGGCATTCAAGAGAAAATGCATCCCTGTAGTTTTTATCATAATATCTTGAAGCCCCTCTCCATCCAATCATAGGATTGTCTTCTGTCGGCTCGTAAAGAGTTCCTCCAATCAGGTTCGCATATTCATTGCTCTTGAAATCAGACAGGCGTACAATAACCGGCTTTGGATAAAATGCAGCAGCAATTGTACTCACACCTTCTGCAAGCTTGTCAATAAAATATTGTTTTTTATCAGCATAGCCGATAGTCAATTTCTCTATTTTTTCTACTAGTTTCCTGTGCTTTTCATCTTTCTTTATGCTTTTGAAATTCATTAAAGCCATAGGATGGATTTTTATGTAAGAATTGATGATAAATTCTTCTCTTGCAAGACCGACTCCTTCCTGTGGCAGGAAGGAGAATTTGAATGCCTGATCTGGCGATCCAAGATTAAGCATTATTTTTGTCTTTGTTTCAGGAATGTCGCCCAAGTTTATTTTTTCAACAGTATATTTTAGCGTTCCGTCATAGACAGTTCCTTCTTCTCCGGAAGTGCAGGAGACAGTTAAGGGCTTGTTATTTTTTATTTTTTCTGTCGCATCGCCGCACCCGACAACGCATGGAATCCCAAGTTCCCTTGAGATGATTGCCGCATGGCATGTACGCCCGCCGCGGTTTGTGACGATAGCAGATGCAATTTTCATTATAGGCTCCCAGTCGGGGTCAGTCATATCTGTTACAAGCACTGCTCCTGCCTTGAACTGGTTGATGTTTTTTACATCATTTATTATATGGGATTTGCCTGTGCTTATCTTTTCCCCGACACTTAATCCTTTCACAAGGACAGTGCCTTTTTCTTTTAAATGATATTCTTCATAAACATTTGCGTCTTTTCTTGACTGGACTGTTTCGGGTCTTGCCTGCACAATAAATAATTCATTGGTCTGACCGTCTTTTGCCCATTCCATGTCCATGGGCTTTAGATAGCCTGCCTTTTTGCTGTAATGGTCTTCAATGATGCACGCCCATTTTGCAAGCGTCAATATTTCATCATCATCAAGAGAATATTTTTGCCTGTCTGCTTTTGGGGTAGGCACATTTATCACAGGATGTTTTAGGTCGTTTGTGTAAATCATTTTTATCTTTTTCGAGCCGACTTTTTTCATGATAATCGGTTTTTTCCCTTCTTTTAATGTTGGCTTGAACACATAGAACTCGTCCGGGTTGACAGCACCCTGAACAACATTTTCTCCAAGACCATAAGAAGAGGTCACAAATGCGACATTGTTGAATCCAGTCTCTGTATCAATAGAAAACATAACCCCGCTTGAAGCCATATCGCTTCTTACCATCTTCTGTACGCCAATAGAAAGAGCGATGTTAAAATGATCAAAATTCTTGTCTTCACGATAGGATATAGCCCTGTCAGTAAACAATGAGGCATAGCATTTCCTGCATGCATCCAAGAGAGATACCTCTCCGCTAATATTCAGGTAAGTTTCCTGCTGTCCTGCAAAAGATGCATCAGGCAGGTCTTCTGCTGTAGCAGAACTTCTGACAGCAACATCAACACCTTCGCTATATTGCTTTTCCAGGTGGTGATATGCTTCTGTAATTGCCCGCTTTAATTCTCCCGGGAATTCAAGTGACAAAAGCACTTCTCTTACTTTCCTTCCCCTTTGCTGAAGATTATTTATGTCTTTTGTATCTAAATCTTTAAGGATTTCTTTTATCCTGTTTTTTGCGTTGCTTTCATCAAGAAGCAACTCATAAGAATGAGATGTGACAGCATAGCCGTTTGGAATATTCACTCCCTCTTTTGTAAGATTACTGTACATTTCTCCCAAGGAGGCATTTTTGCCCCCAACAACAGGAACATCATCAATCCCTAATTGATCAAACCATAAAATTAATTCATCTTTTCTATTCATAATTTATTCACTTAATGAATTATTATTTTTTAACTATTTATAATTATCTATTTATCATTGTGTATATTGTGTATATATTGTATCTTGCGTACAAATTCAGACACTTTCATGAAAGTTTACCCATATTTTTCGTTAAAAAATATGCTTGTTATCTGGAAATTATGTAATTAGCGTATAATGATTTCTATGCATTAAAAGAAGCAACTTTCGCAAGACTCTTTTATTGTGCAAAAATTAAGATAAAACGTAATGGTTAAAGAACTTTTATTTTTCCCGCTATTGGCTCATAGCATAATCCCTCATCAAGCAAAGAATCAATCACAGTTTCCACTGCCTCTCTTTGCTCATCACTGAATTTATCAAGAACATCAACATAAGAAACTCCTTTATCTTCCTTGTCCAACTGTTTTATGATATCAATAATATTGATTTCTGTAATTTCTTTTTCATCCCCATTCTCCTTATGTTCTATAGTTTCTGCCTTTTCATCTTTTTTTCCTTTCATAATTTTCTCCAACACATATTTGTATTTTTCTGTATTTGAAGAGAATTTTTCCTTATTCTTGTCAATATAATTGCAGAATTCAATTATTTCAAGTTCTCTTAACTTTTGCCTTTCTTCTGGGTTTTCTTCTATTTTTTTCACAATATAAGGATTGATGTATTTTTTCTGTCCATTGAAATTAAGAAATCCAATTACATGCAGGATAGTTCCTTCCTTTATTTCTTTGGTTTGATTTTGCCATATCATTTTTATATAACACTCGCCGGTTTTGTCTTTTACAAGCAGGTACTCTTTTTCATTAGAAGGAGAGTCAGCAACAACACCAATGACATTAACTTCTTCAAGTTCAACACCAGTCGGCGTTACAAAGCATTTTTTGAAATTATCAGAAATATTTACACTCTTTTCAATATCTTCAAGAGACACCACATGTGCCGCGTTCTTATCCATAAGAATATATAATAAATACAGTTTTTTTAAAAGTAATTATTCTTTCTTATCCAGGATAATAGAAAATAAAACTATAACTATTCCTTACACTAAATACTACTTTAAATCAGTTCTCATGGGTTCTGCGGATTGAAACAAGCAAAATTATCGCACCGCTCTTTTCAATACTGTTTTTTTATAATTATAAGCCCTTTTTTTGAGGGGGTTTTTGTCTTTTTTTTTATTAAAGATTTTCTTCATTTCGTCTTTTGCTTCTTCAATCATCTCAAGGAGCGTTTCTTTAGTTTCCTGTTTCTTGCCTTTCTTCACAAATCCCTTGTTTGGAATATATCCTGCCTCATCCGGAAGCAACATATAATAAGTAAGAGCCCCTATCCCTGCAAAAATAAAGATTACAAACAAAAATATCCTGAAATTCCTTTGTTTTTTCTTTGTCTTTTCTGTCAATTCATTGATTGAATTATTGAGATTTTGCATTTCTGTATTCAGTTCTGTGATTTTTTCATCAGCCCTAAGGTACTCTTCGTTTTCAATCAATCCGGATATTTCTTCTATTAATCTATTCACTTTGGATGTCCTTGCATCTATAGAACTCTGGTCTTCATCATCTAATTTTGATTTTATTTTTTCAAGATCATCCAGATATTTTTTTAAGTTTTCTCCGTATGCGTTTATGCTTTCAGAAATTTCTATTTTAGTAGCGTTTCCACCTGAAGCCACAAGGGTTATGTTTGCTGTTGCAAATGTCTTGGTTGTTCCTTTTTTTACTGCCAGGGAAATAATGTATTCTTTTTTAAAATGGGCATTTGCCGGCATTGTGAAAGTAATATTGTACTGCTTAAGTGTGTTTTTTATCAGTGTATGTGAAGAAGGAGTGATGGAAATTGTCCCGTTGAAATCTGCTGGTTTTGTCGCTTTCAAATAAACGCTTGTGACTTTATATCTTGTTGAATTTAAATAAAAAGGAATGGTTATGCTGCTTCCTTGTTTTATATTGTAAGTAGAATTGTATATTGTATTGATGTTAATGGTTACGCATTTGTGATTTGAAATTAACTGGTCTGAACTGCATGTTCTCTTTTGGCATTTTTTTGAGGAATTGCAAAACTCATTGCTTGAGCAGTTTGAATCTAATGTGCATTCATATGTTGTGGTAGTGGTAGGGGTGTATGTATTGGTGCTACTGCTACTACTATCATCTTCATCAGCAGGAGGGTCGGCTACAGTAATTGTATTGTAAGGCAGACTGGTGCTGTTGTATTTCGTGCCGTCTGTCGTTGCTGCTCCAAAAGCATAAATATAATATAATTTGTATGTACCTGTCGATGTCCCTTTCAGGTATATTGTAGAGCATGCCTGTTCTCCATTAGCGGAACTCAAAGACTGTCCCGATCCCCAATATACATTACAAGTATATGTCTGGCTGTATGTTCCTCCCGCAGTGGTTGCTATTTTTATATTACTACTATTTGTCTGTATTCTTAGAGTAATATTGCTTATTGCTGCATTTCCTGTATTCTCGTACTTTATCTGGAATGCATCTTCCTGGGTGTTTTTAGTAAGTGTTGTATCTACGCCATAGAATCTTATGTCCAGATTCGGTGCAGTAATTACATAATCATTATCCGTGCTATTTATCCACCCGGAATAATTTCCGTTTTCAACACCGACGCGAATATCATGAACTCCATATTGAGCGACTTTTGTGGCAGAGAATAAAGAAGAGTTTACAGTATAGCTAAGATTGTAAATTCCCGATGCATTTAATGAAGAATATAATGAAAATTTCCCGCTCCCGTAATCAATATAATTCCCACTTCCCCATCGGTCAAATATTGTAAAGTTATCTTTATTAGAAAGTCCTGTTACCGCACTACCGTTACCATAAAGCAGTTTTACCGTTATATTTATTACTCCTCCCGGCACAACAGAAGACGGACTTATCCCCAAAACACTGACATTGTATCCGACATATATATTTTCTACATAATTGTTGTTAGTTTCGCTTTTTTCTGTCTGGTTGGAAAGAGTATCTAATGTTATGTTTATTGCATGGTTTCCGCGACTTACATTAGTAGAATCTCCCACAATAGAGTAATTGAAATTTTGGGTTGCACCAACAGATAATAAAGTCAAATTTCTCGTTACTGTGTAGCTGTCCCATTTAAATATCATTTTCGTTAAATTAACTATATTTGCAGTCCCGTTATTTTTTACACTGACATTGATTGTAAAATTGGTATAACTTCCATTATATGACATAAATGGATGTGAGTCGCCGTAAACAGAAGTCCAGTTAACTGACTCAATTATCAAATCCGGTTGAGGGGTTACAGTAAAGTAATAAGATGTGTTTGAATAATTATAATTTCCAACTTGGTCTGTTGCATAAATAGATATATTGTATGCGCCATCTGTCAGGATGCCTGTATCAAATGTGGCAGAGTAATTGTTTTGCCCGTTTGTACCGGAGGACGTGGTGTTTGTCATATTGTATGTCTTGTTTACAACTCCGGTCGTATAATCCAGCAAAAGAACCTGCACAGAGTTTTCCAGGGATAAATTTATTCCTGAAAATGCATCCTGAACCAATGCAATAATTGTTATGTTTTGGTTCTGGACAATTGTGTCGTTTGTAACGCCATTGACATAGCTTATAATTGTGATATTGCCATCATTGCCGATGGTTGTATTGGCTGTGGCATTATTGGTCTGGTTTGCCCAGACAAAAGCAGTAAAATTATATGCTGTTTCACTATCACCCGAAGGAGATGTCGCATTAAACCACACGTAAATGGATGTTGTCTCGTTGACCGAAACATTGCATGTAAGACAGGAGCAATTAACAACATTGCTTGTTACATTAGAACATGTCCAGTTTGGATATAATGTACTATTCGAAGAATTTTCAATGTAAGTAAATGCCGTAGGTATTGTCAGATTAAGGGCAGTAAAATTGCCTGTCGTAACTACTGAAAAATTATAAAGGGAAGTTGTTCCTGATTTTGTCACATTAGAAACAGCAGAGGTACTTATCTGCTGGCACGAAAAAGTATCTATGGAACTAAATGCAATAAAAGAAGTTAAAATCAGGCAAAACAAGAATACTTCCGCAAACCCCCTTCTCATGTGTATTATAAACGAGGCAATATTTATAAATGTTTCTTAATCTGTTTTCTAAAATTAAGTTGAACCCGCAATGTTTTTATTATTGAACGCCCCTATCAAGATATATGATTTCAGAAGTGGAAAAAAGAAAAGAAGAGCATATTGATTTATGCATCAAACAAGATGTCCAGACAGGTAATACTTCATGGTATAATGATATTCTTCTTCTTCACAGGACAATGCCTGAAATTGACAAAAACGAAATTGACTTGTCGACACAATTTTTAGGCAGAAAAATAGATTATCCTTTTGTGATTGAGGCAATGACAGGCGGCTGTAAACTGGGAGAAAAAATCAATAGAAACCTGGCAATTGCCGCGGAAAAATTAAATATCCCTATTGGTGTCGGTTCTCAAAGAGCAATGATCAAGGATGAAAAACAAATGCGAACATATGCTTTAAAGAAATTTGCCCCAGGGATTCCTGTATTAATTGCCAATATAGGTCTGGTTCAGTTTTGTTCCGGTGAATATGAAGAGAATATAGTAAATAAAATAAGCAGTTCAATCAATACTGATGCAATTGCAATTCATTTAAATCCTGCGCAGGAGGCACTGCAAAAAGAAGGAGATGTGAATTTTCAAAACGGTTTTGAGATTTTGAAAAGAATAGTTTCTGTTTCAAAAGTTCCTGTAATTGCAAAAGAAACAGGATGCGGGATGATTAAAGAAGACTGCAAAAAAATTTCAAAATCCGGCGTTGATTTAATTGATGTTGGAGGAAACTGCGGGACTTCCTTTACTTACATAGAAACATTGAGAAGAAAAGACAGGTTTGGAGAATGCTTTAAGGACTGGGGTGTTCCTACACCTCTTTCTGTGATGGAAGCAAACTCCTGCAACGTCCAAACAATTGCTTCGGGCGGAGTGAGGAACGGGATAGAATGCGCAAAATTAATACGCCTCGGGGCTTCTTATACTGGTTTTGCTCTTCCGTTACTAAAACCAGCGATGAAAAGCCCGGAAGCTGTGATTGAAAAAATAAATATCATGGCAGAGGAATTAAAGACAGCAATGTTTTTGTGTGGAGCTAAAAATCTAGAGGAATTAAAGAAAGTTCCTGTGGTTGTTGTTGGAAAGACCAGGGAATGGATGGAGCAGAGGGATTTGTCTGTTTAATAGCGAAGTAAGAAGGAAAACTAATTATGGCAAAAATAATTACTGATATTCCAGCAGAAGATGCATTTAAGGAATATGCTGAAGCTTTATCCAATATAATTATAGATTCGGATTCTCCCTTTACTATTGGCATATTAGGAGAATGGGGAACTGGCAAAACCAGTTTAATGAAAAATATAATTAGTAAATTGGAACACAAAAAGAGCAATCCTCCTGTAATTGTCTGGTTTGATGCGTGGAGATGTCAGCAGGAAAAAACATTTGCATTAATTCCTCTTTTGGGGACAATAATTCATACAATTAAAAAAGACGAGAAATTAGAAAAGATTGTATCGGCTCTTTCTAATTTTTTAAATTCAATTGAACTAAAATGTGGGCTTGAAGGAAATATGGGTCTTGCCAAGGGTAGTATTGGTATCTCCAATAGGGATAAAAAACCAGATGTAACAAAACTTGAAGAAATAGAAAGTCAATATTATGATAGTTTAAAGAAAATTGAAAATAATCTAAAAAATAAAAAAATAGTTGTTTTTATTGATGACCTCGATAGGTGTAGACCAGACAAAGTTATTGAAATCATTGAATCATTTAAGGTTTTTCTCGACATCAAGGGATTTGTTTATGTAATAGCTATGAGTAAGGATATTGTTGAAAAAGCAATAGAGGAAAAATATAAAGATTTGGAAATTAAGGGCGACAATTATCTTGAAAAAATAATTCAAATACCCGTCTTAATGCCAGAGTGGGATAATGATGAATTCAAAAAATATCTGAAAGAAATAACAAATGAAGAAGGAAAAGAATATGCAGTATTAAGAGAATACAAAGATATTATTTCAGAAACAATTACCGGAACGCCAAGAGATATTAAAAGATTCATAAATGTGTATATTTTAGGTTACGAACTTTTGAAAGCAGAAAAGACCGAACTTGATATAGAGGTGCATCTAATTTTAACAATCATGAGATTTAAATGGAATGATTTTTATAATCATATTTTTAAAAAAGAAAATCGCAAAAAATTAAAAAAAGACTTTATGGCGAACTCAAATGGTCAGTTTGGAGAACGTCTCGATAAATTCAAAGATAATAGAAATTTAAGTAAATTCCTCAATAAAAATAAAAAAGACGATAGAATAATTGATAAAATAACGCCTCTTGATGACGATAAATTGTCGAAGTACAAAAAAATAATAATAACTGTTCCAAAAGAAATTAATGTAACGCCCAATAAAGAAACTTTTATTCAACTCCTAAAAACAGGAAAAGTTGATGAATTTAATGAATTGAGAAAAGAAGTAAAAACAGTTGATTTAAATGAAGTTGATTTATCTGGACTTGACTTATACGAAATTGATTTAAGTGAAGCCATTTTAACAAAATCCAATTTATCTGAATCCAGATTAATGGATGCTAATTTAAGGAATAGTTATTTGCCCAAAACCAATTTGAGTGGGGCTGATTTATCCAATGCTGATTTAAACGGGGCTAGTTTATACTGCGCAGATTTATCCAGAGCAGATTTATCTGGGGCTTATTTAAATGATGCTGATTTAACTCAAGTTAATTTATCTGGTGCTAGTTTGAATGGTGCCTCATTATACAATGCCAATTTATTTGAAGCTAATTTTTTCATGGCTGATTTGTCATCTGTTGAGTTAATGGATGGAATGAGTGGTAATCTGTCTGGAACAATATTGCATAATATAGATTTATCTATAATGGATCTGACGAAAGCGGTTATGTTGAATGTACAAGAATATTCTGGTTTAAAAGTAAAAAACACAAATTTCAAAGATGCAATAATAAATGATAAAATCTTTGTAGAATATTTGAGAAAAAATGGAGCAAAAAATGTTCCTGAAGCAATAGAAGACAAAAATGAAATCATAAGAATACTAAAAGAAAGAAATTATCCTCACATTGAACAAATAAAGGAATTTTTAAAATAATCTTTTCTCGCAATACTCCTTTATCGGACATTCAATACACTTCGGACCAACCGGTCTGCACAGATGCTGTCCAAATGATACCAGATACGAATTAAAATAAGTCCAGTATTTTTTCGGAAGCTTTTTTCTCAAAGCCATCTCTGTATCATAAGGTTTATTCGTCTTCACATACCCTAAACGGTTGCAAATCCTGTGAACATGAACATCAACGCATATCCCTGGCTTGTTAAATGCCATTGAAACAACTAAGTTGGCAGTTTTTCTACCAACACCAGGAAGTCTTACCAGATTATCAATTGTGGACGGGATTACTCCCGAGAATCTCATTTGTATTTCTTTTGGCAGTTCATGGAGATATTCTGATTTATTCTTGTAAAATCCAACAGGATATATTAATTCCTCTATTTTCTCTATAGATAATTTTGACAGAGATACAAGAGAATCTGCCTGTTTAAATAATCTTTCTGCCGCTTCTTTCGTGGTCTTGTCCTTGGTCCTTGCAGAAAGTATTGTTGCAACCAGAATTTTATACGGGTCTTTTGTCTGAATTGTAATCAAATCAACAACAGGCATCGGGTATTTTTTGAATTCAGATTCAAGTATTGAATAGATTTTGTCGATGCTCATGAGATATTAGTGGAAAGAGAATATAAATAATTGTTGTTAATTTCAATCACGAGAACGCATTTACTTATTCAGGTAATCTTCTCTAATGGGATAGAATACATCAAGAATTTTACAATCTGTTATCGCTTTGCCGGAATGTTTTGCGTTAGGTGGAATAACTGCAACATCTCCCTTTTGTACTCTTTTTGTCTCGCTCTCAACAGTTAATTCAAATTCCCCTTCAATCATAGTTGCCACTTGCTCATGTGGATGAGAATGTTCTGGTAAAGGCGCTCCTTCCTCAATATCCCAATATGCAAAAGTCATATTTTTAGAATGGATAAATCTTACCTTATATCCCGGAATCAATTCCCTTTGTTCAATATCTTTTAAATTCTTGAATACCATAAATACTATAATAACACAGGTATTATATAAAACTTGCTTCTTCGAGACGGCGTTCTCGTGACTTCGCGGACGCAATCCGACCCCACTTTATAGGGTCAGAGAAACAAACAGCAATTAAGAGGGCTTTGTTGCATTCGGCATCGCCCAAATTTCAGCTTTGCCGAAACTCTCTTAATCGCATATGTTGATGCTAAATTTATGGTAAAATAGCACAAATAATGTCTGCCAAGAACATAACTTTTAGTATCATCTAATAACTATCTAGCTTCCTAAGAAATGCCTTTGTATCCTTCTCCAGCTTTTTAATACCCTCCTCTGTCTGACTGAAATGACCCATGTACTCAGAAATACCATAGTCTCCAAAATACACATTTATCTCATCGCGCAGGTTTTCATCTATCCTGGCTGAATTTACGTGTTCCTTAAATACAGCATTTGTCATCTGGCTATCTATCTTTATTTTTTTCAGAACTTTCTTTTTTACAAACAATTTTAGATTCATTGTTTTTCTTCTCAAATCAGGCAGTTTTAGTATGTTATCATATTCCTCTTTTTCTTCGTCTTTGTTGCCACTACTCTCGGTTTCCTCGACTTCTTTTTTCTTGTGCTTTATGAAAGGAATCTTGTCTACAATCTTTGAAACAAAAGCAGGGGGCTTTATCTTCGAAAACTTTCCTCTTAGCTTTTTAAGAAAACCATCCTCGTCCTTCTTAACTTCCTCTACTTCTTCTTCCTCTGGTTCTTTTTCCTCTTCAACTTCTTTCTCCTCTATTTTTGGTTTTTTTATCTCTTCCAAAACAGTCTCCAATTCACTACTGTCTGTAAAGAGCAGACCTTTGCCCGCATTGGACAATTCATTATTCTTGAATTTATCAAAAACAGTTTCCACCTTCCCTATAACCTGCCCTTCAGGAGTATTGCTTATTTTTTCACTTAATTTATCATACGCCGGTTTGGACAGAACGCCCTCCTCCCGGAATTTTTTTAATGAATCTATGTTTTTCTTCGCTTCCTTGTTTTTCTCTTCAATATCCAAAAAGGACCCTATATTATCTATTGTTCCATCTTCTGCTTCATCTATATTCTCCTCCATCTCAAGCAGATTCTTTTTTTGCCTCACTGTTTCATGCAAACGCTCCAGCACACTGTTCAGATGATTAAAAGTCTCTTTTTTAACAAGGGAATTCTCAAAAATATTGTTTATTTCAACAATGTTGCCGGCAGAGACAAGCTCTTCATCGTGAACTATCTCTTCCTTGACATGAGCATATTTTATGTCATTTATCTGGTTCTGGACATCACTTAGTATTTTTTCTGCTTCAATATTCGTCAGGGTGTCTTTTTCTTCTTCACCAGCAGATAAAATCATAATATCTTTAATACATATAAAAATATATAAAGATACCCAAGAAATATAAAATTTTATTTATTATACATACATGAAAATTTACGGACCTGTCCCTTCATGGAGACTTGGAAATTCATTGGGCGTTGACTTAGTAGAACCACCAAAAAGTTACTCGAAAATATGTTCCTACGACTGCCTTTATTGCCAGTTAGGTCACAATGCGTTTAGAACCATACACCCGAAACATATGGATATTGCCGAACATGAGTTTGATGTTTTAAAAACAAAAATAAAACAGACAAAGCCAGATTACATAACTTTTTCAGGTCAGGGAGAACCAACACTCAACCTAACCTTGGGGCGCGTGGCGGACAAAATAAAACAGATGACAGACATTCCTCTTGCTGTCCTGACCAATAGTTCTCTTATTCCAAACAAAGAAGTAAGAAGAGGTCTGAACAAATGCGATCTGGTGATAGCAAAAATAGATGCAGGCACACAAAAATTATTTGGAAAAATAAATCAACCATGCCGGGGAATTAACTTAAACAACATAGTTGAAGGCATTAAAGAGATACATACACGGGTCGCAATACAGACATTATTATTTTCATTCAAAAAGTTAACCAATGCAGATGAGGAAAGTATCAAATCATTAATAGAGATTTATAAAAAAATAAACGAAGTAAAACCTATAGAAATATTCCTTGGAACTGCCTACAGACCATCAGGCAGTGAAAAACTAATGGCATTGCCTCCCGAGAGGCTGGAAGAAATCGCAGGACAGATAAATAGAGAAACAAAAATTCAGGTTGTTTATTATAAGAAAAACAGACCTGTTGTTGTTGGGGGCGAAAGGTCTAAAACAGAAGAAAAAGATGTCCTGGATTTACTGAAGCGCAGACCATGCACAAAAGAAGATTTGATTACCCGGTTCGGGAAAGGAAATCTTGAGGAAATGATAGATGATTTTGTTGAGAAAGGGCAGGTAAGCACGAGAACTAAGCAAGGGGTTATGTATTATTCCTGCAATAACGAAAAAGCAAATTTATAATATTTTGTAAACAACCAAGAAAATGGAACTATATTTTATACTGGGCATTATTGCAATGATTGGTTATGGCGTAACTGCCATCATTTACAAGCTTGCAAGCCCGTCCATTGATTCTGTATCATTGACCCTGGTCGTATCGTGTTTTATGACATTTACTATCTTTCTTTTCTGGGTGTTTTACAGGCAAAAATATATCGCCATGAAAGGTTTTGAATATTCGGCAATTGCCGGGGTCATTGCAGGTCTTGCTTTTATCGCGTTTGTTTCTTCTGTCACTCTTGGCAAAATAAGCGTCGCAACAACATTGAGGGGTTTAAGTTTTTTGATAACAACAATAATTGCGGTGCTTTTCCTTGCAGAGAAAATAAGCTTTACGCAGGGGTTAGGGGTTGTGTTTGGTGCGGTGGCTGTTGTTTTGATTGGGTTATAATTTTTCTTTCAACTTTTTATCTTCTATTGCAAGGATTCTTACAGCCGCAAGAGCCGCGTTTTTAGGATTCAGCACGCACATAGAAGGCACTTTGGAAGGCATCCTAAGAGTAGAATGAACATCAATCATATAATTCTGGTCATTCAACGGAGGACATGCAATCACAGGATTTTTCGTATTGGCAGCAACAACACCACTAAGACCATTTGAAAGTCCCGCGACAGTTATATAGACGACATTATCATATTTTTTATCATATTCTGCAATTGTCTTCAATACAAGAGCAGGCGTCTTGTGCGCAGAAGCCACTTTCGTCTGGAAAGCCGCATCAAATCCTTTCAATTCATCTTCTATCTTTTTTACAAAATCCCTGTCGCCCTCAGAGCCCATTATTATTGCAATTATATTATCCATAATTGGAATAGAAAAAGAAAGTATATAAATATTATGTCCGCGGGTAGGAATGTTTTTATAATTTACCACCATATAATAGTAACAATAAATGGTATTTACAATAAAACTCCTGCTATTGTGCAGAATTTTTAATATTGTATCAGAATATAAGGTGAATAACAATGAAAAAAACAATATTTGTTATGACTGTTATGATAATCAGTTCTATGCTTTTGCAGACGGCAAGTGCCGCCACAGCAATTACTTCATGTACTAAAATAACTTCTCCGGGAGAATATTACCTGTCAGGAGATATAACCACAAACTGTGTGCAAAAATGCATTGAAATAAATGCAGACAATGTTACATTAAACTGCGAAGGTCACATGATTCGTTATAATGGGTTCTTTTCCACCACCACAGGGATATTTTCCGAAAAAGATGATGTTACTATCACCAATTGCGTTATCCGGGGATGGTCTTCCGGGATTACTTTAGGTGGAACAGAGAACGCAAATATAAGCTATAATGATATACTTTATTGCAAAATGTCAGGTATTCGTCTGGTGGAATGCACATATCCGAATATACATGATAATGAAATACACGGGTCTACAATAGCTCATGGTCTTGATTTATGGAAGACATATTGGGGAAATATATATGACAATGAAATGCATTCTAACGAAGGAAGCGGCATTTATTTATCCCGGAGCAACCAGAACAATGTAAAAAACAACACAATCCACAATAACGAAAATGGAATATCAGTTCAAACAGATTCCGACAAAAATGAAATCAGGAATAATAATATCTCTTTTAATGCTTTGAACGGGATTCACATATCCTGTGATTCGATAAGTAACAGGATATTCAACAACTATGTGGCCAACAATACATATAGTGCTTCTGACCGTAGCTATGGGAAAAACTCATGGAATACCACAAACCAGACAGGACCAAACATAATTGGCGGACCATACATCGGGGGAAATTATTTCTCGGATTATACCGGCAATGATACAAATGGAGATGGTTTTGGAGAAACACCATATAAAATTAAATGGGGATGTAACAGCGATTATCTTCCTCTGGTAATTCCCGAGTTCCCTGTAATGTTTTTATCAGTAGGACTAATATTTTTGTCTCTGTTTGTAAGAAGAAAAAATGGTTTATTATGAATAAAAAGACGTTTCTCGCATGTGTCTTAATGATGAGTCTTTTGCTTTTGCAAAATGTTGATGCTTTGGAAAATATCAACAAATGCCAAACACTCAATGTAGAAAACGAGCATTATTATTTGAATGAGAGCATAATTGATAACTCTGGTGCAGGAAAATGCATTGAAATAACGGCAAAAAATATTACTCTGGACTGTGGAGATAATGTTATTGACGGAACAGGCAAATCAAATACTTATGGCATATATTCAAACCAGAATATGACTACTATAAAAAACTGCATTGTCAGCGACTGGAATAACGGCATCGTCTTTTACAATGCAAACAACGGAACAATCCACAACAATGAACCATATTCAAATAAGGCAAGCGGCATTCTTTTGAAAGAAAGCAAATACAACGTCCTGTCGGACAACAACGCAAGCTACAACCAGTATGGAATAAAACTTAACGATAATTCCAATGAAAATGAGATAAAAAACAATATTGCAACCTACAATAAAATTAACGGGATTTATGTTGAAAGCAATTGCTTTTCAAACCTAATCTACAACAACTATCTTGCCGGCAATAACCATGACGGGAAGGATGCAGGAAAGGGAAACAACTTCTGGAACACAACAAACTCAACAGGACCAAATATAATAGGCGGTCCTTATATCGGGGGAAATTACTACTCTGACTATGATGGAGTTGACGAAAACGGAGATGGATTTGGAGAAACACCTTATGATAATATTGGCGGACAAAACAGGGATTATCTTCCGCTGGTTATTCCCGAATTCCCGGCAATGTTTTTATCCGTAGGACTAATGTTTTTGTCCCTGTTTGCAAGAAGAAATCTTATTTAATGGCTTCAATACCCTCATCTTTTTATAATTTACCACCCTATAATAGTAACAATAAGGAGTAATACAATGAAAAAAACAATATTTATTCTGACTGTTTTGATAATCAGTTCTATGCTTTTGCAGACAGCAAGTGCTGCTACAGCGATTACTTCATGCACAACAATAACTTCTCCCGGGGAATATTACTTAAGCAGTAATATAATTAATTCCGGAAATACAGTATGTATTGACATAACAGCAAATAACGTCGTCCTGGACTGCCAGAACAATATAATTGACGGGGTCGACAGTTATACGACAAAAGGAATACTCATTGACAGAACATCTGCAACAGATACAAACATCACAATAAAAAACTGCGTAGTCACTGACTGGAGATATGGAATATACCTAAATAACGCAGACAACAATACATTGACAGACAACAATGTTTCAGACAACTACTTTGGAATCCACACATGGCATTCAGATAATCTAATGGTAAAAAACAACAATGTTGAATCAAACAACAAAGGTATATGCATGGGATATTCACAAAACTGCATAGTGAAAGACAATACTATGCTATTGAACGAAAAAGGCATATATATGTCTTACTGCGGCAACAACAACATATCGGCTAATGATGTATATGATAACGACGAGGGCATTTACCTGACCTTATCCACTCACAACATAGTATCAAACAATACAGTGTATGACAATTACAATGGAATATATTTATTTTCTTCAAACAATCAAAACAGCGTGATAGACAACAACGCATCAGAAAACCAATACGGAATCATACTGCAAAATTATTGCACCAACAATCTTGTGAAAAGCAATATCGTCAAAAATAACATAAAGAAAGGAATATATGTCAAACAGGAAAGTGAAGATAATACAATAAGAAGCAATATCGTGCAAAACAACGGGTGGAATGGCATACACATAGATAGATCAAATAACAACCTGATTTACAACAATTACTTTGACAATGTAAACAATACTAAAGAGTACCTGAGTGCCAATACATGGAATGCTGTAAACCAGAGCGGACCAAACATAATCGGGGGACCATACATTGGAGGAAATTACTTTTCGGACTATCCCGGCAATGATACAGATGGAGACGGCTTCGGAGAAACACATTATGATATTGAGGGAGGATACAGCCAGGATAATCTTCCTCTGATTCCTGAAGTTCCGACAATATTTTTATCATTCGGGATTGTGTTTTTGTCTTTGTTTGCAAGAAGAGCAAATGGATGCTGTTCCTTCAAATGATTATCTTTTTATAATTTACTACCTAATAATGGTAACAATAAGTGGTATCTATGAAAAAAACAATATTTATTCTAACTATTTTGATAATCAGTTCTATGCTTTTGCAGACGGCAAGTGCTGCTACAGCGATTACCGGCTGTACAACAATAACTACTCCTGGAGAATATTACATGACTGGAGATATAATCACAGGACCTATAAGAAAATGCATAGATATACAGGCAGACAATGTAACCTTTGACTGCAAAGGATATATGCTCTATGACCCCGCCAATTATTCTATACAAGGCAAATTAACCACAGTAATAAGCGCAGCTGTATATTCTGAGATGGAAAACAGTACTGTAAAGAACTGCGAAATCAAAATGTGGGATTATGCTATTGAATTCCATAATACAAACAACGCAGCCATACACAATAACGAAATATACCACAATAAAATGACGGGCGTTTTATTCACTGGAAGTACAAATACCAAAATATATGACAATGAAATATATTATCACCTGTTTGGATACGGCATCAAGTTCTGGCAAACAAACCAAGGACACATCTATAATAATGAAATACACCACAATACTCTTGACGGTATTTTTGTTGGAGAAAGCAATAACAATGACATAGAATACAACACCATCTACAACAATATGCAGGGGATAAAATTCCAGAGTTCTTCAGACAATAATGAAGTGAATGACAACAAGGTATCATATAATGCATTCAAAGGGGTTTACCTTACATCAAACTGCAACTCTAATCTTATATTCAACAATATCTTTGCCAACAATACATGCAATGCAATAGATACAGGAAGCAATTCCTGGAACACAACAAACTCAACAGGACCAAACATAATCGGGGGACCATACATTGGAGGAAATTACTTCTCGGATTATCCATATCCTGACACAGACGGCGATGGATTTGGCGAAATACCCCACAATATAAGTGGAGGAGACAATATAGATTTTCTTCCCTTAACGATAATTCCTGAGTTCCCGGTAATGTTTTTATCTGTAGGACTAATGTTTTTGTCTCTATTTGCAAGAAGGAAAGATTACCTAAATGGATAAATTTAAATTATTCTTTGATTATATTAGTCTATGGAACAAGATATTCACATAAAAACAAACCAGGCAGAAGCCAAACAATGCGAATCCCAATTGAGGGAAAATATCGTTGCTTTGCAAAAATATGAAAAGATGCTCTCAAATATAATGTATACAAACGAGAAGATGAATCTTGACATGAAAGGAATAGAAATTTCCATGGAAGAGTTGAAAAAAAAGCCAAAAGAAGTATATCGATTCTACGGCATGATTCTGTTGAAAAAACCATTTGATGAAATTAAGACAGAGCTTGAAGAAGAAAAGGATAAAATAACCCTGAGACAAAAACAACTAACCAAACAGGAAGAGTCCATCAAAAAAATGTATTCTGAACTAAGGCAAAAAGTCATAGATATGCAAAAGGAACTAAGAGAAACAGTCGGTAAAAAATAAAAACAAACTCATTTCACTGGTCAATCCTTATTTTTGGAATTACTGCTGTTTTGCGAATATCTTTTTTATCAAAACAATTTATTTTCTTTAGATAATTTTTAATCCCGGTAATTGCAATCATCGCCCCATTGTCGCCCGCATATTCACCAGGGACACAAAACACTTTTGCATCCCGCTCAGAGGTCATTATCTTTAATTTTTCCTGTAGTGTCTTGTTTCTTGCAACGCCGCCGCATAAAACAAGAGTCTTTAGTTTTAAATGTCCCAGAACCCGCTCTGCACTCTCGCAAATAGCAGAGAACATAACTTCCTGCATAGAATAGCATACATCCTCAATTCTATTGGTCTTTAATGTCCTTTCTGCCTGGGTCTCAATGCCGGCGAATGAGAAATCGCAACCTTTTACTGAATAAGGCAGTCCTATGTATTTGCCGTCTTTTGCTAATTTTTCCACTACCGGACCGCCGGGAAATCCTAAATCAACACTTCTTGCAAACTTGTCTATTGCATTTCCAACAGCAATATCCTGCGTCTCCCCGAAAATCCTGTATCTGCCTTCTGTTTTCGAGAGTATCTGGGAATTTCCTCCTGAGACAAAAACAGCGACAAATGCCTCTTTGCATTCGGTCATTTCTTTTGCAATATCTATGTGGGCGACACAATGATTCACAGCCACCAATGGCTTTTTGTGCTTTAATGCCAGAATCTTGGCTGCTGTTGAACCGACAATCAGGCACGGGGTCATTCCCGGACCGATTGAATAAGCAATTATATCTATATCTGTCATTTTCATGTCTGCTTCTTTCAATGCAACCTTTATTGTCTCCGGCGCTTTTTGCGTATGGTGCTGGGCTGCCAGGGTAGGTCGGATACCTTCTTTTTCAAAGTAGCAGGCCTTTTGACTCGATAAAATCTCGAATTTATCCTCGCCGTTAAAAGACACCACGCCTGCTCCGAATGTATGTGCAGTAGACTCAATCCCCAGACATTTTATTTGCATATATTTTTAAACAAATTAGATTTAAAAGAATATGAATAATATCGACAGGATAAAACTAAAGGACAAGGAAATAATCCTGGTTGGGACTGCCCATATCTCAAAAAAAAGCGTAGAACTCGTCAATGAAACAATTAAAAAGGAAAAGCCGGATGTTGTTGGAGTAGAACTGTGCGAAAACAGGTACAAGACATTGACAGACAAGAAGAAATGGCAGAACACAAAAATCACGCAAATCATTAAAGAAGGCAAGACATACTTATTTTTGACAAACCTGCTTCTTGGAATATTTCAAAAAAGAATGGGCGCAAATGTTGAAGTGATACCCGGGGCAGAGATGATTGAGGCAATCAATGCCGCAAAAAAGCAAAAGGCAAAAATTGCCCTGCTCGACAGGGACATCCAGATTACCCTAAAGAGAGCATGGTCAAAAGCAAAATTTACTGAAAAAGCAAAATTATTCTACGGGCTTATGGAAGGACTCATCATTTCAGAAGAAGTGGATGAAAAAACAATTGAGGAAATGAAAGCAAAAGACATGATGAGTCACATGGTAGAGGAACTAGGGAAACAAATGCCTGATGCAAAAAAAGTTCTAATTGATGAAAGAGATATCTACATCGCAAACAAAATACTTGACTCAAAAGGCAAAAAAATAGTTGCAGTAGTCGGGGCAGGGCATATAAAAGGCATAAAAAAACACCTGAAAAAAAAACAGGACATAAAACCGCTTGAAAAAATCCCAAAAAAATCGAAATTATTAAAGACAATAAATTATTTGATTCCTGCAATAGTCATTGGAATAATATTGGCTGGTTTTGCTTTCGGCAAATCAACAGATGTTGCTCTCTCGATGATATGGTACTGGTTTATTATCAATGGTGTGCTTAGTGCATTGGCAGTATCTTTCAGCCTCCCACATCCACTCACAATAATAGCTGTCTTCTTTGCCGCTCCGTTCACGTCCCTCAATCCTACAATAGCTGCAGGCATTGTTGGAGGATATGTCGAGGCAAGACTAAGAGAACCAAAGGTCAAGGACTTTGAGAAACTCAGTCAACTAACAAGTGTGGGTGGTTTTTGGAAAAACAGGATTTCAAGAATTCTTTTGGTTGTCTTATTTGCCAATATCGGAAGTTCTATCGCTACATTCATCGCACTGCCGTACCTGCTTGGATTGCTCTAAGAGGTCAGATTGTTTTTCCGCCAGCAATATTCCTGCAAATGACATTAGAACTGATTTTATTGGATTTCACATATTCTTCTATTCTTTTGATGTCCAGGACGCAAAAACTTTTATTTAATGTTTTTTCTATCTCTTTAGGGATTGCAATCTGTTTTTGCGCTTCCTTTTTCTTTACAGAATTGATTAAATCACATGCATTTGTTATTTTTCTTTTTTCAAAGCACATATAATTACCGTTGGATAAATATGCATTTTTATGCTTATTTAAGAACCCTTCTGTCTTTTCTTTCTGGGCAAAAATATCCGGTCCTCTCCTGTGACAAAAGCAGGACAAATCATCTGTCAAAAAATCAAATCCAATTATGCACAAATTACTTTCTGGGCAGCAGTCAAAAAAGCAATCATTCAGATGAAATTCTTTAGATAAAACATATTTTTCAAGGGAATTCTTGAACCTTTCTAATTGCGGATATAATATATCTTCGATTAAATCCGGCTTTTCAAAGCACAGCACATAAAAATGACGATTTTCCAGGAGGGATTTTAGCGATTTTTTTGAAGCGGTTTTCTTTTCAAATTTTGTTGGGTTGAAATATATTTCGCCCGGGTTTTGCAGGTATTGTTGGCTGTAGTATTTTGTCCTTAAAAGAACGTCAATGCTAAGAGATGCAGCAACATTCCTGTTCTTGTCAACAGGGTCCAGGAAGATAAACGGAGCATCGAATTTTTCAATGATTTTTTTGGTGTTGTTTAAAGAGTTCGACAGAGATATTATTGTATTTCTCTTTAGGTCTGAAAACTCATTTAATACGCCTTCAAATGTCTTATATTTTATAATCAGCAATTCGCACAAATATCCGGCAAAGCCTTTTGTCTTTAGGTCAGAGCCATAGCAGTTTATTGTTTTTAAGAACTGCTTTAATAAAAGCACGTCTTTTCTTCTGGCAGGTTCTAAGTTTTTTATGATGTATTTTGTATGGAAAGGAGTCCTGTCCACCGCCGAAATCATCTCTTTTATGGACTTTATCTTATAGCAGGGAACTATCTCTACTTTGTAATTTCTTATTTTCCCTTTTGTGTATGGGTGGGATGCATAGTCTATCTGCCAACTGCCATCGAAATGTTCAAATGCATCTTTGCCTATTTGAAGAGCTTCTTTTTCTAAATCATCAAGAGAAGTCGACTTGTCAAAAAAGATAAATATATCTAGGTCGTTGTTGTTTTTCAAAAAAGTGTTTTTTGCGACAGAACCCATTAATTCGGCATTTATATTGTATTTAGACAGGATGTATTTTTTTATTTCCCGGAACAAATAGTTTAGTTCGTCTGTTTCTTTTTGTGATGGGCTTATTTTTTTTATTGTGTTATTCAAAATATCCATACAAGATTATATAATTTATATTTTTAAATGTGAATAAAAAGAGGAACTTATTTTAATCCACCGGATGCGAAAAAAGCTCTGCTTTTTTGCACATTCAACTTTGTTGAATGACGCACGGAATGCACAAGAAAAGATAATGTTTTCTGAAAATTCGATGAGTTAAATGAAATGCGAGAAAAGTAGTTTATATTTTTATGTTTGATGGTGCTGTCGGAAATCAGGATGTGAGAGTGTTTCAATTAGGATAGAGAGTATAAATAATTTTTGTATAATTATATATAATTTATTTACAATTAAGAAATATATTATAGCAAAACACATAAATAATACAAAGGATAATCCGTATTTATATAGTATTTATGTATTTTGCTAGTATATCACGCCACATACATGCATTACTTGTGCCGCGATATATTTAATCAGTAATTAAAATACTATGAACTCATTGCAAATGATAGAAGAATTGGCGTTAAAGAATGGGGCGTTAAAGACAGATGACAAACCGGCAGCAGAAAAAGCAATTCTCTCTGCTTTTAAAAACGATTCTGGACTGGCAGCAACGCTTGTAAAAAAAGATCCGATGTATGCAGTGCATATTATAAATGAATATCCTGCTGTTAAAAAACTATTTCTCAAAGACCATCTAGAACTAGTAGAACAATTAAATGAATATATTAAGAACATACAAAAGGAAAAAGCCAAAGATGTTAACAAATTAAATGAATTGAATAAGAAAATTAAGCATTCACTAAATGAACTAAAAGAAAAAGATCCTGATGCGGCGCGGGAGTTGGAGAAAAAAAGTCCCAATATTGGGGATATCTTATCTGGAAAATTCAGACCATCTTCGAAAAGTCTTACTGGAAAAAATCCACCAATTCCAACAAATGCCGAAAACAGTTCAGGGAGAAACAGTGGGAATAAAGGAAAAATAAGCGTAATATTATTGGATATTCAAAAACAGGCATCGAAAATTGATATTCCCTGCAATGAAATAATAGAGGAAATGATAAATAGATGCCTGGAAAAAGGCATAAATTCAAAAAGAATAAAATTTGTCAATGCGAGAGTAATTGTTTCTAAACTTATTTGTACAGACTCGGTTAAGGCAGTTTACCTAATAAGAAGAAGAGATGGAGAGAAAAAAACAATAAAAATAGACAACCCGGAAAAGACAACGTCTTCTATGGATGAGATAATCCACAGGGGGAAAGACATCTTGTCTGTTAGAGATGAAAAAATACTTGTTGATGAGGATATGGGTCGCAACCATAGCCTCCTGAAAATAGATGACACGTATTATGATCCTACAATACAGCGCTATTATTCGAAAGCAAGAGGAATATACGAACATAAATTGCCTTATTATTATGTCCATGCAGTAGAAGATCAAATCAGAAAAAAAGATCGCGAACATGCGCCGGTTGCATTAACAGAAAATACATCAGAAGAAAAAAGGAAAATACTGTTGCGCAATGATGTTGTATTTCTGTTGAAAAAAGAAAATTCAAATATTATTGTAAACGACAATTATGTATGCAGAGATTTGAGTAATTTTGAAGATTCATCTATAAATCCAGAACATCTTGAACGATTGGATTATTTAAGGAGGATAAATCCATCTGCGTATGAAGAAAAAGTAAAGCCCATAGAAAGTAATGAGAAACTGGTAAAAAATAGGTATGAATGGGCAATAGATAATAAAAAAAAGATAGACGAACAGGATGAAGAAAATCAGAGAGCAGTAGATGCGGCAATGTCTCCAAAAGAAATAAAAAAAACAGAAGAAGAAATAATTAAACTTATTAAAAAATATAAAGGAGCAGACGATTAAAACATCAAGAATAATATGAGGAAGGAAGAAATAGAAATGAAAATTATTGAATTGACTGAAAGCCTGCCAGACAGTGAAAATGAATTTAAAGAAAGGGTCTTTGAAACTTTTAAACTATTGAAAGAAAAAAAGGAAAACAAGACTAAAAAAACAGAAGAGCAAGGTACGTGGCTTGGAAACTTTCTACAGGGCGGTTCAAAAATAACAGAATTGGTTTATGGAATAAAAAACGGAGAAATACCATTAAATCAGAAAAATGACCAAGAGGATATAGAATGGGGAGAATATATTATTAAGCCACCGAACAAATTGGGGACTGGAAGCAGAGGGGAAGTGATTGGTATTTCTGCTGAAGATAAAGAAGGACATAGCCATAATATTGCTGTAAAGATACCTTTGATGGGAAAAGAAATAAAAGAGGAAGAATATAAAAGAATGCGTATTTTTGGATGCATTCATCCAAATAATATACCTAAAGTTTATGAGTATTATAATAATGAAATGACCCAAAAATTGCTTATGGAACCAATTGAAGGATTTCAGCTAAGGGATATTCCATTAGAAATATTATTAGAAAAACCAGAACTAATTACTCGGTTAGGAAAAATAATTGCAGTCATGCACAATCAGGATTTCATTCACGGAGATTTACATTCCAATAATGTTATTTTAGATGAACAGGGAATATGGAAAATAATTGATTTTGGGGGCAGGAATCCAAATAGTAGTAATGAAAAAAACATTAAGTTAGAAAAACTTATTGAGTTAGAAAAAAATCTTGATTTTAGAGGTAAAATCCATCGTCAAGGACGAGACGTATATAAAGTAATGAAAAAGTGTCCTGATAAAAAAATAAAAAATATTTTCTTTCAAAATTATTTAATTAATAGAAATTTAATAACTTATATTGATGGAATATATAATCAAAGACCAATTGATTATGAAGCAGGATATGGTTTATTTGAATTTATAAAATATATCGTAGAAAATATTAATCTTCCTTCCAATGAAGTAAATAAATATCTTTCTATGTTTTTGCTCAAAATTGAAAATTTAACACAGGAAAAGCGTTTGGATAAATGCGAAGTTCAAGAAGCAAAGGAATTAAGAAAACTTAAACATCATATTCTTCGAATGAAGCTTAAAGAACGTCTTCTTAAAAATCCAAATATTGATTTATCTTTATTTGAGAACTTAAAACACAAAAACGGTATATGTGAAAATCAAATGAATCAAACGAAAGAAGAAATAATAAAGTTAATAAATCAAATTGTTGGAGAAAATAAATAAAAACAATATGGTAAAAACAAACCACACAAAATTTTTAAGAGACACTAAAATTAACTCTGGCAAGATGACTGCAAATGAGGCTTTCCTGATTTTAGGTGCAGACATAAAGTATTTTGTTATCGACAAGATCCATTTTCGAGACAAGAAAGAGGCAACATTAGACAATGTTTGTGACCTGTTTTCTATAGAAAAACCAGATGAGTTTTTTGAGGATGCCGGAAAAAAATATCGTGGTGCATTCCGTCGATTGATGTGGAAATATCACATAAATAATTTTAAGTCAGGGACAAGTTCAATGGAATTTGAAGATGATGGAGAGAAGGTAGAATTAAGTAAAGAAGAAGTAGAAGAGATTAGTAAATTGATAGGTGGGGCACGAGATAAAATAAAAAAAATAAAGGGAGAAACAATTAAAAAAACATTGACAACAATGTATATCCTAATAAAAGAACTCGAAGACAAAAACTATAATGTGCGCAACAAGGCTTTAACCACACTTTCAAATATCGGAAAACCCGCTTTGGACAACATAATGACGTTAGTAGAAAGAAAGAAAATCAAGATAGAGTATGTTTGTCCTCTACTGGAAATAATGGGATTCGGCGACAGCCAGATAAGAGAATTGCAAAACAAATACGGCATAAAAAAAGAAAACCCGCAAGATGAAGAGAAATCAAATAAGCAAAAGATACTTTCGATAGTCATTGATTATGTCGATTCAAAAAGCGCAGATGATAAAATAAAAGCAGTAAAAGAACTCGTGAGAATAAAAAAAAACAGCAAAATAGGTTTGATAGAACTTGTTTTGAACCAAAAAATATCTGCACTTGAAGAAAATATTAAAAAAAATCCTCTTGAAAAAAAGAAGTATGAAAACATCCTGGAAAAAATAATTTATCTGAAAAAGGGACTTATTGAAGAAAATAACCTGTTTGAAAGAAAAGAGAATCAACCAGAGAGGATTAAAAAAATTTTCGAAGAGATTAAAAAAACAGCTTTTGAAAAATACAATTTCAATGCCTGTGGATTGGCGACATATGAAATGATAGAAAAGTGTCTGGAATTTATAGAACCGAAAAGAATCAAACTAGTAAATGCAAGAGTTATTGTTATTTGCTGTATTTGTAAAAATAATGTTGAAAAAATATATGTGAAGGGGAAGAAACAAAATAGTCTGGAAAAAACAATATCTTTGGATGATGGTAAAGAAAACAGATGTATTTTACATATAGGGGATAAGAGGGTGGTTAGGGATACTGAAAGTGGATGGAGCCATATTTTGTTAAAGATAGATGATGCCTATTATGACCCGACAATACAGCAGTATTATTCAAAATACGAAGGCATATCCAGCAATAAACTGCCTTCTTTTTATATCTACTCGAAGGAATTCGAGATTAAAGACAGGGATTATAAAAACATACCTTTGGCTTCAGCCAAAACAACTCCCCCGAAAATTGATTTAACAGAATTCTACAACACCATTCTTAAATTGATGAGACCCGAAGGAAATATCTGTATAAACGACAATTATCTATGTAAAGATATAACCTATCAACAACACGCACAAAATCATGAAACGGCAAAGATTCATGAAAATCCTGAAATGATAAAAGAACCGCACAATGCATCAAATAAAAAATGGAAAAACCCTGCTGAAGAGAGAGAATATTTAGAACACAGAAAGCGACTTCATTATATGTTAAATCATCCAAAATACCGGAGAATTGCAGAAGAACATAAAAATAATTACCAGTTGATAAAGGAATTTTATGAAGCAGCTATAATAGAAAAACTAAGAGTGCAAAGAAAAGCCGAAAAACCACCAGAAACAAAACCACAAGGAAAACCACTATTAACCAAATGGAAGTTGGATAATGCAAAAGAAGAGCTCAGGATATTGAATAGTCAATACTCTCCTTCAATGTCGCCCAGAGAACGAAAGGATTGGGTTGAAAAGAAGAAGAACTTAAAAAACAAAATAGATAAACTGACACGCGAACAAGAGGTATTAGGAATCGTGGACGAATTAAACAAAGCAACTGGAGAGTTGAATAATGCCAGCAGGAGAGAATAATAATATGCAGGATAAAGAACTATTTGAAAAACTCAAAAAAGTTGAGAAACTAAAAAAACAACTTAAAAGACTAAAATACAGACTGCCTTCAGAATCTCCAATAATAGAAGTACTTGACGAGTCAATAGAAAATGCTGAAATTGCTGAAAAAAAAGCACTTCGGAAATTAGCAAAAGGACGTCCTACATTAAAAGGAATTTTGCATAAATTGCCAATAATTTCAGGGATGTTAAAAAACAAAGAGGAAAAACAACGAGTTGAGAAAGAAAAAGCAGAGGGAGAATTATCTGATTTTTTGGAAAACGATGGAGATGCCATTCACAACATAAGAGAAAGCAAAGAATACCGAGATGAAAAAAAGAAGGGAGAAACTACAAATCCGCGTTTGATAAATGATTTTTATGAAACTGTTGTTCCGACAACAGAGGCGGTTGACGCGATAATAAAAAATGACGAAAAGTCCGGAAATAGTACAATTGATGAGATTATAAAAAAACCAGATGAAACTATAATTACTAAAGAAAGAATAGGAAGTGGGCGTAGAGGATACGTAGATGGCGTTTCTGTTGAAAAAAAGGGATCTGCGATGGAGTTTGCTGTAAAGTCCACCAAAAAGCTTTCTGATGCACCTATTCTGAACCCCCTTATGAATAAAATATTAAAGATTGTTAGTGCGATAGAGTACGGCAAAATACTTAAAGCTAAAAAAATTCTTAAAAAAAACAGCCCCAGAATATATAGGTATGATAAAAATAACCATATTATAATGGAAAAGATAGAAGGCAAGACATTAGAAGTTATTCTGAAAGAAAAAACAATAAAAGCTAATCTTATTGCAGAACTGGGTAAAATCATCTCAGTTATGCATAATAGTAATTTTATTCATCGTGATTTGAATTCTAAAAATATTATGCTGACCAATAAAGGGCTATGGAAAATTATTGATTTTTCTGATAGCGAACACACTCCGGGAAAAAAAGGAATAACCAAAAAATTGTTTTATGGAGAAATAAAGGATATTCGTATGTGTGAGGAGTTAAAATTATATGTAGATGAAAATATCATTAATTCATTTATCCAAAGTTATCTGCTCAACAGAGATTTCCGGAAAATGGCTTCTTTTGTAATAGAACACAGAGATACAGAAACTGTATGCGCTTTCTTGAATCTGATTTTATATACGACAAGCCAGATAACAAAACCATCCAGGGAATCAATAAAATATATATATGGGTTGACAATACAAATAAGTGAGTTGCTTTACAAGTATCGCAAAGATGATAAAAAATCAATAGCTATGTTTGAAAAATTAATAAAAGAGATAAAAGAACAAATGCCTGGTGTTGATTTGACCACAGTTGAAAAAAACAAAAGAACTGTTATTGGAAAACAACCAAAACCTGTTCCTATTGTGGTTGAAAATAAGGATATGTCAACAGCAAATAAAAACGAGCTGGAAAAAACCATCAAGGAATTGAAAAGAAAGATAGAGAACCTCTTAAATTAAACATAAACAATTACAATAAATTAACCAATTCCCTCAAAACATAAGCAATATTCCTTGCAGTGCTATATTCTTCCACAAGAGGATTAAATTCAACAATATCCATCCCGATTATTTTTCTTTTTTTAAACAGCTTCATCACATCAAAAAATTCTTTTACTCTAATCCCACCAGGAACGCTATCAGAAACCCCCGGCATAACAGAAGTATCAAAAACATCAACATCAACAGAAACATACAATGGCTTCCCCGAACGCTTAATTTTATCCAAATTCCTACCAATACCATTTTTCTTAAAAAAATCTTTCTCTTCACAACTATATTCTCTTACTCCAATAAACCCTATATTTTTATTCAACTCATATATCCTTCTCATAACAGTTGAATGATTGAGTTTTTCTGTCTGCCAGTTGTTTTTCAAGTCATAATGCGCATCAAAACACAAAATATCAAATTCTCCATGCCTCTTAATCATTGATTTTACTGCCCCGAGCGTTACTGTATGCTCTCCCCCCAGGAGAACAGGAATTACCTCTTTGTTGCCGGAAAACAAATCATCAATTGTCTGCTCCAGTCGAGACAATGTCTTGGAAGCACTGCCGTGTACAACCATCAAATTCCCGGCATCTGTTAGTTTATCAAAAACATCTCCTGTCTCTATATTTAAAAACGCGTTCCTAATGGAATCAGGAGCTTTCCTTTGACCAGATAATGTAGTCTCTGTGCTGTCAAAAGGAACCCCCAGGATAGTAACAGGCGTATTTGCGCGTGTTCCGGCACTCTCTTTAATCAGATTTGTCTCTTCAGTATATAAATGCATAAAAAAGAGGGCGGCTCATATTTATATATTTTTGTCTAAATAATTGTTATGGGAGAATTTGTAATGTCATCAACAATTGAAAAAATATTGTGCATACTCTTTTTCTCTACATTTATTGGCATTTTCACAGCTCTGCACTTTAGTGTAGCAAATACCGAGATGCAGTTCCATGAAATGAAAGGATACAAGGACGCACTTCTTGTCCAGCTCATGCATCTTCCGGGGCTTGTGGTAGAAAACTCCAAGGGAGAGCCGGAAAATTTCATGTTCGATGCTGATAAATTAACAGATGCTCTTCTTCAAAAAGATAAAAATGCGTCCGGTTATGATATAGGTACTACGCGATATCATATACATATTGTAGATACTCAGACAGGCAAACAATGGGATTTTAAAAATTATATTCCTCTTGACGCAAGTTTTAAGATAGCTCCCGAAGAAGAAAAATTTGTAGTATGGAAATACGCAAACATAAAATATCCGGATGGAAAAATAAGCGCTGTGTTTGTCAGGGCAGTCTATATTGTAGGCAGTGATGCAGAGGACAGGAATAAATTAAAGGAGGGAGTAGTGTGCACAGCCACAGAGGATTGCGCAGAAGGGTTGTTTTGCAGTGATGGAATAACTGGGTCTGGACAGAAATACAAGACTTGCCAGAATGAGGAGCTATGTACATACATCAAGAGTAGTGGCACCTCTGCCAATAGCGTATGTGAGTGCACAAGCCAGGAAATATCAGGAGGCAAATGTTCTGTTGGTAGCGCACCGACGAGTTTGATCAAAGGTCAGCCATGTACAGTTGGAGGAGACTGCCAAAGCGGGATTTGTAACCTCAATAGTGCAAACCCAAGCGAATATAATACGTGCAATTAGTAAATACCGGGTTAAAATAAAAGCCACGGGAATACCTTTTTAAGCTTTTTCATTTTATGTTTACATATACTTTACACACAGGCAAAAAAAGCAGAGAAGAGAATATATGAGCAAAGAAAAAGACAATCTTATAAAACTCAAAGAAACTGTTGAGATTCTTAAAAGAGAGAGGGAGAGACTAAACAAGAAAACAAACGATTTTGTTCTTAAAAATAAAAAGGATTTGAACGCTGTTTTTGACATTAAATTCAAAATCAGGGATATCTTAGAAAAAAACAAAAAATTTCTTGTTAAAATAAGAGAATTAAAAACAGAAAGGAACGCCCTTAATCAAAGAGTATCCGATATCAACAATGATATTTCTGAATTAAAGAAAGACATAGATGGCATTTCTTCAAAAGACGGTTCAAGTGAAGATGATTCAAGAAATAATGCTATAACAGATTTGAAAAAGAAAATTGAAAAACTTGAATGGACCATCCAGACAAAGCCCGTATCAATAAAACAAGAAGACAAGATGCAGGACCAATTAAGCCAATTGGTAAAATCACTGGGACAAATAAAGGAAAAAACAAAAATCATCAGGAAACTCAAAAGGATAAAAATCAAAAAAAATGAACTAAAACAACAGGCAGATGAAAAACACAATGAACTGCTTGAAGAATCAAACAAGAGTGAAAAATTATACAATGGTCTCCTAGAATTAAAAAATCAAAGAAAAGAAGAAGAAGAAAAAGCAAAACCATTGCTGGAAGAGCTTAATCAACTAAAAAAAACAGCAGATTCCGCCCACCAGAAATACATCGAATATGTTGAAGTTCTGAAGAAAGAAGAAAAAAGCATCAGGAAGGAAATAGAAAAAGAGGAAAAGGAAGAAAAAGAAGAGGAAACCAAGAAAATATATGACTCTTTCAAGAAAGGAAACAAACTATCCCTGAGCGACCTTATGCTTATTGAAAACAAACTGGATGATGAACTCGAAGAAGGCGAAAAAATAATTGAAAAAAGCAAAGATGCTCCCGCAGAGTAGGAGTTAATCCACAAGAACTGATTTAAAGTAGTATTTTGCCATACTCCCTTTGAATGAAGCAAAATTATTTTCTGTTGTTGCACAAATTTCAAGAATACAATAACAAAACATTGGAATTATTTTGTCCGTAGGACAAAACATTAGACGTATTTTGCTCAAAGAGCAAAACATTGGAAGTGGTGTTGCCTGTAATGAAACTTCCATTGGTATTGCGAGTAAGGAAACATCCATTGGTAAGTGTCGCAGGGAAACATCCATTGAACTTTTATGATTATTTTCTGCCGTGTATAAATGGTAAGCAGAAAATAAGCTTAAAAGTAGTATTTTGCGTAGGGGAAACTTTTATGATTATTTATGTGTTTTGCTATAACTTAACGGGTGTACGGGGCAGTATTAAAGTCAAGTTTAAAATACCAGCAATTACAACATCCCCAGATGCATTGCCAACAACATTCCAAGCCCAAGCAGAATCATTATTATCCCTGCCGCCAGATGAAGATGTTTTAGCTTCTTTTGCCTAAGATTTTCAAGGTCTTCTGTTGTAGAAAGACCTTTGTATACAATCAATGTAATTGCAATCATAGGAGATACAAATATCAGGTTATAGAATAACAAATACAGCATTCCCGAAAATTGCGTTTCACTTGCGGCAAGAAGCCCCAAAATAACAATATACGGACCGGATGTGCATGGAAGCAAAAACAAACTTACAGCAAACCCGATGAAGAATGCACCAGTAGGGGTTGTCGCACTGTTAATCAATTTTTTCATCCTTGGTCTCCAGCTCAATGGCACTTCCATCAAAAGTCCCTTTCCATACCAAAAATAATCCTTTACATTGAGCAACCCGATTATTATTGCCAGGACAGAGATGACAAAATAAAATTTATTGGATAATCCGGATATTTGTATTGCCCTGAATAAACCCATCCCCATAAGAAAATAAGAAATATAAATAGAAGCAGAAAAAGCAAACCCGCTTAGCAATGCCTTTTTCCTGTCATATTCTTTGCCAAGAATCGTCGCTATTAAAATTATTAAAACAGCAAAAGCGCATGGGTTGATTGCATCCACAATTGCAGCACCAATTACTGCCGGAATCGTAAGTTCTGTTAACATAATTATTTATTGAATAGTAAATAATATAAAAGTATTAATACTACAACCCCTATAAAAAGCCACCCGATTGTTGAATAATCTTTTTCATGCGTAAGCGGGCTCGAATCCGTCGAATGTTGCTCGCACGAATCATTGCCCAAATCGCTGCACCCACCATATTCAATGCAGTCTTTTATTTTCGTCTCTATTATCTGGGCAAGAACATTGCTGAATCCGACATAACTTTTCCCGTCAATAAAAACCGTCGGGACACCCTCCAGCGTTGTATTGCATTTCCTGCAAAATTCTTCAAGTAGTTTTGCATTGTCCTTGTCAAAGTAAATCTCTTTTTTTGTCACATTCATCTGCGGATATTTGTCTTTTATGCTATCAAAGAAAGTAAGCATTTTAGTGCAGTGGGCGCAACCCTGCCCATAAAACATATAGATATTGACTGTGTTGTTGTCTGGCTGTCCTGAAGTATTTGTGCAACTAAGAAGAAGAGACAATAACATGCAAATTATAATTGTTCTTGCTTTAAACATAAACAATAATCTAAATAAAATTTATATTTGTATCTTTTTTGTTCTATAATTGTACGGTGATTTACTATTGTTCTGTGCAAATCTATACTACATTTACCATAAGAAAAGCAACAACGCAAATAATTGCCTGAACCAGCATAATTTTTGCAACAATCATTCTTTCTGAGGTTTTGCCATCCATAAAAATATGAGTTACAGAATATATTCTTTTATATGGTCTTATTAAATAACCTTTAGCATTTAATTTTCCAAATGACTCTGCTTTGAATTTGGACATTAGTTTAAGCGCCAGTTCAGCAAACCAGATAGGAAAAATAAACAAAGCAAATTTCTCCACATTTCCTATGATTGCAACAAGGGCAATGATTGTCCCGGTCATATAAGTCATAGAATCCCCCGGGAAAATACGCGCAGGATACCAGTTATACACTAAAAACGCCAGAAGGCATGCGCAGAAGATAAACCCAAATGACGCAGCAACAATTTCAGATTGCATGTATGCAAAAACACTTATTGAAAAAATGCTTATAATTCCGCATCCTGCTTCAAGACCATTCATGCCGGCAAGCATATTTGTTGCATTTGAAGCACCAAGGATGCCCAGGGGAATAATCACCAGAGCATACAAAATACCGAGATTGACCTCGCCAAACAGAGGAAGAACCATAGTTGAAGTTCCGACATTGGCACTCATTATTGGAATCGCCGCGACAAGAGGAAATAACAATTTATGCCTCTGCCTAAAACCCTGCTTTTTGATAAAATCTTTTTTTACTTCCTTTGTTCTCAATATCGCAGTCAGGTCATCAAGCATATAAATAAACACAATCAAAAGCACAGTAAGAAGTGAAGGAAACAGCATGTTGTATTGCGCATTGTTGTATACAAATATTTCAAAACCGACAAAAATCAACACAGCAATCATGAAGCCAAATGCGACAGGAACCCCTCCCATCTCGGCAACAACAGGTCTTTCTTTTTTATTGATGTCATATCCGACAAGCCCTATGTTTTCAAAAAAGACAATGAATTTTTTGACAATAAAATATGTTACAACAAATGCAAATAGGCAGGAAGCGAGCAGTATTGGAAACATAAGGAATAATAAGGATTATATTTATATTATTTTGTTGTTGTATGTAAATAATTGGACACAACAATATAATAATGTAGTGCATGACTAAAAAGAGGAAAATATTATGAAAAACAAAAACAACATTTTAATGACCAGTATGATGATATTAATTTTGATTATTTCTATTTCTGGTTGCGCAGACAATGAAAGCAAAGACAACCCTTCGGCAGGAACATCTGATGAGGACGACACTCTGAATGCTGAGAGCACAGGCAAAACCGATGTCAAAACAAGACTGAAGAATATATTCCGTAATAACTATAATCTAGAATACAAGGCAACCTATGTTTTGAAAAATACAGATTTTAAAGACAGCACAATGTCGCAATATATGAGGAAAGACGAAATTAGGACAGATATGGTTGTAGATGGTATAGAAAGCAGATCCTATGTGAAAGGGAAAAAAATGTATTCGTGTACTAAAAGAGTAGCAGAATGGACATGTATGGATTTAGGGATACCTTATCAAACACGCGGTGCTGAGGAGGCAAGTGAAAAATTCGTCGAAAATATGGAGGCATATAATATAAAACAACTTAAAAAAAGAACTATTGTAGGAACATCGACAGAATGCTACAGTATGGAAACTCCTATAGAAGGTGCATATTTTGAACACTGTTTTAGTTCAGATAATATTCCTCTTTATACAAAAGCAATAATTACTAATAATTCCGGAACAAAGATAACTATGGAGATGACAGCAACAAGTTACTCAACTTCAGTATCTGATGCAGATTTCGAACTGCCTGCAGAACCTACAGACATAAGAGATATGATAGAATTGGATAATAGATGGGGTTCAGGGTAGTGTCTGCGATATGATTCCGGAAGAATCAAGACAGATTACCTATATAGTTGTGGTGATGAAAAATAGTAGTTAATACTTCGTATGTGTCTTTGAATTTCAAGAGTCCTTTTTTAATTTTTATTTTTCTTGATTTTTTTGTAAATTTCATAAATCTCTTCCACATCACAATGATAAACCTTCTTAGATAAATCAAAATCATCCTGAATTTTTTCTATTTCCTCTTTTGAGCAGATGCCTGTCGCAAGAATATTTTTCTTCAGGTTCTGCTTTTTATGGCAGAATATTTTATGCAGAAAATCAATAAATTCTTTCTCATCTTCCTTTTTCACAATAATCTTTTCCTTGGGGCAGAGATACACAAACGCGCTGTCAACTTTAGGTTTTGGTCTAAAGACATGCTTTGAGACAATAAAGCATATTTTCCCTTCAAAATAAATACTGCAAACTGCGCTTAAAGCAGAGTAAGACCGCTCTCCTTTCCCTGTAAACAAACGCTCTGCAAATTCCTTCTGCATCATCAGATAAAGCGGTTTCTTAAATTTGAGCAGATGAAAAATCAAGGGAGAGGACAGGGAATAAGGGATATTTGCAACGCACTTATCAAAATAAGGTATTTTTACTTTCAGGCAGTCTCCTTCAATCAACTCTAATTTACCTAATTTAATTTCATTTTCAAACATTTCTTTCAAATGCAAAACCAGCTTTTTGTCAATCTCTATGCAGATTACTTTTTTCGCTTTTTTCAGCAGAACTTCCGTCAACACTCCTTTGCCGCCACCAATCTCCAGGACAATTTCAGAATCCAGGACATTGGCATTTTTCAGCTCTTTGTTTAGTATATTTTTGTCCAAAAGAAAGTTTTGCCCAAGTTTTTTGTTTCTCATTGCTTTTCCCATCCGCATTTATTTTGCTCAACAATACAGGTGCAGTAAAAGCCCTGGTTTGTAGGATGATTCATATTAATATCACATGTCGTTATCCTATCTTTATATTTTTCCGGAGTATTTGTGCATATACTATGCCCTCCACCACAACCTTCTCCCGCGGCAATGCACTCTGTCGACACAATGCAGTTTCCCTCAGCATAGTCAAATCTCAGGTCAGCAGTTAGGTTATCCTCTTCTATACACTCAAAAACGCATTTATTGTCTATGCATTTGCCAGTAGACCTACAATGCGAAAACATCATTGCCTTTTCCTCGCATTTTTCATCACTCTGGCATTCTAAAAAATCATTGCTGTAATTACTGCATGCTTTTTGCGTGCATTTGATTCCGGATTTATCACAATAACAGGTATTGCACCCATCTTCAGAGAGCCACGAATCGCCGAGGTTGTGACCATTGCATAAGTCAGGAGAATATGTACTCACACATCCTGCCAGAAATAATATTACTGTCAACAACAACAATTTTTTCATAATCTATCTCCCAATCCCGAAATATTCAAACCCGTATTTTACAACCTTATTTTTGTCAAGAATATTCCTGCCGTCAAAAATCAGCTTTGTGTTGACCCGCTCCGCAATAGCACCCCAATCTTCATCATTGAATTGGCTGTACTCTGTTGCAATAATTATCACATCTGCCTCTTTTGCTGTCTCTTTTACTGTTTTGCATATCTTAATTTTGTTCCCAAGTAATTCTTCAGCATTTTTCAAAGCGCCATCCACATAATCAAAGCAACTAACATTTGCTTTCTTTTTCAATAATTTATTTATTAATTCAACAGCGCGGGATTCCCTTAAATCATCAGTATTGGGCTTGAAAGCAACCCCAAATAGCGCAATGTTTTTCCCTTCAGGATTTTTGAGTTTTTTCAAAATCCTGTCAAAAAAATTGTCAATCAATCCCAAATTGACTTCATCTGCCGAAGCAATTATTTTTGCTTCCAGCTTATTCTCCTCGAATTGTTTTACCAGGGCATTGACATCCTTTGGAAAACAGGAACCGCCATACCCTAGTCCTGCATTCAAAAAATGTTCCCCAATTCTCCGGTCATAGCCCATTCCCTTTGTGACATCCTTTATATCTGCACCAACCGTATCACACAGCCTAGCAATTTCATTGACAAAGCTTATTTTCACTGCCAGAAATGAGTTGGAGGCATATTTAATCAATTCAGCACTCTCCCAGTCAGTTATGACAAATTTTGTCTTCTTCTCATAAAAATAACTGTAGATATTCATCATACTGTCTCTTGCCTCGTGCTTTGTATTATCTTCAAATCCCAACACAACCCGGTCGGTATTAAAAAAATCATCTATCGCACTGCCTTCCTTCAAAAATTCAGGATTAGAAACAACATCGCAATTGCATCCTTCCAGGATTTTGCTAACTTTCCTGTTTGTCCCCACAGGCACAGTGGATTTAATTACAACAACAGCATTCTTCTTCAGGTATGGTTTCACTCCTTCAGCTGCTGCAAAAATATATTTTAAGTCCGCTGTTCCGTCACTGCTTTGCGGCGTTCCGACACAGATAAAGACAGCATCACACTCTTCAATCACGCCAAAGTTTGTCGTAAACTTCAGATTTTTCCCATTGTGCTTTTTCAAAATCTCTTCCAGCTTATCTTCCCATATGGGACTTTTTCCTGCATTCAGCATCTTGATTTTATTTTCATCTATGTCAATCCCAAAACAATCAAAGCCCAGTTTGCTTAATCCAACACTTTGTATCAAGCCCACGTAACCTGTCCCGATAACTGCAATTTTCATTCTAAAAGCTCCTTTAATTTTAATTTTTCCCTCAAACATTCATCATCCATGGCATATTCTATATTTGTTTTCAGCCATCCTTCCGGGTTTCCCGTATCATATCTTTTCCCGTCAAATACAAAAGCATACATCTCCTGTGTTTTTTGGAGCAGGACAAGAGCATCTGTCAACTGGAGTTCCCCTCCTGCGCCGGGCTTTATTTTTTCAAGACATTCAAAAATCTGCGGCATCAGGATATACCTGCCGATTATACCAATATTAGATGGCGCATCTTTTAGTTTCGGTTTTTCAACAAGGGATTTTATAAGATAAAGATTTTCTTTTAGTTTTTCCCCGTCAATGACGCCATACTTTTCTATTCTTTCTTTCGGCACCTCTTCAACGCCAATAATTGTTGCCTGCTTTTCTTCAAAAACATCCATCATCTGTTTGGTAGCATGCTTTTTTGACTTTATTATGTCATCGCCGAGCAACACGACAAACGGCTCGTTCCCGACAAATTTTTTTGCCAAAGAAACAGCATGTCCCAGTCCTTTCTGCTCTTTCTGGCGGATAAAATGGATGTAAACATCATCTGCAAAAATATTAATCTCATTTAATTCCTTGTTTTTGTTATTTTTGCCCAAATGCTGCTCTAAATCTGCATTATGGTCAAAATAATCCTCTATTGCTCTTTTTCCTGTCGCAGTGATTATCAAAATGTCCTTTATTCCCGAACGTACTGCCTCTTCCACGACATAGTGAATCACCGGCTTGTTTATGATAGGAAGCATCTCCTTGGGCATAGATTTTGTCAGTGGAAGGAATCGTGTCCCGAATCCTGCCGCGGGAATTACTGCTTTTCTTATTTTCATTGTGTATAAACTATATATTATTTTTAAAAGTTTAGACACAACATGAAAAAAGCTTTCACAAAATAGATAAAAATCAATCTGAAAGATTTTTACTTGTACTTATTTTATGCAAAAAAGTTTTTTAAATACGCTTTCAGCAAAATCATTTACAAACAATTTATTAACTTTAACTTCTCTATTTAATTATATTAATTATTTAATAAAAATCAAGGTGTAAAAATGGCAGAAAAATTATCCAAATGGCAGAAAAAAGAAAAAGAGCTCGTGTATAAAAGAAAAAGTTGCTGGGAAACTGCAACAGAAAAGCAAAAGAAAGAAAGTTTTGATTTGGCTGAAAAATACAAGCAATTTTTAAAACAGGCAAAGACCGAGCGAAAAGCTGTTGAATTTATTGAAAACTTTGCAAAAACACACAACATAAGATATATTAAGAACCGGGAAAAATCAATTGCTCTTATAAGAAAAGGAAAAAAACCAATAAAAGAAGGATTAAGGATAATTGCATCTCATGTAGACTCACCTCACCTGGACTTAAAAGGACTTCCTTTGCAGGAGGAATCAAACCTGTGTTTTTTAAATACGCATTATTACGGAGGCATAAAAAAATATCACTGGGTTAATACTCCTTTGAGCCTGATTGGAGTTGTCGTCAATAGAAACATGAAAAAAGTCAAGGTAGAAATCGGTGAAAAAGAAGACGACCCTTGTTTTGTAATCAGCGATTTGCTTCCTCATCTTGCAAGAAAGCAGATGAAAAAGGAAGGTAAAGACATCGTAACAGGAGAACAGTTGACAGCAATTGCAGGAAACATGTGCGCAGATGATGAAAAAATAAGTGAAAAAATAAAATTATACATCCTTGATATTTTAAACAAGAATTACGATATTGTCGAAAAAGACCTTCTTAATTCAGAACTCCAGTTTGTCCCGTCTTACTCACCAAGGGATATTGGTTTTGATAAATCTCTTTTAGGTGGATATGGACATGATGACAAAGTATGCGCTTATGCATCGTTTGAAGCAATGGCAAATGTTGAGGAGCCGCAATACACGACAATTGTTTTGTTTTTAGACAAGGAAGAGATAGGCAGTGTCGGCAATACAAGCGCAACCTCTTATTTTTTCAGCAATGTGGTACTGGAGTTGTGCAGGGAGGAAAACATAACCGACCCTTTTGACATAAGAATGGTTTTTGATAAGGCATTATGTATAAGTTCTGATGTAGATATGGGCATTAATCCAACTTTTGCAGAAGTGCATGACATGAAAAATGACCCAGTCCTGGGCAGTGGTATTTGCGTAGGCAAATGCAATGGATGGGGTGGAAAGTACGAAGGAAATGATGCAAATACAGAATATATATCAAAGATAATTGATTTGTATGATAAAAACAATGTTCTCTGGCAGCCTTCAGGAATGGGAAAGGTCGATGAAGGCGGCGGCGGAACAATAGCAATGTATTTTTCCAGGTACAACATGGAAGTGCTTGATGTAGGCATACCAATTCTCGGGATGCATTCGCCGTTTGAAATTGCCTCGAAAATAGACTTATATTATCTCCTGAAAGCACACGAAGCATTCATTAAAGGAAAAAATTAAATATGAAACATAAAAAAGCCCAATTCTTCATCGTAACCGCAGTAGTCCTTGTTTTAATTTTTTCCGGTCTATTTGCAAGATTAAACGATATGAAAGTATCCATCCCCAAACAGGACACAACACTGATAAATTCATATCTTTCCTATACAAATTCATACAACAATGCGATAAAGGACGCTTTAGATGCAAAAAACGCAAATGCAAATCTAGAACAGGTTACAAAATACCAGCAGGACTTGTTTTTCAAAAAAAATTACAATCTAAAATATGCCGGGGAATTTGGTTTTTTTGATGGTTTTAGGAATGAACCGGATATAACAACTGCTGGTGCTACTGCAACTAGGGTAGACAATGCACTTGAAATGAAGTTTAACGCAGATGAGGAAACCGTTACATTAACATACAACTCTAATCTTGATGCCAATATCTACAATCGTCTGGACATAATGATAAAGACAAACCACTCTATTGATATGGTAATCATGCCCTTGGGTTCCGGCACAATAATAGCCCAAAAAACAGAAGGGTTCACATTTTACACAATCAAGACTACATTAAGTGGAACTATAAACCCAATCGTATTTACATTTATATCTTCTGCCCCGACAAAAGCGACAGTAGAGTATATGGGCATAAGAACTCAAAGAGTAATGGAACTAAGTTCAAAAGGATATTCTATGAAAAGGGAAGATTAATTACAGCCCGCCTCTCCAGAGGGCAATTTCAATAAAAACCAGTATAACCGCAAAAATAATAACATATTCGGGCTTCATTTTTATGCCTGACTTGACATCCCCTGTATAATTCACCAGTCCTGCCTGGGAAAAAGGAAGTTGCTTTTTTTCTTTAGCCATATACTTAAATCAAGGATAAATTTAAATGCTTTTGTAATTCTTTAATATATAGATAAAGTATATAAGTAGTGCATAATACTTTACATAACGCCAAAAAATCTCTTGTATTGTGGCAATAGGTCGGGTAGATTTTTATTAAGGCATAGTATGGAGAAAAAAAATCCAAAAAAATACGAGACAACAATAATAGTAAAACCTCTTGAAGAGCCGGATTTCGACTTTTTCCTGGAGTTATTGTACAGAAGCAGAAAAAACATGCTTCTGCCTTCACTGGCAAGAGAGTTTCTAAATGAAATGGAGCACGAGAATTCCAGTCCTTATTTTGAAAGAGACCGCTGGACTGATTACTGCCGCAGGAAAAACATATCCAAGACCACATATTATACTATGATAAACAAGCTGGTCGGAGTAGGTATGCTGGAAGTGGAAGAGAAAAAATACTATGTCAAATCCGACCGTGCCGAAGTTTTCTTTGACAAATTATCTATTTCTATCAAAAAGCACAGGAAGAAGGATTTGTTTGATTGATTTGATAGGAAATATGAATGCAACACTGCAAAAGATTCAATACAAAATAGTTTCTAATAAACCCATTAATAAGAGAGGCAACTCCGTATCTAAAGAGAATATGACTAATGCAATAGATGATACCACCAAAATAATAAACATCAAACTTGGAATTAAACACATCGCAACTACAATTTTTAGAACGCTTATACCTTGAACTTTTTGATGACCCGTATTCTATGTAGAACTGGTAGAATGCTGCGGGTAATCCCACCAAAGGTAGCCATATAATAATGTATGGCACTGATGAGTACGCTATGACTCTAAAAGTGGATTCATAAGTTCCCTTACCTCCTATCTTTTAAACAAAATGTTAAAAAACAATGGAGAAAGGAACAAATTAATGAGAATCAATATTAATAACCCTATCGATACTGTTATTGAAAGGAAGATAAAAGTCTCCACACTAAAGAAATCAACTATTGTGAGGTAGAGCACATATAATAAAATTGGAATAATAATAAAAATCGTATAAAAAATAATAGGCTCTTTATATCCTCCCTTTTGAGGCATGATGTTGAAGAATTTTGTGGGCTCAAAAATAATCATTTTTACTTTTTCTATGAAGGTCATATTCTGGAATTCGTTGCTCGTGTTTTCCGATAGTTGTGTATTATTTTGAGATGCATCAGTTGTCTTTTGATGAGAAGTTATGGTGTTTATGAGTGCTTGTGTATTTTGAAATCTAGACTGTGGTTGTTTAGAATGGATAACATCATCTACAACAGTTGAATTGTAACCAGAAGCTCTTATGTATTTTTTATTGATTCTATAGAATGACCTTTGTTTAATCTTTCTTTCACATAAGATTCCAAATCTCCTTCCATCATAATAAATTACAACTTCATGTTTAAATAAATTTCTAAGAGCAAAATCCAGGAGGTGTTGTTGCATAAATAACAAAAACAACACATCTTATTCTCTTAATTTAGTCCTCATCTAAACTCTCATCAAATTTCATGTTATTTGTTTGCCTTGAGAATTCTTCATGGCTTGCTATGAGATAAAACAACTATAGTATGCTTTCTTTTTCCTAATGGTCAAAATAAAATTATACACTCCAAGATTTAACTTTAGGTAGATACCCCGTAACTTGCTGTAGGGTTGTTCATTAAATCAGCATTTAGAAGAATTTTTTACTAAAACCCACCCATACTCTTCATCATATTCCCGAGCTTCCCTTTCATAAATGACTTAGACTGCATCTTTTTAGTCATCTTCTTTATCATCCTAAACTGCTTTAACAACTCTTTAACATCACTGGGCTGGACACCGGAGCCTTTAGCAATCCGCTCTATCCTGGATCTGTCGATAAGTTCCGGATCAAGACGCTCTTTTTTTGTCATAGAAGCAATTATCGCTTCATACCCTTTCAATTTTTCCTCGCTGTTATCCATCACACCCTTAGGTATATTTGCAGAACTAAGCCCCGGGATCATTGACATCATTTTTGACAAAGAACCCATCTTCTTAATATTCTTGAGCTGGAGATAAAAGGTTTCCATATTCAGATCACCTTCCATCATTTTCTCCATCTCTTCTTCATCAACCGCGTTCTGTACTTTTTCAAGCAACCCCTGCAAATCACCCATGCCAAGCAGTCTGGAAGTGAACCGCACAGGGTCGTATTCTTCAAAATCCTCTGTCTTTTCCCCGACACCAATAAAGACAACAGGTGCATCCGCACCATAGCAACTCGACAATGCCCCGCCGCCCTTTGCAGAACTGTCCATTTTAGTCAGGATAACGCCGGATATCTTCCCCGAAATCTCCTTGAATGACTCTGCCAGACCTTTTGCAGATTTTCCTATATCTCCACTGCAGACAAGATAAATGCCGACATCCCTCTTTGTTTTTGTTTTACAGGTATCAATTATTGATTTCAACTCTTTTTTCAAGGCCTCATCAAAAGAAGACCTCCCCGCAGTATCAACAAGAATAACATCCTTTGAAGAAAAATGTTCCAGACCGGTATCCAATACATCTAAAACATCCTTTCTTTTTGCATCCTTCTTCCCAAACACATCTATCTTGCATTTTGCGGCAGACTGAGACAACTGCTCGTAAGCTGCGGGTCTGTCTAAGTCAGCACAGACAATGCCACAGGACTTACTTTTTCGCTTCAGATAATTTGCAAGTTTTACAATAGTAGTTGTTTTACCACTCCCGTAAAGCCCCGCAAGAATAATAATTTCGTTCTCAAACACGATTTTGCCTTTTTTATCGCCCAGGATTCGTGTAAGTTCCTCGTAAACAACATTTATTATATGCTCCTTCCTGCTGATGCCGGATTTTGGTTTTTGAAGAGCTTTTGTCCGTATGTTGCCGGAAAGCTCAAAAACCAATTTTATATCAACATCTGCCCTTATAAGGTTCCGCTGTATTTCTTTTATAAGCTCTTCAGTTGCTTTTTTGTCCCCGATTCCAAGATTGAATTTAGAGAGTGCATCCTTTATTTTTGAAAACATAGTATCTATCTAAGAAGAACAATTAAATAGATTTTTAAAAATAATAGCTTCTGATAATATATTTATTGCGACAAAATATGGAAGAAGGAATGCAGGAACTAAGCGAGGAAATAACTTATATCAAGGATAGCATCAAGATGCCAAGAAAAATCAGGGAAGATTTAACTCAATGCATCGAGTTATTGAATGAAAAAGACAAACAAGACACAGAAAAGATGAATAATGTAATGCTCGTTTTAGAAGAAATAAATACAATGAAAATTGTCCCCCCTATGCTGAGAACAGAGGTATGGAACATAATAGGGAAAATAGAGTCGCTTGATAAAACTACAAAAGTGTAGACTATGAAAAGTCATGATTTTGACAGGATTATTGTGCCTGTTTATTTGGTTTGCATATTATTCTCCGTTATTTGCTGGATAAGATATGGGTCGACAGGTTTAACAATATCTTTTTTGATATTCTTTTTACCCTTGGCATTAAGCACAAAACAGCATTATGCCGGTTCAAGAGAAAACGGCGTAGATACACTAGGAATGTATCACGATAGCACTCTTTTTCGGTTGATTGAAAAGAGTAAAAAATATTACCGATAAATCAATGAAAAGCCCAGAGCAGTTGGATATACCAAATGCATAAATTTGTTCTTGTGTATAAACTATATTTTGCGTACAAGTTTAGACACAACACAATAAAACCGCTTACAGTAGGGGGTTTTAATGTTGTGCCTAAAGTATCATGCGACACTTTCATACTTTATGCACAATGAAAAAATTCTGCACATTCTAAAGAAGAATTAAATCCGCAGAATTTTTACTTGTAATAAAAAATATAAACCTCAAACAAGAATAAAATTAAATCTTCTTCTTCAATTCATCAAGTTTTTTTTCAACAGAAGATATTGCATCAAGCAGTGCTTTTTTCTCATCTTTTGCCTTAAAAATCAGTTTTGGCTTATCTATAAGGATATGCCCTCTTTTTTGCGCGGAAAAAACAACTCCTTTTACATCCCACAATTCTTCTGCAATCATTGTACTCAAACCACAGGAATCTTCGCTGAATTTAACTTCAACAAAACCGTCTTTGTTTTTAGAAAACGTATAAGGCACTTCTTTTTTTTTCACAGGAGCAGGTTTCTTTTTTACTTCAGGAACTTTTTCTTCAACTGATTTAGAATCCTCTTCTTTTTCTTCAACTAGTTTAGCATCTTCTTCTTTTTCTTCAACTGGCTTTGTTTCTTCTTCTATTTTTTCAGGCATACATCTAATATAAAGCACAACTTTTAAAAAACTAAACAAAAATATACTTAACATGAGAAGGTCAAGAGGATTTAAAAACAAAACAAGACGCCTATTAAGGCACAAAGAAAGAACTACAATCACGCAAAGAATGAGAGAATTCAGTGTGGGAGACCCGGTGGTTATCAAAATAAATTCTTCTATTTCAAAAGGATGCCCTCATCCGCGATATTACGGCGTTTTCGGCAGAGTTATTGAAGAAAGAGGAAGGGCATATGTCATTGCTATAAAAGACAAGAACAAGAAAAAAGAAATAATTTCTGCAAGAGAACATTTGATACCAATAACCATTCCTAACCAAAAAGAATAATTTTATTTGTACAGCAATCTAAAAACCGCGAGATACAAGAAAATATAGGTTCTACACATTCAATTTTATTGAATGATACACAAACTTTCTTGTGGGGTTGTCTTCACATGTTCGTTTGTAATTGAACAGTCTCCAATTCATTAATTATACACGAACGTTTCCCGTGCGTTCTGTGGATTTATTTAACAGTAACACTCTTTGCCAGATTTCGTGGCTTGTCCGGGTTTTTCCCTCTTTCGACCGCCAGAAAATACGCCAAAAGCTGTTCCGGGATAACGCACATAATCGGATAGAATATATCCTGGACTTTTTCTATTTTTATAAAATAATCATAAACATGGCTCTCCTTATCACCTATCCCGATTATTACAGCCCCCCTCGATTTTGTCTCCTCTGCATTAGAAAGCGTTTCCGGATAAGTATTGTCATTTGGATTTACTGCCACTACCGGCGTATTGTCTTCTATCAGGGCAATTGTCCCATGTTTCAGTTCTCCGGCAGGCATCCCTTCTGCATGGATATAAGACAATTCCTTCAATTTCAATGCGCCCTCGGATGCAACTGCAAAATTAATACCCCTCCCGATATAAAAGAAATCATTTTGTTTCTTTGTTAGTTTAGCTATTTTTTTTGTGGTCTCCATCGTATAGGGCAGACTTTTTTCAATCAAATCAGAAACTTTTGTCAATTCTTTCCTCGCATAATCTATTTTATTGTTCATTGCAAAGGCAAGGATGTAAAAAATAATCATCTGTGATAAAAAGCTTTTTGTCGCGGCAACACCTATTTCAGGACCGCAGTTAAGATAAAGCACCTCATCACTCATCCGCGCAATTGTCGAGTCCACAACATTGACTATAGAATAAATCTCCGCCCCTTTCTCCTTTGCCTGATTTAATCCATCCAGGACATCCGCAGTCTCCCCGCTCTGGGAAACAGCTATAACAAGCGTATTCTTATCTATTGAATCAGCAAAATACCCGAATTCGGATGACATGACAACATCGCAGAATTTCCCCCCTATTTTTGAAAACAAATACCGACCTATAAGCGCCGCGTACCTCGAACTTCCACAGGCAGTAATTATCACCTGCCTTGAACGCAATATTCCAATAGCCATTTTCATCAATTTTGCATCATCCTGCATTATTGCCTGTTTTATCGCCTGTGGCTGTTCTAAAATTTCCTTAATCATAAAATGTTCATGGTTCTCTTTGGTCGCGCTTTTGCTGCCCCATTCAATCGTCTTAATAATCTTGTCCTTTTTCTTTCCTGTTTCCAGATCAACAATTTTCATTTCCATATTTATCATTTTAAGTTAATAATTTTATCTCCTGCATCTTTCAGATTATCAAAAACATAATCTGGGCTCGCACTGTTTAGTTTCTCATTCTCAAAACTCCCTGTTACCCCAATCACTTTCATTCCCGCGCTTTTGCCTGCTTCAATCCCTATCGGGCTATCTTCCACAACAATACACTCATTAGTAGGCATACGATACCTGTCCTTTGCCATCAGGTAGCAATCAGGAGCAGGTTTGTTGTGGACAACATCCTTATCAGATATAGAAAAATCAATCATATCCTGTATATCGAGCAGTTGAATCGAAAGGTCAAGTATTCTTCTTGAAGATGAAGAGACAACTGCTATGTTCATTCCTCCTTTTTTTAGTGAAAGAAGAGTCTCTTTTGCAAATGGTTTGGGTTTACCATTTTTCGCTAAAAAAGAATATGATTTATCAGAAAGGCAATCAAATATAGCATCCATACGATTCTGTTTTTTTAGGTCATAGTATTTCTCCCCGAGAAATGCCTTCATCATTTCTGTATAAGACATCCCTCCCATGGAGTTTGATTTTTCCCGTGACAGATTTACCCCGTATTCTTTAAGAGTATCTCTCCATGCCAAAAAATAGGCATCGTAGCTGTCAAGCAAAGTCCCGTCCATGTCAAACAATACCGCCTTTATTTTAACCATTCAATCACCTCTTCAAATATATTTTTGTTGCACAGCGTTCCGCAACCAATATGTTCTTCTTCCAATATTAAAAGTCTATTTGTCTTTTGCTGTTTTTCCAGTGCATTGAAAATTGCAAAAGAGTTTTTGACATCAACAACTTTGTCGTTTTTGCCGTGTATCAGGAACAGTTTTTTATCTTCCAAATCAGAAATTATCTTTGTCAAATCCATCCGGAGCAGGGTTTTGAAATTATTTTTCTTTATCCTGTGCGTATATTTCCATAATTTTTCAATAAATTCAGATTCTTCTTTAATGTCTTTTTCCGTCCAGTTAAGCGGAACTGCAATAGAAATTACTTTTTTTATCTCTTTTTCTTTAGAAGCGCAAAGAAGAACTATACTCGCACCAAAACTCCCTCCGCAAAGAACAATCTCTTCTGCATTGAATTCAGGGGCAATTTTATTTAAATTCAACAGATCAATTGTTGCATTTATTGATTCCACGCAATTGTCAAGAGAAAACTCCCCTTCGCTGTCATAAGTCCCCATGTATTGTGGACAAGCAACAAGAAAACCTTTTTCTATAAAATTCCCGACCAAGTAATCATTTTTATTTAACGGGGCGCTCGGGAGTCCATAGGCAAATATAATTGCTTTTTTGATTTTCACCCGGAGAGAATAATAAATCTGGACGACAACCCCATTGTGTTTTATCCTCAATTGTTTAATTTTTAATTCCATATTTAACTAATTTCGCTACTTTTGCACCAATATTCCTGATTGTCTGAAGCCCTGTTTCATCTGTTAAAACAGCCTCTTTGTTCTTTGAAGAACCAACACCTATCCCGCCGAAATGAGCAGTTTTTTCATCGCTTACAATAATCATCTCATGGAGAAGCATAAATCTTATGATTGTCATACATGCATGCTCCTGTCCGCCGTTGCGTGAAGCCCCGATAGCAATAGCCCCGCCGATTTTGTTTTTCAACAGCATTCCGCCTCTTCTCAAAGCCACCGTCCTGTCCATCAAAGTTTTAATCAGACCGGAAACATCCGCAAAATAAGTTGGTGTTGCAATTATTATTCCATCTGCTTCTGTCATTTTCTGCAAAATTTCTTTTGCATCATCATCCACAGGACATGAGCCATCAGCGCACAGATTACAATGAGTGCATTGCTCTATTTTCTTTCCCCCCAACAAGACAACATCTGTTTCAATACTTTCCTTTTTTACTTCATCAAGAGCCACTCTTAAAGCAAGTTCCGTATTGCTTTTATCCCGCGGCGAGCCACAAATTCCTAAAATTTTCATAATACAATCACCTAATTAATAATATATGGCAAAATATCTTTTAAATCATTGCTCTTGACGGACACATCTGCTTTTTCTTCAATTATGCTGTTTGGATTAAAACCTATTGATTTTCCAACAATATCCAGGAAGCAGATATCAGAAGTGCCGTTCCCGACAGCCACAACATCTTTTAATTCTATTTTTAATTTTCCACATAAATCAGTCAGGACTTTTCTTTTGCATAGATTATGATTAATACACCCCGAGTATGGCATTTTCTCATTATGCGGCGCGATTAATTTTCCGGTAAGAATCCCATTTTCGACTTCCAATTCATTCGCAAACACATAATCAAAATTTAATTTTCGTCTTACCGACTCGGCGACCGTCAAAAAACCATCGCTCAATATTGCCAAAGTATATCCTTCTTTTTTCAATATTTTTGAAACATAATCTGCTCCTTGTGCCAATTCAAAACTATCAATACGCTGTCTGTATTTTTCTGCTTCCATACCAGACAGCATAGATGAAAGCATATTCATTTCTGTAGCTGAATCAATAACATTTTCTTTAAAATAGCAGTTAATCTTTTTTGCAAGTTCAAGTTTTTTAATCCCATTCTTTTGCAGTTTTAATAATTCATAGATGCTTTCTTCTTTTAGCAAAGTGCCATCCAGATCAAAAGCAATCAATTTAGTATTCGGGAAACTCATCCTATAATCACCATTTCATTGTCGTCAAGATAGGTGACATCTTTAGTATACTCTACAAAAGCAACCACATCGCTGGTTATGAAGTATTCTCCTTTTCCATGTCCTATAAGCAGGGGAGCCCCCTTCTTGATGCCGACAAGACCGTCAAAATCACTGCACATCGCAATAAAAGCATAACTGCCTTTCAAATCCTCGCTTGCTTTCTTTATGCTTTCTGTAAAATTTTTACTATTCTTGTAATAATAATCTATCAAAAGAGGTATGACTTCTGTATCTGTCTGCGATTTAAATACATAATTTTTTTCTTCCAGATTTTTTTTCAGGTCATGATAATTTTCAATGATTCCATTGTGAACAACGCAAATATTGTTGTTGCAACTCGAATGAGGATGTGCATTTTGCTTTGTAACTTTTCCATGTGTTGCCCAGCGGGTATGTCCTATCGCCTGTTTGCATTTAGTATTACTGCCTTCCTTTACCTCACTGATTGAGCCGACATTTTTTTTAACAACAATTTCTTTACCTGTCTTGATTGCAAATCCCCAGGAATCATATCCCCTGTATTCCATTTTCTTTAATCCTTCAATAATAATATTGCCTGCATTTGTCGAATTATCCGAATAATACCCTATTATCCCACACATTTTTATCACCAATGTTAAATACGACACTTTAACTTTATAAACTTTTTCATAATGCTTTTATGAAAATAATCATAAAAGGGTCTTACAGGGTTTCTACTTTTAATCTGATTTTTTGTTCCTTACACAATTACCACAAAAAATAATCATAAAAGAGCCTTACACGTGGTTCTACTTTTAAGCTGATTTTCTTGTTTTTACTCTTTGTACAACAAGAAAATAATCATAAAATAATCCTAAGAAAAATACTACTTTTATCAATCAAAATTATATCAGACCAAATAATTTTTCATAAAGATAATCCAATCCTGCCCCGTTTTTTGCACTTATTCCAACAACTTCATACTGTGTGAATGCATCCCTAATGGTCTGGGCAGATGCATCTTTCTTGTCTATTTTGTTTGCGACAATGACTACTGGAATACCTCTTGCTTCCAAGTTGCCTATAATAGTAATATTTACCTGATCCATAGGGTCTTTTGTTGCATCCAATACTACAAGAACAGCATCTACTTTATCGAGCCATTTTATTGCCTCGATTACTCCTTTTGTCGCTTCTTTTGCTCTTTGCTTAGAATCTTTTGCATTCATCCCTTTTTTTACAAAATTCTCATAATCAATTCTTGTTGCTATACCGGGAGTATCAATAATATTAAATGAAAGTTTTTTCCCTCTCGAGGATATTTCCACGTTTTCTTTTGTCGCTATCTCTCTTGTCTCGTGCTCAATGGAAGAGGATTTAGTAAATTCTTCCCCCATCCAGTCTTTTGTTATCTTATTGGCGAGCGTGGATTTTCCCGCATTTGGCGGTCCGTAGATACCAAGACGGATTCGTCTTTTCTTCTTCAAAAACGAAAAAAACAAGCCACTTATCGCGTATTTTATTTTTAAAAAATATTTTTTCATATCCATTTCACTCTTCTTTTTTATGTTTTCTTTTTTTCCAAAACCAATACCCTAGCAGTATAACTACCAGTATAACAATATATGTTGTTGAACTGCTCCCTCCTTTTTCCTGTTCATATTTCATGCTGTCTGCCAGAGTATATACCAGAACACCCATTTGTTTTTCGTCCGTATATTTATTGTTGTATGCATCGCGATAGGTAATCTTCACATTTATGGGGACGTCTTTTGTCTGGTTGTATTTATTGAAAAACAATTCGTACTCTGCACTGTCTTCATCATCGCTGTCAAGATTGCCAAGATAAATCCCCGGCGTACTCAAAATTACATAATCCTCTGAAGGGAGAACTTCTACATAAACAAAATTCATTTTACTTTTCCCTTTATTGGATATTGTAGCATATATTTTATTTTTTGAATTTTCAATTATTTGTTCTTCTCTCTCAATTACAGCCACATAGTCTGTATCTTCCTGTACGACCAGACCAGCATAGATGTCTTTCGAATAAGACGCTCCCATCCTGTCTTCATAGGTAATCTGGATTGGCATTTTGTATGGCTGCAACTGTGCCTCACTGGAAGCAATAAGCTTAAATTCTACTGTTTGGGATTGTCCTTTTTCAATAAATTTGATTATTTTTTCTGTGCTGTCTCCATAAGGACTGAAGACAGACTCAACATAAGTTGTCCCGGTGGCTTGGGCAATTGCCTGCACAGGAACCAGATTTACGATTACATTTTTTATATCATCATCGCCGTTGTTCTTTAATGTAAGGGAAATTATACATTCACTTCCCGGGCTTATTTTTTCAGGATTTGTTTTTATTTCTTCTACAGTCAAAAGAGACTGGTCTGAGCGAATCCTAATAGAGAATGTTTTTGCTGTCCATAAATTATTGTCTACTTTGTATTTTATTTTTATATCAGAAGTGCCCTGTCTTGCAGATTTGCTTACAAATAACTTATAATAAACAGTAACCCCGTTGTTTCCTACAGCACCACCCATTATTGTTCCAAGACTTTTAGAGGCACTGGTTCCCGAATTCAGACTGAACGGAAATTCAGGCTCAATCTCAAAGACTACATTTTTTGCATCCTCCAGCCCGCTATTTATGACATTAAATCTTACTTCAACATATTTTCCCGGCTCTACAGGATCCGGCTGCTGGTTCAGCAAACTCACTTCCAGGTGGTGTGTCCCGGGAATAAATGTTGTATCTGCAAAGCATATAGTGCTAAGTAGTGTCAAAAAAAACAGAGCAACAACTTTTGATTTCATTATAGAATAGTAAAGAAATCTTTATATGTTTTTCATGAATATGTCCAACAGCGATAGATTTTTAAATATATAATTTGCTATATAGTTAAATTTGTGATTGAATGAAAGCAAGTACTATAAAAAACGCTCCGGAAGGACAATATTTCTATTTCAACAATGGAAAAAATGCAAAGAACCTAAGAGAACTCCATAAAGAATTAAAAAAGATGGATAATGAAATGTATTCTGTATTTGTTGATAGTACAAAGAATGATTTTTACAACTGGATAAACGATGTTTTATGCCACAAAAAACTTGCAATGTCGATAAAGAGAGTAAAGGCCAAGGAGACAATAGTAAAAAAAATAGAAGAAAATCTCCCGGCAAAAAGAAAATGCGTCAGAAAGAAAAAGTAATTGCTCTATAATATCAAAGTTGCGTGATTAATGTAGCTTTAAATAATTATAGTCCCTATAATTGTACTATATCACGGCATAAAAGTAATCATGGAAGTTTCCTTACAATCCATACTACTTCTAAGATTTTGTTCTTGTCTCACCACATTTGTGCAACAAGAACAAAATGCAAGTAATGTGGCGTGATATACTGGTAAAATACATAAATGCTATATAAATACAGATTATATGGTTGTATTATTTGTGTGTTTTGCTATAATTTATAGGTGTATAAAATGACAGGTGAATGTCTCTGGCAAAACAGACTTTAATAACGCAAGAGTCGGTCAAATAATACCTGTTTTTAAGGAAATAAATAAATTGATATCTCCTGAAAAATTCTTTTCTATAATTTCTGATTACGGCAGGAAAGAGAACTGCCTGTTCTTTGAGTCAGGAAGCTTTATTGAAAAATACGGGGAGTTTAGTTTCGGGACAGCAGACCCATGCCTTAAAATAACAGGCGTAAAAAACACATTTACAATTAATGCCCTCAATAAGCAGGGCATAAGATTTCTTGAATTTATAAAAGATGATTTTTCATTCTGCGATTCTTTAGAATATTCTAAGGAAGAGATAAAAGGAACTATAAGACAATTAGAGAATAAGAACATGACAGAAGATGAAAAACTCAAGCAAAAGACCCACATGGATGTATTGCGGGCAATAGCATTCAAATTCAGCCCTTCTAAAAAACCGCCAATGCCTTATGGCGGACTGATAGGCACAATATCCTATGATTTTATAGAGCAGTTTGAAGACCTGCCGGAAAGCGGGAAAGATATTTTAAACACCCCTGACTACGAGATGTATTTTGTGGACAATCTATTTTGCTGCGACCATAAAAGAAACAAGACATATTTTGTGGCAAATGCCCTTGTGATGGACAATAATTTTCAAGAGACATTTGCCGAATGCGAAAAGACAATCAGCAACTATGAAAAAACATTGTCTCAGTTTTCCGTTCCAGCCAGGAGAAAATACAATGAAAAAAAGAAAGTAAGTATAACAAGCGACACATCAAAAAAAGATTTTATTGACAGCATCAAAAAACTAAAAGAACATATATGCATGGGCGATATATTCCAGGTGGTTGTATCAAGAACACTAATTAGCGAATACAACTGCGAGCCATTAGATATATACAACTGTTTGCGAAAGCTCAATCCTTCCCCCTACATGTTTTTCATAAATACCCGGAGCGGCATTCTTCTTGGTGCCTCGCCCGAGATGGCACTAAGAGTCCAGGGAAAACAAGAAAAAAAAGTCCAGATAAGACCTATTGCGGGAACTAGAAAAAGAGGGATTGTTGACAACAAGATAGATTCAGATCTGGATGCAAAATACGAGCTGGAACTAAAGACAAATGAAAAAGAGATTGCAGAGCATATAATGCTGGTGGATCTGGCAAGGAATGATATTGCACGGATATCTGAGCCGGGGACAAGAGAGGTTGATGAATTGTTCGTGGCAGAAAAATATTCCCATGTGCAGCATCTTGTCTCCAATGTATATGGCATCCTCAGAAAAGACTTTGATGCCCTTCATGCCTATGTTGCGTGCATGAACATGGGTACATTGACAGGCGCTCCGAAACCAAAGGCAATGGAGTTGATAAGAAAGCATGAAAAGACCAAGAGAAATCTTTACGGGGGTTCTGTCGCTTACCTTACTCCTGAAGGAGATTTTGACTCAACAATCATAATAAGAGCGATGCAGATAAAAGACAACAAAGCATATATTCGTTCAGGGGCAGGAATAGTCTACAATTCGATTCCTGAAGAAGAATACACAGAATCTATCAACAAAGCATTAAGCTGTATCACAGCGATAGAAAAAGCAGGAGGTGTTGAATATGAAAACAAGAATAATATTGATTGATAATTTTGACTCATTTACATACAATCTTGCAGACGAATTCAAAAAAAGAGACATAGATGTAATCACCTACAGGAACAATGTAGACATAGATTTAATAGAAAAAGCAATAGACAAATTTGATGCAAAATTGATTGTTTTATCTCCCGGACCGGGAAACCCAAAGAGCGCAGGAATAACAATCCCTTTGATAAAAAAACACCATATGCAAATCCCGATTTTCGGAGTATGCCTGGGACACCAGGCAATTGCCGAAGCATTTGGAGGGAAAATAAATAGAGCAGAAGATATAGTTCACGGGAAGTCCTCTGTGATTTCTCATGACGGAAAAACTATTTTTCAGGATGTAGAAAATCCAATGCAGGTCGGCAGGTATCATTCCCTTTGCGCATCTGATTTGCCTGAGTGCCTGGAGGTTACGGCGAAAACAACCAATGGAGTTGTCATGGGCATCAGGTATAAAAAGAAAGGATGCATTGTAGAAGGACTTCAGTTTCACCCCGAGTCCATACTAACACCCGGAGGGGGAAAAATAATAGAGAATTTAATCAGGATAATAAGGTGATCATATGATAAAAACAGCAATAGATAAGCTTGTGAAATCCCAGGATTTGACAAGGGAAGAGACTAAAGAAGTATTCAGTCAGATGATGGATGGCAAGGCAACTGACGCCCAGATAGGCGCATTTTTGACCGCCTTAAGAATAAAAGGAGAGACGGTTGAGGAAATAACAGGCGCTGTTGAAGTGATGAGAGAAAAAGGGACAAAGATACACCCCAAATCCAGCATAACTTTAGATACCTGTGGAACAGGAGGGGATAAAACAAACACCTTCAACATATCAACCGCTACAGCTTTTGTTGTTGCAGGCACAGGAATTTCCGTCGCAAAACACGGCAATAAATGCGTGTCGAGCAAATGCGGTTCTGCCGATGTGCTGACTGCTCTTGGAATAAACATAAATACAACTGCCTCAAAGACAGAGCAGGCAATAGACAAAGCAAATATAGGATTTGCATTTGCACCAGTATTTCACAAAGCAATGAAACATGCAATCGGTCCAAGACAGGAAATAGGAATAAGGACAATATTTAATATCCTGGGACCTATGACAAACCCGGCAGATGCAAAATACCAGTTAATCGGAGTATACGACCCTGAACTCACAGAGACAGTAGCAAATGTATTAAAAGAGCTGGGAAGCAAAAAAGCATTTGTCGTTCACGGATATCCTCTTGACGAGATAAGCAGTTGCGGAAAGACAAAAATAACCCGCCTGGGTGAGGACGGAACAATCGATACTTATTATATAACACCCCAGGATTACGGAATCCGCCAGGCAGAGCTATCCGAATTAAAAGGAGGAACCCCAGAGGAAAACGCTCAAATACTCTTGGATATATTGGACAACAAGCAGGGACCGCGCTATGATATTGTTGTCTTAAATGCCGCTGCGGCAATTGTTGCAGCAGGTTTGGCAGAGACCGTAGAAGAAGGAATAGTATTGGCAAAAAAATCAATAAGCTCGGGCAATGCACTCAAATGCCTGGAAAAATTAAGGCAGATTACAAATGGATGATATATTAAGCAGAATCGTAAAAGACAAGAGAGCAGAAGTGGAAGAAAATAAAATAAAACATCCCCTGGCATCCTTTGCTGACCGGATTGCAAAATCCGACCGAGACTTTAAGGAGGCGATAAGAAAACAGGAGAAAATAAATTTAATAGCAGAGCTTAAATTTTCTTCCCCTGCAAAAAATCAAAAAATAATACCGACCAAAAAACAAATAGAGCAAATAGCACAATTGTACAATAAATACGCAAAGGCAATTTCTGTGATAACCGATGAAAAATATTTTGGAGGCAGTCCGGAATATTTAAAAATTGTGCGGAAAAATACCGATGTGCCTGTGTTGAGGAAGGATTTTATAATCGACAAATACCAGGTGTATGAATCTGGGCTTATTGGCGCTGATGCAATTTTACTCATTGCATCTGTCCTGGAAATAAATGAAATAAATGAGTTTTTGGAGGTTGCCCGCAGTTTGAATATGGACTGTCTTGTAGAGGCACATACTGTTGAAGATATTGAAAAAGTACTGCATACTAAGGCGGGGATTATCGGCATAAACAACCGCAACCTGAAAAACATGGAGATTGATCTGGATACAACAATTGGTCTGGCAAAGAAAATTTCCGGAGATATTTTGGTTGTAAGCCAGAGTGGGATAAAGACAAAAAAAGATATAGAATATGTTGGTGGCGCAAATGTTGATGCAGTACTTGTCGGGACTTCAATAATGGAGAATTTCGGCAGCAAAGGCATGGAAGAAAAATTAAAAGAGTTGAGCTGATATGACAAAGATAAAGATATGCGGGATTACAAATGCTTTGGACGCAATTAAATGCGTTGAGTTGGGAGCAGATGCGCTCGGCTTTATTTTTGCAAAAAGCAGGCGTCAGGTGACAAAGGAAAAAGCGAGGGAGATAATTGAAAAGCTTCCTCCCTTCATTTCAAAAGTCGGTGTGTTTGTGGATGAAAAAGAAGATGTTGTTCGTGAAATACAATCCTATTGTGGGTTGACTGCATTGCAGTTTCACG
>JAGLPV010000014.1 GCA_023137195.1 Candidatus Aenigmatarchaeota archaeon | reverse complement strand
CTGTGGGGAATTCTCAAGTTAAAATCCTCTCAATTAAACAAAACCATCATTTTCTTTAATAACTTACCATTCAATTAAAGAAAACAGCAAAATATTTAAAACATTCTTACATTTAATTATATGGATTTGGAAAAATTCAATGGAAAAGCCGGAAAATTAGAAAAAATAACAGAAGAAAGTTACACATTCATCCCATGCAAAATACCAACACACATAAATTACGATAACAAATTATTGCTCTTATTATCGAAAGCCACGCACAAGATAGGAGAACTTTCTGGTGCAGGGGAACGTCTTCCGAATCCGAACCTGTTGATTGTGCCTTACATCAACAGGGAAGCTGTAATGAGTTCGAGAATAGAGGGCACGAGAATAACAATTTCTGAGTTGTATAAATCGCAGATTCAGCATGATGAAAGCAAAGACGAAGATGTAGTTGAAGTGAAAAATTATATATCTGCCCTAAACTATGCCCTTGATTCCAAAGAAGAAAGAATTACTCTTGATTTGATAAAAAAGATGCATTTAATCCTAATGTCCAATAATGTCAGAGGATATAACAAGATGCCGGGAAAATTCAGGAATGTGCAAAACTGGATAGGTTTTACAGACAGGATGGAAGATGCCACTTATGTGCCGCCTCCGCCTGCAAAAGTGCCGGGTTTAATGAAAGAACTAGAAGATTACATCAATGAAGATAATGTTCCCTCTCTGGTTCAGGCAGCTTTAATGCATTACCAGTTTGAAACCATACATCCTTTCTGCGACGGGAATGGCAGGATAGGAAGGTCTCTCATAACATTGCTGTTGTGCAAAAAAAAAGTGATTTTGCACCCTCTACTTTATCTGAGTGCTTATTTTGAAAAAAACAGGACAGAATATCAATCTCTTCTTTTGAGAGTAAATCAGGAAGGATGCTTTGAAGAATTGATAAAATTCTTTCTTTTGGGCGTACAGAGCCAATCAGAAGATGCAATTAACCGGGCAAAAAAACTATACGACATCAGGGAAGAGTACAGGAAAAAAATACAGGGAGTTACAACGAGCAATCAGGCAATAAATTTAATTGATTGTCTTTTCAATAATCCTTTCATAACAATATCAAAAGCAGCAGATGTTTTAGATACCACTTACCCAACAGCAAAAAGAATAATTGTGGATTCTTTTCTAAAGACGGGCGTTCTTGTTGAAGCAGACAAAAAAGAGAGAAACAAGCTTTATTGCGCAGAGTCTATTTTGAGAACGCTGGAGCTATAAAAGTTATTAATTTATTAAACCCTTCTGAATATAAAATCGTTCTTTTGATGAAATAGTGGATGAAAGAGGATATTTCAAAATCCCAATTAAAGAATTCCGCAAATTCTTTAACTCAGTAAAAAATAGTTAAACCCAGCGTTAATTAAAATCCTCCTAATTAAACAAAACCCCTATTTTCTTTAATAACTCACAAATCAATCAAAGAAAAACTAATTTGAATTTGTTCATAGAATCTAAGACAAAATAATAATAATATTTAAAAGTATCTGGTGAAAGAATAATATATGACTTACAGAGAATCAGAAACACTGGAATTAAAAAAATCCACATCTGAATTAAAAGAAGCAATAATCTCGATAGTTTCTATTCTAAATAAGCACAAAAAAGGAAAACTATATTTTGGAATAAGAGATTCTGGTGAAATTATAGGTCAGGAAATTGGCAAGCAAACCGTAAAAGACATAACAAGATCAATTTCTAATCACATTGAGCCAAAAATTTATCCAAAAATAAATGAATTAAAACTAAGCGGCAAAGATTGTATTTGCGTGGATTTTTCCGGGGATAATGTTCTTTATTATGCTTATGGTCGACCATACATGCGTGTAGGAGATGAAGACAAAAAGCTCAGCATAAGGGAAATAGAAAAATCAATTCTAAAAAAGAACGAGACGCTTTGGGAAAGCGGTTTTTCAGAAAAAACAATTGATGATGTCAACAAAAAAACATTGGAAGAATTTATAACAAAAGCAAATGCCGTAAAAAGAATTGATTTTGAATTTACAAATATTAGAGATACTTTAAATAAATTAAATCTGCTCAAAGATGGAAAGCCAATAAGAGCGACAGAAATATTATTCTGTGATAACAATTTCGCAGAAGTTCAGGCAGCAGTTTTTGCAGGGGAGGATAAACTCACTTTCTTGGATATTCGCCGGTTTAAAGGAAATGTTTTTGAGTTAATAAAACAGTCTGAATCATATATCAAAGAACATATGAACTGGAGAGCTGAACTTACAGGAAACGGAAGAGAAGAAATTCCTGAAGTGCCTCTAAGAGCAATAACTGAAAGCATAATTAATTCCCTGTGCCACAGGGATTATAGCAATCCTAAAGGAAATGAGATTGCATTTTTTAAAGACAGAATAGAAATCTACAATCCAGGGCAATTTCCTGAAGAATACACTCCATTCGATTTTATTGAAGGGAAAGAAAAATCAATTTTAAGAAATCCTCTCATTGCAAATACTCTCTATTTCAGCAAAGACATAGAGCAATGGGGTTCCGGATTAAAGAGAATTTGTGATGAATGCAAAAAAGCGAATGTTGAAGTGGAATTCAAGATAATCAAAAGTGGATTTACCGTTGTGTTTCAGAGGAATATGGCACCCATAAAAATAGAAAAGTGGGGAGAAAAGTGGGGAGAAAAGTGGGGAGAAAATGAGAAGAAAATTCTTGAACTTATCGATAAAGACAACTCAATTACAATCAATCAAATGACCAAAAAACTAGAAATAGGAACTACTGCTATCGAAAACAATATTTCAAAATTAAAGCAAAAAGGAGTGCTGAAAAGAATTGGTCCGGATAAAGGCGGTCATTGGGAAGTAATTAGATAAATCGTATTTAAAGAGAATTGATAATCTCTTGTCAAAAACTCTCACCGAAAATAAGCATTCAGCACATACTGATGCATCATCCTGTGCGTGTTAAAAAAAGACGCATTGTAAGCAATAGAATGCTTCATTATATTAATCCACTGCTCTCGATTATTATAATATTTAGGCACTATTTTTTCATCAAGCTTGTAATACAAATCTCTTGCATCTTCCTCGTTGGAACTTTCCATTTTACCTCCAATAGACCACCCTGTCTTGCTTTCAATATGCCCTTCAATCCACCATCCGTCAAGAACACTCAAATTAGGAATCCCGTTATGACATGCCTTCATCCCGGAAGTCCCTGAAGCTTCAAGTGGTTTTTGAGGTGTGTTGAGCCATAAATCCACCCCGGAAACCATTTTCTTTGCAACTTCTATACCATAGTTTTCAATATACACCACGCTTATTTTTCCTTTCAGCTCTTTCATCTTTGAAAAAATAAATTTAATTATATCCTTTCCCTGACCGTCACGAGGATGTGCTTTTCCCGCATAGATTATCTGTATTTCTCCTTTCTTTTTTGCAATTTCAAGCAATCGGTTTATGTCAGAAAAAAGAAGAGCCCCTCTCTTGTATGTAGCACTTCTTCTTGCAAACCCTATCGTAAACACATGGGTTTTCAAATCTGCATTCGGATGCCCGGCATTTATATAATCCATCAAATCTTTTTTTGCCTTTTTATGGGCATTCCATACTTCATAATCCGGTATGCCAAGAGCATATCTTAAAGAAAAAGAATCTTTTTGCCAGCCCGGAATATATTTATCATAGACCTCCTTAAAATATTTTGATGTCCACATAGTAGAATGAACGCCATTTGTTATAGAATCGATAAGATGCCCGGGAAACATCTTTCTTGAGACTTCACCGTGTTTTTTTGCAACGCCGTTTATATATTGGCTATTGTCTAGTGCAAGGTGCGTTAAATTCAGATTTCCGTGATAGTTCATTTTATCCATCTCTTCAGGAGGGAATGTAGTTTTGAGTGCATTTTTTATCATATCTATCGGAAACTGGTCATGTCCTGCCGGGACAGGAGTATGTGTCGTAAATATGCATTTTGACCTTACCAAATCATAATGTTTTTTTGTCAGTTTTTTTTCGCTCTTCTTTTGGCGTCTTAATAATTCAAGTATAAGCAGACTGGAATGCCCTTCATTCATGTGATATTTTTTTATCCGGTTATAGCCCAACTCTTCAAGAATCCTGACTCCTCCAACTCCAAGAACTATCTCCTGGCAAAGCCTGTATTTTTGATCACCACCATATAGCCAGTTGGTTATATTCCTGTCATGAGAATTATTTTCTTTGAGATTTGTGTCCAAAAATATGACAGGTATCTTGTAGCCGGCAACACCCACCACATTGTATTGCCATGCAGTAACTGCAACTTTCCTGTCTTCTATATCAACAATAACTTTTTTACCTGTTTTTTTTAGAAAAAGTTCCGGTTTCCAATGCACATCACTTTCTGTTTGATTGCCATGATGGTCAAGCTTTTGTGTAAAATAACCCTTCCTGTACAATAATGTTGTCGCAACAATAGGGATATGAAGGTCAGCACAGCTCCTTATCGTGTCTCCTGCAAGAATTCCCAGCCCTCCACTATAAGTTGGAATTTTAGAATCCAGCCCGATTTCCATGCTAAAATATGCAATATTGCGTTTCTCTTTTTTTATAATTTTTTCTGCGAATCTTTCCATAGTTAATTATCCTTCTATTATATTAATTATTTCTTTTATATATTTTATTGTACAGGAAATAAAATAAACTAAAAAAGACTCCAATGAAACTATAGGTAAAACTATATATAATTAAGACTCATATTATTGTATTAAAAAATAATATGGATAGAAAGAACTTCTTAATCTTATTGCTTTTGTCTGTTGTTTTAATAAGCGGATGTGTTGCAGATAATAATAGTGTTGAAAGTAAAATAATAGATACTCCGGGGCTGCCTTCCGGCGATATTGCAGAAGCTGATACTGACACGAGTGGAGATGTCACGGCAGACGAAAGTAGTGAAGATACTATTCCCGATACAAAAGAAGTGAATTCCTGTGAAAATGTCGCTGATGCAGATGAAAGAGATGATTGTTATTATTATTTTGCTGAAGCAAAAAAGGATTTTTCTCTATGTGAAAATATCAAGGACACAGGCAAGAAAGAGCTTTGCCCCATTCATGTTGCCGGCGCAAAAAAAGATATGTCTGCCTGTGAAAATATCACAGATGCAGGCAAAAAAGACCTTTGTTATGCTTATGTCGCCCTAAGAAAAGAAGATGCCTCTATTTGCAGACATATTGATTATATAGAGGAAAGAAACAATTGTTATTATTATGTTGCCCAGGCAACAGAAGATGTCTCCTCCTGTAAGAATATTACAGATTCCAAGGAAATAGATAATTGTCTTTATTCTATCGCCAAATCAAAAGAAGACCTCTCCGTCTGCAAAACCATCTCCAATGGAGAGAAGAAAGACAGGTGCTATTCTTCAGTCGCCCAATTAAAAGAAGATGTCCTTATTTGCGAAACTGTTACAGATACAACTAAAAGAGAGGATTGTCAATATTCTATTGCTAAAGCAAAAGAAGACCAAACTATTTGCGAAACCATCATCAATGGGGAAAGAAAAGATCGTTGTTATTTATCTATCGCTAAAATAAAGGAAGATATCCTGATTTGTGAAAATATAGAGAATGTAAATAAAAGAGAAGAATGTCAATATTCCATTGCCTATTCTATTGCCGAAGAAAACTAAGATGTCTAGTGTAAAAACCATGAACACAATATTTAAAAAAAAGATTCATAATTATTAGTATTATGAACCCCCTAAAAATCATTTTAGCCATTGCATTTATCGCAGTATTGTGTTTTTCCATATATGGTCTTTATTTTAGCTCTCCTGATCCACAGGCAAACGAGGATTATAATACTGGGGACAGCAGTATGGAAATAGTTGAAGTGACTCAAACGCCTTTAGAATCTTCAGACATAGAACGATATTCTTATTACAAAGACATTTGGCAAAATAACGAAAAAGTTCTAATATTAGATTTATATGGAAAAAGCCCGGGAGAATACATCGTCGAACTATCCCTCCAGGAAGCGATAGAATTAAACAAAAAAGGCATTGATTTTGGAAACAATGGAAATAGCGAAGAAGCAGTTGAAGTATTTGACAAAGCAACCATATTAAACCCAGCTTATGCAAATGCATGGAACAACAAAGGCATCGCTCTTGGAAATCTGCAAAGGCATGAAGAAGCAGTCTCTGCATTCAAAAAAACCATAGAACTAAGCCCGGGATATGCAAATGCATGGAACAACAAAGGCATCGCTCTTGGAAATCTGCAAAGGCATGAAGAAGCAATTGAAGCATTTAACAAGTCTATTGAGTTGAACCCCGAATACGCACACGCATGGAATAACATGGGCATTGCCCTTGTTAAATTAAAAAGATTTGCAGATGCAAAAAACGCCCTTGAAAAAGCGCATGAACTGGATCCAAAATATACTGTGCCTGTAACCCCTTAAATAACAAGTTTTTTATTTACGAATCACCTATCTATATATGATTGTAATTGACGGTTCATATCATGAAGGCGGAGGACAGATTGTCCGGACAGCTGTCGCCCTTTCCGCACTCATGGAAAAAGACATAAAAATTGAAAACATCCGCGCCAAAAGGTCAAACCCGGGGCTTTCATTCCAGCATGTCTCTGCAATAAACGCAGTCGCAGACCTGTGTTCGGCAAAGACCAAAGGCATTTTCACAGGATCTAAAACAATAGAGTTCTCCCCCGGCAGACATTGGAACGCAAAGAATATCAAAGTAAATATACCGACCGCGGGATCTGTAGGTCTGGTTCTACAAACGCTCATAATAGCCACTTCCAAAATTGACAAAAAAATAGAGATTGAAATTAAAGGAGGAGCTACTTTCGGAAAGTGGGCTCCGCCACTCACTTACATCCAAACTACTTTTACCAAAGCAATATCTAAATTAGGATACAATATAAATATTAACATATTGCGCCATGGCTTTTACCCGAAAGGATGCAGTCTGGTATGCCTACAAATACAACCCCCTAAACCACAAAAAGCCATATTTACTTCCTTCAAGGAAAAAGAGAATATTCTGGGCTTAAGCATTGCATCTTCAAACCTTGAAAATAAAGCGGTAGCATCAAGACAGACAGAATCTGCGAAAAACATACTCCAAAACTCAAATCTTTTTGGAAGTATATCCATTGAAAGCACATACAAAGATTCCTTTTCAACAGGCACAGGAATTACCTTATGGACAAATAACGACATGTTTCTCGGAACCTCATCCATCGGAGACATAGGCAAAAAAGCTGAATCCGTCGGCAAAGAAGCCGCTCTTGAAATGATTGAAGAATACAAGACAAAAGCCTGCGTCGACAAGCACTTATGCGACCAACTAATACCGTTTCTTGCAATTAGAGGAGGAACCATTCAAACATCACAAATAACAAAGCACACCGAAACCAATATATGGGTCGTAAAAAAATTTATAGATGTTAACTTCATCATAAATAAAAAAAACAAGACAATCAGCACCTGTAATTGAACTTCCAAAAACTACTTTCCCTCACACAAATCAATCGCACTTTTAAGTTGCTGTGCTTTCTGCGACCCAATCAATAATCTTTTCCCACCATTATATTCCAACTGCACTCCCTCATCGCCACTTACATTATATGCTTTGCCATGTCCAAACAATCCGCACCGTATGCCCCATCCACCATACTCTCCAATAGGATCATACGTACGAACATAACATTTTTTCAAATCATCCAGCGATATTTTTACAAAAGAAAAATGAAAAGGAACAAAACGAACATAAAGTCCCTCGTCCCGTACTTCTGTTATAAGTTTAAGCCTGTAAAAAAACAGTGGAAGGAGTATTCCAAATAAAACCCAGAATACAAATATCATCGTGTCTGATCCGGGATTATTACCAACTGGATTGCCGAAAATTAGTTGTTGAATAGTAATATACCACAGGATAAGTGTTGGAATACTAATGATAATCCACACCCATGATTCCCTAAATTGCTGTTCTTCATGAAATGTAATGTTATTTTTTCCTGATGACATAGTTACAAGAGCAAATAAAATATATAAACTTCCCTTTAAATCAATCCATCAAATTTTCAGAAATCTGATTAATAAGAGCATTTGCCTTTTTTATTTGCGCAAGAGCTTCATCCGAATTATTCCTGACAAGAAATTTGGCCAACTCTACTTCCTCCACTACACTAACCATATTTTCTTTTAGACCCAATGTAGTTTTATTGTCTCTTTTTAATAATCCTACCCTTTCTATAAGTCCATTCATTTTTTCATTTAACAGCACAATATATTTCTGGTTTGCTCTCCTCCCGATGGTTTCTGTAGCAAGAGGGTGTTCTTTTACTTTCACAATATCCGCAACATTATTTAGCTCTTCCTTCCTTTCGCTTTGCTCTGCAACATATCTTTCCTTCTTATTGAATAATTCCAACAACTTGTCTTTATTCATATATATGATTCCCCCTATGCCAACCATACCAATTAGCAACATAAATAACATAATCCCGTAGTATATTATTCCTCTACGAACAGTTTTAAGCGGTGCAGAATCAAGCAAAGATTTTGCTTCCAGTATCAACACTCTTGCCTCGTCATACTGTCCTTCTTCATATAATCGAATTCCCTCTTGAAATTTCTGTTGAACATAAGTAATATTTTTTGTCTTTTCCGCTTCAGATAGTGCCAACTTCATTTCTTCAATCATATCATTTATTTCAGATAACAACTTTTCATCATCTACATAATCATACGAAGATACGTTTTCTCCCAACAATTCACTATTGTTATCTACCTCAGAAACACCGGAATTATTATTGTCCTCTTTTGTTTTTGTTCCAATAGAAAAATAACTCATTCCTTCCGATTTTGCCGTAAAATAAGAATAATTATCAACTGAATTATAATACTCTGTATCTAAATCTTCCCAGAGTGCATCATTATACCTTAATAAAATTACATCATTTTTAGATTCATTATTTTTTGTCATCCAGGATTTTTCCACAGCAAAAGTAATCTTAACTTCATCTATTTCACTATTATTAAGACCATCATGTGTTATCTGAAGATATCTGTATACATTGCGTATTTTTGGCACAGTAACTTTGTATGGCTTAACAGAATATTTATTGACTGAAATCACCATATTTGTTTTTTTCTTATTTGCCTTTATCTGTATTTCCTTTATGAAATTCTTTGACGAATCAAAATCTATTTTCTTAAAAACATTCTCAATCAAACTAACTATTTTTGTTTCTTCTGTGGTGGGTACTCCACCACCGGAAGATGAACTACTACTTGATGAAGATGTAGCCGGAGGAGGCGATGTTGTAAGCTCCACAATAAAATAATGATGCTTTGATGCATTATTTGCATTCCCTGTAGTATCGTTGCATTTATAATACAAGGAATATGATTGCCCGTCAGATAAACCGCCATAACTCTGTGTATGCACTGTTCCACCAGTAGAAGTAAAATCTGTCCCATTCACATAATCAAATGTTGAATTTGTATAATATCTGCATGTTGCCTCCTCATTTGTTGTAATTGTTAATGTTGTGCTGGTTGCATCTATTATCTCAATAGAACTTGCATTTACTGGAGAATTTATTGTAATTTCGGGTGCTAATGTATCTAAAGTAACAATAAGCTCTGTATTGTTATTAAGCGCAATCGTAAAAGACGGAAGATTACCATTTGCATCAGTTGCCAATACATGGGAATTAGTCTGGATTCCTTTAGAAGAATTAAACACATTATATGTTGTATTTGTTTTCAACCCGGTGATGTTGTATGTTGTAATTATCCCGCTGTCTGTTGAGTTTGTATCATTCCATTGCATTGTGGTGTTGGACCAATTTATGAGAGTTCTTGAAAGCACGACAGATGCAGATGCCTTTGTCTTCAGCCAGATATTCCCGTTGGTTTCATTGTTGTAATTGAACCAAGATATATTATCTAATAAGTAAATTTTTCTTGTTGTTGTAAAGTTTGTATTTGTAAAATTATTTGTAGCTCCTGCATTCATTAAAATATACTCCATATTCTCCGTGTTCGTCGTTAGAACAATTGATCCACCAGCAATACTGTTTAATGAAGATGACCATAAAATAATACCATGTGCATAGGAATTTGCTGTTGTAATCCTATTGTTCGAAAGCACATTTGAATTGCTATGGGATTCCAAATAAATACCAGAACTACTTGAATTAGATGTTGTGATTGTGTTGTATGAAATATTGTTTGTGTTAGATGAATCAAAATAAATGCCATGACCACTTGAACCAGATGTATTTATTGTGTTGTTCCAAAAAATAGAGTTGTTGGATGAAGTAAAAAGAATGCCATTGCCATTATGACCAGATGTTGTGATTGTGTTGTATAAAATATTGTTTGTGTTAGATGAATCAAAATAAATGCCATAACCATATGAACCAAATGTTGTGATTGTGTTATTTGAAATGTTATTTGTAATAGAAGAATATGAATGAATGCCCTTACTTTCTAAGCCCCCTATTGTAATTGTATTATTTGAAAGTGTATTATAACTGGAATCAGCAGTATAAATTCCATCACCATGCCAACCGGATGTTGTGATTGTGTTGCTTGAAAGTGTATTTGAATTGCTGTATATATTAAGCAAAATGCCATTGCCGAATGAACCGGATGTTGTGATTGTGTTGCTTGAAAGTGTATTTGAATTACTATAGGAACGCAAATAAATGCCATTACTATTTGAACTAGATGTTGTGATTGTGTTGCTTGTAAGTGTATTATTATTAGAAGAAGCACTATAAATGCCATAACTATTTGAACTAGATGTTGTGATTGTGTTGCTTGAAAGTATATTATTATTAGAAGAAGCACCATAAATGCCATAACTATTTGAACTAGATGTTGTGATTGTGTTATTTGAAATATTGTTTGTGTTAGATGAATCAAAATAAATGCCATAACCATATTCTCCGAATGTCGTAATTGTATTGTTAGAAATTGTGTTTGCACCGGATGCATCCAATATAACGCCGGGACTGGTACTACCTAATGTCGCAATCGTATTATCCAAAATATCCCCATTTGAAGACATATTAAAACAAATGGCATAAGAGTACGAACTTGTCGAGCCCTGCACAATATCCATATTCTTTATTACTGTAAAATTATATCCTAAAGAATTGTTTACAGCATAACCTATTGACGACATAGAATAGTTTATGGTGTATCCTGCACCATCCAAAGTAATATTGTTTGCCTTTATTGTAAAACAAGTCCCTGAAGACGAAACATTCTGCACCAGAATATAACTTCCGTTTTCTATAGTTAATTCCTGGCAAGCAGATATATTATAAGGCGGAATATTATCAACAGTAACATATCTCCTCTCTGTCTGATTCCAGTCTCCTGTCGTATTCTGCGCCCAAATAGAATAATTATACATCCCGTCCGTAAGATTTGTGATGTTCCTATAGAAATTTGTTAAGCTGGTATTTGACATCGTAAAATTTGTAAATCCTAATGAACTACCCCATTCCACAAAAGCAGCAGACAGAGATTCGCTGGAAGTAATGTTCACATAAACCCAGTCTGATTGAGTTGTGACAGAATCATTTAAAGTAGGAGGAATAAATGTAATTGATGGAATTGCAAATGCAAAATATGCAATAGAGAAAAATAATAAGATGGGAAAAAGAACACTGTTTATCTTTCCAAAAAACATAATGTATAAATATAAAAGTAAATTTATATACTTAACTATGTATTTTCCTTCTGTTAATATGCCTTTCTTCTGCCTCTGTGAGCTCTGTTATTCTTTCTACAATTATTGAATATGGTATCAACAAGATTTTTTAAAGAGCCAATCCAAAGCATTATATAATTAATACGCACTTCGCATATAATGAAAATAATAATAACCGGCGGGGCAGGATTTATCGGCTCCAATCTTGTAAAGAAACTTGCCCAAAACAAAGACAATGAAATCCTTGTCATCGACAACTTATCTTCAGGAAAACTGGAGTTCATTGAAGAAGAGTTAAAACAGCCAAATGTAGATTTCAAAAAAATAGATTTGTTAAAAGACAATCTTGACGACTATTTCTCCGGAACAGAACAGGTATGGCATCTTTCAGCAGACCCGAATGTCAGGACAAGCGCAACAAACATCAACAACGTATTTGCCCAGAACACGACCGCAACAAACAATGTTTTGAATCAGGTAAAAAAACATAAAATAAAAGAATTTATATTTTCATCCACTTCAACCATTTATGGAATCGCAAAAACAATACCGACAAAAGAAGATTACGGACCCCTAAAACCTATATCAATTTACGGGGCAACAAAACTATCATCAGAAGCGATGATTTGCGCTTATGCATCCATGTTTTCATTCAAAACATATATTTTCAGATTTGCAAATGTTGTCGGACCAAATTCAACACACGGCGTGATTTATGACTTTGTAAACAAATTAAAGAAAAACCCAAACCAAATGGAAATTTTAGGCGACGGCAAACAGGCAAAATCATACATACATGTCTCTGATTGTATTGAAGCAATGATTCACGTAGTCCAAAACTCAAAAGAAAAGGTAAATATATTCAATGTCGGCACAAAAGAATGGACAACGACAACAAAGATAGCAGATATCGTTTCTGGTGTTATGTCTTTATCTCCTAAATATACTTATACTGGTGGCTCCGGTGGCTGGAAAGGAGATGTCCCGAAAATGATATTGGACATTTCTGCATTAAAAAAATATGGCTGGAGACCAAAATATAGTAGTAATGAAGCAGTAAAACTCACTGCGCAATATTTGATTAAATGAACCAAGGGGCATTAAAACCATTAAAGAAAAAATCGCTCACAAATACTTCCTTCTCATAAAATCCCACAAAGCAATTATCAAAATCATCATCCCTCCCTGCCATAAAATATTATGAATAAAATCAAAATACTTTATTCCATAGATATGAACAAAAGCAAATGTTGTTACAAGCCGGACAATATTCGCAAAAAATATTATCGCACTGCCAATCAACATCGCCCTGACTTTTTTATATCCTTCCAATGATTCAAAAAATGTTTTCTTTTGTTTTCTTTTTTTCTTTTTTGCCTTAACTTCTGTCGCAAAAATAAGGCAGACATACGCCAAAATAGATTTCCACGCAATGCAATCTCGGGTGATTTCCGCAAACAAAGTTCCCGTAGAATCCTTTAATATGAAGAATACGCCTGTTTTTGTTATCGAAAATCCTGTAATAGTAAGAATAAGATGAATGCTTTGTGCAACAAAGTTCTGGATACCTGTCATGTCTATATTCAGCCAGATTAAAAAGTGAAGAACCAGAGACAACAGGAAAAATTTTACCAAAAACAAAAGAACGCCATACAATCTTTTTTCCTTTGAATTAAGTTTCAAAAACATAATTTTATGCAGTCATATCGCCCGTCACTCTTCATTTATCAGCAATTTTTAAATCTAATCATTCTGCTCTGGTATTATGTTTATTGAAATGTTTTAAAGCTTATTGATTAATTAAATATTAGATACTATGATACTTTCTGACAGAGATATAAAAAAAAGGCTTGAAAAAGATTTAGTAATCAAACCGCTTGACCTCAAGGAACAACTGGGTCCAAGTTCTATTGATTTAAAACTGGGCGATGAATTCCAGGTGTTTAAATTATCAGACCACTCGATAATTGATCCAAAAAACTACGAGGACAAGGAACTTTACCGCAGGGAAACAGACAGCACAAGCATCATAGAAAATACATACACCACAAAATACAAGATGAAAAAATCATTCATAATCCACCCGGGCGAATTTGTTCTTGGAACCATTAAAGAACATGTTGAAATACCGCATGATTTGGTTGCCGCTGTTGAAGGTCGCTCTTCTATTGGACGATTAGGAATAATGATTCATGTTACGGCCGGTTATATTGACCCCGGATTTTGCGGAACCATCACATTGGAACTTGCAAATGTAGGGAAATTTCCTGTGATGCTGTATCCCGGAATGAGAATATGCCAGCTGGTTCTGTACCAGATGACATCTGCATGTGAAGTCCCTTATGGGCATAAAAGCAGGAATTCTAAGTACCAGAATCAGAAAGGGGTTCAGCATAGTAAGATAAGCAGGGATTTTGCTTGAAAGGAGTATTTCTATTTGTTCTGTCGTTAATATAATTTCTGTTATATAATGGACATTATATATTTAGATATTTTGATTATACTAATTCTTATGACCAATGAGCATCTAAAATTTATCTTATCTTTATTTGACTCACAATCATGTCAAATACAAATTTTATAAATGGTCTTTCATCTCCTTTGTCTGACAATTCCAGTACTTTATAATATTCTCTCCTGTCTTTGTTCTCAATAAAAAACATAGGATACCCTTTTTTTAAAAGAATGAAGTTGCTGATGACCCTTGCTGTTCTTCCATTGCCATCACCAAAAGGATGTATTCTTGTGAATTTTGTGTGGATAAGAGATGCTATTTCAACAGGATGAAAATTATTTTTATTGTTTATGTACCACACAAAAAATTGTTTCATTAATCTGTCTATTTCTTTAAAAGGAGGCGTTATATGCTCAGAACCCGTTATAATTACCTCATGAGTCCTATATTTGCCGATAATTTTTACTTTTGTATTTTTGGTTAAAATACTATGGATTTTAAGCAAAAAACTATTATTTAATTCGCCTTCATGCGATTTAATAAAAGTCATGCATTCTCTACTGTTGATGACCTCATTATATTCGTAAGTGGTGGCATCAGCAGGTATGATATTGTCCTGCAAAATCAAATTAGTATCTCTTAAACCCAAAGTATTTCCTTCTATTGCATTTGTGTTGTAAGTGAATCTTGCTAGAAAATCATCGTAATATTTTTCTTTTATTTCAATAGGGAGTTTGCCAAACCATTTTTTATAAGATTCTTTTAAGTCTTCCAGAACTTCTGCTTCATTATCTTCTAGATACCTGAATCTTCCTGTTTTTTTGATTAATCCGAGTTTTTCAGCTTCTTTTTCTATTTGGCATGCCATTTCCTTAATTTCTGTTTTTCCCGGTTTTTCTTTTCCTGCATATTTTCTGATTTTTTTCCATTTGTTTTTACTGATTCTGAAATTCTTGCTGATGTAATAATATTCTTTTTCATTTCTTTTTATCTTTTCTATAATGACCATAGTATTGTATGACCACAAAACTATTTAAATATTAAAAAATTGCATTATTTTGTGGTCATACAATTATTTGCAATTCTATAGTTTCTGTAGAATAATCAGGAAAAAAGATAGGTTAATTTTAGATATAAACTATACGGCAAGATTAACAGAACCTCTTTTAGTTACTCTTAGGTCTCCACACACGTGTCACCTTTTCTTTCTTCTTGTAATCATCAACTATTTTCTTTATACTCTTTGGAAGAATATCCTCAAGCTTGCCTGCCTTTTGCATAAGCCGGTTCAATTCCTTTGTCAGGTTATTATTAAGATTCCTGTACAAATCAGGATCTGAATAAATCAGCCCTTCCTCTATCCTATGATATGCAGTAGTCCCTTTTGGTGCCAGAACAATATATCCTCTTTTCTCTTTCAACAGTTCTGAATAAGTATTCATCCCAAGATATACTTTCTTTATGTCTGCATAATACACCCCTCCTTTTTTTAGACCAGGATCTATTATGAGCAGTTCCTCCCCACGAATGGAGAAGCAAACAGAATAATGCGCTGTCTTTGCCTCAGGAAATAAAAAACTTTTTTTGTAGTCAATGATAATTAGTGCCTTATTGTTCAGCCATGTCTTCAATTCCATTTTCAAATCATTAATCCTGTCTATATTAATCCAAACACCCTTCACTTTATTTTTTGTTAGTTTCTCAACAGCCCGAATTAAATCTTTTGGTTTTGTTCCGCCCGGAATCTTTGTCCCGTCCAGCCTTTTCTGTTTAGGTACTACAGTTTTTGTCTGCTTTGCTATTTCTTCCTGACCTATATTATGACCGAATATCTTCAGAACTATAGAAACAGAAGCAGGTCCGCAATGGCTCGGGTACTGGGCAAGAAAATGATTTTTTATTTTCTCAAGAGTTGCCAAATCATACATTATTTCCCTGTACGTTACCTGTTCTTCATATACTCGCTTGTATGGAATGAACATATTATAATTTGTCTTTGTTTTCAAAAGAAGACCTTGTTTTTTCAAAGCAGAAATTGTGTAAATCTCTTTCTTAATCTTAATTTTCTCGCCGACCCTTAAAAAATTCATTTTTTTCAGGAACAACCCGGAAAAGGTATTTTCCACGTAGGGCTTTATGCCAACAAACAATATGACCAACCCAAATATCAACAAAGGATATAAAATGCCTTTGAACAAAAGCACAGTTGAATCTATATTGATTCCAAGAGACGTTAATGCAATAAGACCAAATACAACATACAAAACATATTTAAGGATGAACAAAAAATTAGTCATGTTTTGCTCCTGATCATATTCCTCAACTATATCCTTAAGCCCACTTGTAGACAAAAATTTATCTATTGCAAAAAATACGACCCTTACAAGAAGGACTATCAATATCCCGAGCAGAACTATTGACAAAACAAAAGGAAAGTAGCTGTAAAGTTCAACCAATGTGTTTTCAGTTATATTTATCTTCAAAAAACTAAGAGCAATGACAATCGCCAGTATGTTAATTCCAAGTGCATAAATATGGGCTATCTGAACCCTTTCAATAGATACTCTGTATTTTCTTCTCCATAGGTATGTTATTAATCGCTCCCCTATTTTAGAAATTATAAATCCTGCCAAAAGTACAGCAAAGCAAAGCACTATTTTATAGGTAATTCCATCTGAGAGCATAACATTATTGATGATTAAAATTTATAAGTTTATAGCCGTAGCAAAATTTTACTGCCAATCTCTTCAAACAATTTCTCATACTTTTTATCAAAAACCACAACAGGAACCAGATTCACAAGAGCCTTGACAAATGCTTTATCATAAGGTATCTTCGAGAGAATTTGCGCATTGTTTTTTTCTGCAAATTCTTCAATCCTTTTTGTATATTCTTCATTTATATCATGCTTATTTACAACAATGCCATAAGGAATATTGAAGTGATTGACTATTTTTATAGCTCTTTTCATGTCAGAAAATCCAGACGGCGTGGGTTCAGTTACCAGGAGAGCATAATCACTTCCTGATACAGATGCAATCACAGGACAACCAACACCTGCCGATGAATCAACAAGCATTATCTCTGCATCCTGCGCCAATGCTTCTGCTTTCTTCTTGACCGCAGAAACTATTTTTCCGGACCCCGAAGCCCCGACATCCAACTGCGCTGAAAAAATCCTGAAACCATATTTTGTCTTGGCATAACCTATTTTTGCATTTTTTTCATCCACTAGTTTTATCGCATCCACAGGACAAACCAGCTGGCACACGCCACACCCTTCACAGCTAAACTCCTTCAATTTTGGCTTGTCATTGACCAACTCAATCGCATCAAAATAACATTCTTCAAAGCACTTCCTGCATGAATTACATTTTGAGAGATCAAACACTGCCTTCTGAATTGTTGAAATCGGCAGGTATTCTTCAAAATCTTTCTCTTTGATTCCAAATACCAGCGCAAGATTTGATGCATCTACATCGCAGTCTGCACAGATGATTCTTCTTCTTTTTGCTAAAGTTATTGCCAAAGAAGCAGTGATACTACTTTTCCCAACGCCTCCTTTCCCCGATAATATTGTTATTGTTTTCATTTTATTTATCACTTGCATGTGTTGGCTTTTGAAGCCTTTTTAATTTGTTATTAATTAGATTGTGAATAACTGTCTTAGGAGTTTTTCCATGAGTAATGTACAAATCAACAAAGTTGTCTCTTAACGTATGGAAAGCAATTTCCCCGATTTTTTGCAGGACAACCACATCAATTTTTTCCTCCAGAACAAATTTTGCCGCATCAAGACCAGCCCTTGCCTTTTCATTGATGAAAGGATTGCTTTTTATGTGCCATGATTCAATTTTCTTATCCTTTATCAGAACAAATAAAAAATACTTTGCTCTTCCAAAATGCCCGGTAACTCTTGAGTCAAGACCTTTGTTTTCGTCCAAAGGAATGATTATTTTTTGTTTTTCCGGTTTGTATGGCTCTACCCGAATAATAAAGGATTCAATGTGCGGGTATTTTTTCTTGATTTTTTCTTCTATGATATCAGCTATCTGATGAGCTCGTTTAACATCAAGATGCTTGAGTACTTTGATATTTGCTACTCCAAAAATAAACAACCCAGATTGCCTTAGTTTTATATGGGAAATATCCATCACCCCCTGGACATTCAGAATTATTTTTTCAATATTCTTTTCCAGTTTCGTATCCGGGCTTGCATCCATAAGAGAAAAGATACTGATTTTAGCATTTTGGTAGCCAATCTTTACTATCAAAAAGGAAAACAGAATTCCAATAACACCCGCCACATAATTTATTTTTAGATACGATAAAATCAAACCCACAAAAACTATCAGGGATGTTACAACATCCATTTTTGATTCATAAGAATTTGCCATCAGGCTTTGCGAATTTATTTGGGTGCCTATCTTTTCCTCGTATTTTGCTATTCTGTAAGAAACAATTGCCGACATTAAAGAGACAGATAATACAATAAAAGGTATTTTTAATTCCTCCACTACCCAAATTCGGCTATAGCTTTCTGTAAAAAGTCTGTATGCTATGAAAAAGATAAATACAGATACAATTAATGTTGAAATATTTTCTGCTTTATAATAGCCATAAGGAAATTTTTCATCAGGTTTTCTCTGTGAAATTTTCAGACCATACCATGAAGCAAATATTGCAAGAACATCTGCCGCGCTGTGAATAGCATCTGCTATAATAAGAATGTTTCCTGAAATGATGCCGACGATTCCTTTGACTGCTGCAAGCAAAATAGTTGCTATTGTTGCAATCCCTGCCGCCTTTTGTCCTTTCTTTAGAGCATCATTCATGTTTAGTTGCCTCCATTAATAAATCATTAATGTATTTTTCCGGTATTGGTTTTCCTTTCGAATAGCAATCAATAATCTCTTTTGAATAAGGTATTTTTGCCAGTATTTTTGTATTGTATTTTCGGGCAAGCTGTTCGGTCATTTTTTCATCTCCTATATCCGACCTGTTAAGTACAATAGACATAGGAATTTTGAGTTTTTTGGATAGCCCCAATATCAGTTCCATATCATGGCTCCCTAGTGGAGTGGGTTCAGTTACTGCAAAGGTCAAGTCGCAGTTTTCGAGTGCCGCTATAACCGGACAATGAGTTCCTGCAGCAGTATCTATTATAACATAGTCATAATCTTTTTTCTTTTCTTCAATGATTTCATTCAATGAGTTTACTATAAATTCAGAGACAGGTTCGTTTGTTTTTAACTGACCTGACAAAAAATCAATATTGTAATTATTCCCTGAATAAATCTCACCTATTTCTTTTTCATCCCAGCTGATTGCTCCAGTTGGGCATATAATTTTGCATGCACCGCAACCATTACATTGCTGTTTCATAAAAATAGGAGTTTTGTTTTTTATCGAGACTATTGCATTGGACTTGCACACAGTTCCGCATAGACCGCATTTGGTACATTTGCTTAAGTTCCATTCAGGAATTCTCTGGTTGACTTTTTTGATTAATGTTCTTTTGATGTTTAAAAGAAGATGGTCATTTGGACAATCCACATCTGCATCTACCAAAAGCACTTTCTTGTTTTTTGCCAGACTATAGGCAAGAGCAGTGGCAATAGTTGATTTGCCTGTTCCTCCTTTTCCTCCTGTTATCCCTATTATTTTCATGTTGTCGGCTTACCTCTTTTTATTTAATGTCCACAGTCTTTGGTCAAATCTTCCATCTTATCTGAATTTTCTATCAATTCCTTTACTGTTTTAAATGGTCCTGTCTTAAGAGAAATTCCTTTTTCAGAAAATAATTTGACTGCTCTTTGCCCCATCATCTCTGAAAGAACAATTGTCGGATGGACTGCCTCGACAATCTGGTCGACAGGTGACTTAAGCGGGTCGCTATGGTCAAGTTTATTCTCTGTTATAGTCAATTTTTTCGTCTTTAAATCATACAACCCAAAAAAAGGAGCATGTCCGAAATGCGGCGAAACTTGAGAATCTTCTCCCATGTTGTCCAACAAAGGAATGAATATTTTGTCTTCTTTTTCTTCCTCTTCATCTGGTTTTGCTGATGTTGGGTGCGGTTCTGAAATTTCTGTTATTTTGCCTAACTTGTCATTGATAAAATCCTCAACTGCTTCTTTGGCTATTCCCGAGGCATGATATATTTTCACGCCCATCTGGTTAAGCACATTTTCTGCGTTAGGTCCGACTGCTCCTGTTATTACGTTTTCAACGTCCAGTTCTCCAACCTGTTGCGCCGCTTTTATTCCCGCGCCGTGTCCTTGTATCCTGCCCTCATTTTCAAAAGCCTCTGCATTTGCTATTTTCTTGTTTTTTATGTCGACTATAAGAAAATACATACATCTTCCAAATCTCTGGTCAATTTTACTGTCGATATTATCTTCCTGTGTTGATATTGCTATTTTCATCTCTATTCACCTTTTTTTGTTTAATTTAATTTTTATTTGATTTCTATTGCGACACTGAATAGGGGAAATCCCCTAAAAAACAGTGCAAGTTGGAGTTATACTTTTCTTGTCATTAGTGCTCCGCATTTAGGACATTTTATTTGGTTGCATGGTAGTCCTCTCGCATGGGTTTGTTCATAGTTGCATGAAGGGCATATGCAAATTCCACCTACTGCTCCGGCAGCAAAAAATCTGCCGCCTCGTCCTCCTCCTCTTCTACTAAAACCACCGCCAACTGGTGGTCCTGTTTGGTCTCCGCCTGGCATTCTGTAATCACCTCCTTTAATTTTTATCGCTTTTCCATTAACTAAAGCATCAGTTATCTTTTGTCTTGCTCTTGACAAGGTCCTTTGAAAGGTCGACTGGTGTATGTGCATTTTTTGGGCAGAATCGGTTTGGCTTAATTCTTCAAGGTCGGATAGTCTTAGCGACTCCAATTCCTCGATGGTTAGTTCGACTTCCTGTAGTGTATTTAGAGGAACTGCCCTTGGTTTAAAATAGGTCACGCCCGGTTCAAAATTTACAATCTTTATTTTCTTTGGTCTTGCCATTATGCATTATAATGCATAATAATTATTTAAATGTTTTGTTTTTTGCCGGGAAAAACATAAACGCCCCACAGTTTATCGTGTGGTACAATCATTTCAAAACAACATATTCCAAAACAACAATTTCATCAAGCTCCAGGATATCTTTCAATTTAAGATTAACCGGCAATTTCAATTCGTCCTCAACCAACTTAATTCCTCTGCCCAATATCACCGGAGCAACAGCAACATTTACCTGATCGACAAGCCCCAAATCCAACATTGAAGCAATCAACATGCCTCCTCCCTCAACCATCAATTTCTCAACACCCATTAAAGCGAGCTCCTCAACAAGTACTTTCAAATCAACCTGTTTTTTTCCACATGCAATCACTTTTGCCTTATTCCAAACAGCATCCGTCTTTACTCCTTCGCAGACACCAACAACAACATTACCTTCAAACACACGTGCATCGGACGGTATTCTGCATTTGCTGTCAACAACAACAATCAGAGGATTTTTGCCTACTCCGTGAGAAGTAAGTCCGGAATTATCCTTCAAAATAGTATTTATTCCAACCATTACAGCATCGCATTCTGCCCTGAGTTCATAGACTCTTTTCCAGTCCTTGTCATTTGAAAACTTCCCTTCTATCCTACCGTCAAGGCTCATTGCGCAATTAACAATTACATGCATATTTACCCTCCAACATAATTTCCATCTTTTGCGCCGAAAGCCTCAAAACCACAGTTGCATAAGGATTTGGCGTCTTCAAAAAAGACTCATCCAAAAGAAGGAGATTTGCATCAGCTCCTTTTTCTATAAACCCACAATTCCATCCAAAAACTTTTGCCGGGTTAACTGTTGCCATCTTTAAGATGTCTATAGCATCTACTTTATCCATAAACCACCTGAACACAAATTCCATCTCAGAAATCATGCTCAAACTATTAGTCATTGCATTATCTGTCCCTATGCAAACCAAAATCCCTTCTTCAAGCATCAATGGTATATCCGGCAATTTCAGACCAAAATATGCATTGGAACGCGGGCAGACAACAACAGGAATATCCATGCCTGCGACTTTACTTATCTCTTCCTTTCCTGCACAATTCATATGCACAAGAAAATTCGGGTCGAAGCCCATTGCTTCTTTTAACTCACCACTCTTTGTTTCGCATACATGAATCCCGATAGATTTTCCTTTTTTCCTCTTTATTTTTTCTGCTCTAATACTTCTTGCACCATAGCCATCACATTCACCCAGAAACGCTTCATCAGGATTATCTGGTCTTCCATATATTTTAGCACTTATGCCATCATGATTAGAAAGTGCTTTCCTAAGTAATTTAATGCCTTTAATCCCACCTTCACGAAAATCAGAAAAACAACATGTCCCGGTACGCATCATTTCAATGATTGCAGACTTCATCCCTTCAATCACAACATCATCGCCCGTCGAATTCAAATATTTATTTTTCAGCCCATCTTTCCCGCAGACTTTATCAAGAGGCATACCAGTAAACTTCTCCCGCAGAAAATAATCTCCAATATGAGTATGTGCATTGATGAATGCAGGTATAATAGAATGTCTCTTTGCCTTGTTTTTCCTGCCTCTGCCACAATCAACAATCATGCCATCTTCAACAACAACAAAACCATCTTCAACAAATTCAAGATTCTTCCCGAGAAATAATGGTCCGCTAAAAATATGCCTCATAATTATAATCCTAATCTATGACCAAGTTTTTTTTGCTTGGTCATCAGGTACTTTTTATTGTTCTTGTTTGGCTTTATTTGAATAGGAATTGTTTCTATAATTTCAAGCCCGTAACCGGAAAGCCCTGTGATCTTTCTTGGATTGTTTGTAATAAGCTTAATCTTCTTTAATCCTAAATCTGAAAGAATCTGCGCGCCGATACCATAATCACGCAAATCAGCGTCAAAACCGAGCTTCTCGTTTGCTTCGACCGTATCAAGCCCATTATCCTGCAATTCATAAGCTCTCATTTTGTTTGAAAGCCCAATACCTCTACCTTCCTGACGCATGTACAACACCACACCAATACCTTCATCATTAACCATTTTCATGGATTCTCTAAGCTGGTCTCCACAATCACAACGGAGCGACCCAAAAACATCTCCCGTAAGACATTCTGAATGAACCCTGACCAGCACAGTTTCTTTTGATTTAACACTTCCTTTCACAAGAGCAACATGACACAGCCTGTCAATTTTTGATTGATAAGAGACAGCCCTAAAACTACCGTATTTTGTAGGCAGATTCACATCAGAGATACGCTCAATAAGTTTCTCATTTATTCCCCTGTACTTTATCAAATCTTCAATTGTAACAATAGAAATATTATGCTTTTTGGAAAATTCAAACAACTGTGGTACTCTTGCCATAGTCCCGTCATCTTTCATTATCTCGCAGATTACACCAGCCGGATACAACCCTGCCAGCCGGGCAAAATCAACAGCCGCTTCAGTATGCCCTGCTCTTACCAGTACACCGCCAGGCACTGCTTTTAATGGAAATACATGTCCTGGTCTTGAAAAATCAGATGGTTTGGTTTGCGAATCAATTGCTTTTAGAATAGTTGCCGCCCTGTCATATGCAGAAATGCCGGTTGTAGTCTCCTTTTTTGCATCAATGGAAACAGTGAACGCAGTCTCGTGCTTATCTGTATTATTTACAACCATCTGCGGAATCTCAATCTCTTCAAGGCGTTCTTTTTCCATAGGCGTACAGATAAGCCCCCTGCCATATTTTGCCATGAAATTAATGATTTTAGGACTAACTTTTTCGGCAGCGCAGATAAGATCTCCTTCGTTTTCCCTATTCTCGTCATCCGCAACTATAATTATTTTGCCCTTTTGGATGTCTTCAATTGCCTTTTTGATACTTGCAAACTCAAATTCAGCCATAGATATTATGCTCATTTATTAAACCGTCTTGCAAGTTTTACAGCAGATTCAACTGCATTCTTGGCATTCTTGATTCTCTGGTGTCCTTCAAGTCTGCTCATGCCTGGTCCAGTTATGCCGAATCCAATTGGTTTGTTGTATTCAAGAGCAATGTCCATTATTTTTCTTGCCGAATGCTGTGCTACAATCTCATCATGGCTTGTCGCCCCTTCAATAACAGAGCCAAGTGCAACGAGTGCATCAATATCTTTTCTTTTTATGGTATTTGCACATGCAAATGGTATCTCAAAACACCCCGGTACCAAGATAATATCTACAACCTCCGCGTTCAGGAACTTTGCGTGTTCCTCTGCAAGTTTTATCATTGCCTGCGTTAGGTCAAAGTTAAATTCCGCAGCGACAATACCTATTCTTATTTTTTTTTCATTCATATTTTTCACCTGTTTTGTTTAATCATACTTCTGTCTTCTCCACCCTGCCTCTGCCCGGTGCCTGCCATTTTCGAGAGTCTTTGCGGGTAAAGGATAATGTCAATTGCGTTAAGTGCATGTTCTCTTGTTCTTTTTTCGACAAGTTTTGCGAGTTCTTTTAAGGAAGCTACCTCGTCTTCATGCACAAACACTTCAATTATATGTGTATTGGTCATAAGCTGTGCAATAATGATTCCTGTTGATGCCTCATGAGCACACTGTTTGTCGATTGTTTCTTTGCCGGGCATCCCGAGTGCCATCACAATATCGCATTTTTCCTCTTCAATGAGTTTTTTGCATTCAACAGGAATGTCTTTTACTCCCGGCACAGTTCTCCGGACAATGTCGCAGGCAACATTTTTCTTGATCTCATCAACTGCAATCCGTCCCATGTCAACCATTGAAAAGGTTGTGTCTGCAATACCAACTCTAATAAGAAGTCACCTCCACTTCATCACCGTCAACAAGAGTCATTGACTCTCTAAGGCATACAGGTGCAATAATCTCAACAATCCTATCGTCATGATGCGTTCTTTTTGGGACGATTATGGCACCTTCAACTTCATTGTTTATTTTGCACCTAAAGCACATAATATCCCCGAAAGTTCTTCCTGAGTCTGAGAATCCATTAATTATTATCGGCACTTTGCTTATGACTGCTTCTTTTGCATCAAGGTTTGAATCCTCTTTTATCCGGAGATTTAGGGTTCCTTTAAATGGAGAAAACCCGAGTTTATCAAGAAACTGGACAAAATATTTATCCTGTCCTAAGTAATACGAACCCTCGCCTAATCCGGAAACAACAAATCCTTTGAACATTAAATTTTTTTTGATACTGCCGACTGCTTCATTTAGTTCATTGAGCGTTGTCCTGAGTAAGGATAATCCTTTGGCTAAAACAGTTATTTTTTGTCCCCTGGCTGTAATCTCTTTTTTGATTAAACCATTGCTTTCAAGTTCTCTTATTTTTCTTGAGACGCTTTGCTGGGAGAGTCCAAGTGCCGGTGCAAACTCTCCTGTGGATATAATATCTTTTTTTAATCTTAGGATGAGGGAGATAATTTCTATATCATCGTATCGCATACAAGAATATTAATCAATATATTTAAATATGTTATGCTACTCAGAAAAGAGTATGTTTATTGTTAATTCCTCTGTTTTGCATAGCAAATTTCAAAAGTTGAGTTAATCAATTAATTGAGAATTAATATTTTTAATCAAAATACCTATTTCTGTAACAGGATTGCTCTTTATAGAATGGATTTTGATTCCTGCGTTTTTTCTTTCTTCAATTAATTCATTTGCATTATGGATTGCTAAATCTAATTTATCCTTTAATTTATCAAAAAGCTCTTTATCATTTTTTTTATATTTTTCCCACTTGCTTTCTTTTAGTATTTGTTTTATTAGGTTCGTTGATTTACAAGAACGATTAGGTTTTTTGAAATGACACAATATCCAAACTTCAAAATTGTGATTTGACAAAAATAAAGTATTGTCGTCACCAAGTAGTTCTTTTGCTTCATCCATTTTTGATTTACCATTCTTATTCATATTAAAATTTTTTTCACAATCAAAAATTATATTAAATTCATCGCCATCTTTCACTTCATGAATGATTTTACTTTCATCGGATTTAACAATTACTTTTCCCTCTGCTTTAGAGGACAACACCTGTTCAACTAGTTTTTCAATACCGCATTCGTTATTAATTGGAAAACGAGGTATAATTTCTAATCTAGAATTGCCTTGATTTATTTCAAACCCTTTAAAATAATTATATTCTGTTTTTCCCTCACAAAATAAGAACATCTTTATTCCATGAAAAAGAGTTTTTTCTGAGTCAAGCACACCGCCTACTTCTTTTTTTGGTTTCTCACTCCCTATATGAATAACTTCAGATTCATCTCTTGCCATTTTATTCAAATTTTATATTTGGAAATGCTTCTAATCTGCCCTCAAAATAGGCTTTCCAAATTCTCAAATCTTTTCTTATACCGCCTATATTTACTAAAGAATATAATTGAGTTGACATATCCTTCTTTTTTCTGGCAAACCAAATTTGATCTCTTCTAAAAACCTCATCATTATCTGAATTTACATATTGTAATAAAGAATAAGAGTGAGTTGTTGAAATTAATTGCGCTTTGCAATCAGTTTTATGTATTATTTGGAAAATCAGCTTTAACAATTCTGGATGCAATCCATTTTCTAATTCATCAATAATTAATACTTTGTTCTGGTTGATTAAGTTATAAATATATCCTAGTAAGTATGTGAATTTCTTTGTTCCATTTGATTCTTCCATATCAAAATCAAACTTAATATTTTCTTTTTTTTCATCTAAATGATATGTTTCTATAATGTATTTGTTTTCTTTCAAAAACTCTTGTATTATGTCTTCTGGAAGATCTTTTGGGAATGTAAATTTTCTTTTTTTTATTTTTAAGTCCGTAATATTTCCCAAATCTGCTTTTTTTAAATAATTCATTAAATAGGTTTTGAATTTAGGATTCTTGTTATAATTATCAATTGTTGCTTCTTTACTAAGTAATCCGCCCATATTAACTTCTAAAATTTCATCAAACCATTGGTATGCTTCTTCTAATGATTTTTCTGTTTTTTTTATTGCCGAAGTACTTAATAATAAAGCATTTTCATATAGAATTGTTGAAGTGATTCTTGTTTCATCAGAAACAGAAGGATTAAATTCAAACTTATTTTTCTCTCTCCTATTATAAATTAAAACATTATTTTTTTCTAATTTTTCAGAGATTATTTTAAATCCATATTCTGATGTTTTTTTAATATTTTTACGCAAACTGATGTCATAAGCATAAATATTATTATTAGAAATAAATTTAATTTGAAAAGAAATAGGTTTCTCTTCTCTATAATTTGAATCTAGTTTAAATGGAAAATATTTTATTTTCTGTTTTTTTTCAAATGTTCTTGAGCTTTTTAACAACCATTTAATAAAATCAAGTGCTAACAATAAATTAGATTTTCCAGAAGCATTTGCTCCTAAAATTATCGAACTTTTAAGGATATTTAATTCATTGATTTTAGTAAAGTTATTAATTAATTTATCTTTGTCAATACTACTTCGTTCCATAGAAAAAATTGTTTCTTCTTTAAAGGACATAAAATTTTTAACTTTTAATTCTATTAGCATACTATCGTCTATAGCACACACACTTATATACTTTGTGATTTTTTCACAAATATCGATATTACTGCATAATTATTGAACATTATATAAATTTTGCTGTTTTTAACAAGCCCGCTATAAATCGTTAAACAAGATCAGCAAGCCATTTGATCGAAACTTGTGCAATAGCACCACAAACATTATTTCTTCAATTGAATATCCTGTACATGTTCGTAAGACTAAAAACCATTTTTTGGAAAACATAAACTCAATTGAACCTTATGACCATTAACCAATTTGTTTTTCGGTCATATGATGTTATAAGATAAAAAGCGAACAAAAACAGCTTTCTTCAATAAGTCTTATCCAACAACCACACCCGCCTATACATTTATATAATTGTTCCGCGCATTCTAATTAAGGAGGTAAGTTGACAATGGATGATAAAAAATTAATAGAAGAAAAAAGCTGGACTGGTTTTAACAAGGGAAGATGGACCAAAACCATTGATGTACGGGATTTTATTCAAAAGAATTACTCTTTTTACGACGGAGACGAATCGTTTCTCGAAGAGCCAACAGACAAAACAACAAACCTCTTTTCAAAGAAAAAAAAGCTTCTGGCAGAAGAAGCAAAAAAAGGCGGTGTCTATGATGTAGACACAAAAACCCCCTCTACCATAACATCCCATGAACCGGGATATGTCGACAAAAATCTGGAAGTCATTGTAGGATACCAGACAGACAAACCCCTGAAAATGGGAATAAAACCAAAAGGAGGTATAAAATCCACCCAGAAAGCCTGCGAAGCACATGGCTACACACTTGACGCAGAGGTAAAAAAAATATTCAGTTATTGCAAGACGCATAATGACGGTGTCTTTTCTACATATTCTCCAAAAATAAAACAGTTAAGACGCGCCGGGTTAATCACAGGACTCCCGGACAATTACGGGCGCGGAAGAATAATCGGCGATTACAGGCGAGTTGCTCTTTACGGGATAGACTGGCTGATAGAAGAAAAACAAAAGGATTATGAAAAAATTCCCCTGGACAAAATTCAGTTAAGGGAAGAAGTATTTGAACAGAGTCTGGCATTAAAAGAAATAATCCAAATGGCTGAAAAATATGGATTTGATATAAGCAAACCTGCACAAAATGCAAAAGAGGCAATCCAATGGACTTGGTTCGCTTACCTTGCCGCAATCAAAGAACAGGACGGTGCGGCAATGTCCTTTGGAAGGGTTGATTCTTTTTTCGACATTTACATAGAGCGGGACTTGAAAAACAAAGTCTTGACTGAAAAACAAGCCCAGGAATTAATCGACCATCTTGTCCTGAAGATGCGTTTTGTAAGGCACTTGAGACATCCTGACTACGATGCCCTCTTTGCCGGTCAGCCGACCTGGGTCACTTGTGCCATAGGAGGGATGAGTTCAAAACCACTTGTCAATAAAACTTCATTTAGACTCCTTCATACTTTGACCAATCTTGGTCCTGCCCCTGAACCAAACATAACAGTTCTATGGAGCGCTCAACTCCCGGAAAGCTTCAAAAAATATTGCTGTCAGACAAGCATCAATACAAGCTCCATCCAATATGAAAATGACGATTTGATGAAATCTTTATTCAGTGATGATTATGCAATATCCTGTTGTGTCAGCGCAATGCGGGTCGGCAAAGACATGCAGTTTTTCGGGGCAAGATGCAACGGAGCAAAACTTCTCCTCCTGGCAATAAACGGCGGAAGGGATGAAATTTCAGGCGAACAGATAGCCCCCATACAACCGATACCAAAGGGAAAATATCTGGATTATGATGAAATAAAAGAAAAATTCATGTTTTACTCTAACTGGCTTTCAGAGCAATACGTAAGCACAATGAACATAATCCATTTTATGCACGACAAATACAGCTACGAAAGGTCACAGATGGCTTTGCATGACACCTACGTAAAAAGAAAAATGGCATTTGGTCTGGCAGGATTAAGTGTGATTGCAGACTCTTTATCTGCAATAAAATACGCAAAAGTCATGCCTGTAAGAAACAAGGAAGGCATTACAGTTGACTTCAAAATAAAAGGGACTTTCCCGAAATTTGGAAATGATGATTCAGAGGTAGATCACATTGCAATAGAAGGGGTGACCTCCTTCATAAATTTCCTGAAAAAATACCCTGCTTACAGGGATGCAGAGCACACGCTCTCAATCCTGACAATAACTTCAAATGTGGTTTACGGCAAAAAGACAGGAACCACCCCTGACGGAAGGAAAAAAGGAGAGCCTTTCGCTCCGGGTGCAAACCCGATGCACGGCAGGGATAAAGAAGGAGCAATTGCCTCGTTAAACAGCGTCGCAAAAATCCCTTACTCTTCATGCATGGACGGGATATCCAACACTTTTTCAATTGTCCCGAGCGTCCTTGGAAAAACACCAGAGAGCAAATCAACAAACTTAATGAACCTGATTGAAGGCTATTTCCTAAAAAATGCCCATCACCTAAATGTAAACGTACTTGACAGGGAACTACTAATCGACGCAATGAACAACCCGGGAAAATATCCTTCCCTTACAATAAGAGTTTCCGGCTATGCCGTAAATTTTGACAGGCTGAACAAGGAACAGCAAAAAGAAGTCATTGCCAGAACATTCCACAATACCATATAATTAACAGAGGTAATTAAATGAAGGGAAGAATCAATTCAATCCAGTCATTTGGCACTTTAGATGGTCCTGGAATTAGGTATGTCGTTTTTATGCAGGGATGTCCCCTCAAATGTGTTTTCTGCCATAATTCTGACTTAATAACTCCTCTTGGAGGCAAACAAATTGAACCAGAAGAGTTGATGAGAAAAATAGACAAATGCATCCCTTACCTCAAAAACGGCGGCATTACAATAAGTGGTGGCGAACCCACGATGCAATGGGAATTTGTAAGAGAACTACTTACTCTTTGCAGACAAAAAAACATTCACACAGCAATAGACACATGCCTCTACACCCAAAAAAAAGTTTTGGATGCCCTTCTGCCCGTAGTTGATTTGTTTTTAGTCTCTGTCAAGCAGATAGATGAAAAAGAGCATTTGGCTCTGACAGGAAAGACCAATAAACTAATTTTAGAAAATATAAAATATGTCGCCTCAAAAAAACCAGTCTGGTTAAGGTATGTTTTGATTTCAGGAAAAACAGATTCAGAAAAAGACATCAACCAATTGATAAAATTTGCCGAACAGCTAAAGAACCTGGAATTAATTGAACTACTACCATACAGTTCCCTTGGGGAAGATAAATGGGATGATGCCCATAAAGCCCGTTTTAAAGACTTAACTGCGCCACCACAAGAAAAAATAAATGACATAAAAAAATCAATTGAAAAAAACAACATTAAAATTTTAATGTAATATCAAACAACAATTTCAACACTGACTGGATTCATATTTTTTTGCAAACACACAATATTCATTTGCATTGAATGTATGCGGGATTTTAATATCTGGAGTTCATTTATTTCATTTGTTTTCAAAAACCCGGAAATTCCCTTTACGGATTTTTCTTTTTTTGAAATAATATTTGCGTCTTTAAATGAAGTTAATAACATGAATTTAAAACTCCCTCCTTTATTCCTGTATCTTTTTTTTATGTTCTCTTCCAGTTTTTTTAGGTTGCGGGGGAAAAAAGCATAGATGCCTATTGCATTCTTTTGTTTGTTGATTATTTTTGGGTCTGGGAGATAAATGTTATAGGAGTTTCCGAAGAATAAACCTTCTCTGACTTTCAGGGGACTTATTAGTGCTTTGTTTGACTGAAGGGTTTCGTAATTTATAATTTGGCTGCATTTTGCCTGATATATCATCTTTAAGCCGACATTAATGTAGCCGATATCGCCCAGAAGAACGCCGCAAACTACAATATTGTTTTGTTCTCCACGGACAGCTTCGTTTTTTAATTCGTGGTATATGCTGTTGCTGATTTTTACTTTTTCTATTTTTTTTATCATGCCGAACATAGAAATAATTGGAATTGAAGTTTATATAGATGTTTCGTTTATGCTCCTGCCGGGATTCGAACCCAAGTCACAGGCTTGAGAGGCCTGTATGATTACCAACTACACTACAGGAGCGATGTAATAAATATAATAAAGAAAACATTTTAAAATAATTGATGGTTGTGTCATATGTTCCTTACGCTTACGAGTTTTTTCGTTTCCTTGCAAAAAATACAACGAAAAAAACCATGAAAATTGCTGGGCTTACGTAATTTACCGCACTTTTCAAGGTGTTTCGGTGCTCACTGCGGAATTTGCTCTTTCGGGGCAAATTCCTTTGTTCACTACC
>JAGLPV010000013.1 GCA_023137195.1 Candidatus Aenigmatarchaeota archaeon | reverse complement strand
GCCGGGATTTGAACCCGGGTCACGGGAGTGAGAGTCCCGAATGATTGACCGGACTACACTACAGGAGCATTTGGTGAGCCATCCCGGATTTGAACCGGGGACCTTCGCCACGTCAAGGCGACGTCATACCACTAGACCACCGGACCTTTAAGCATCTATACACCTACAACAACAATCACTACCCATGGCTGTAGCATCACAATCAGTAGCCTCCAAATATTTTTTATTTGTGCAAGTGGTGTCACAAGCCACATCCTTTACAACAACAAATCCCCCATCTCCATGAAGAACCTTACACAACTGACTGGAAATAGTTTTCCCCGAACTCTCTTCCGTCGGCTTAAGAATATTATCATTTGTTCCCTGTATTCTTTCAGAAAATACATATATTACTCCAAAAGCTATAATCAAAGCAACCATAATCTTGACAACAAGCTTTACTCCTTCATCCATATCCAATTATAAATCAAATAACTATTTATATTTATTCGCATTTACAACAACATTTATCTGCTGTAGTGGCACCATCTCCATTTACATTGATGCAGTCTGTTGGAGTACTTACAAAAATACGAGAACCACAGTCGCCATCATCACAAGTTCCGCTTGTGTCGCCAGTTACAGGAAATTCTTTATTCCCATGAAAAATCTTGCATAACGAAGTTGAGATAGCACTAGAAGAATCTCTTTCTGTCGGCTCAAGAATCTTTTCATTTACTCCCAGTATTCTTTCAGAGAATACATATATCACTCCAAAAGCTATAATCAAAGCAACCATAATCTTGACAACAAGCTTTACTCCTTCATCCATATTTATTTATTTGCATTTGCAGCAACACGTTGTACCTCCATTCGCAGGAGGATCACAGTCAGCATCCGCTACATTTATTTGAGGAGAACAATCAGAATTCCCACAAGCTCCATCTCCATCATCTTTTACAAGATAATAATAACCTCCGTGCGCCATCCTACAACTCTCCCTTAAAATTCCATCTGCCGTTTTATCATCTGTATCTCTTGTACTGTCTGAAAAATCCAATAGATTATCAGAATATATTGCTACAACAGCCAAAGCAATGATAAGTAAAACCACGGTAGTCACCACCAGTTTTATTCCGAATTCCATATATCTATTTTACTCTCCGAAATTTTTCTTGGTAGTTTTATATTTTTCAATAATATCAAGCAAATCCTGTTTTTCAATTTCAGGCCATAATTTATCAATAAAATACAGTTCACTATATGCCGAATGCCATAAAAGAAAATTGCTCAGGCGAGAAACATGACCGGTCCTAAGTACAATTTCAGGATAACTGCTTTTGTCTAGATAAGTATATTTCTTTATTGTATCCTCATCAATATCATCCTTGTTCAATGCACCTGAATCCACATCTTCAAGTATTTTTTTAAATGCATCTACTATTTCTCCCCTGCCACCATAATAGAAAGCAAGATTTACAATAATTTTTTTGTGGTTTTCCGTCGCCTTTTCCAGTTTTTCTATTACCTCAACCAAACCTTTTTCAAAAACAGACCTCCTCCCGATAAATCTAATTCTTATATCATTTTCATTTAGATTTTTGTTCTTGAGCAGACTGTTAAATGTTGTCTGGAATAATTTTTCAAGAATTTTTTTTTCAGCAAACGAACGATTAAATGCATTTTCAAGAGAAAACGTGTAAAGCGTAACTTCTTTTATATTTTCTTCACTGCACCATTTGACGATATCTTCTGCTTTTTTAGCTCCTTTCAAATATCCATCAAACAATTTACTGGAATGTGTTTTAGCATATCTTCTGTTTCCGTCCATTATGATTCCGATATGATTTACTACTGCATCCATATTATCTTTTATAGATTAAATTAAATATTTACTAAACTTAATAAGTCTTGGTATTTTTAAAAGCAATTTGGAAATTTCAGACAGGTTCCCACCAACAAGAGCAGAAATGTCTGTATTTCTAAAACAAGAAAAGAACAGGTTCATTTCTTCATCAGACATCTTTTGAGCCACAGTCTTTATCTTATTTACTCTTAACAGTTCATTTCCTCTTTTCAACCACCACATCTTATTATATTTATCAAGCATCTTATCTGAATAATCCCCTGCTATTTTTGCCTCGTGGATTACTTCTGCCGCTATTTTTGCAGCATGAGTTGATTCGTACAAGCCCCCTCCATGAATAGGATGAACCTGCCGGGCAGCATCTCCTACTGCTAAAAAACCATTCGCAGTCATTTTTTTCAGGAAACCTCCGACAGGAATTGCCCCTGCATTTTCCTCCAGGACAGAGCCATTTTTTAAATTGCTTTTTGTGTTGATCCATGCATCAAGATAATATTTTGCTGATTTTTGGCAATTGGATATTATGCCTATCCCGACATTTGCTCTTCTTTTGCCTTTTGGAAATATCCATATATACCCGCCGGGAACCATTTTCGGTCCAAGATAAAATTCAAGCCTTGAGGAATCCTCCATACTTATATTTTCCAGTTCGTATTGATATCCGCTCATAACTTCATCCGGTCTTGGTACTGCTATATTCAGAATGCTTCTTGCAATTTTAGCTTCAACTCCTTCTGCACTGACAACAAGGTCTGATTTTATACTATGTTTTTCCCCGCAATAGTCCAATTCAACGCCACAGACAAAATCATCATCATTTTTTATCAGATTAAGAACTTCTGCATTTACTATTATTTTTGCACCGGCAAGAGCAGCCCTGGATGCCAATTCCTTGTCAAACAACTTTCTCTCTAAAATATATCCTATCTCTTTTTTTGGCGGCAGTGCAATCGGTTGTCCGTCCGGCGCATATAAAATAGATCCATTCAATATCGTATTTGCAATGAACCTCTCCTTGCCATTAAAACCAACTTCTTTAAGATGCATTTCTCCGATTCCTTCGGCGCATCTTTTTGGAACGCCGATTTCCTGTCTTTTTTCTAGGACCAGAACATCAAGACCTTTTTGAGCGCATAATTCTGCCAGTCTTGAACCGCCGGGACCTGCACCGATTATAACGCAGTCATATTTTTCGCTTATATTAGAGATAATTGACATATTTAAATTATATATTTGGTAAACTTAATAAATTTTGGTATTTTTAAAATAAGATGGGAAAATTCATCTAAATTGCCTCCAATCAAAGAATATATTTTCTTTTCATTAATCAGCTTAAATATGCTGTTTAAATCATCATCAGACATCCTTTGAAATATTTTTTTTAGTTTATTTACTCTCAAAAGTTTATTTCCTCTTTTCGCCCACCACATCTTATTGTATTTATCAAGAATCCTGTCTGAATAATCATCAGCTATTTTTGCCTCGTTAATTACTTCTGCCGCTATTTTTGCGGCATAAGTTGATTCATACAAACCTCCTCCATGAATAGGATGAACCTGCCGTGCAGCATCGCCTATAGCCAAAAAACCATTTGCAGTCATTTTTTTAAGGAACCCTCCGACAGGAATTGCCCCTGCGTTTTCTTCCAGGACAGAACCGCATCTTATATTGGCTTTTGTTTCAATCCATTTGTCAAGATAATATTTTGCTGATTTTTGGCAATTAGATATTATGCCTATCCCGACATTTGCTCTTCTTTTGCCTTTTGGAAATATCCATATGTATCCTCCCGGCACAATATCAACACCAATGTAAAATTCAAGTCGCATGGAATCCTCCACAATGATATTTTCAAGTTCATACTGGTAGCCACTCATCATTTCATCTGGTTTCGGCAATGCTATGTTCAACGCTTTCTTTGCATTTTTTGCCTCTACTCCTTCTGCACTCACAACAACACCGGATTTTATTTTCCTTTTTTCTCCTTCGTATTCAACCTCTACACCACGCACAAAGCCATTTTCCTTTATTAAATCAACAACATCCGCATTCGTTATTATTTTTGCGCCTGCCAAAGCTGCGCGGGAAGCCATTTCCTTGTCAAATAATTTCCTCTCTATAATACAACCCCTCTTATTTTTTACAGGAAGTGTAATTGCCTGCCCGCCAGGAGTGTATACTAAAGAATCCCTTGTAATTGTATTGGTCATGAATTTTTCATCTTCTCCAAAACCCATGTCCAACAGGTCTTTTTTTTCCATCCCTTCACCGCATCTTTTTGGAGCGCCGATTTCCGGTCTTTTTTCAAGGAGTAAAACATCAAGTCCTTTCTGAGAGCATAATTCCGCCAGTCTTGAACCGCCGGGACCTGCACCGATTACAATGCAGTCATATTTCTCTTTAAGGTTAAACGTATTGAACATATTCTTGTCTCTCGTATTTTAACAACACAAGAACATTTAAATATGTTTTTAAAGTTTCTTGTTTTTGTGATTTAATATATTTTAAAAGAATATGGGTTTAAAGGCAGAATTCATGGATAATCTCGTAAGCATAATTTTAGGTGTAGTATTTGCTTTCCTGTTTTATAATGGCATTGGCTTTGCCTTAAATACACCTACTCCATTGGTAACTGTTGTTTCCTGTTCAATGTACCCTGAACTCAATGTTGGAGATTTACTCGTACTTAAAGGAATTGATAATATCAGTGAAATAAATACAGGCGCGGATGGAGATGTCGTTGTTTATTATCAAAAGACCTTCGATAAACTGATAGTGCACCGTGTATGGGATATAAAAGGTGACAAAATAATTACCTGGGGAGATAATAATTATGCCAAAGACAGCTGGACTACAAGCTTTGAAGAAATAAAAGGGAAAAAAGTTTTAAGGATTCCTGGTCTGGGCTACCCGAGAATAATATTGTTTAATTTAGCAACCGGCAGAAAAATGGAAAAATGCCATGTGCTTTATGACCATAAATATATAAATAAAGAAGAATAGGTGAAAAAATGAAAATGTGTGAAAAATGCGGAAATTTAATGATTCCTGAAAGAAAAAAAGAAGGTTTATATTTTGTATGTAAAACATGCAAAATAGAGAAAAAAGCAGAAAAAAGCAATTGCATCTTAAAAGAAGTGATTCATAATGAAAAACCTGCAATTCTTAAGGCAGATAGTGATTCTGAATCTCTTCCTAAAATCAAGAAAAAATGCGAAAGATGCGGCAACAAGGAAGCCTACTGGTGGAGCCAACAAACTCGTTCTTCGGACGAACCGGAAACAAGATTCTATAGATGCACAAAATGCAAACAGACATGGAGAGAATACAGTTAAAAATTTGACTCCACTATAATTAGACTCGTCAATAAATTATGAAAACAATAGCCATATTGGGAGTCGGATATGTGGGACTTCCTCTTGCCGTCAAACTTGCAAAGCACTTTAAAGTAATTGCCTTTGACATCAGCGAAAAAAGGATAGAAGAATTAAAAAACCATTTTGATTCAAACAAAGAAACTACAAAAGAGGAGTTCGAAGATATTAAATGCAATATTCAATATACAACAGACGAAAAGCAGATAAATAAAGGAGATGTTGTGATAATCTCTGTTCCGACACCGGTTAAAGAGGACAAGACACCGGATTTAAAATACCTGGAAAGTGCCTCTGCAATTGCCGGAAAAAACATAAAAAAAGGAGCGATTGTTGTTTATGAATCCACCACATACCCGGGATGCACAGAGGAATTTTGCCTTGAAATATTGAAAAAAAACACAGGGCTGAAATATAAAGAAGATTTTTTTATAGGGTATTCTCCCGAAAGGATAAATCCTGGCGATAAGGAACACAACATAAATGCAATTACAAAAATAGTCTCAGGAGATACTAAACAAACCCTACAGTCAATAAAGGAAGTTTATTCAAAGATAACAAAAGTACACTCTGCATCCTCTATAAAAATAGCAGAAGCAGCAAAAGTTATTGAAAATATACAAAGGGACATAAACATAGCCTTGTTCAATGAACTGGCTATGCTTTTTGACAAGATGAATCTCGACACAAAAGAAATTTTTGATGCCGCCGACACCAAATGGAACTTTATAAGATACTCTCCTGGATTCGTGGGAGGACATTGTATTCCTGTTGACCCATATTATCTGGCGCAGAGAGCCAAGGAAGTTGATTATGATCCAAAATTAATTTTAGCAGGAAGGCAAACCAATGAACAGCTTCCTCTTTTTGTTGCAGAAAAAATAAAAAGCCTCCTCAAAAAACAGGATAAAAGTACAGACAACGCAAGAATCCTAATTCTTGGAGCAACATACAAGGAAAATGTACCTGATTTAAGGGATTCTAAAGTAGAAATTTTAATTCAGTCCCTGAAAAAAACACGAATTAAACATATATGCTTATGGGAACCTTTGATTGAAAGAAAAATCATATTTAATATTGAAAACAAAGAACCAAAAGAAAAATACGATGTTATTGTATGTGCTGTTAGTCATAAAGAATTTGAAAACATCGACATTTTTAGAATACTTGAAGAAAAAGGTATTTTAATTGATTTGAAAAGAAAAAAAGAACACCTAAAAGAAGAGTTAGAAAACAAAGGACATATTTGGTGGGGCTTGTAAAAAAAATTCTTTTAAAATTTCCTATGCCATATAGACTATGGAAGTAGATTTTCCAAACAAATATAATCCAAAAGAAGCCGAAGAAAAATACATCAACTACTGGATAGAAAATAAAATATATAAATTCGACGAAAAAGACACAAAGAAAAAAATATTTTCTATCGACACGCCTCCACCAACAGTTTCAGGAAAAATGCATCTCGGACATTCTTTTTCTTATTCTCAGATGGACTTTATCGCAAGATACAAACGAATGAAAGGCTACAATGTATTTTACCCATTCGGAACAGACGACAATGGTCTGGCAACAATAATTCTTATAGAAAAAACAAAAAAAGTCAGGTCAAAAGACATGGAAAGAAGTGAATTTATAGACCTTTGCCTAAAGACACTAGAGGAAATAAGACCGCAATATGTTTATGGCTGGAAAAAAATAGGCTTGAGCGCTGACTTTGAATTATTCTATACAACAATAAACGAGCATTGCAGAAAGATATCTCAGAAGAGCTTTATCGATTTACACAAAAGCGGCAGGATTTACAGGGAAAAATCCCCGATAATGATCTGCCCAAAATGCAGAACCGCAATTGCACAGGTAGAACTGGAAGACGCAGAGAGAGAATCTCACCTAAACCACATTAAAGTCCCTGTAATCGGAACAAAAGAAGAACTAGTCTTCGCAACAACAAGACCCGAACTTCTTCCTGCATGCATAGGAATAAGCGTCCACCCGGACGACAAAAGATACAAAAATCTAATCGGCAAATATGTAAAGATGCCGGTAACCGAAGCAGAGATTGAGGTCACTCCTGACGAAGAGACAGACATGGATTACGGCACAGGTGTTGTATACTATTGCAGCTACGGCGGCGTAGAATGTATTGAATGGATGAGCCGTCACCAGGGAGTCAAACCAATCAATATAATGGGGGTTGACGGAGTATATAACAAAAAAGCAGGAAAATACGAGGGAATGTCATCTCTTAAAGCAAGAGAAGAAATAATAATAGATCTGAAAAAATCAGGAAATCTAATCAAACAGGAACCTATAAAACATGTTGTCAACACACATGAACGTTGCGGAACAGATGTAGAATTTGTCGCAACAGAGCAGTGGTTTATCAAATACCTTGATTTAAAGGAAAAATTGCTTAAAGCAGGAGCAAAATTAAACTGGACTCCTCTTTACATGAAAAACAGGCTCGACAACTGGATAAAAGGACTAAAATGGGACTGGTGCCTATCTAGGCAAAAAAAATTCGGCGTCCCGATACCTTTGTGGTATTGTAAAAAATGCGGCGAAGTTGTTCTTGCTGACGAAAAACAACTGCCAACAGATCCTATCGAAGATAAACCATTAATCAAAAAATGTCCGAAATGCAACTGCGATGAGTTTGTGCCGGAAATGGACGTACTCGATACATGGGCAACTTCATCCATGACTCCTCAGATTGCAGCAAGCCTGGTTCCAAAAAGATACAATGAAATCTACCCGATGAACTTAAGAGCCCAGGCACATGACATAATCAGTTTCTGGCTGTTCAATACAGTTGTAAAGTCACAACTGCACAACAAAACAAATCCCTGGAATGACGTAATGATAAGCGGATGGGCATTAGACCCAAAAGGAAAAAAGATGAGCAAATCCAAAGGCAATGTAGTTGAACCACAGGTAATGATTGAAAAATACAGTGCAGATGCGCTTCGCTACTGGGCAGCAAAATCAAAGCTGGGCGATGATTTATCATTTAAAGAAGACGACCTGAGGAATGGAATGAAGCTATGCATAAAACTATGGAATGCAAGCAGATTCACTGTCTCCCACCTATGCAAACACAACATAGACAAAACAAAAAACAATAATCCCGAAATTTTAGACATATGGATGCTTGAAAAAACAAACAAAACAATAGAGTCTGTAACAAAACACATGGACAAATACGAATACTCTGCTGCAAAAAAAGAAATAGAAATGCTCTTCTTCAACTCATTTTGCGACAATTACCTGGAATTTGTAAAATACAGGATTTATGATGAAGAATTGACAGAAAGCAAAAAGAGCGCACTCTTTACATTAAATTCAACCCTCTTTGACATTCTTAAAATGTTTGCTCCATTTACCCCTTTTGTAACTGAGGAAATATACCAATTATATTTCAACAAAAACGAGATGCAAAAAAGCATTCACCTCTGCAACTGGTCTCAAACAAAACCGCAAAAAAATGCCCAAAAATGCCTGGAAACAGGAGATTTGTTCTGCGAAATAATTTCCCAAATAAGGCAATACAAAAACCAGAATAGTATGTCCCTCAAAACAGAATTAAAACAAGTTAAAATAAGCCTTAAAACAAAAAAAGAAAAGGAATTGATCGAACAGGTAGTTGAAGATATAAAAGGCGTGGGAAAAGTTGAAAACGTTGATTTGAATGTTAATGAAAATCAGGAAGAAAACACATTAATCAAAATATAGCCTACTCTATCTCTTCAACCATATCCACAATCCCGTCATTGTCCTGGTCAAACCCCTTGATTATCTTTGAATAAATGTTTTTATTATACTTATTCCCCTCTTCAAACAACCCGAAGTGATTAATTAAAAAAAACACTGCTGCTTCTGTACCCACACTTCTGCGACCGCCGACAACAAGGATATCGGAATATTTATTAAATGGATTTGTTAGTTTCTCTACAAACCCGTAATTCTCACCAGCATATTCTTTACCCGATATTTTTGAATGCAGGCAGTAATAAAAATCATCCTTTTTCAAAAATCTTACAGCAAGATTTTTATTCACGAGCGCGGCAATTTTGTTTATTGCTGGACCGCCGATAATTATTAAATTTTTTTTCAGATCATCTTCGGTCATCTGCGTGTCGTATTTTACATTTGCCAAATTAAAAGAACATGATGAGGAAAAAGAACCCATGAAAAGAGCAATAAGAATTGCAAGCCGTTCATCTTCTGCCTTTGCCATTTGTTTTCCATGGTGGATGGGTGAGCCCGGCACAAAAATAGTATTTGAAAGATTCTTTGTGATATTCAACAATGGCACACTTTCTTCTTTTTCTCTCCCGCGCGCTCTTTCCTTTTTCCACAAAACAAACGCCCCGTCTGAAGAAGAACTAAAATATTTTGCATTCAGACCCCCAAAAGTTTCCTCCCTCACAACATGAACAAGACCTGCCTTTTTCAGATTTTTAATATAATAATATACCTTTTGCTCATTCATATTTATGATCTGGGCAATTTTTTTAGGATACATTTCCTTTCTTGACAAAAGCTCCAGAATCTTTATTGCATTAGCAGAAAGCGCTTTTATGTCTGAGTCATCAAGTTTTTTTACTTTGAAATGCTCTTTATCTTTTTCCTGTTTTTTGACAATGTAATTCATAGTTAATTGTTTAAAAGAATTATTTCTTTAAAAATATCAGTATCGCTGAAAACAATGCAACGAGGATAAATCCTGTTGTCCTGATGTCCGGGCTTGATGCGAAAAAAGATTTTTTCTCTAGTGGCTCTATCACAATCGTTTTCTTTATATCCTTCATAATATAGCTTCCGTCTAATTTTATATTCAACACCAGATTGCCTGTCCCGACCATCCCGCCTTCCTGTATGAAGGAGACTGTTTCTGTATTGCCCGAAGATACCATCACATTTAAATTAGTCCTGTTTAAATCGCTCCTGTGTCCTTCAAACCACCCGAAGCGGGTAAGCACAAGACCCCAGTCATCATCACTTACATTTAAATTAAATGTGACTGGCTTGTCATAGAAATTTTTAAGATAGATATTTATTTTCGCCTTTTCATTTAATTTCATTGAAAGGGGAGAATTATCAAAATCAGCGGATTCTGCTCCCATATCCCATGTAAATGTTACAGAATCTGTTCCTTGATTGTTGTTTGTTGTATCCACACAACTAACATTAATCTTATGAGTTCCCAGATTAGCAAGAACTATGCTTTTTGACCAGTGCATCTTATCCGGAGTAGATGTTAAATCAATATCTGCCCCTCCATCAAGCGAGTATTTGCACGATATGGCTTGTTCATTTGTGACGACATCTATATCGATATTGGGAGACATATAGCTCATACCTTGCTCTGGCGAGAGAATCTCAACTATAGGGTCAGTAGTATCCAGTACTTCATGGATGCATACAGCATAACCTCCATTCCCAAAAGGTATGTCATCATACACAAGAGAATTAATTTTTTTGGCAAGAACGAATAATTTTTCATCCCCTCCATTACAATTTTCATCTGAACTAACATAGGAAGAAAGCATTTGTCCTTCTATTGCAGGAAGGCATATTGTAAATGGACGGTAAAAATCATCATAAGTCCCCATAGTTGAATAAAAAGGAGGTGTATTATACGTCAAAGAAAAATTAATAAAACCACGGTCACATAAAAAAAGGTCTTTGTTTGGGACATAGATAGAAGGATAGTTGCAGAGTTCTGTATACCCTCCACTACAACCGGGGTTTAGCGGATCGTTCCAGTAATCTTCCCTTGGTATTATACCATAATTTAAATTAGCGATGTTGGCTGAAATACCATCGCAGCATAGAGCATAGCCATAAATATTGTTGTCGTATGGCATAATAGAAGTTCCCTTTTCTCTTAAAAAGGAAACAATTCCTATCTCAGTACCACCACAAGTACCACCAATACCAATATTCTTGAAGGTACAACTCAAAGAAAAAACAACAGAACTAAAAAAAACAAAAGATATAATCAAACTAAAAATAACCAAAGATATTTTTTTCATATTTAATTCTAAAAACAAACTATAAAAACATTACTAATTTATTCTCTTGGTGTGTTATCCCTATTGTGTTAGCTCTATTTAATTTCCCCCCTCAAATCGAATACATAAGGAACTGATGAATTCGCTATGCAATAATATTAAGATACTACGCCATAACCTCACCATTAGTGCCCAAGTATAAAGATTTCGTACGCAGATATTTTACAACAAATTGTTTCCTCCCACAAAATACCCTATTTAATGTTTACAACCTGCTGAAAAACCACACAATTCATAAAATCCAATTATTACAATGAATTCCTTTATTCACCATACTATTTAAGCGAGGAGAGAGAATTGAACTCCCCTGAGTGGCTTTGCAGGCCACCGCATAACCACTATGCTATCCTCGCACTATTTTGATTGTAACAAACACAGGTCCTTTTATACTTATTTTTTTGTTATTTGTTCCTATGTACTTCATTGATTTGGCAGAAACCTTTAAATTTATATTTCCTAAATTCCTGACAATTCCAGTATATGTTTTGAAATCTCCTGTTTGTTGCTCTATTTCTGAAGCTGCTTTGTTTGCAATAGCTTTGATAAAAGAGATTCCTGTTTTTTCTCCTTCTACTTTATCCAAAGAAGCTATTATATTTCCGTCATTTACAAAAATCTTATTGAATGCCGCAGGACCAATCAATTTTTTGCCTTCTTCAACTTCGGTTAAGGATACTTCTATTTTTTTGTTCTTTATTGTCCCTTTCCATGCGACAACTTCTGTCGGAGCAATGTTATCTTTATGTTTGAGAGCAGTTTCAACAATAGCATCTGCTATTTTCATACATTCTGATGTTTTTGGCTCTTCAATACATCTTATATCCTTTGCCAGCTCTGCATCATTTAATTTATCTTCAATATAGAATTGAGGATATATCATCTCTCGTATATCCTTGTGTCCTTCCAACACCATTGCAAGACGCTCAACGCCAAAGCCAACATTGAAGACAGGATATTTTATATTGTAATTCGCAAGTGATATAGCAGAATACATCCCCATATCTGCTATTTCAAGCCACCGTCCATTGTGCATCACAAACACTTCATCCTCCAGCCCGGCAGCATAATATTTCGATGTTGCCTTTTTTACCTCAAACCGCGTCTTTTTAAATCCTATTTTCTGGAATATCTTTTTTACAATCCTGCGCCCTTCTATCATGTTTATGTTCGGATCCATTATGACAATTGATGCGCTGTTGTGAACCCGCAGGTGTCCCGCATCTTCTTTCTGCTCATTCCTGTATCTCCTGCCTATAGAAAACAAAGAGACAGGAAAATCAACTTTGTCCTGCATTGCGGCAAGAGTATGGTACCATGTGCCGGTCATATGACTCCTGAATGTCAAGTTGGTCGGAACCGGTTTTAAACTTTTCAACTGCGTAAATAAATCAAGAATTGCCGTCGCCTCCTCTGTCTTAATACCTAATTTCACGACAAGCTCTTCAACAAAATCATCTCCCTCAATACTTCCTTTCTTGTACTCTCTCAATATTTCTTTTAGTTTTTCAATATCAATTTCTCCTGCAATTTTTTTGATTTTGGATATCACTTCATCACTCAACCCAATTTCAGGTCTCGGGAGCTTTGCAATGTAAAATGCCCTGTCCAATATCACTGCCGCTTCAGGACCATATTCCCGGAAAACATCTTCCTCGGGAATGATGGTCAGATTCTCAGCTTCATCAAAACCTATTTCCAGAAGAGTTTTTCTCAGGTAATTAATTGTCTTGCCCAGTATATGCTCTTCTCCCTGCTTCTTGTTAAATACAAATTTTTCGTCTGCTTTTTGAGAAAACAATGCAGATGTCTCCACCCATGTTTTTTCAAAGTCTTTTTTAGCTTTTTTCTTTGTTTCCTTTATATCAATCTGCATAATAAGTATAATTAAATCAAAAATACATTTATAAAATATTAGTAATATACATACGAATATGACAATTACATACGATGATTTCAAAAAACTCCATATAAAAATAGGAAAAATATTGTCTGCTGAAAAAGTGCCCAAAGCAGACAAACTGATAAAGATGGAAGTAGATTTAGGAGACCAAAAGAGGCAGATTGTTGCAGGCATTGCCGAATTCTACAAACCGGAAGACCTCGTAGGGAAACAGGTTCCGATTCTCGCCAATTTAGAACCAAGAACCATCCGGGGAATAGAGAGCCAGGGAATGATTTTAATAGCAGATGCAGGAGAGAAATTAGTCCTCATGAACCCCGAATGTGAAATCCCCCCGGGAAGTTCCATAGAGTGAACTTACATAAGTTTTTATAATTAATAGATTAATGTTTAATACGATGGTGATAATGAATGCCTTGCGGTAAAAAAAGAAAAAGATTAAAAATGAAAAAACACAAGCTTAAAAAAAAGTCTAAAAAAATGAGATACTCAAAAAAATAAGCTGACAAATGCCCGTAGGGTTTATGGAGTCTTGTGGTAGCTTGGTCCATCCTCCGGGCTTTGGGAGCCTGGGACCCCGGTTCAAATCCGGGAGACTTCATAGTAATAATTGCATATGATATACAGCAGATATAAGAAAAAGAAGGCAGAACAAGAAGAAGGAGAAATTGTTGTATCCCGGGTAAAATTTCCAAAGCGAGGAGAAGAATTGTTTGGAATGATTGAATCCCGCCTCGGATTTGGAAGAATGAATATTATCTGCGCTGACGGCAAGACAAGAATAGGTGTGGTCCCCGGAAAATACAAGAGAAGATTGTGGCTCAGGGAAGGAGATATCATAATCATAAAGCCATGGGAATATGAAGGAGAGAGAAAGTGCAATATTTTGTATAAATACAAGAAATCCCATGTAGAATTTTTAAGGGATAAGAATTATCTTAAAGAGTTGGAAAGCGAATAGTTATAGAATTGTTAATATTCTTGTTAGATAATTTTCTATAGAAATTATACCCGCTCAAGGCATATCCAAATGCATTTATTTTCCTCGCATTTCCAATCTCCGTACTTACAAAAGGCGTCTTCTTCTATTATTTCTTCTTGATGCTTGATTTCGCAATCTCTTTGTTTTTCACAATAATAAGAATCATTATTTATTTCCAGATTATCATAAATATTGTAACATTTGTCACTTAGTTGATGAAGAATATCGCAAATCTGCCTGTCTTTCTGTAATATACCCATATGCGCAACGCAAACTTCTTTAAATGATAATTCTAAGCAAAGTTCCGGATTCTCCGTCTTGATTATCTCATTGTATCTGACGACCTCTAAATTATACGCATCTATATCTTTTTTCATTTCTGGATGAATGCCCTCCCAACCTTTTTGTTGTGGTAGCCACCCAAATACTCTTAGACTATCTAGATCCTTAAAAGATAAATAAATGTTATTTGACATATATGTCCATTTGGAGATTTTTTTTAATGTTAAAATCTGCTCGTATCTTTCAAGGCATTTGTCTTTATTGTCTCCTGCTTCATCGCAGATTGATTTATTTTGAAGTTTTTTCGCAATACTGGCGATGCAATTAACACTATTATTCAATTTTTTGCACAAATCCGTATTGTTTTGGCTTGTGGCTCTTTTAAAGTCTTCTGAAACCAGTGCATTAAAATCAGTTGTACCATAAAATACTATTTTATAATTCTCTGGATGTTCGCATTCGCTATACTTTATTAATTCCCCGTATTTTCCACAAGCGACATATGCATCCAGAGTTATATTGTTCTTTGTCATCTGTAGTTTTGGGGCGGAGAAATGAAGAACAAGAGAATTTATTGATATGAAAAGCAGTAAGATGAAAATTGCGTAGGACAATAATGAGATTGCCGCCTTCAATCTGGTCAATTTAGTAAAATACCTGAATGATAGATATATTATGTATATCTCGTAAACCTGCACAATATAGGTTATATAAGGGATGCCTATAAGAGCAACAAAAGGGGCGTAGGCGGAGCCAAAAGAAATCAGCCATTTTGATAGACCTTGTTTTCCGCCAAATATCTTGCTAAAAATCCACAAAACAGTTCCTGCCACCAGCCAGATTCCAACAGCCAAAAAAGGACCAAACAAAACTACCCCTATGGCTTGTTTACCTAATAGTGCATTGAACAGTTTGTTTGTAGAGCCTGCAATCAATCCTGCGAAGGCAATATAAAAAAAGACAGTTAAAAAACTTCTATCTTTCAAATGAGAAAGTGTTTTATTTGGGTGTAAAATAATGTTTTTCCATTCTAAAAACATTTCAGTCAGTATTTGTTTAGTCATATTGCATTATATCTGCAAGAGTATTTATATATTTATTACAATTGTAGTTTAATCAGTTTCCGTGCCTCTCTTCATCTTTCTTTTCGAGTCAGAAAAGGTCTTGAAGATTAAAATGACCAATTTATCGGAATGATTATTGGTAAGCTCAGACAGATCAAATGATTTAGAAAAAGATAACAATTTATCTTATCAGCTCGATATATTCCTTCAACCCTTCAACATAAGCATCAATATCTGATTTATCATTATACAAATACAAGGATGCCCTAAGAGATGCCTTTGTTTTTGTTTTATTGTACCAGCTATGCACGCAGTGAGCCCCATCGCGGACCATTATATTTTTCACTTCATCCAGGTACATTGCAATCTCATGAGAATTGATTCCCTCGACAACTGCATTAGTAATCCCGCTTCTTCTTTTAGGGTCAGAAGAACCAATAATCTTAACATTTTCAATCTGTTTTATTTTCTCGTCAAGATATATATTCAAATCATTGACATGTTTTTCTACTTTTTCTATTCCAATATCACTTAAGTATCTTGCAGCTTCCCCTAGTCCAATAATACCAGCATAGTCCTGTAGCCCTGCCTCGAATTTTTCAGGAATCTCCAAAAAAGTAATCTTGTCTCCATCCACATCTTCAACAGTATCTCCACCGACAATAAACGGATTCAACTCATTCAATAACTCTTCCTTTCCATACAACACACCAGTCCCTGTAGGTCCGCACATCTTGTGCCCTGAAAAGGCAAGGAAATCAATATCCTCTTTTTCAACATCTATTTTTGTGTGAGGGACACTTTGCGCCCCATCTAGAAGCACAACCGCATTATTGTCGTGAGCAATTTCAATAATCTCTTTTATTGGGTTTTTATACCCATCTATATTTGAGACATGGTTTATAGAAACCATCTTTATGTCTTTCTCCCTTTGCATCAAATCCCTAAATGCTTCAATGTCAAAACTTCCGTCTGGTTTTGATGAGATTGTTTTGTGTCTGATAATCTTGTTGCGACTCATCAAAAGCCATGGAACAAGATTGGAATTATGTTCCTTGTCTGTTGTAAGCACAATATCTGTTGGCTTGAATTTAAAGCTCTTTGCGACCAGATTGATAGATTCTGTTGTATTCTTTGTGAAAAGGACCTGCTCTGGCTTCTTTGCACCGATAAAGTCAGATACCAGTTGTCTTGCCTTTGCTACTTCTTCTGTGGTTCTGGATGAGAATTTATGCGCTGACCTTCCACCGCACCCGCTGTATTGTTCGTAATATTCAACCATCTTGTCAATCACACATCTTGGCTTCAATGACATACAGGCAGAGTCCAAGTAAACAGGACTCAATCCACCTATCTTTTGATTTAAGCAAGGGAAATCTTTTTTGGTATCCATGGTTGTCTGGTGTTCTAAATTTTAAAAAAGTTGTTTGCTATTAAACAATCATGATAAATGAAATACTTTTCCTCCTATTGGCTTTCATCTCCGCGATAATCTCCGCCACTTTCGGGTTTGGCGGCGCATTAATATTAATCCCATTCTCCTCATTTGTCCTCCCCTTAAAAAAAGCAATTGCAATAATCACAATCTTTTTTATCGCATCAAATATAACCAACTAGTGTTTTTTAGGAAGCACATCGACTGGAAAATCACTTTCCTGATATGGGCAGGAGCAGTTCCGCTTGTAGTTATTGGTTCCTTTTTAATGGTTCATGCCCCTGGCGAAATCATCAAGAAATTACTGGGCGCAATAATCCTGCTCTATATTGTCAACGACCACTTCAAGCTCACAAAGCACATCAAACTCAATAATTACGCCATAACAGCAGCTGGCGGAGTATACGGATCTTTTGCAGGAATAATCGGTACAGGAAGTGCAATAAAAGCTGCGCTCCTGAATCATCTTGGATTGAGAAAAGAGAATTTTATTGCCACTATGTCCGCAACAGCAGTTTTATTGAATATCCTAAAAACAGTGATTTACTCAAAATATTCCTTAATTTCCAAAGAGGATACATTGCTAATTGTTATAATCAATAATTTCTGTGGGCTCCTTAGAATTAGATGGAGCAAAAAAACAAAAAGTATATAAAAAAATAAAATTATAATTTAATATCATGAAAAAATTTATTATTGCTTTATTATTAATTTCTTCCATATTAATAAGTGGTTGCTCTAATTCAAAAATAATCACTCAAGATATTGAAATCTCTGGAAAAATATATGGAAATTTATGTAACGGTGCTGGAAAATGTATCGAAAGCTTAGTAATATTCCCACAAGGATTTAATTTTGACTATTCAGATTGGAACAAGGTAAAACCATATTTTAATAAAACTGTTAAAATTAAAGGCGACTTAATTAGTGAAGTGGACATATATTCTTGTGAAGAAGATTATTTTGATGGTTCTCAACATCCAGTAAACGAAAAATGTGATATTCCGGGTATGAAATATTATACAACAAATACATATTTAAAAATTGATTCGATTGAATTAATTGAGTGATTTTTTTCCCTTGGATAGCTTGTTTTTTAAAGTCGCATAGCTCCAATGATGGACAGTCGTCCACAGAAATTACTCTTCGGAATTTTTTGACTTCGTCAAAAACCGTCTTGCAGACTTTTCCTCGTTCCTAACGGAAGATTATAACAAGAATTTAAAGGTTCACTCCGTTGCACTCGTTCACCCAAATTTTTGCTACGCAAAAACTTCTCTAAATCCTAGTAGGATTGATTGTTTGCACATTTTCAGGAGCATACATCGGAAAGCATTTTGTAAAAAAAATCCATCCCGAAGTATTCCGGAAAACAATAATTGTAATTTTACTGGTAGTTTCACTTAAATTAATCTTCTTCTAATTCCTTCAAAATACAGAATCATCTATCGTACTTGCAATTGCTGTAAACAAGGGAAAAAGAGCATCAATCAAATTTCCCCAAGTCGTAGAGTTTTTTAGCTATTAAAACAGCATTTAGTGCAGCTCCTCTCAAAAGCTGATCTCCGCAAACAAACATCCTGATGCCATTGTGTAAAAAAAATCCATCCTGAATTATTCCGGAAAACAATACTTGTAATTTTACTGGTAGTTTCACTTAAATTAATCTTCTTCTAATTCCTTCAAAATACAGAATCATCTATCATACTTACAATTGCTGTAAACAAGGGAAAAAGAGCATCAATCAAACTTTCCCAAGTCGTAGAGTTTTTTAGCTATTAAAACAGCATTTAGTGCAGCTCCTCTCAAAAGCTGATCTCCGCAAACAAACATCCTGATGCCATTGGCAAAAACTTCCGGCTTTCTTATTCTTCCAACCTCAACAACATAATTCCCTGAAGTGTTAATAGGCATCGGATACTCATTATTCTCCGGATTATCGCAAAGTTTTAGCATCGGCTCTTTACGCAAAGCACCCCGATATTCATTCAAATCAACAGGATTTTTTGTCTCAACAACAATATCCTCTGCATGAGATCTTTCGACAGGCACTCTTACACAGCCACTGGTGATTTTCACGCTGTCATCCAAATCTAAAATCTTTCTGGACTCCCAATCTGTTTTCATCTCTTCTTTTGTATATCCATTATCTCTAAATTTATCAATATGCGGAATCACGTTAAAAGGCAGAGGGTGTTGAAACATATTATTTTCTACTCTTTCATTTTTGATGTAATTTTTGCTTTGTTCAATCAATTCCTGTCTTCCGCCATTGCCGGCACCGCTTGCAGATTGATATGTCGTAAAAATTATTTTTTCAATCCCTGCTATCTGATTTAATATATGCAATGGAATGGCGGCAATAGATGTAGTACAATTGGGATTTGAAATCAGTCTTGAGGGATTCTCTTTCAATAAATCTCCATTGATTTCCGGGACAATCAAGGGAATTTCATCATCATACCTAAAAGCAGAAGAATTGTCAATGACATAGCATTTAGAATCTTTTGCTCTTTCCCAGTTCTTTAAAGACCATTCTCCTCCAATTGCCCAAAGAGCTATATCTAATTCAGAATAGTCAGCAGTATCTGCTTTTTGAACGACAATGTCGCCATACGGCGTTTCAATTGTTTTGCCTGCCGATTTACCCGCATATAAAAATAATTCCTTTACCGGAAAGTCCAATTTATGGAGGACATCAATAATCTCTTTACCTACTTCTCCTGTTGCGCCAAAAATACCAATATTTAGTTTTGCCATAAAAGAAACCAAATAGTTTTTTTTAAATAGATTGTCTTTTTTTGTGTATAAACTTACTTCTTTGCATTGCAAGTTCTTGTAAAATCATACAATTTATCTCAAAAACCCGCCGACAATCAAATCAATTGCCTGTTTTTCGCTCAATCCCCTGCATCTCAAATAATCAAGCTGTTCATCTGCAATTTTTCCGACAGATGCCTCGTGTGTCAATATGGAATCTTTGTTCTTGTTTTCCAGCTCAGGGCGAAGAACAATGCTGGCATCTTCATCAACAAGCAAAGCATGACAGTCCAGATGACCTTCGGCAGAAGCTTCAGCGACAATTCTGCTTGTCGTTTTGGTTTCTGAGTTTTTCCTCCCGACAAACCTGAACCTCAAGATTCCTTTTGCGTTTTTTTCCTTTAGATGAATGACATCCTCTACCTGTATTTTTGAGTCAACAGCATTTATGACAATATTGAGATTCGCAGATGAATTCTTATGGGAATGAACGCTGGTCTTTAAAAAAAGATTTTTTGGAGTGTGTAAATTTTTGTAATTATACTCAAGAGTTGCATTTTCCTCTAAAATAAAATCATAGTCTGTTTTTACAGAATCGCTATTGCCCCATTTATGCGTATGCTGGTAGTCCAGGCTTGCATTTTGCCTTAAAATAATTTTGCCCTTTGCTTTATGCTCCCCGCAAATCTTTTCTTCCATTGAATTGCAGGTGCCTCTAATCTTGATTTTTAAATCTTTCTCAATGACAACAAGGTTGTTGAGTTCCTGTCGTGTATCTTTTGTCTTGATGCTCACGCAGGAAAAAAGAGGAGCATCTGTTTGTTCCTTTATCCATATAAAGTATCCCTCTTTTGGTTTTTCCACAAAATATTTCCTTGTCCAGTCATATTTTTCAAATGCTTCTCTGCTTGGCAAAATTATGTTTCCCTTTGAAGCATACATTTGCCTGATTGTATTGTCAATCTGCAGATAATTTGCATTCTTTGCATTTTTCATATCCATATTTAGCTATAGTACAATAAATTTCATTCCAGTTATTTGTCGAACAGGTGATTTTTCCATCCAGTAAAATATCAATTATGTCCGGCTTAAGTAATTCTATTACTCTCGGGTTGTGCGTTATGACTAAAGCGGAATTATCCGGGGAAATCCATTCTTTAATCATTTTTGTTATTGTCTCCAGGCGCTTCATATCTATTCCCGAATCCACTTCATCAAAAATTATAAATTTCGGCTCAGTCGCAAAGACCTGTGCCAGTTCTGAATGTTTTAATTCTCCCCCCGAAAACCCGACATTTACTTGCCTTTCAAGGAGGTCTGTAGTAAGGTATTTTTTGTAAGCATCTGTCTTTGAAATCCTGTTTAGGAACTCGGAAAGTTTCACTCCCTTTATTGCAGGAGGATGCTGGAATGTAAGGGCAATTCCCAGTTTTGCTCTTTCCTCTGGCTTTAGTTTTGTAATGTCTTCCTGCCCGAAAATAATCTGTCCTTTTTTTAATTTATGATGATCCAGCCCCATTATTGTCTTTGCAAGAGTTGTCTTCCCGGAACCATTCGGACCCAAAAGCACATGAAAAGTTCCTTTTTTTATCTCCAAAGAGACGTTGTTCAGAATCTTCTTTTCATCTGCCTCCACACATAAATCTTTTATTTTTAACATACTATATCATTCTTTGAAACACTCTTTATTCAGCTCTTCCAGGCATGCATCTATGTCAATGCCGTATCTTTTTGCAACATCACCTATCTTGAGTATGCCTATTTCATAAGCTGCCATAGGGCAAGTTAGGCACGGGAACTTATATTTTGAAAGTACCTGATCTGCATTTGGGTATTCTAAAACTTCAGACAAAACTGTCTCTTCTGTAATCTTATTTTTCTTCATATATCACACCTCTTTACACAATATTTTTTAACATGCTTTTCTGCCAATTCAAGTATCGGGATAATTGTCTCTTTGTTCAGGCAATATATTCTTTGTTTTCCCTGCTGCTCGACATCCAAAATATGACACTTGGTTAATTTTTGCAGGTTGTGGGATATTTTGCTCTGCTCTTCATCTAGTTCTTTTGCAATATCTCCGGCACTTAATGATTTATCTCTTAATGTATGGATAATGTCGAACTTTGTCTTGTTTGAAAAATTGACAAAAAAATTATTATATGAATTGTGTTTCATATGAATGGAGTGTCATATATCTTTATAAATATATTGTCCCTGTGAAGAGTTGTGTACTGGAGCATAAAATTGAAAATAAACATATTTATAAATTTTAATTTTTAATAAAAAAAAGATGAAAGAAAACAAAATGAAAGCTATTGTTTATCACAAATACGGACCGCCAAATGTTCTTCAACTCAAAGATGTAGCAAAACCTTTTCCAAAGGACAATGAAATACTGATAAAAATACATGCGGCAACAGTAACAGCAGGGGACGTGAGACTTCGAAGTGCCACATTCCCTCCCTTATTCCGGCTCCCCGCGCGAATGATGTTTGGTCTTAGAAAACCAAAAAGACATATATTGGGGATGGAGCTATCCGGGAAAATTGAAGCAGTAGGCAAGGACGTAAAGCAATTTAAAGAAGGCGACCAGGTTTTTGGAACTACCACTGGATTGAGTTCTGGTTCTTATGCTGAGTACATTTGTATGCCTGAAGAACCTTTATCCACAGGTATGTTCGGAGCTAACGCAGTAGCACTAAAACCGACCAATATGACCTATGATGAAGCAGCGGCCGTCCCTATTGGAGGGCTTACAGCACTGCATTTTCTAAAGAAAGGAGATATTCAGAGCGGACAAAAAGTTCTTATCTATGGATCTTCCGGGAGCGTAGGTACTTTTGCAGTACAGCTTGCTAAGTACTTTAGAGCAGAAGTTACCGGAGTATGCAGTACTGCAAATTTAGAATTGGTGAAATCCCTGGGAGCAGATAAGGTAATTGATTACACTAAAG
>JAGLPV010000012.1 GCA_023137195.1 Candidatus Aenigmatarchaeota archaeon | reverse complement strand
GAAATGTGGTAATAACTGTGGAACAAAATAACAAAACATAACAGTTAAATAAAATTTCGCCCAAGCATTTTAGAAACAGAAACGTTTTTATTTCATTAATCTCTATATCTGTTTATGGTTGATAAACTTGACTTAAAAAAGGATTTTAAAGAGTTGTATAAAGTTTCTGATAAAACTCCCGTAATATTAAATGTACCTAAACAGAAAGTCATTTCAATTGAAGGAAAAGGAAATCCCAATACTTCTTTAGAATTTAAGAACGCTGTCGAAGCTCTTTTTCCTGTTGCCTTTAAAATCAAGTTCACCTCAAAAAAAGAATTGAATAAAGATTATACAGTAATGCCTCTTGAAGGCTTATGGTGGACTGAAGACATGAAAGATTTCTCAATAGAGAATAAAGACATATGGTTGTGGAAAGTTTTTATTGTCCAGCCGGATTTTATTACTGAAACTATGTTTGAATCTTCAATTGAAGAAGTCAAAAAGAAAAAGGATTTGCCTTCAATTGATAAATTAAAGTTTGAAACATTGAATGAAGGTCTTTCTGCTCAAATATTACACATAGGTTCATATAATAATGAGCCTAAAACAGTAAAAAAACTTCATGATTTTATAGCTGAGAAAGGTTATTCTTTTGATGGCCTTGTTCAAAAGCATCATGAGATTTATTTAAGTGATATGCGAAAAACTGCTTCTGAAAAATTAAAAACAATTCTTAGACAACCTGTTGAATAACATTAATTTGATAAAACAAGATGCAGGCAGAATTATTCTCAATTATTATGTTGAACTTTGTCTTGTTTGAGAAATGACAAAAAAATTATTATGTGGGTTGTACCTCATCTAAATAAAGTATCACAGAATTATGTATTTCCAAACAAATTATATAAACTTATATCTATGATACATATATGAAAAAATTTTCCGGTCTTACCTCTAGACAGGCTGAAGAAAAGCTAAAAGAATACGGCCCCAATGAGCTAAGGGAATCCAACAAATTTTCTGCATTTAAAATTCTTCTCAGGCAGATAAAAAAAAACACCCTTATATATTTGCTCTTCGCCGCCGCCCTGATGTCTTTTTTTGTCGGCAAATCCATTACAGGATATGCTATTCTCGGCGTCATATTTGTTGTTATCGTAGCAGGATTTATCCAGGAATACAGGGCGGAAAAATCAATAAACGCATTGAAAAAAATGATTATGCCTCTTTCTCTCGTCATAAGAGATGGCAAAGAGATAGAAATTAATTCAAGAGATATTGCTGTAGGAGACATTATTGTCCTGCGGACAGGTGAGAAAATCCCGGCGGATTGTCTTGTGCTGGAAGCAAAAGAATTGATTGTAAATGAATCTATATTGACCGGCGAGTCAAGAGGAGCAAATAAATCAGCATCAATAGATGAGAAAATCCAAAATAAGGATAATTTACTTTTCATGGGAACTTACATTATCAATGGAAGATGCATTGCCCGAGTTTTGCATACCGGCATGAATACAGAATTCGGAAAAATCGCGGACATGATTTCAACAGCAGAAAAAGAACTACCTCTCCAGAAAAAAGTAAACGACATAGTAAAATACATGACCTTCTTTGCAATAGCAGTTTCACTATTGACAGGTTTTATAATGCTTGTGAGAGCACCGTTCTCTTATGGACTTTTGGTGGAGATTCTTATTGTCGTCATTGCCCTGTGTGTGTCTGCATTCCCGGAAGGACTTCCTGTTGTATTAATCACCATACTTGCAAGAGGCACATGGAAGATGGCAGATAAAAATGCAATAGTAAACCGAATGTCAATAATCGAGACTCTTGGCGAGACCACAATAATATGTTCTGACAAGACAGGAACCCTGACAAAAGGAGAGATGACGGTAAAGAAAATATACATGGACGGCAAAATGATTGATGTTGAAGGAGCAGGATATGTTGCTAAAGGGAATTTTTTATACACCAACCAGAATGACCACAAAATAGATGTCAGCAAAAACAAGGATCTGAACTTTCTGCTAAGAGCATCTGTCATATGCAATGATTCAAGAGTTGAGCGCACAGACCAGATGGACGAATACAAAGTAAGTAGCGGAACACCAACAGAGGCATCATTGTTGATAATGTCTGCCAAAACAGGAATTTTCAGGGAAGACTTAAACTTCACTCTTGAAGAAGAACTTCCATTTAATTCAGAAAGAAAAAGAAGGACTGTGCTGAGCCGGGAAGGAAAAGAAGGATATGTCTATTCAATAGGAGCTTCAGAAATAATGATTGACAAATGCAAATTCATCCAAAATTCAGGCAGGGCTGTAAAGTTTGATGAAGTTCAAAAACAAGAAATTACTGACATCAATGAAGAACTCACGCACCAGGGATACCGACTCATGGCTGTCTGCTATAAAAAAATAGATGCTCATCAAAAGGCAATCAGTGAAAACAACATGGTCTTACTTGGGTTACTTGCCATTTATGATCCTCCCAGAGAAGAAGTTCCTGATGCATTAAGATTATGCAAAGAGGCAGGAATAAAAGTCAAGATAATTACAGGAGATAACAAAGAGACCGCAAGGCAGATAGCAAAGCAAATAGGAATTGAGGGAACGGTCATTTCAGGCGATGAAATAGAACAGCTTACAGATTATGAACTCTCAAAAAGAGTAAATGATGTCACAATATTTGCAAGAGTCCGCCCGGAGCATAAATTAAGAATAGTAAATGCATTCAGGCAGAACGGGGAGATTGTCACAATGACCGGCGACGGTGTAAATGATGCCCCTGCCTTAAAGCAAGCGCATATCGGGGTTGCAATGGGCAAAAACGGGACAGATGTCTCCCGCCAGGCATCGGATTTAATATTAAAGGATGATAATTTTGCAACTATTGTATATGCTATTAAGGAAGGGAGGATTATTTTTAATAACCTGCAAAAATGCGTGGCTTACCAGGTTTCCATCAATTTTGCCCAGTTGTTCCTTGTTTTTTTTGCAATAGTATTAGGTATGCCCCTTCCATTGGTTGCAATGCATATATTGTTCATGAATCTTTTTTCAGATGAGATTACTGCAATTGCCCTGAGCTTTAATCTTTCTTCAGGTGACATAATGAAAATGAAACCAAGAAGAAAGTCACGGATATTGAACAAGCAGTTATTGACCATAATTGTGACCGCGGGAAGCTTAATGTGCATTGTTTCATTATCTGTTTTTTACTATGTGCTCAATGTTCTAGGGCAGTCAGAAACTGTGGCGCAGACAACTACATTGATGACTATGATATTTTTTGCAATAGCAAATGCATTTAATTTCAGGTCTTTTAGAAAAAGTGTATTGGGTCGTTCATTGTTTGTCAATAAATATTTGGTTACTGCTTCTGTAATTTCTGTTGCGATGAGTTTGATTATAATGTACTGGGCTCCGATGAATGTTATCTTTGAGACTGCGCCTATTGGATTGTCCAATATCCTTCTTGCATTTTTTGCATCTTTGTCTATCGTGGTTGTTTTTGATGTGTTGAAGATGTCGTTGAATCATATCCACGGAAAGCACTGATGCGAAAAAAGCAGGGCTTTTTTGCATATTCAATTTCATTGAATACCCCACGGGAAAGTGATTTAATCCACAGATTTCCACGAGATTTAAAGAGGAATTCACTAACTAAGTTATCTTGTGTAATCATAAGAATCTTGTGGATTATACAAAAAGGAGTTATTCTTCCTTTTTCTCGAGTCTTTTGATGCTCTCTGGTTTTTCTAGATAATTTTCATGGGTGCTGACTTTGTCTTCAATCCGGTTTTCCAGTTCTTTTCTGGCGATTCCTGCTACATTTCCACCTTCTTTTGCAGCATTTTTGTTTTCAATAAATCCTATTGCTTCTTTGCTTCTGGCAATTTTTGTTGTGGATGCTTCGCCAAGCATTGTAAAAATGAGTTCTAAATCAGTCATATGGTCTCTTAGGTTTTCTTTCTTTAATCCCTTGTAATTTTTATATTCTTTAGGGGTCATACCGAATGTTGCCTTGGAGATTTCAGCGGTCAGAATAGAGTATTCTTTTCCTCTTTCAATTCCTCTATTGTCCCACTCGTCTGTAAGTTCATCTCTTATTGCAATGCCCCTGACTCTCTTTTCTACCCAGCTGTCAGAATAGCCTTTTTGTTTATAGATTTCTTTCATACGTTTTTGGGCAAGTTCTGGGTCTTGAATTTCTTTTACTCTATCGTAGCCGACTTTTGCGAGCCATCGTTTGAAGGGTTCTGCTTTAGGGGAAGGAATTGACTGGATTAATCTAAATGCGTTTTCTGTGGTTGCGCAGTCTGTGTTGTAATATTTGCCATCTGATGATTGCAGTTTCAGTTGGTTACAAATTGTAACTAACTGGTTTTCTCTATGTTTCAGAACTTTCCAGTAATTATTTGGATTTGGACTGTCTGTTAAAATAGCAATCATATCTACTACTGAAAAATACCACTCGTCGTTGTGCCATATTCGTCTTATTTTTTTGTCTTCAAATACTACTAATGCATTGTTAGAATCCATATTTATTATTGAATTTCTTCTTTAAAACTTTTTGCTTCCGTTACTTTTTTTTGAAAGGTTAGGTTATGCGGAAAATGCCTTCTGTATTGGCACAGTCTGTTTCCCTTAATTTTCCATCCGGAGCTTCAAGTTTCAACTGTACCCAAATTGGGGACACTTCAAGTTGCTTGAATTCTCTATCTTTTACTTTCCCCCAATACTGACGTGGAGTAGGACTATCTGTCAAAACTGCCACAACATCAACCACGGAAAAATACCACTCCTCATTATGCCATATTCTTCTTATTTTCTTGTCTTCAAAAATGCGTTGGTTGAGTTTATCATAATAATTAACTTATTTTAATTTATGTTGTATATGACTTTAAAGTAAAACAATCTCTTCTTTCTTCTGTATCATCTTGTGTACATTTGACTTTACTATATGCTTCAAATGTTGTATTCGTATTGTGAATTTTATATTTTAGTTTTAATTCTGCTTCCATGGTTTTGGCAATTTCACACATCTCAACAGTAAAAAAACTTTTATTTTCAAATTTAAAACTTTTGTCTGTATATATAGTTATTGGATTATTTGAATAAGAACTACCGTTATGCTCACCAATAGTAAAATTAAATTTTTTTTCAACCAATTCGGCAGGAATTGGACCATAATTTTTTACATTTACCTCAATAAAACAAGTTGTATTATCGCTATTGTTTTTAATTGTTGGATTATAAATTTCCAAATAAGGTCTGTTTCTTGCTCGTATATCTTCTTTCATTAATTCTACATTTTGTTCCATTAATAAAACGCTTTTATTTGTATAATGTATGTTCTGTTCCATTAATAAAACAGTCTCATGTGTTTGTATCGCATAGTAGCAGGTAATAACTACTAAAATTATTGTAAATACCGCAATAATTTCATTATGATTTTGCTTGAACCTTTGCCATAATTTAAACCCTTTTAATTGCTTTATTATTGCTTTTTTCAATTTATTATATCTTGTTTGAAAAATCATCATAATCCAAGTAAAAATAATTCTTTTTAAGTTTTCTGAATTTTACTTTTCCTATAACACTCAAGGCAAAAAATCCTGCCTCTTAATCTTATCCGGCAGATACTCATTAACAACAAAATCAACCGACTTTGTAACAAAAGCATCCGATTCCACCTTGTACTTAAAATCTTCCAGACGAGTCAATTCCTCCTGCCATTCCTTTGCCTGAAACCAGTCATACTTTTTTATTTCCTTAATCCTTTTGTAATCAATATCTTTCAACTTCATCCACGAACTCTTCGGAATCTTATATTTGATAATATCCCTTGTCGTCATCCCGATATATTTTGCTGTCGGCACAGATGATTTTTCACTAAAGTATGCAAGCGATATTGAACCCTGCTTGTAAACTGAATAAATATAATATCCCCATGGGTCAAGGTCGGTCAGCACATAAACCGGCAATTTCATCTCCTTACTAAGACGTGTAAGCAGTCTCCTTGCAGAACGCCCTGCCTGCCCTTTACCTGTAAGAATTATGCAGTTGTGCTTCTTCCAGAATTTCGTCTGGTTCAAAATATTCCATACTGCAAATTTCTCAAGCACTACAACAAACTTTGCCTTACACTCGACAATTTCATAAACATCCTTTTCAACTATTGCAGGAATTGCTCCTCCACCGGAACCCATTTTCGTGTAGTCCAGCAAGTCTCCTGTCACTAAATCCTTTACTTTTATATCCCCGACAAAATACCCGTCAGGGGTTGCAATTAAACCTAATTCTTCTCTTAGTGTATCAAGTACAACTTCAACATCCTCAATTATCGGGTCAGATTCGCTCTGGTCTTCAAAGCATTCTTCATCAGAGTTTTCTATAATACCTCTTGTCATATAAAACAATTGCCTGGTACTGATGTTTGGCGTCTTTTTTTGAAGGTTCTCATTAATCTGCGCTAAAATCTTAATGGTCTGCATGAATTTTTTTGCCTGGTTGATATTAAAGTAGTTTCTCGTCTCTTTTTTATCTCCCAGCTTGATGATTCTTTTATCTTCATCAAAAAATACATTGTTCAGGCTTCTTCTCAATATCTGAAGATTTGGATTTTCGCTGTTGTCAATCTGCTTTATTACTTTCAAAGCCTCTTCTTTAATATTCTTAGTATATGAAGTATCCATATTATTCTTCTTTCTCCGTCATTTCTTCCTTGAGCTCTTCGGTCACTTCTTCAATTTCTTCTTTTTCTGTTTTTCCTTTGTTAAGCTCTAAATCATCATACTGCTCTGTCTTGACTTCAAGTGATTCAACTCGTCCCTCAAGGTCCTTGTTAAGCTTATCTTTTATTCCCTTAGCATCATTCCCAGTTATCCGACTCAATGCACTTGCAATTTCAGGGATATATTTCCTGAATGTCTCTTTTTTCTCTTCAATATCAGATGCTCTTTTTTTCCTGCTCAAATACACCTGCATTTTCCTTCCTGCATCCTGTAAACCAAGCTTTACTTCCTTAATAATGTCTGGGTAAGATGCAACTGCTTCTTTTCCCTCTGAAGTATAAGGCACCCATACAGAGATCATGTGAATTGTAAAGATAACAGGACCTGTTGGGATGCTCGTACCAACTTGACTCAATCCATATCTCTTCCATTCCGTCTGCATAAGAGACTTTGTAAGGGCGCATGCCGCCTGCTCGTATAAAAGAGGAACCCTGTTTGCAAAACGCATGATTGTTGCCTGTCCTTCCTTGTCAAGGTCGCCACCGTAACCAATCCCAACTTCTATCTGAAACGGATTGCCCCTGTAAACTGCGGGTTTCCTTGTAATTGTTGCCACAAATTCAGGATGCAGTTCTTTTTTTATTCCCTTCTCAATTGCAGTTTCTCCCACAGGAGAAAGACAGTCTGTCGGAGGATTGCTTACTTTTGTTCTTTCGATGGATTCAATCAATGCTTCCATCTCATTAAATGTCAGGTTTTTTGGGCTTAATTTTGGATCAACTTCTGCACCAATTATAATCTGGTCTGCTGTCTGCTTCCCAAGCCTTGAAAATTCTGTTGTAATAAAAGATACAATATTTCTTGCATTTGTTATCTTAAGCATTTTTTTTAGTGTTCCAAGTTCAATTCCGCTTATGTGCGGCTTTATTTCTTTAGGTCTCTTTGCAAGCTTTGTAACCGCCCTGTCAAAGAGATGCTTCTTTCCCTCCGGATCCAGATACACTAGTTTAGTTGCAGGATTCATGACAGCTGTCTGCTGGAGATAATCAAAGATAGACCTCTTTCCTTTCATATATTTTCCCTTGACTTCCATCTCTATTCTTGTTCCTCTTCCATTGCCGTAAATTGTATGTTCCTTTGAAATTACAGGGGCATTTGTTTTTGTGTCAATGTGCAGTTCATAAACATGGACTTTCCCGTCCCCTATCTTAGAATAGATTTTCGTGTCTTTTCCTGTAGTAAGCTGAGAATATAAGACGCTCGCAGAAATACCAATCCCCTGCTGTCCACGGGACTGCTGAAGCTTGTGGAATTTTGAGCCGTAAAGAAGTTTCCCGAAAATATTTGCGATGTGTTCTTTTACAATTCCCGGACCATTATCTTCTATAGTAAATTTAAACCTGTTTTCCTTTATTTTCTTGAGTTCAACATAAATATCAGGAAGGACATGCATTTCCTCGCATGCATCAAGAGAATTATCAACTGCTTCCCTAACACAAGTTAAAAGCGATTTCTGGAGGTTTTCATAGCCTAAAAGGTGCTTATTTTTTTCAAAAAATTCTGCAACAGAAATTTCCTTGTGGTCTTCTGCAAGTTCATGTGCTCTTGTAATTTCATTGCCCATATGTAGTTCATAAAACCGAAATATTTTAATAGGTTTGGATTTTTACAAGAATTTTACAAAATCATCCAATATCTCTTTTTCCTCAATTCCTTTTTTTTCTAAATTCATCCTAATTTCATCAGTTATGCTGAAAAACAGAAGTTTCTTTAATTGCAAATCTTTTTCTATTACTTCTTCTTCAACCTGTATCAAATTTGTCGTGCAAGGCAAACCAATGGTTTCTCCTTCTTTCCAAATATCTTCAATATGCAGTTTCATTGCATCTCTTATATTTTCCAAAACTTCTTCATAAGTTTCTCCCTGTACATTACATCCCTGTAATGAATAGCAAAAAGCAAAATAACCATCTTTGTCTTTTTCAACCACAACAGGCAACCTGTAATTAGCCATAACATATCCTCATCATATTATCAAATTATTTCTCTACCCAACAATATTTCTTAACTCACTAATATCTTCTATCTTATAATCATACAAATTTTTCTTTATTTTTTTCTTTGAATAATAACTATTTTCACCATATTCAGAAAATTGTTTCTGGTTTTTATAGTGGGCAAGAACCGTTATAAACCCTATTTTCTTTGCGCCCTCGATATCCTTTATCTGATCATCACCAATATAAACACACTCGCCTGGTTTTAATTTAAGTTGTTTTAATGCACACAAAAAAGGTGCAGAATCAGGTTTTATTTTTTTTGTATCATCATAAGTCACAATAACATCAAAAAACTCCTGGAGTTTGGCTGAGCAAAGGCGCATATGCGCTCGCATCCGGGGAGCATCAGATATAATTGCAAGTTTCATGCCCTTTTTCATCAAATAAACCAAAGTAGAACGGGTTCGGGGATATGTTTCCAGGTAAGCATTCTTTACCCTGCGATATGCAATAATTGCATTTGCAAGAATTTTATCATGCTCTGGCTCCTTCTTATTGTATTTTTTTATTATGTCATCAAATACCTGGTGATATTCATAAGTTTTTTCATTATATATACTGTATATTTCTTCAAGCAATTTTTCTTTTGTCCTGTTTAGACCTGCGTCAATCATTGCATCGCATGCCTCATCTATACATGCGCTTTTAAATTTTATGAAATCTATCAATGTATTGTCCAGATCAAAAATAACCGCTTTTATCATATAAATACTCTTAATTGTAATTTTATATAGATAATACCTATTGTTGTGCACAATACATCAATAAATGAGCCAAAACACAGGATAACTTTTTAAAGATTTTACCATTCTGGATTACATACTAAGTAAAATAAAGGTGAAATTTATGGCAGAAAAAGTACATATGAATCTAATAACAATTGGTCATGTAGATCAGGGAAAATCTACTCTTATCGGTAGACTTCTATGGGATACAAAAAATATTCCTGAGCAGGAAATGAAAAAGATAGAGGAAAGAGCAAAAGAATTAAAAAAAGACACATTTAAGTTTGCGTTTTTATTGGACACTATAAAAGAAGAGCGTGAAAGAGGAGTTACAATAGATGTAATGCACAGGAGATTTGATACAACTAAATACTACTTTACAATTATTGACTGTCCGGGTCACCGTGATTTTGTTAAAAACATGATTACCGGAGCATCCCAGGCAGACGCAGCTATTCTTGTTATCGGAACAAAAGACGGTGTTATGCCACAGACAAGAGAGCATGTCTTTTTGATAAAGACTCTTGGTGTAAAACAGTTGATTATTGCAATGAACAAGATGGATGAAGTTGAATTCAGCGAAGAAAAATTCAATGCTATCAAAGCAGATGTTGGAAAACTTCTAAAAACTGTAGGAATTAACCCGGCAGATATTCCATTTGTTCCTCTATCCGCATGGACAGGAGATAATGTTGCAACTATATCGGACAAGATGCCATGGTACAAGGGAAAATCATTACTGGAAATATTGGACACTCTGGAAGCACCATCCATGCCAACAGACAAACCATTAAGATTCCCTGTACAGGACGTATATACAATTACAGGTGTTGGAACAGTACCCGTAGGAAGAATAGAATCAGGTACAATGAAGGCAAATGATAAAATAGTATTTATGCCATCCGGAAAAACAGGCGATGTTAAATCCATAGAAATGCACCATGAAATATTGCCTTCTGCAAAAGCAGGAGATAATGTTGGTGTAAACATAAGAGGTATTGGAAAAACAGATATTGGTCGTGGTGAAGTAGGCGGTCATGCAGACAATTTGCCAACTGTTGTAAAAGAATTTACAGCAAGAATAATCGTATTGCAGCACCCCAATGTTATAACAAAAGGATACACGCCAGTATTCCATGCGCACACAACCCACACAGCATGCAAAATAACAGAAATTGTCAGAACAATAAATCCTGCAACAGGAGACCCACTTAAAGAAAACCCTGATTACATAAAAGCAGGAGATGCAGCAATAATAAAATGCGTTCCAACCAAACCTATGGTACTTGAAAAACAATCTGATTTCCCTCAACTTGCAAAATTTGCAATGAGAGATATGGGTATGACAATTGCCGCAGGAATGTGCATCGATTTAGTACCTGAAACAAAATAAGGATTATTCCTTATTTCTTTTTTTATTTACTTTCTTTTTTACCATTATTATTTTTTTCGTAAATTAAAATTTTTAGTTTTTTAAGCTTTATTGTAATTGATATGCTATGAAAAGATTAGCTGCAATAATATTTGCATTATGCGGTACATTATTTATAGGAATTTTAATAGGATTACAAATACAGACAACTCAAAACGAAGTTTTTCCGGGAGAGTATACAGGAATAAAGGCAATTAATCTCAATGTAATCCCTATTGAAAAAATCACTTATAAAAACAAAATATCTCCTTTCTATGAAAATACAGTGCAGATGAATATGCCGGCAGTTATGAGAGACAGGACAGGAATAATGACAACTGCCACATTGTCTGTAAAACCCGGTGAAGGAAATATATTTTTTAATTTCAACAACGTACTGATTTCTCCGGACACAGAACAGTCTATCCGGAATGCAATAAATGTTGCCTCTGATATCACAAATATATCAACAAACAACATTGACTTTTTTTACACCTTGTCAGATATCAACGCTTCCATGCTTGAAGGACCCAGCGCAGGAGCTGCATTTTGCATTATGACAATTTCCGCCCTTCAAAACAAGACAATAAATCCTTATGTCATAATAACCGGTACGCTCAACCACGATGGGACAATTGGTCTTGCATCCGGCATAATGGAAAAAGCAATTATTGCCAAAAAAACAGGAGCAAACTTATTTTTAGCACCCTATGGTCTTTCAAGAGAACTTAATTTTACAGAGCAGGAATACTGTAGCAAATACGGCAAATTTGATTACTGTCAAACAGAATACAAGCAATACTGGGTAGATTATGAGGAACATGCAGATATTGAAATAAAAGAAATAAGGACTATTCAGGAAGCAATGGAAGAATTTTTTGCCATATAACAACATCTATTCAATCCTGCATGTAATCCGCAACAATGTTTATTATTTTCTTAATAGTTTCATTACAATTTTTAAAATATATTTCGTCCAATACTTCCATTCCATATTTTCTAATCAAATCGCTAATTAAAGCATGAATAAATGATTGTGTTGCTGAATCAATGCCTTCAAAATCCAATGTAACTTCTTGATTATTCTCAAGAGCCGGAATAATTTTTTTAAGTCTAATATCTCTGGCAAAATCTTTATTCTCAGCAAAACTGCCAACAATTGGAAGTAATTTTAGTTTAATCATATGAATCTTGGCCTCCTAAATCGCTCTTTCCTTCTTTCTTTCACTGTCTTGACATAAGTATCTCTAATGAGATCTAAAAGAATTGAAAATTCTCTTGTTGCATCTAAAGATAAGTCAATTCCTACAACCGTTCCTTTCCAAAAAGAAAAATCATCCCCTTTAGAATGCCTGTCTTCGAAAGGATTACCACATAAACGTATATGTTTTGATTCATGTTTACTTTTTAGCAACTTATACATCGCATCTCCACTATAAATCATAAAGAAATCCCTATTCACCTTTGCTATTGATTTTATGAAAAACAAACCCGCGCCCGCATTATAATCCGTCCCTCCTTCTCTTCTTGTCATTCCTGTAATTCCGGGAGTCAATGCTAATCTAAGTGCTTCAAGATGAGATGGTACCTTATGAGACATAGTTATTGTTTCTTTAATACCCACTCCTGTATCAACAATCCCAATACGTATAGAATTGCTTTTCTCATAATATTGAGCAGATACTATTGCTCCGTTTTCTGATTGAGCATGTTCAAGAACATTTCTAACTAACTCACTAACAATATATTTTATTGGTTCTGCTTGTTTGGGTTCCAGATGGAGCAGTGGAATCATATCAGTAATAAATCTCGTCAATTCCTCTGAATTGGTTATTTTTGTCAAAGGAATAAAACGCCCGGTAGATTCATGCTCTTTTATTTCAATTTCTGATTTTATGTTCAAAAGATTAAACAATCCCATTCTTTTAAGATAGTGCCTGGATACTGCCTCAAGTTTTTCACAATATATATTCGATGGACTAACAGTTAGACCCAAAGCTGCAACCATAGATAAAACCACAGGATGTATCGAAATCCATTTTTTATTTGCTGTAATCTCCAGTTTTTTAGAATTAGAACTTTCAAAACTTCGTAAAAATGGATCTATATTTCCTAAAAAGGCACTATTTGGTAAATATATTTTCATATATACCGGGAATCAACTAATATTTATAAACCTTTCTTTTTTACCGGGAATCCCGGTATTACTCAAAAACCATCAAATCCCGGTAGTAAATTGAAGTTTTCGCCACGCTTATGTGGTTTTTACATAAAATATCTTGGTAGTCATTTCAACAAACTAAAGCATTATATAATTAACACATATCTTAATTATATGAAAAAAGAATTGTTATTTATTACAGTAATAGGCATTGACAAAAAAGGAATCGTTGCCAGAGTTTCCAATCTGTTATATGAAAATGACATCAATATCGAAGACATAAATCAAAAAATCATGGAAGGATATTTTGTAATGACAATGCTGGTGGACATGAATGATTCAAAAACACCGCTGGAAGATGTTCGTTCCAAATTAGAAAAAATAGGCAAAGAAATGAATCTAAAAATCCAAATCCAACATGAGAACATATTCAAAATGATGCACAGGGTTTAAGATGGCAATAACAATTGATGAAGTATATGAAACTACCAGCATGACTCTGTATCAGAATTTAGATATCAGAACAACCACGCTGGGCATTAATCTAAAACCTTGCATTGATTCTGACTTTGATAAATTCAGGAAAAATGTTTATGAATTAGTATATCAAAATGCCCGAAAATTAATTGACGAAACCAAAAAATTAGAATCAAAGTACGGGGTTCCAATAGTCAACAAAAGAATTTCTGTTACACCCGTAAGCTTAATCATGGAGAGCCATTGCACCAGGGAAAAATACCTGCAAATGGCAATTACATTAGACAAAGCCGCAGAAGACGCAGGAATAGATTTTATAGGCGGATTCGGGGCATTGGTCCAGAAAGGCATGACTGCCTCAGACAAACTTCTGGTGGAATCTCTGCCTGAAGTCCTCTCAAAAACCCAGAGAGTCTGCTCTTTCTTAAATGTCGGAACCAATGTCGCAGGAATGAATTTGGACGCAGTCAACCTGCTTGGAAAGATGCTAAAAGAAACTGCAAAGAAAAGCGAAAATGCAATAGGCTGCGCAAAATTTGTTGTGCTTGTTAATGCCCCTGAAGACAACCCTTTCATGGCAGGAGCATTTCATGGAATTGGAGAGGCAGATTTGACACTCAACATAGGTATCAGTGGTCCCGGGGTCGTAAGAAGCGTTGTTGAAAAAAACAAAGATGGCGATTTAACAGATCTTTCTGAAACAATCAAAAGAACCACATTTAAAATAACCCGCGCAGGTGAACTTATAGGCAGGGAACTGGCAAAAAATATGAAAATCCCTTTCGGCATAGTAGATATTTCTTTAGCCTCGACTACAGCAGAAGGCGATTCAGTAGCGCGAATCATAGAACAATTCGGCATCGAGAGAATCGGAACGCATGGATCAACCTTAGCCATTGCATTGTTAATGGATGCCGTTAAAAAAGGCGGCGCAATGGCAAGCGGAAACGTCGGCGGCTTGAGCGGCACTTTTATCCCCGTAAGTGAAGATACAGGTATGATTGAAGCAGTACAAAAAGGCGCGCTTAGCCTGGATAAACTAGAATCTTTAACTTCTGTCTGCTCTGTTGGTCTGGACATGTTTGCAATTCCGGGGGATACGCCGGAAGAGACAATAAATGCAATCATCGGAGATGAGCTGGCAATCGGAATAATCAATAATAAAACAACCGCAGTAAGAGTAATTCCTGTACCTGGAAAGAAAGCAGGAGATTCTGTCAATTACGGCGGTCTTTTAGGAAACGTGCCCGTAATGAAAGTCAATAAATATTCTGCAAAAAATTTCATGAGAAGAGGAGGCAGACTTCCGGCACCAGTTACCAGTATGAGAAACTAATTTCTCCTCCTTAAGTTCAGTTCAACCTCTCAATAGTTTTCTCCCTTATAATCCAATAAGAATGTTACCTCTCCAATCATAATCCCTTAAGCAATCTTTATAATAATCACCACCAATCATATCGATGGATTTTCTTTTGATAATCTTCTTCGTCTCTGGCTTCATCCTAAAGCAAATATACAAAAATCACGGGCATGTAAAAACAAGCATAAATAACTACATGCTATATTTTGGACTCCCTCTCTTAATTTTCGTCTCCCTGGTAAATTCCAGTTATATCAACATAGGAAAAATAATCTCCATCACTGTGATATACAACATTTTCAGTATTTTGATTTTCTTTATCCTAATCAGATATTTGAAAATTGAAAACAAGACCAAAGCCACAATTTTCCTCTGCTCTGCTTTTGGAAACTTCGCTTACCTCGGAATACCTTATTGCTTTTATTTTTTTGGCAAAGAGGGCGCAGCAATTGCCGCCCTGTTCTCAATTATTACTGCTATTTTTCATTTCTCTTTAGGCATTTCTGTATCCCGCTCGTACCTCAATGAAAAAAGCACATCCTTAAAAGAGATGATAAATCCTGTTTCTGTCGGACTAATAGTTGCTTTCATAATGTCAAGATTTATTTTTCATGTGCCTCTTTCAATAGAAAAATTTGCAGGGTTTGGAACATATCTCATCCTGTTTGTCATAGGTTTGTCAGTGAATCTGGAAAAGCCGGACAAAAATTATATAATCGGATTCCTGGGCAGATTTGTCGTCTCCCCAATCCTTATGATTGCAATTCTCATTCTGACTGGATTCAGCAGCTATTTTTTCATATTCTTACTACTATCTCTAATGCCTCCTGCTTTTACAAATACTGTTTTATCCATAAAATACGATTTCGACAAGGAATATGCATCTAAATTCACTTCTATGTCAACCATAATGATGGTACTTGTTTTCGGAGTTTTATCTATATTTATTTAATCCCTCTTATTCAAAGCAACATACTCTTTTTTAGAACACACATTTTTGAAAGCAGGTCTAATCAGCTTTCTCTTTTCACAGCTTAATTCTTCAAGACGATGGGCACAGAACCCGGAAATCCTAGACATAGCAAAAAGAGGAGTGTACAATTCCCTGGTCATTCCAATGCAATCCCCGACAAAACCAGAATAAAAGTCAACATTTGTGCAAATCTTCTTTCCTGCTCCCTTGAATTTAGCAAAGACCACAGGGGCTAATTTCTCAACTCTTTTGTAAAATTCAAAATCCTCCATGCACGATTTTTCCTTTGCCAGCTCCATCGCTTTTTCCTTTAAAATAACCGCTCTTGGGTCTGAAATAGTATAAACCGCATGTCCAAAACCGTAAATCTTTCCTGTTCCGTCAAAGGCTTCTTTCTTTAAAATTTTAACAAGATAATTTGAAATTTCTTCCTCGCTTTTGAGATCCCGGACATTTTCCTTTATCTCTTTCATCATCACAGGAACTTTCTGATTTGCCCCACCATGCAAAGGACCTTTAAGAGCACCTAAAGCCGCCGCCATCGCAGAATAAGTATCTGTACCGGAAGAACTTACAACACGCATCGTAAAACTGGAATTGTTTCCACCGCCATGCTCTGCATGAAGAACAAGCACAAGATCAAGCAATCTTGCCTCCAGTGGACTGTATTTATTTCTGCCTTTCAGCATATAAAGAAAATTCTCTGCCGTAGATAATTTTAACTTAGGATGCCTTATCACAAGATGTTTTCTCTTGTAATAATGATTCATAGAATGGTAAGAATATGCAATAATTGTCGGGAATTGAGCAATGAGATTTATGCTCTGTTTCAATACATTTGCAACTGTTGTATCGTCTGCCTTATCATCAAGAGCATACAATGCAAGAGTGCACCTTGCAAGCATATTCATAATATCTTTCCCTTTTATTTTCAGGATCATATCCTCTGTAAAATTATCAGGAAGATCCCTTGACTGTGCCAGAACAGAAGAGAATTTTTCCAGTTCTTCTTTTGAAGGGAGTTTCCCAAACAGCAGTAAAAAAACAGTTTCATCAAATCCAAATCTTTTCTCATTCCAGAACCCATTTGCCAGTTTGTTTGTATCCAACCCACGATAGAATAATTTTCCATCTACTGGTGCCGGCTTATTGTCCACTAGTTTGTATCCTGTCACTTCACCTATATTTGTAAGACCCGCCAGCACGCCGGTAAAATCTTTATTTCTCAGACCTCTTTTTACATTGTATTGCTCATATAATTCTTCGTCTATTGCATTTACTTTTTGAAGAGTCTCTGACATTTTCGTTATAAATTCTTCTTCCATCATATCCCCCTAATAATCAAAATCGTTTTTTATTTGAAACAAATGCTCTTTGAATCAAAGAGCATATTATTTTATATGTTATTTAAGGTTTATAAAAGAATGTTGTGTTTTTCCAAAAAATACAATCTGTCCGAAAGCTTATATCTTTTAGGAACAACAAATACATGTGATTAATTATGAAATACATAATCTTTCTTGGAGACGGGATGGCAGACGAACCAAAAATGTGCAAAGACGGCAAGACACCTTTGATGGTTGCAGAAAAACCAAACATAGACAGCTTAGCAAAAAAAGGCAGATGCGGAAGACTCAGTACAGTTCCACAAGGCATGCCAGTAGGAAGTGAAATCGCCAACATGAGCATAATTGGTTATGACCCAAGAGTCTGCTACCAGGGAAGAGGCGTACTTGAAGCAGCAAGCATGGGGGTGGAAATCCACGAGGGAGAAGTTGCCGTAAGATGCAATCTTATATGCATAGAAAACGACAAAATAAAAAACCATTCTTCAGGACACATAAGTTCTGCTGAGTCCAAAGAACTCATAGAATATATAAACAAGGAACTGGGAAACAAAAACATAATATTCTTCCCTGGTATGTCATACAAGCACCTTCTTGTACTCAACAATGAAAATTCCGGCGTTGAACTAACACCACCTCACGACGTCATAGGAACAGAAGTTGAAAAAGTGATGCCGAAAGCAAAAAACAATGACGGAATAGAGACGACAAAACTCTTAGACTCCCTCGTAAGAAAATCATGGGAACTCCTTTCAAACCACCCCGTCAATATCAAAAGAGTAGAAGAAGGCAAAGACCCGGGAAATTCTATCTGGCCATGGTCTCCGGGATACAGACCAAAGATGGAATTATTCAGCGAAAAATACAATGTCCATGGAGCAGTAATATCTGCGGTTGATCTCATCAAAGGACTGGGCGTATATGCAGGAATGGACGTAATAAATGTCGAAGGCGCCACAGGATTGTATGACACAAATTACGAGGGAAAAGCAGATGCGTGCATAGAAGCCCTCAAAGACCATGATTTTGTTTATGTCCATGTCGAAGCACCGGATGAAGCAGGACATGAAGGTGATTTTGACCTCAAGGTAAAGACAATAGAAGACTTTGACAAAAGACTAATAGGCCGGGTTTTAGAAAAGCTAAAAGACATTGATGAAGATGTAAAGATAGCTGTCATGCCAGACCATTACACTCCGGTAAAAATCAAAACCCATGTTGGCGAACCAGTCCCTTTCATCATAGCAGGAACAGATGTAGAAGCCGATGCTGTCGAAAAATATGATGAAAACAACATTTTGCAGGGAAGTTATGGACTACTAAAAGGAGACGAATTCATAAAAACTTTTTTGTCAAAAAATCCCTGAACTGGTCATAGCCAAGAGCAAGAGTTTCTATATACTCTTCTTTTCCATCCAATGATTTTAAACTCTCAGGCAATTGGGGAGTTACTCCTGTAAGAGCAACAACATCATCCGGGAATTTTGCAGGATGTGCAGTTTCAAGACTAACCCCTGTTGTTTGATCTCCCGTCTCTTCTCTATATATCTCAAGTCCTCTCCAGCTAACCGCCCCGTGCGGTTCGATTATCGTATTGTGGTTTTCGTATGTATTTTTTATCGCATCTCTTGTCTGTTCATCTGTAACAGAGACAGTAAATATATCTTCTCGTATCTTATTCATATCAGGCATCTTGTGAATCTCTCCCTTTTCATCCATCCTGCCGCCATAGAATGCAACCAACCGCGCAATATTGCTAGGGTGCCCGACATTCATGGCATTAGAGAGGCAATTTTTAGAGGGTGCCATTTTTTGATAAGTTCCTGTTTCAACAAATTTTGGAAATTCATCATTCTCATTCACAGCAGAGATAAATCTCTTCACAGGAAGCCCTATCTTTTTTGCAAAAAGTCCTGCCATGAGATTGCCAAAATTACCCGATGGAATCGAGAAAACAATATCTCCTCCATCACCTACCATCTGCGAATATGCATAAAAATAATAGAATGTCTGCGGAACAAGCCGACCTACATTTATGGAGTTTGCAGAGGTCAGGTTCAGCTCTTTCAAAAGAGGGTCTGAAAATGCCTGCTTCACCATTGCCTGGCAGTCATCAAACTTGCAGTCAATCGAAATTGTCGTCACATTTTTGCCAAGCGTTGTCATCTGTTTTCTCTGCATATTGGAAACTTCATGCGTAGGAAAAAGCACAACCACGCGTATGTTTTCCAACCCATAAAATGCATGGGCAACAGCACTGCCTGTATCTCCCGAAGTCGCAGTAATTATCGTAATCTCTCTGTTTTGCTTTTTCAAAAAATACTGCACGAGCCGAGCCATCATTCTTGCACCGAAATCCTTAAACGATGCTGTAGGTCCCTGGTCAAGTCTCATAATATGGTCATTACCCGTCACTTTTTCTATAGGAACTTCAAAATTATATGCATCCTGCGTAATTTCGTCCAGGGCATCTTCATCAATCTCAGAAGCAAGAAATTTTTTTGCAATTAGACCGGCTACTTGCGCATAGCTCATATCCTTCATGGATTTTATCTCATAATCGCTTATATAAGGCAGGCTTTTTGGCAGGTAAAGTCCTTTGTCCGGGGCAAGACCACTAAGTAGAGCATCTTCAAAATTAACTTCAGGAGCTTGTAGATTAGTGCTGTAGTATAATATTTCATCCATAGTAATATATACAAAATAACATTTTATAAATATTAACTTCGTATATTTATATGATTGCATCTATCGCAGAAGCAAAAGGATATGTAAAAATTGCCATCAAATGCGAAAACAAAAACGCAAAAAAAGCAAGACTCCTGTATTTGAAGGCATCTCAATTCTATCTCCAGGATGCCCAAAAGCAAAACAACCCATTGTATTTGCAGATGGCAAAATATCTTTACAACAAAGCCAACTCACTTAAGACAAAAACCCATCATACATCAAGCCTCAAAACAGACGATTCAATAAAGCCCTACAGGAATCTAACAATAGGATTTGACGATATCTGTGGTCTGAAAGAAGCAAAGCAATCCATAAAAGAAAAAATCATACTTCCATTTGAACACCCGGAAATCTACAAAGTATACAAACGAACAGCCGGCGGAGGAATACTTTTCTGGGGACCCCCGGGATGCGGGAAAACCCTACTGGCAGAAGCCACAGCAAAAGAGGCAAAAGCAGTATTCTACAACATAAAAATAAGCGACATCCTAAGCAAATGGGTCGGAGACAGCGAAAAAACAATTACAGATATATTTGGAAAAGCATCAAAAGAACCATCTGTCTTGTTCTTCGACGAACTAGACGCACTCGCCGGGGAGCGTTCAGGACAGGACAGCAGTTTCGGACGGAGACTCACAAATCACCTGTTGAGCCAAATAGACGGAGTAGGCACAAAACAAAACAAAATACTCGTTGTCGGTGCGACAAACAGCCCATGGACAATCGATACGGCCCTCAGGCGCCCGGGAAGGTTTGACGAAATCGTATTTATCGGTCCCCCGAAAAAAGAAGCGAGAAAGCAAATAATCCAACACCAACTCAAAGGAACCCCTGTTTCAGCCAACCTTGATTTAAATCACATCGCCGAAAAAACAAAGAATTTCAGTGGCGCAGATGTTGTTGCCCTGTGCAATGATGCAGTAAACATCCCACTAAAAGAAGCTCTCGAAAAAAAATCAATAAGACCAACAGGAACAGCAGACTTTGACAAAGCACTGGAAAAAAGAAAAACATCTCTCGATTCATGGTTCAAAGAGGCAAAAACTCAACTTTTAAAAATACAACAACAAGATATATTTAAAGAGGTATTTGATTATGCATATTGATATATTTGCAGCAGCTTTTATCCATCTGGCAATAGGTTATTTTGCTTCAAGTCTGTATTTTAAGGAAAAGAACAGGACTCTAATGAAGCTAACAAGAATTATCCTAATTATCCTTTTCGCTCTCTGTGCCTACGGATTCATCACATACAACTATTTTCTCTTTGGATTTATAATAATAATACTGCTGATGTGCGAGATAATGTATTTTTCAAGAGAAGACAAAAATACATTAATAAGAACATTTTCAGAAGAATTTGAAAATATTGCATTATCTACTCACCATACAATAGACAGGCAGATAGCCGCAGGAATGATATTTTTATTACCTCTTGATATTTTGCTATATTTCTATTTCCAGAACAGGCAATATCTGGACTTTGCCGGAAGTGGCATAACCCAGTTAAGCTACAATCCCATTTCATTACTGGCAATATTCTTTGGAATTTATCTAATTCCTATCTTAATGGGAAATGTCTATCACAATATCTGCAATAAGAACAAAAAAGAAGAGGCACTCGCCGAGTTAGTCAGGCAGAAATCACTAGAGTATGCGAAAAACAACAAAGGGCTAATAGACCTCAATGAAATTGCAATTGAATGCAATATAACACTTGAAAAACTGCAAAAAGTTATGAAAAAACTAAAATCCAAGAACCAAATCCAGTACATAAATAAGACTTGGGTTGTGAAAAAGTATTTGATGGAAGAAGAATAAGATATCTTTTGCTTTACAACATTCTTGCTTAATCCCTACACATTATTTGAATCAATCCGCCTGCTTTTTCTGGTATAATGGGTTTACCCTGTCCATAAAAGTCCTGAATCCCTCGTTTTTTACCTGCACGTTGTCGCCGACTTCTTCAACCTCCAGATCATAAGAGCCCAGCATTTCATTTTCAGGAACATGGATTCTTAGTTTTACGCTTTTCTCATTGATAAAGTTTGCTTCGAGGATTTCTATCCCAACCTCGCCCAATTCCTCTTCTTTCATCTGGCGTATGTCCATTTTTGCAGAAGGGACAAATTTGAAGTCATATATCTTGTCCCTGTGTATTTTCATGCCTTTCAAGTTTATTGTTACGTACATTTCTTCGCCCCTCTTCAATTCTTTGTCAGAAGCATGAGCCATTGGATTGAACAATTCAATTACATCCTTCTTTACAATATCAAACTCCTTATAGTCATCAGTACCTTCGTTACCGACAGCCAAAGTAAGCGTTGTCAAAGGATGTCCTATCTTTGCGTTGAAGTCAACCAGCAGTTTTGCTTTATACAGATTGCTTTGCCCTTCCCTCAAAGGTCTCTTAAGGATAATGTGACTTTTGCTCTCGTAATCATCAAATGTCATTTTTTTTATGTAAATCTTTTTTTCTATATATTCTTCCGGTATATTAAATAGTTCTACAAGTATTGTTTCTTCCTGTGAATTTTCCCCGCTTTTGTAGATGTGGTTTGGAGCAATGGCAAAGTCTATTTTTGATTTTAGTATTTTGTGTTCGCCTTCTCCCGGAGATATTTTATGGATTGCTTCAGCCAATATCTTAACTTCGTGAGAAATAAAACCTTCTTTTGGTTTTTCGATTATCTCAAAGCATGGTTTTAGCGGGTACATAACGGCAGTTTTTTCTCCTGATTTCTTTTTTACCAAAATCACAAATGTTCTGGCGCCCACAAGAGCTTTTTCTGAAGGCTTTATGATGGTCTCAAGAAGGTCATTTTTCTGGATGCATAGTATGTCCTCTTTGACATCCATAACAGTTCCTTTTGCATCAACAGGGTGAATATCTCTGTAATCCTTCATGACAAGATAGTACTCTTCATCTTCCTTTAAAGAATAGCGCTCTCCTGTTGAAACCAATCCCTTTTCCAGCATAGGATAAACTTTCTTTATCCTGATTGAAATGATTGTTTTTTTGCCCTGGTGGATTTTGTAAGGTTTTACAACTATGTCTGCCTTATATGCACGGATTTTTCCTTCAATTTTCTCTTCCTCCGGAACGCCTTCTTTTTCCAGACCTTCTTCAAGTTTCTCTAATTCTTCGGGTGTTATTCCCGACTCTTCCTCTGGTTTTTTCTTCTTCGGAACGCCTTCTTTTTCCAGACCTTCTTCAAGTTTCTCTAATTCTTCGGATGTTATTCCTGGCTTTCTCTCTTCAGGCAACTTCTTTTTCTTCAAAACCCCGATTTTCTCTAATTCTTCAGTTGTTATCCCAGGAGGCAATTCTCCTTCCTTTTCCATGCCCTCTTCGATTTTCTCTAATTCCTCGCGTGTTATCTCTGGTTTTTCTTTTTCAGGCAATAGCTTCTTCCCTTCATAAGATATCTTTTCTCTTCCGATTTTAAGCCATGCTGTGTCGTACGCTGTAAAACCATCCTCGTTTTTTCCTCCAATAAGAAGTTCTGCAATTATCTCTTCCTCGCAATACGCTGCCAAGACAAATTCTGCTTTTTCTTTTTCTCTAAGTTCACAATATACGGCTCCGTATTCTTGTTCTTCTCCCAGCCTTTTTAGTTTTGTCTCAACACGCACATCTGCTGATTTTGACTTTAATTCAACCTTCTGCTTTTTATTGCTTAATTCCTCTACCACAAAAACAAATTCTGCTTTTTGGCCCAACCCGACTTCTTTTTTCTTTTCCTTAAATTTTATTGAAAACTTCGGAACAAACACTTTAATGAAATGCTTTTTCTCTTCTATCTCCCAAGGCATCTTTTTGACAAGTTCTTTTGGCTCTTTGAACTTAGGACCACCTTCTTTTCCTTCGCCACTTCTGCCTGCTTCTCTTTCATCTCTAACTATGCGTTGTTTGAATTCTTCTTCAGAAAATTTATTATTTTGAAACCTCTCCTGAATTTCAGCTTCTATTTTATCTAAATCCCATGGCTCATCTGTTTTTTTTATTTCACCCACGTAGTGATTATACCACTTTTTCTTTACACCACCATTAAGATTCAGTGAGCCCAAATTTTTCTCTAAAAAAGAACAAATGCCTTTTTTAAATTCTCTTTCATTCTCCTTTTTTTCCTTCTTCAGTAAGTTTCTATCCTTCTCATTAATGAGAAGTGATTCTTCATCATCAAACAAAGATCGTAAATCTTTTGCATTTTCTTCTTCTAATGTTCTTAAATATGCATTTAATGCCATATGAGAATATTTTTCTATCTCTTCACCCGGAATGTTTAAATATTCCAGAACATCTTCTAATGAATCCGCATCTTCAAGAAGATCTTTAATATCATCCTGTATTCTAATCCTTATATTTCCGGCATATCTAGTAGGACCTATATCAGATACCTCGAAAATTTCTCCTTTTTCAGATAAAAAAAAATTACCGTAATGTGAATCCGTTCCTCTCCACGAGCCAAGAAAATATCTATTTATATGACAATGTGCTAAAAATCTAAATGGTTCCTTCACAATTCTTTCAGTCAATGTTTCAAAAGAAAGCCCTGTTCGAGATGCCACTTTCTCAATATACTCTCTATTAATGAACCTATCTTTTTGATCTCTACTCACAGAAAGATCTATTAATCTCCTACCTTCCGGACTAAAAAAGAATAACATGCCTGGATTAAAATTGATATATTTATCATATTTTTTTTGCTCATCATATAATGTGTATTTTCCCTTAGGTAATTCTAGATAAATTAAAGGAGGAAACATCTTTTCATTGTACTTTTGCATCAGGTCAATAGTAGTTTGAAAATCTTCTATGTGTAATGCCCTTTTGATAGGAATATCTCCAGGGAATTTAACATTAGGCCAATGCTTTTCTCCATTTATATCTACAGAATACATGAACATAAGTCTCCTGAAACCGCCTGATATTGGACTTATTTTAAGTGGCACAGGTATTGTTTTAGAATGGATTTTCTTCCCTGAATCAATCCATTCTTTAATCATTGGCAATTCTGTTTCTAAATCACCAGAAAATTCTTGGTGTTTTTTTCTAATGGCTGTACATTCTTCCAAAAATCTCTTCCCTCTATCCCCTACAAAATTATGAATTGAGTAGCCAAAATACTTGAAATAAGGCTTATATGCAATGACCTTTCCTGCAAATCCACCGTTATCTGCATAAGCAAAATCAAACTGGATGCAATCGTTCTCTATGTTTTTGTATTTGTATTTTAATTTCCTGTAACCTGCCTGACTGATTGTATCCCCGGACACCTCTTTTCTGTGAACAATACTGTTGAGTGTATTGAATGCATCTCCTGTAATTCCGCTATCATCAATATTTTTTTCTTTATCTAATATTTTCACAGCCTTATGCTTTGCATTCTCCTCCACGTCTTTTTCAGGCATGTTTGCATCGCCTCCAAAAACAGCTATATGACCCTGCTTGTGCAAATCCTCCATCAAGGCACCCCAACTCTTTTTATCATCCGATGAGGTAATATCTTCCCACCGCTTTAATTCTTCAGGCGAGTATTTGCCTCCTTTCATGGCAACCGACTTTTCAGTTGGCTTTTCTCCCCCATGTCTTTCATGATTCCTTTCTAATTTATCCCAATGAGAAACTTCTGATTTATCCCCTGGAGGAATATCTGATTTCTTAATTTTTTGAAATTTTCTCCTTAGTCCTGTTTCCAGGGCATCAAAGAAAGTATGCTTCTGTCTCTCCGTAGGAATCTTCTGTTGAGGTCTTATGATTTTTGCCAGATAATCTTCTTTTTTTTCTATAGACTCTTCCAGCAGGTCTAAATTCGTCTTGTTCTTCCATGGCTTTTTGGCTATTTTTTCGCCTCTTAAAGCACCTCTTTCAAGATTATCCCAGAATGATCTTTTCCTCGCCGGAGTTATCCCTTCCTCCTTTAAAACATCCTCGTATATTTTCTGAGAGCTTTTTATTTTTTCAACTACAGTGCAAAAATTATGGACCTGTGCCACATCCACAACATAATCTGAGTGTAGTGACTCTTCTAATTCTTTTTTAATCCCATCTAAAACTTTAATTCCTGAATCTGGAATTGTTTTGCCATGCTTTACTTCTTTATTTAATCCCCCCAATTCGCTGGCTAATTTTTCGAATCCTTTTAGTATATCCTCTTTTCTTTGACGTTCTTTTGGTGTGTCCTTTTTTTCTTGACTCATATTAATATCTGTAAAATTAATTTATTGATTCACCTAATTGCATAAGGCATATAATTTCATTTAATCCACCAGAACCCTCCTTTAATTTTTCCAGGATAAATAAAATGAACGCAGAAAGACGATCACCATTAATCCAAGCATTTTCCATTATATTCTCCAAATCAATAATATATAAATATATGCTATATAAATTTATATGCTTTTTTTGTTTTTTAAACAACTCATCCTTCTATAACTCCCTTAGGTTCATGCATTGACGAATTAGACCATACTTTTTATATAACCTATGCATTTTTCTGTTTTTTCTCTTATTTTTTTCTTCAATTCTTCATCAGTCTCGCCCACTCCTGCCCCTCCTCTAATCCTCTCAGCAATCACACCAACAACTTTTCTCTCCCTGTCAAAATGAGAAGACAATTGTCCCAACAACAACTTGTACTGCTTTCCAAAACCCTCACTTCTTTTTTTCAAATCCTCGCTCAAAAGCATTTCATGCTCTTTCATATAAAGATAATGTATCTCATTCCTCAATTTTAGATTAAAATCATAGCATTCTATTAATATGCCTCTCTCTTCATGAGAAATTGCATTCTTATCCATTGCTTCATCTAATATCTCCGCCACAGATCTTTTTCTAATGTCACAAATCCCTTTTAGTGCCCAACAAAGTACCTGTATTGTTCTTAGCCCCTCGGAACTCTTTTTTATATTATATTTCCATTCTTCCTCGTGTTTAATATCGGTAAATGCATTTTGTCGCAAATAGGAATCCAAATTTTCTAATGTTTTTTTTCCATCCTCCAAAGTCATGCTGAGATATTCATCCTGTAATTTATTGTAGCTATTCCATATATTTTTATCTCCACAAATATATCTGCATCCATTGTATTTGCTTTTTTCAGAAACATCCTTCCCCAATAATTTCATTCTTTTAATTAAGTCGCTCTGATCCTCAACACCCTGTAGCCCCCTTATTGCTAAATCATCGACAGCCTCCATACCATGACCAATAAGCCGCATATAATTGCAGACCATATCCCTTACAAGTTCGCATTCCTCCGGAACTTCTCCTTTTTTGAAGAAAAGAAAGAAAATATCGACATCTGAAAATGGAGATACCTCTCTTCTCCCGCATCCGCCAAAAACAAGGATTGCCATAGGCGGATTAGCTGGAAAGGATTTATCTGTCTTCTGCATGTTTAAGACTGCAAGAGTATACAATTCAGTAATAAGAATATCCCTCAACTGACTCATAGCAAAGCACGTCTCGAATCCGGTATTATGTTTTAAAAAATCATATTCTACATTCAAAAAACCCTTTATGTATTGCTTCTTATATTCTTCAAGAATGGATTGTTTTTTGATTATCTTTGATGTTATGGCTCTTTGCCCAGTTAATTGTTCTTCTCTCCGTCGTAACAACTCACCGATTCTTCCACCTAGGTAGTGATAATCATGAACCTTATTTTTTGGTAAAAGAGCATTTTTATCACGCACCAATGTACGGTATTCCTCGTAATCTTTATCACCTAAATTGTCCTTCATCCTGTTGTTGTATTCTCTCCTTTTTCTTTGCTGTTCTGGGTTCAATGGACCAGTTTCCTTGTTCTGTAAAACACCATAATAATAATCTAAATCTTCCTTTGAAAAACCATATTGCCTTTCTTTCTTTAATTGATTCAATCTCGCTTCGTTGTCTTCACCAAAAAACTTTATCCATTTTGATTTTAAATTCGTATACTCTGGCACTACTTCACCTAATTCTTCATTTATTGAATTAATATTAGCTGTATTACCATCTAAATACCCAAGTTCTTCTTTATCAATTTCAATTTTTTTACTATTTTTAAAACGTTTGATAATATTCTCAAATAAATTTCCTGGGTCCTTCCAATCAAACTTCGTCCAGTCTTTTAATTGCCTTGCCTTCATCTCAATTCCAAAGTTATTGTCTCCCTTCGATCTAATCTCCATTCCACCTGCATATCCCTTTGCTTCCTCTACCAACTCATTCTTCGTTACACTTCCTTTCTCCTTTTTAAGCCGGAGAACCTGCTCGTAAAATCCGTGTATTTCATCTGCGCTTATTTCTACGTTTGGTCTTTTCAGTCTGGCTTCAATATTTTCCAATACTACTCTTCCTGCTTTATCAACATGTCCTTTATCTCTCAAGTCCAATAATATATCTCTCAAGTTCGACAGTTCTCTTATTTTTTCTCCTTCCCTCATATTATTATTCAACGCATTTTTTGCCTTTATCATATTTCATACTAATTTTTCACCGTCTGTCTCTCTATTTCCTCAATAAGCTCTATGCAGTCTTTCAAAAGCTCCTTTTCAAGTTCTTCCCTTCTCTTTTTTGTTCCGGAAAACAATGCTTCAGGACTCGTATTTTCCCCTCTGTAAGTCTCTTTTGCCTGTCTTTCAAAAAGATCCAATTCATCTATGTGCTTTTCATTGCTGTCTATTTTTTCCTGATTTTTATACAATGCCATTCCATGTTTTTCATGCAGGGCAAGTTTGCCTTGGTCAAGTTCTATTGGCTCTTCAATCAGTTTCACACCAGTATTTTTTACAAGCGGTCTTTTCGTATCTTTTTCGCTCTTTATATTTTCGTGCAGTCTTTTATATATTGTGGTTAAAACCTTCTTGACCTGCCCGAAATGAGATTTTAGATAATCAATATGCCGGAAATATTGTTTAGAATAGTATTGACTCTTCTTTTCCGCATCGGAGTTATTAATCTTGTTATGTTCACGCATGTGAGAATAATGGAGATCATTTCTTATTATCAAAAGGTATTCATAAAAATTAATCAAAAAATTGCATTCGCTATTTGTGATAATATTTTTTTCTGCGGCATGCTTCAGGATTTTATTTACTCCTATTTGCCTGATATTGTATAATCCTGCCAAGCACCAGCACAAGTGATGTATTGCTCTTAATCCAACCCCTCCTTTTAGATGAATTATATTATTCTTCTCAAAAGAATCGTCTTTTATATAATGGAGTAAATTAAGCAAATGATAATATGCATCACTATAATTTAGATATATATTATTATTTTTAAATTCCTCAAAATCATCCCCTAAAGTTTTATCTCCACAAAGATATCTTGTTTCGACAAGCGCAGTTTTTACGGAAGAATCATATATGCGTTCTTTTATTTCTTTAAAATTATTCGTACCTGAAACATAATCTAACTGAGAATCACATTTTCCTAGCCCGTATCCGATAGTGCCTAAATATTTAACCATAACATTCTCTACTGCTCTGCATTCCTTGTAGTATTTGTTCTTTTCTTTAGAAAAATACAAAAAGACAATATCTACATCAGAAAAAGGACATATGTCTCTTCTGCCATCTCCCCCAAATGCAATAATTGCCATAGGCAGTTTTGAAGGGAAACTAGGATTTTCTTTCCTTGCCAAGTATATGGTGTATTTATACAGTTCCTCTATTAAAACATCCCTTAAATTGCTCAGGGCAATGCATGTTTTTTTCCCGGTAGGATGATTCAAATATTGGTGTTCTATATCCAGAAAACCCTTTTTGTATCTTTTTTTGTATTCGTCAATCGATAATTCGGATGCCTTATTTTGTTCTAATCTATCCAACCCCTCTGGGATAGACTCATTGTTTCTTTCTTTCTTCTCTATAAATCCCACCATCCTAATTCTTTTTTTCTTCAAAATACGAGGAACATGGTTGTTGTACCAACGAGTCAACGGTCCACCACCATCCAACTTTACTTTCTCTTCTCTCAACTGGACTAGTCTTTTATCCTCTTTTTTATTAGTTTCCTTTACATACTCCGTTTCTATGTCATCTAAATAATCTGAATCAAAAACCGCATCAGACACATCCTTTTTTCTTTCTTTCTCACTACCAAAGAACTTATCTGTGATCTGTCTTGATTCGTCAGGCATAGTTTCTATTTGCTTTTTTTCTTTTGAAATTAATCCTTTTCTTGATATTCCTAATTCTTTTACATCGGGCAAAAATTCCTTATCTCTTTTGCGTCTATCCTGCATTTCTTCATATACTTCTGTGTCTTGCTTTTCCATCCTGTCTTCTACAGAATCCAAGTCTGTTTCATTATATTCTATTTGCTTTTTCTCTATTGGTTCGGTTATGCTTCCGTACGTACGTATGGGTTTATTCTTCTTCTTTTTCCATAGAATATGTGGTAAGGCAAGTCCTTTACTATATTGTTCATTCAAAACATCCGGAACATTGTTTAACTCCCCCTGTCCTTGTTTTTGATTTTCTCTAGTCCTACCCCTTGACCCATCGACACCAGATTCTAAAAGTTCTCTTAAAGCTATATTACGAAAGGCGTTTATTCTTCTTCGTACCACAGGAGGAGAAATGTTTATATGTTTTTCGTTTAATCTATTTCCTGTCACTATTTTAATCGCCCCTTCAATGTCTAAACCACGATTAATAATTCCTCCTTTTATAATATCCAATTTGGCAGCAATCAGTAGGTCTCCTTTTGCACGCTCGCGGAGATTATCTATGGCCCTCCTTGAAAGAACTTTCTTGTATGTAGTATTACCTTCACTATCCTCCACAGGAACATTATGAACCAGTGGTTCTTCACTCCTGTCTTCCGGCGAAGCATCCTCTTCGTTTCCCTCCTTTCCTCCAGGTAGGAATCTGGCAAATCCCTTACTTTTCTTCTTCAACCCATCAGGAAGGCGATTGTACAAATTGTTCAATAATCCGGGATTTTTTTCTAATCCCCCCTCCATTTCATCCCAGTATTCCACATTTTTCGGGTCTTTATGTCTTCCTTTTATTTTACCAATCACTTTACCAAAAGAATCTTTAATTGAATTATGCTCTGGAATTTGCTCTACATCATCCAGTTCATCAGGGGTCGTTCTATCCCCGATGAATCCGGCAAAGTCTTTAAACAAAGAAGGTATGTCTCCTGGTTGAGGTAAACGAGGTCTTCCCACAAATCCTTTTTTCCCCGGTTTTTTCCTTCCTGTCTTTTTACCTTCTTCTCCACGCACATCATCGAGCAAACCCTTGTTTCCACCACCAGCCAGAAAGCTTCGTACAATCTGAGCACGGTTAGCAACCTCTACATCCTCATCTTTTGTTAATTTAATCAATTCTTCAACCGACAAAGGATATTTTTCCCTGTATTTGCCGGAAAGATGTTTTGCCATCAATTCAATTAATTCAGCAGCAATTTTGCGCAGTCCTGACACATTTCCTTTTTCAAGAAGCATTGACAGACGACCATCAATAAGACTAAAAAATTTCTCTTTTTTGTCTTCCGGCAGTTTTTCTATCATATGACATAATATAACAACGGCATGATTAGTTGAAGCAATTCTCTTTTTTTCATTATCGCTCTCTTTTATATACACATTATTCCTGTATATAATGCCAAACAGTTCCTCTGTTATAGGAATGTATTTATGCATATTATTTGACGGAAGCTGAAAAGAAAGCACTGAAAGTACATGTAAAACATCTCGATACACATCTATAAATTCCCTCTTTTCTTTTATTATTTCAATAAGCCTGTCCGTTTCGGCAGTGGCTTTTTCATACTCGGGCAATCTCGATGCTAATTGTACAAGCACACCCGCGCAATTTGCACGCATATTATTATCTGGCTCTTTTTTTCGGTTCAATCTCCCCAAAAATAAATCAATTGAAGGAATCAACTCTGCTTTTTTATCTTCCGGCAGTTTTTCCACTATGGATGAAAAAGAGCGAATTGCATTGTAACGCGCCTTTTTATTTTCACCTTTAATAACCACGCACAATGGAGCAATCGCATGCACCGTTGCCCGCGTTTCATCATCTCCAAAGACATCAATATTTAGTACCATTGATTTTATTGAAGCAATGGCATTATTGCGCACATCTTCATTTTTGTCATTAAATAGATTTAATGCTGTTTCAATAGCAGTACTTGAATCTGCTGTTAATCCAATAACACTAAGGGCACGTATGCGAATAGAGGTGTCCTCTTTATCCAGACAGGCTATTTTAATTAGTTGTTCAACATCCTCTTTTGTATACCCTTTAGTATCTTTATCTTTTAATTTATCCCTGACTCTTACACTAATTTTCTTTATGACCTGCTTCTCCAATTTATCTTCAACAGAACCCAAACTATATTCCTCTTTATCATTTGCACCGCTCTTTTCTGTATGTTTTTCCAATTTTAGTCCGGGTAGTCTATTGTCTCTTATCCTCCACGCTTCTTTGGCATACAGACGAACCTCTATATCCCCATCACTTGTCATCCCAAACAAGCCACCTTTTAAGGAAAGCTTCTCAAAATATCTGTCGGGAATATATTCTATAATATCTTTGATTAAACCCGCGGCAGCCCTCCTATTTTTTGGCATCTTATGGCTTTCAAGCAAATCTCCCAGGAAAACATATTCCTTGATAAATATTTCTTTTCTATCGTCGGGGAGTTTTGTTATTATCTTATGCAGTATTCTGGCAACAACATTAATGATATATGGTTCTTTTTTTGTATGAAGCACACCCACCAATGGATGTACCACTGGAATAAGTAAGTGTTCTGTTTCAGCAGATTTTTTTTGTTCTTCCCTCCATATCCAACTACATGCATAATTACATGTTTCACTGTCTTTTTCAAGCATCCGGATAGCTTCATCCATATTTTTAGGACTTTCCGATTTCCTGGTTTCGATACCCTGCCAATATAATGCATTGGAATCCATATTATACAGAAGACGAGCATAATTACGAACAGCCTTATTTTTATCTTCTCTTGACACATCAAAATTCTTTATCACAGACAGAATATCCCTATTGTCTAAAGGAATTCTTTTTATTGTATGAATTGCTAAAGTAGCAGCAACAGAACGCACATCTTGATTTTCAACTCTCAACAGATTATTTAATTCCTTAACTGAACCAACAAGCACGTCTGCCTTTTCAAGAGGGACATAGAGGATTATTATTTCAAACAATTCACGGGCACTACTACGTTCTTCTTCTGTTCCATGTCTTATTAATCTCACTAGTACTGGAAGCACGTCAATCATTCTTTCCTGCTTATCTCCCCGGAGCTTACAAGATATGTGCACAAGCGCAGAAATAATCCGTTTGCAAATTTTCGGGTTTCCTTTTGGTTTAAGCGAACAGGATAATGGCTCTATTATAGGAATAAATTCATCTGTATATTTTTCATTAGAAGGCATGCTGGATATACGCTCCAGTGCATAAGCCACATTCAAAAGTGCCTTTTCATCTTTTCCTTTCCTGACAAATTCCCCCAATGGCTTGAGGGCAGGAAGTATTTTGTATTTGATCTCACCAGGAAGCCTCTTTGCCATTTTCTCAATTAAGAGTGCCGCTTCGCCAGCCTTAGTAGTATCTCTACCTTCAAGTTGTTTGATAAGTTGAGTGATGTTTTCAGGAACTATTTTTACAGGTTCGCTGTATTTTTTTCCGGGCTTCCCGGACAGCTTATGACCTAGCTCTCCAAATATGCTGGGCAACCTGGAAAAATGCCACCCCTCCTTGCCCTTAAATTCATCAATTTCATGCTGTTTTTGTTTAAGTTCTTCCTTCTTTTCACTAAATCCCGGGCTTTCCTTCGGAAATTTCTCCAGTTCATCTTTAAGTTTATCTCTCTCCTCCAGTAATTCTCCTGCCTTCCAGCATTTATGCATTGTCTTTTCTAATTTTAGCTTTGTCTCTTTTAATTCCTTAAGCGAATCGTCAAGCTTTTTCATTTCCTTTTTATTTTGCACTTCTACTTGTACATCTTCTGTTTTCCTTATATTTTCATTGACCTTAGAGAATTCTTTTTCTAATTTAATTAATAGCCAATTTATTTCATCTACGGTTGTGCTTTTCATATTTGGTTTATTGTATTTTCTGCTTTTTTAATTGCCTCTTTTGCGGCAGTTACGACATGTCTGTCATTCTCTACTACTTTGGACACTGATGTTTCTTTAAGGTATATTCTTGATTTATCTTCTTCTTGTCTCTCTGTTTTTCCTTTTGAACCCATCTGGAGGAAATTATTCAATGAACGCCCCTGTTTTTGTGCTTCTTCTACCTCTATTTCTCTATGCTCTGGAGTTCTCAGGTTGTTAATTTTCTCTCTTATTTTTTCAAGCCCATTGTGCTTGAATTTTTCTTCATGCTCGTTGTATACCTTACTTTTTACTAAGTCATTATACTTATTTTCAAGGGATGTAAGTTCTGTTGTATTGGGTGTTTCTTCTTTTATTTTTTCTGTTTTATGTAAATGAATATTCGGGTTTTGTTCTATTTTTTTTATAAATTTTGCAAGTTTTATTTTCAGCCTATCTTTTCTTGTTCTTTCCAGTATTTCCTTCTCGGAATATCTGGATATAACATTTCTTGTTTTGTCTATGAAATTTGAAAGATAATCATCTACTTGTTCGGATTGGTTTGTTATCTTTTCTACTATAAATAATACAAACTCGAAAAAAGCATCTACGGTTTTGTTGTCTTTTTTCTGCAATATTACATACGGAGCAATTTCTATCAGGTTCCTATGAACCAAATAGTTTTGGTAGAAATTGCTGTTAATGCTCTCGCTATAACAATTACAGAAAACAAGTTTCGATCCATTATCGTCAAATTCATTTTTTTGATAAATTAATAATTTGGAATCTATATTTTCTATTTCCTCTTCTAAATGGATGCTCTCTCCAAAATCAATTAATTTCCACACTCCTTTTTCATCTAATATTATATTTTCACGAACTAAATCCCTGTGAATAAAATTATGATTGTGCATAACTGCAATGATTCTGCCCAGTTCAGCAAAGAACCTCTGATTTTTCAGCTCTTTTTCTGGAACGTTCTCTAATGTTCTTCCCTCGATTAGTTCCATTGTCAAGTCATCGTAAACTATTGGAACATTGGACGGGAGAAATTTTCTGAAAATGCGGATATTATCGTATTCGCTCTTATTGATTTGTTTACTCTTCCACGGTGTCTTTACTGCAATCTTATGAATATTTCCTTCTTCATCTTTGGCATAAATACGTTGTACACATCCTTTGCCTCCAAACGATGGCTTCCCTTGTTTAATATCATATTCTCCCAATTCTTTCTCAGTATATAATGGTATTTCTCCTTTCTTTATTAGATGGGACAATTCTGTTATTTTTGAACCCTTTTTCAAAAAACCATCCAATAAACCACCGATATTACGAGGAATCTTAACTTTTTTATTCCCTATAATTTTTTGAGGATATGTATCTGCATAGTATGGTTTCTCGCCCCTTTTTATTGCATCATAAATGTCCTCTCTCTCTTTTAGATTCATAGATCCCCAATATCGACTTTCTTCTTTTGGAATGAGTCTCATTATTCTTGAGTCTGCATTGACCCAGAGTTCTCTTGCCCGTTCTTCACTTATCTTGCTAAGTAAGTCTTTACTATTTTTCGATGTATCTTCAAGCACTTTGCCCCCTTCCTCTCCAATTGCTATATTACTTGTTCTTGCATTTTCCTGTTCTTTCAAATAAGAGTTATTTGAGTCAACTGCTCCTGTCATGTCTTCATATTCTTTTTTTCGCTTTCCTGTGTATGGAAAGAAAGACCCTTCGTGTTTCCGAGTAAATATATTTTCTCCTTTTGAACCAAAATCATGTACTCTTCCTGCCCGATATATTTCTTCGAACGCTCTATTACAAAACATCCTTATCTCACGTTCTCTTCTTTCTGTATTACTGTTTTCATACTTATTACAATTATGGTTGTTTAGAATAGTGGTTGCTAACCCAATAGCATTACCAATACTCTGTCCATTCTTAATATGGTTCGTTATCATCCCTAATTTAGCGGCAATCGTTGCATCTTTTGATTTTTCTGCACGTTTGCATAGAGCATATATCGTTTTATTAGAGAGCACAATTTCCCATGCTTTACCCTTTGCTTCAGGAATATGGCGTATTATTGATTCTTCTATTTTATCAGTCCTATTGCATTTGTTACATCTATATTCTCCTAATTCTTCATTTATAACTCCATTATAGCAATAAGGACATATTCCGACTTCAAACAATGAAATCGGCTTGAGTTTTCCATATAGTTTCAGGTCAGTAGATAATGCTTTTTTATGCCAGTATTGAAGATTGAGGTCGTCCAGATTTAGATTTAATTCTCTCTTCAGATAATCAGAAAGTTTTTTTTCACCTTCTTTATTGCTGGACGCAATTCCACCCAACCGGAAAAAGGCAGATGCTTTTCTGGTGGTAGTCAACAGATTTTTCTCTGGAACATATTCTCCATTAATTAACTCAAAACCTGCTTTTATATTTTTCTCAATTCCGTCTGGTTTCTTTGAAAAGGATTTTATTTTATTTTCTATTCTTTTCAAAAACCCGGATGATTTTGTGCTCTTTTCATCTGGTTTGTAATCAATGCCATTTGGATTCATGAACCTCTTAAAACTTTTAAATAAATGCTGTCTTGTGAGAACACCTGTGTTTAATTCTCCTTTTCTCGATGTGCCTTTTTTATTAACTGCATTTTGTATTTTTTGTATATCTTCATCATTATTATTTGAATCTTCCCCTTCTTCAAATACATCTGTAATTCCTCCTCCCACAAAGCCTTTTTTTCCTGGCAAACCAGCTTTCTTTGAAGGAACTTCCTCTTCGCCACCGGAAACTCCACCTTCCTCTGACCCGGCAACATCACCAGCATACCTCTTTAGTATTTTCCTGACATCTTTGTACGTCACAGGCACATTATTGCTTTTCCCAGAACGAAATAATTCTTTAATGGACTCGATTACTGATTCAGGAATATTTCCGCCATATATCCGTTTTATACCTATTAAAAAATTCTTATTTCTTATGGGCTCATTAGAATAACATAATTTTCTAATTGGCTCAGTTGCCACTCCTTTTGTTTTTTCAGTTTCATCCAACTGCACCTTTATACAATAATCAATATCCTTATCTATCCTAAACTCTCGCCTCAGTTTCTTTCGATGTAACAACGCCCGAATATTCCTCAAAGTCGGCTTTTTACTTAGCTCAAATAATTCATTAATAACTCTCTCTATCTCTCTTGATTCTAAATATTTTCCTAATACTTGTTCAGAAAATTTTGAGAATTTTTCAGGATTTATCACATTTGCTTTCCCATACTGAGATTTTTCAATTATTTCATCTATATTGGATTTTTGTCTTCTTCGCATGGCCACATTAATATATTCAGAATCATCGTACTGAAGTCCATATTTTTTCACTTGTATGTACCTTAAGTTTGAAGCATAATCTATTACCGTCCTATAACTACTAAGATACTCACGAATCAACTGCATAATTTCATTTTTAGATAAATCAAACTCATTTTCTTCAGCATACATTTGTATATCTAAAAACGCATCAATTATCCTTTTATATTTATTATAATGATATTTGGTTATATATATAATATCATTAACATCCAAGTCTACCTCTTTTTGCTCGGCATATTTTTTTACATCCAAATAAACTTGTTTTTTGTCAGGATTCTCAGAAATAAATTCAATAACATCTGTATCATTTTTTCCTACTCTTTTACCCGTCACTCGAATATTTGATTTATCATTTTCTTTTTCTAAATCATCCATGTTGGTTATATCAATCTCTCTCTCTTTTATTGTATGTCCAAAGTCAGAACGTATAATCACGCGTCCAATACTATTTAATGAGAAAATTCTGCCGCCATTCATCAAATTGTTGATAACTTCTTCTATTTTATGAGGGTCTATATATTTCCCAAATATTAATTCAGAATTTTCTGAGAGTTTTATCTCATCCACATTTTCCAACGTACAACCCCTTATATTTTTAATTAAATCTTTCTCAGGTTCATCATTCCAGTTTCTATTTCCCAGAGCATATCCCATGCAATTATCATCACTTGTTTTTATTCCATATTTGTCTCTTAATCTCTTCTTTAACTCAGAAGCAGAAAATACTATGTCTTTGCATGTTCCTGGAGCACAATTGACTATTTTGAATGTGTAACTATGAGATACAAGATCTTTTTTTTTTGCATACGCTTCTATTTTTGGAAGTAAATCAAGAATAGTTTCATAATCATTTGGATGCTGTTTGGAGATACGTATGACCTCTCCATCCGTCAATGTCTGTTTCCCCTCTTCTGCATAAGCTTTTATCTCCGAATGCAATCTTTCATCAATTTTTGCTCTCAATAAACTGGATTTATTTAAGACTCCAAATACATATTTTCTTAATGCTCTTATTTTATTATTGTGTTCTTCAGATAACTTTTTTCCACTAGTTTTAACCTGATTTTCAGAAAGTCTTTTTATTACAGAAGATGTCGCCCCTTGAACCGTATTGCCTTCTTTAACTAAATCACATATTCTTTCTGCATTCTCTACCAATTCCACAACATTATTACAACTTAACTTAACATTATTTTCTTGTAATTTCTGTATTACTGCCTTTATTTTAGATTCAGACATTTCCCTTCCAAATATTAGTGGAGATGCTTTAGAAAATTGTTTAACATTTCTTATAATCGATTTATGGTGCAGTGTATTTTTAGCCAGCCATTCATCAGATATATTTTTCCATAAGATATGATTTTTTTTTAACGCAATATCATATCCTACTTCGCTATTTATGTCTACCCCAAATCTATCTTTTACTTTGTCTCTTAACTTTGCAATAAAAATTATGCTTTTTATCCCTTTACCTCCTCGACTAGAACTATTACCTGGTTGTTCTAATATACTAATTATTTGTTCAGGAAAAAGAGAAAGGTTCTTCTTCTTTGCATATTCTTTCAGACGGTTGTATCCATTTACTTTCTTTGGATTTCTACGCAGGTATTTTTCTTCGATGTTTTCTTCCTGCCAAAATTCACATTTCTCTTTTATCTTTCTGAGCGCAGTATTTAACTCATCTTTAGATCTTTCTTCTTCATTCGTTAGTTTGTATAATTTTTTGAATTCTTCTACATAAAATCTACTTATTGCTCCTTTTTTCCAAGGAGACATATTTTGAGATATAGGTCCTCCAAAACGAGCATTCTTTTTAGTTTCCCTAACCATAGCATCCAAAGATTTGCCTCCTTTAATAAGAGTGGCAATAAACTCTAACTTGGCGGCAACCGGAGAATTTTTTCCTGCCTCTTCACATAATTTGTATATCTCATCTTTTGAGAGGTAATCTTTCTTTTTTCCCAGGACACCAAATTCCGGTCTTTCCTCCACTTCACCAATAAAAGCAGGGCGTTGCTTTAGCTCTTCTATTTCTGGATTGCACATATTGCAAACAAACTCACCATACCTTTGGGTAACCTTCTTACCTCCACATTCAGGACATATTCCTGCTTCGTATAAATTTATTTCATTTAGAGAGCCATATTTGCTTAACTTTTCGCTCAATTCTTCTATCTGTCTATTTGAAAGCTTAATTTTGTAGAGCTCTAAACCAAACTCGTTTCTTAATTCCTCAGAAAGTCTGGTTTTATCTGTTTTTTTCCTTCCCAAAAATCCAACCATTCCTTTTGGTGGTCTTTCATGTCTCTTTTCAAGAATAGTTTTAAGTTGTCCAAATAAACCCATCCTCTTGGGAACAGATTTCTTTAATTCCTCCAGTTCCTCATTTATTCTACTAATTTCTATTTTAAGATTCCCTCTCTCAATATCTCCTGCCCACTTCAATCTATCCTCTGCTTTATTCCTTTTATCCAAAAGTTCCTTTGCACCTTCACATATTTCTATCATCGATTTTGCCTTAGCATAACCATTCGTTAATTTATCAAGATGCTTCTTTAGCTCTTTTCTGTCTTTATTCGATAACTCTTTTTCCAGAATCATTGACGTTTTATCTACCTCACTCTCAACAACAACCAGCATATTCTTTAGTTTAGTCAACTTATCGTCTATTTCTTCAGGATTTATCTTGCTCATATTTTTTTTATTACTTTTTTTGTACTTTCAATTAATTCTTCTAACTTTTCCTCTGTATTTTTACCTCCTCTAATCTGATTATATACTTCTGGATTTTGGCTTTTTGAACCTCCAAAAAAATCAGGCAGTTTTGTATTTACCAATCCGATCCTTTTTCTTTTAGTCAATCCTTCCGGAAAACCTTCAGTAACATTTTCTGCATTTTCCGGTACTTCTTCTGCAGGAATCTTCTTTGATTCCTTTATCTTCTTAATCAAACTTTCAGAGTTCTCAGCAATATTCATATAAGATTTTATTTCGGGATTCTGGCGGGGAATCTTATATGCAACATCCTCTTCAGACACCACTCCTTTCTTCTTCTCCTTCTTTAATGCTTCTATGTCACTGCGAACACCATATTTATCGACCAGATTCTTCTCCGCATCTATGTGTGCTTTTTTAAGGCAAGGAACCGCAAGTTCGCCTATGCTTTCAAGCGCATTACTACAATTCCTGCGAACAAACATATCTTTATCTCCCTGTCCTTTAATCAAAGGTTCAATTGCATCTTCCATACATTTCTTTTTATATTCCGGAAGTTTTTTTGAAATGTAATACAGCAGCCCCGCAGCATCTGAACGTACATGTGGTTTAAAATCCTCCAATACCGCACATATGTCTTTTATTAAAGGAGTCAGTTTATCCATATAATCTTCAGGAATGACTTTTGCTATGCTCCTGAGCGTTTTTATAGAGTTAGCGACACATGCAGAGTTTGGTTTTATGTTTTTGCGCAATGGTTCAATTGCACCCATTATACTTTCTCTTACATATTTAGGAGATTTCTCTATACCTCCGGAGAGACTTTCTAATATATTTCTAAGTGCCTCAGCAGTATTATTAAACAATGCATTGTGCTGTAATATACCTTTCCCTGCTGGTTTTAGAGAGTTGAGAAAATCTATCTGAGTTTTATTCAAACCCTTTTGTTCAGGAAGAAATGTTTGAGGAGATGCTTCTTCCTCTAATATTCTACTTAATGCAGGCAGATCATTTACTTCATAGCCATCAGTTTCCCCTGCTTTTAATTTACGCATGAGTTCATCATAGTTGGCATCAGACTTTTTGACAGGCAATCCGACCATAGCTTTTCTTGATTTATATGGTATGCCTAAGAATGACTTTTGTTTCTCAGTCTCTGCTTCTTTTTCAAATACCCCTATAATTTTCCGCAAATGTATTTTAACTTCTTCCGGGGAAGTCCACATATTTTTATCCAGATATTTAAAAAAATCAAGCCACACTACGGCATCTGAAGAATCTATTTCTTCATTTTCAAAAGAAGCTACTATATTTCTAAAATTCATCTCTTTGACATAAGATTCAAAAAAAACTGATTTTAATTTTTTTGAAAAATATCTTGTAACTTTATGAATGTCATTTTTCTGGTATTCTGCCTTATCTTTCGTATTTTCAATTATTTCTTTTGTGCTTCCAAAATCAATCAATTGCCAGACATTATTATCATCCAGCATTACATTATTCTGATTCAAATCTCCATGAAAAATATTATTATTATTCAACGTCGAAACAATCTTTCCAAGATCAGCAACAAGTTCCGGTTTATTTTCCAGTTCAGAATATAGCTTTCTAAGCACCCTCCCTGGAATTACATCCATCAGGATTTTTTTATTTTTTTTATCATAATCCCAGGCACCGGGCGTATTATGAGGAAGGATATTATGGACTTTTATTTGTATTAAATATTCCTCTTTTGAAGAATTCCTCCGTATGGGCTTGTATTTCCCCTTTACTTCATCATTGACTCTTTCTAGTACAAGATTCGCTATTTTTGAAGGCTCTTTCCATTTTTTTTTTATCTTTTGAAATATATTGGGCTTTTTACTTCCAAACTCAATCTCTTTCACTACAATCTCTTGATCTCCTTTTTTTACTCCATGTACAGATGCACTAAAACCAGAATTTATATCATTTTTTTCAAAATCCTCTCCTTCCGGTGTCTTCATCACTTCATTAACAAATGTTCTCTTTTTCCAGGAATCACTATCTACAAAAGCACCAAGCAACTTTGCATTATCCTCTTCCTCAACACTATTATCTTCTGATTCCGATTTATTCGATACGCCTTTCATACTCTGCCCTTCGTGAGACACTTTACCACGAAGCCTTCCTGATATTTTCAAAAGTGCCTCCTTAGCATTATCCTGCTCGTATTCTGTTTTACTTTCGAGCAGTCTTTTCAACGGTTCAACCGCTGGTCTCATACAACTTGCTTTATTTTCCGGGAGAACTTCTGCTATCTTTCCAAGAGTCCATGCCGCTCTCCCTCGCATGTCAGAATGTTTGTTGTCCAGCAATTTGATTAAAGGCTCAATTGTAGGGATTAATCTATCTGTGTATTTGTCAGGAATATCTTCTGATATTTTTCCAATCAGCCATGCCACTTTTAAGCACATGTCTTTGTTCTTTTTCCGCAGTTCATCAACCAGGAATGGCATTGTAGGTACGCCTATTTTTTCAATTGCATAACCTGCACTTGTACCCAAGAAGGCATCTTTAGACACCAATAATTCAATCAAAGGATTGATTGTTGAGAGTATTTCTTTTTTGTCTTCCGACAGACTTTGTGCTGCCTCTCCTAATGCCTTAGCGGCGTTTGGACGTACCTGTGGATTTGTGTCTTCAAGTGCTTTGGTCAATAAAAGAATATCTTCTTCATCGCCTCCATAATAGTACATTTTATGTTTCAGTTCTTCGGTAATTTTATTGTATTTTTCACGGATGGACTGTTTTTTAGTGCTGAATATACTTCCGAAACGTGACCCGCCTTTATGTGTTTTCAATTTTCTACCAGTAGAACTATCTAAAGTTGAATTTACTGCTCCTTCTATATCTTTATATTCATCTTCCAAAAGAGCATCAGAAGTTTTTGCAACATTTTCCTTTTCCTTTTCCTGAACTTCGTATTTATCAGAATCCTCTGGTTTCCACATGCTGGACAATTTTCCAAACAATGGCTTTTTTTGTTTTTTAGGAGTTCCCTTCATCAGAATAAAATCATGATCGTATGTTTTTGTTTTATGTAGTGAATAACCATCAATATTTATCGTCCCTTGAGAGTAATCATCATAAAAATTATCAAATATTACTCTGTCAATTACATGAGTACTGCTCTTTGATTTAATAATATTTTCACTTTTATTCTCTAAAGCGTGTTTAAAAGACCGTCCTTCCCTTGAACTAAAACAAACGGGTTTCCTGCTGTTTCGACATAGTTTCAAAAAAAAGTCCGCCCAGATATTTTCAAAATTATAATTCATCCCTCTATTATAAGAAATAGTGCTTAAAATAGATTCTCTTGTCAAAAGCAACACTCTCATCGAAACAATAGTTTTATTGTATGTCAGATATAGCACTTGCTTGTTTTCTTCCACAGCATATACCAGCGCAGACTCTCTGTACCCTCCATCATCAAGAGAAGTACATATATCAAAATATGTTCCAAAATTTATTGACTTGAAAAAATCATCGCTCACAAAAACACAGATATCTCCTGATTTTTTATTTTTTAGCGGCTTTATTTCCTTTTCATTGATGTCTTTTATTTGATTCAGAATTTCTGTAATATGATTTATTAATTCAGCATCTTTTGTATTCCTCCCGAGTTCATCAATTATTTTTTCCGGATTTGAAATGTAATCTTCTTTATCCTCCTCCAAATCAATATTTTTATTTTGGAGCACCCCATTTATTTCATTGATTCTTTTGTTTATCTCTTCCTGCCTTATATTCGTCTGCGCAATATCGGATGCACCTGTAGTTAATTCTGTTTTTTTCAGTGCATCCAGATTATAGCCATAAGAACGCAGTCTTCCGGATTCCACGATATTTTCTCTAAGCGACAAAACATATTTGTTGACTCTGATATTTGCCCTTTTCTCATTCGCTTTCAGACCTTCATTGTATTCAGATAAAATATTTTTCAGATGTTTTCTCTGTAACTCTGTTAATTTATCTGAAAAATAAAGGGCGGCTGTTTTTACTGCATCCAGGTCATCAAACATACCATTTGCTAATTTAAACTTTCTATCATCTTTAAAAATTTCTGAAAATATTTTTTTCCCTGTGTTAAGTTCATCGAAAATATTTTCTCTCCTAAGCTTTTGAAGATTTTCTTTTGTATTTTTCCTGTATTTTTCCTGTTTTTCCTCTAACATTTCTACTATTTTATCCTCACTCAATTTGGTTAAATATTTTTTATTCCTAAACAGAAAAGAGATATTATTTTTTGAAACAGTAATGTTATGATTTTCCAGAAATTTAATTTCTTCTACATATCTTAACCGATTATGTATTTCTTCTTCATGAACGCCTCTCTGAATAAGAGCCAGCACCTGCGGCAATACTCCATCAGGCATATCCTTGTGTTTCCTGAAAAATAAAGAAGCTTTTTTTCTGCTCTCTCCAGTAATGCCTGATGCCTTTCTCTCCTTATTCAACCAGTTTTCAACACCAAAAGAAATATTTTCATCTGTAGGATTTATTCCTTCAAGTGCAACAAAAGAATCCTTGTCCGGCATCCCCCCTAGTTCATCAAAATATTTAGATGCTCCTTTTTCAGTTGATTTTTTTATTGCATCTATTTGTAAACTGGTTTTGTCCAATAAACTTAATGCCCTGACTTTGTCCTTTGGAGAAGAAAGAGTATTTATGCGGTTTATTACTGCATCCGGTAGTATTTGGTTGGAATTATTTTTTATAGAGTTGATAAGAGACTTGTTTTTTGTTTTTGATAAAAAAGAGAGTATCTCTTCCGGCTTGTTTATTCTTAACTTCTTCAGGTTTTGTGTTGTTTTCAGGAGAGTTATCAGTAATTCAGTATCTTCTCCTACGGCATCTTTAATTTCTTTTACTGCTGTTCTTACATTATTTTCAAAATAAGGATAAACTTCATTTAAGAATAATCTCTTGTTTTTATCTTTCCGACTCTTTGTGTTTTTTGCCATGAACTCGAGTGTGCTAGTAGACTCATCAACAACCCATTCGTGAGTATTTTCAAGCAGACCAATCAAAGACCTAATTGCAGGGCATATCTTATCATATTTCTCTTCAGGAATTTTTTTTGCAATACTGCCCAACAATTGTACGCACTTCACACAAGTAGATGAATCTGCTTCTTTGTTTGAATTCATATAATCCAATATTGGATTAATCACAGGAATCATCTTATCATTTTTGTCTTCAGGGAGTCTTTCTGCGAGTGAGTCGAATGTTTCTAAAACATCCTCGCAGAAATATTTGTTACCAATATGAGGAATTAAAAGATTTATTGCAGGGACTATTTCAAATAGTTTTTCGCGCGAAAGACGCCCTGCAATTTGTCCTGTTGTTTTAATTACCGCCAGGAGCACATCTTTATTTTTTTCTTTTCTGAGCAATATTAACAAAGGATTAATTGCAGGTATCATTTCATCTATTTTTTTGACAGGAAGTTTTTCTGACAACATTCCAATCACATGAAGACTTCTTTTACGTAAGATAGGATCTTTATTCCCCAATAATATAATTAAAGGATTTATCGTTGCTGTTTTTGTTTTTATTCTAAGTGTAGTTATTATAATTGCATTGACAGCAGTATCGCGGACACTTGGATTTTCATGTTCAAGTGCCTTAACCAGAAAAGGAGCCTTTTCTTCCCTAAAGTCCATGAATTTTCCTTTTCTTAATTCATCTATTACTTCTTCGTAGGTTTTGGCTTTTTTATCTGAATTTCCTCCGGAACCAAAAGATCGCATACTGCCTGTTCTTCCTTCTAACATGCGCCCAAAGAATGACTTTTTCTGTTCTTGTTTTTCAGTTTTCGCTTTTATAACATACTTGTGCTTATATGCTTTAATTGATGAAGAGCCAACGATTCGCAATTTCTCTACAGCATCTCTATCAACTATACCATAATCATCATAAACTTTACTAAATATAACCTTGTCAATTAAATGATTTTTTATTTGCGGTCTTTGAAAAATTCCATTTTTAGCTGCACTGGCGTTCATAAAAGACTTGCTTTCTCCTGAACTAAAATAAATATCTTTCCCACTATTCTGACTTAATTCCAAAAAGAAGTCCGCCCAGATACTTTCAAAATCGTAATTCATCCCTCCATTATAAGAACGAGTAGCTAAAATCCCTTCTCTCGTTAAAAATAAATATCTCATTGAGACAACAGTGTTATTGTAAGTTAGATGCGCTATCTGCTTGTTTTCTTCTATCGAATACATAAGAGCCTGATCTCTATAAAAGCCCTTGCCCACAAGAGAAGTACATAAATTCAGATAAGTTCCGGAGTTTATTGATTTGAAAAAGTCATTGCTTATAAAAACATGAATATCCCCTGATCTTTTATTTTTTAGCGGCTTAATTTCCTTCTCATTGGTATTTTTGATTTGAGTCAGAATTACTTTGATAGGCTCTATCAACTCAGCATCCTTTGTTTTTTTAATTTCATCAATTATTTTATTTTGGTTTGAAATGCAATCATCTTTGTTGAACTCTAAATCAATATCCCTGTGTTGTAATATTGAGTTTATATCCTTAACTTTTCTATTTATTTCCTGCTGTTTTATATCTATCTGTGCAACATCAGATACGCTTGTAATCAATTCTGTTTTTTTCAGTGCGTCAAAATTATAACCATATCCGGAACGCAGTCTTTTGATTTCATTAATATTTTCTCTAAGCGAAAGAACGTATTTGTTGACTCTGCTCTTTGCGGCAATTGGTCCATTTTTTAGACCTTTATTGTATTCAAACAAAATATTTTTCAGATATTTTTTTTGCAGGTTAGATAATTTAGGCCAATAGTAAAGAGATGCTGTCCTTACAACATCAGGATCATCAAATAAATCGTCTGCTAATTTAAACTTTTTGTCACTCTTGAATATTTCCGAAAATAATTTTTTCCCGGTGCTAAGTTCATTAAAAATATTTTTTTTCCTGGTATCCTGGAGTTCCCCGCTTATTTCTCTATTTTCCTGTTTTTCCATCAATGTTTCTACTATTTTTTCATCACTCAACTTGCCTTTCTTACTGCACAGAAAAGACATGTTCTCTTTTGAAAGAGAAATATTATGCTCTTCCAGAAAAGCAATCTCATCTACATGTGTCAATCTATCTGGTATTTCTTCTTCAGGAATACCTTTCCTAATGAAATTCAACACCTGTTTTAATGCCCCGTTAGGAATGTCTGGATATCTCTCAAAAAAATCAGAAGCTTTTCTCCTATCTTCTTTACTGATATTCTCTTTTTCTTTCAGCGAATTTTCAGTAGCAAGAGCTATCTTTTGTTTATTAAAAAAGTCATCTTCAATTGCAAGACGAGGGTCATCGGAGGCAATCCCTTTTTTCTTATCAAAATACATGGATGATTTTTCTTCGGTCTCTTCTTTTATTGCATCCCTTCGTAAATTGTTTTTGTCCAATAAACACAATGCCTTGATTTTATCTTTTGGAGAAGAAAGCATATTTATGCGCTTTATAACCCCATCAGGCAGTGTCTGATTAGTATTATTAAATATAGATTCAATTAAAGTTCTGTTTTCTGTTTTTAACAAGTAAGATATCATCTCTCTTGGATTTTCTATATCTAATCTTTTCAGAGACTGTGTTATTCTTAAAATAGTTATCAGTTTATCCTTATCTTCTCCTGCCCACTCTCTAACTTGACGCTCTGCTGATTTTATGTTATTTCTAAAATACGAGTATGCTTCTTTTAAAAATAATCTGTTGTCGTCATCTCCTGCTATCCTTTCAAGCGACCAGGCAACTCTTTCACGTGCCTGTTCATTTTCATCTCCAAGTGCATTAATATATAGTTTACTTACGGGTATGCCTCTTTTTTCAGATTCTTCAATTGTATCGAAAAGTTCTTCCCATAGTCCTCCTTTGTGCCTCGATACAGTTTTGATTAAAGCTTCAATCGCCGGTTCACCTATTGATTCAAGCATCCTTAAACTCCTGTCATCCGGCTTCAACACTCCCTCTTCAAAACAGTTCATTAAAGGATGAATCGCAGGAAATAATCTGTCTTTTTTATTTTTCGGAAGACATTCTGATATTGTGCCAAGTAGATTAACAGCGTGATAACAGGCAGTATGATATTTATATTTAAGTATCCCGATTAAAGGATTAATCACAGGAATCAATCTGCTTTTTTTATTTTTCGGAAGGTCTGATCCTATGCGCCTAAGTGCCCAAGTGGCATTCTCACGCAAGATTGGTTTTTTATCTTTCAGTGCTATAATTAATAGGTCTATTGCAGGTTCTCCAATACCTTCGAGTATTGAAACGGCGACTCTGGATATGCCTTGTTTTTCATAGTCCAATGCCTTAATCAGGTAGGGGATGTCCCTTTCTCCAAGTCCTTCTAGTTCTCGGTTTTTTAATCGTTTTATGATTTCATTACATGGGTCTGTTTTTTCAGATTTTCCTCCAAACAAACCAAGTCCCAATCTGGAAAAAGCTTTTTTATTTGGAGTTGAACTTTTACTATTACTTTCCTCAGGTTCTGTTTTGTCCGATTGAGTTACTGCTCTTATTATATCTTCATGTTCTGTATTCTTCTTTTTCTTTCCAAACTTCTCAGCTACATTCTTAAGAATACTCTTTTTCTTTTCTCCAGAAACTACTTCTCCCGATAAATCCCCATTAAAATTCACCTCTCCTTTTACATTCCTCTGCCCTTCGCCCTCTGTTATTCTACCAGAAGCCTTTTTAGAAAACGGTTTAAGCAATCCGCTAAATAACCCTGAACTCTTCCCAACTTTATCTCTAAATGCATCCCACAGTTCATCAATACTTCTGGCACGCGCCATTACATCAAAGAATTGTCTTGGATAATTTTTATCAAGATATTTTGCAACAGGAATTAACTTCTCATGAATCTGCTTTTCAAATTTCTCCTTTTCTTTTATCTCATAATAATCAATATAATATTTAACCAATATCTTCTCTATGTCATTAAATGACACCCCTCCAATTCGACCAGCAATTGTTTCGTCTATCAGCGCCCGTCCATTGGAATTCTTGACGATATTTTCTGTCTGGCTCACAATATTATATAGCGAGTGTATTAATTCATGAATAATAGTTTTTGTATTTATTGGCAGAATATTAAACAGACTTTCTCGTAGGAATAAGATAGAAGTATTAGTTCTCCGTAAATAAAAACACATGCCATTTGTATCATATACGCTGTCCTTCACATATAACTTTCGACAAAGGTCAATCCATGTCATATAGGGAACCACAACACAACAAGGAATAAGTTTGATTGCGCGTTTATTTTCTATTTTTTTTAATGCTATTTCTATTGCATTTGATTTTCTATTTGCCCGACCATCCAATAAATAATAACAGTCCTTAAAATCATTTGATAATATTGTACTATATTTATTTTCCCTGAATAGTTGTGCTAATTTTTCCCTGCTATTTTTGTCAGTTCTAATATTTTTTACTATTTTCAGCAATTCTTCGTATTTTTTTTCTACATCTTTCCGAACCGTATTGTATTTATTCAACATTTCAGGAGATTTAAACATATATGCTGAACCATTTCCTTCTTTATCTGGCAAAACTATTTCTGGTGCGTATTCTACTTCTCTTTTCTCGAACACTCTTTTTTCTTTTTTTAATGAGTTTTCATCTGAAGGAGGTTCTTGTTCGTGATTTTCCCTTCCCGGGCTAGGGAGTAGACTTTTGGGGTTTTTTAATTTCTCAAATGCCCTATTGAAAAAACCATTGCTCTCTACTTTCTCTTCCTCCTCCACAACATTCATTCCTTCGTATCTCGGCACCTTCCTCTGCAACTCCTCAAAAGCATCCCCATACATTCTTGGATTCTTCTCGCGAACTTTTTCCAGTTTTTTCACTGCTTCTTCTTGCGCCATTAACCTTTCCTTACCTGGTTTTTCAAGCGGAGGAACAACAGACGTCTTCATCAACTGCCTGACATCCATTGGATCTCCTAAATCCGCATCACGAACATCTTTTACAGTTTCAAATCCACCCTCAAACTGCCTTGACCTTTTGTAGTTCTCCACAATGTCCTTTGGTCTTTCGACACTATTCTCAAGCATTTTCTCAATATCTTCTAACGGCGTTTTTTCCATGTAAATATTGCCCTTTGTAATTTCTCTTTTTTTGATTCCTTCATTTACCCATCTTTTGATTTGTGCAGGATTAATTTCATAAATCGTTTCAAATACACTTTCCCAATCCCGGGAACCATCCATATTTGTATTTTCAAGTATATATTCAACACTCCTGTGCTGAACATAAGACAAGACTCCAACACTGTATCCATTATCATAAAAAGCCAATGCAATGTTTATTGTAAATTCTACTGCAACGCGTTCTGCAAACAAATGAGCTTGAGAATTACTTCTTAGTTGTTTTTCTGAAAGAGGTGCAATATTATTAAAAGTTTTAAGATTGGATACGATAGATAATATTCCTGCTATGGCATCTGGTTCTTTTTTCGACATGTATTTTTCTATCATATCAATTTTAGCTCTTGTAGAAAGAGCATAAGATTCTGTTTCATGTCTTGTTTTCTGTTTCCTGATTAATCCGATGTAGAATATGTTTGCTTTTGAAAGAGTATGTATATTTCCATCGAATTCTCTTAAAATTTTGTTTAACTTATCATTGTCTAATCTCTTATCTAATATCTGACCGTACTCATAAATAGCATGTATGTATTCCAGAGCCAAATCTGTTTTTAAGATTATTTTTCCGTTTGTGTTTATCGAAGAAATAATCCTGTCTGCTATTTCACTCTCTTGTAATTTATGTAATAATGTAACTGGGTGGTCTACAGCAAGATGTACCATATGACCGATTTCTGAAGGCATGGAAAAAATAGATCCATGCATTTTAACTCCATTCATTGGTTCTGGATCATATGAATCAATAATAATAAATGACTTGTTCCATAAAGTCATTTTACTCAGAATATAATTAATAGTCTTATGGATGAGGTCTCTTTCATAATAACCTAGTATTGAAGCAAAACACAAGTTGAGAAGAAAATTACCTTTATTGCATTTTTCTATTTTATCTAAAATATAATTGATATTTTTCTTAATTATTTTAGGATTCTCTTTCAAAGAATGTCGTGATCCTCCTTCCAGAACAATACACTCTATCAATTTGTCTTTCCATTTTAATTTACTAATATTAATATTTTTGTCTTTTAGAGACTGTTCTACAACAGGAAGAACATTATTTTCCATCCAATTTTCCGGTTTGTTATTACAAAATAATGTCTGCAATAATTCATCTGTTTTATCTGGAGAAATTACGTTCTTGTCGCATAAAATACAGAGCAAATATAGTGCTGATTGGAATGAAGTTGTATCCCTTTTATTTGGTTTATTAATATCCAAATACGTTTTATACAGAAAAATCGTTTTTACGTCTTTTATCATTACATGACTGAATAAATCCACCATTACCGGATATTTTTCTAAAGAATGTTTGTAGAGTAGTCCTCCATATTTGGGTTCAGGTATATTTTTGTTCAACTGCTCTTTGTTTGATTCATAGTTTAAATTTAAATTTATAGGTTTTTGCGATTTTTCATGACAAAATTTTTCATATAATTTTCTCATATCCCCAAGAACATATCCTGACTTCACATATACTGGAAGTACAAAATCCATTGTTATTTTTCCTTCTTCCAGAAATTCTTCTATTTTTGCGATTGCTGGTTTTCCCATTTTTACAAGAAGTTTAGCAGACAGCTTAGCAACAATTACTCTCTTATCCTTGAGTGCCTCAATCAAATAAGGAATTGCAGGTTTGCCAATATGAAAAAGTTTGTCTGATGGGTCATGAAATCTGCTCCCGACATCCGCGGTATCCATTGATTCAATTAAATGAAGAATTTCATCTTCTTGGGGTATTCTCTTTTTTCTAAAATTCAAAAGAGGATTGGATTGTTTTTTTTCTTTTGGAACACATTCAGGTTCTGCATTCTTTTTCTCTCTTCCCAAGCTAGGGAGTGCACTTTTAGATTTTGTTAATTTCTTTAATACATCAGGAATAAAACTCTTCTTCCCAGTAGTTTCTCCCTGTATCTTCTTACTCTCACCTGGATTTGAATCCACTACATCTTTTATATCCTTAAATTCTCCATCTAAAAGAGCATCTTTTTCATCAGTTTTAACAACAGAATCCTCGTATTTATCATAATCCTCTTTACCCAACTTATGACTCGTGCCACCAACCAAAGTACCTGATTTTTTTTCAAATAATTTTTTAATTAATGACGGCTTTTTTTGTTTTTTAGGAGTTCCATCTCTCAGAATAAAATCCTTGTCTGTTTCTATTTTATGTGAGGAATGACCATTAAAATTTATTTCCTCGTGATCATCATAAAATTCATCAAATATCACTTTGTCAATAATATTCGTAGTGCTCTCTGATTTAATAATATTTTCACTTTTGTTCTCTAAAGCACGTTTAAAAGAATCTCCTTCTCTTGAACTAAAACAAATCGGTTTTCTGCTGTTTTTAGATAGTTTCAAAAAAAAGTCCGCCCAGATATTTTCAAAATTATAATTCATTCCTCTATTATAAGAAACTGTACTTAAGATACATCCTCTTGTCAAAAGTAAATTCCTTGCTGAAACAATAGTCTTATTATATGTTAAGTAGAGTACCTGCTTGTTTTCCTCCATGGCATATACCAAAGCAGTATCTCTACTCTCTCCATCATCAAGAGAAGTGCATACATTAAAATATGTTCCAAAATTTATTGACCTGAAAAAATCATCGCTTACAAAAACACGAATATCTCCTGATTTTTTATTTTTATGTGGCTTTATTTCCTTTTCATTGATGTCCCTTATTTGCTTTAAAATTTCCCTGATATGTTCTATCAATCCGGCATCTTTTGTTTTCTCTTTGAGTTCATCAATTATTTTATTTTGGTTTGAAATGCAATCTCCTTTACCAACCACTAAATCAATATTTTTATTTTGGAGAATCCCTTTTATTTCATTGATTCGTTTATTTATTTCCTCCTGTTTTATACTCTTCTGAAAAATATCAGATGCACTTGTAGTTAATTCTGTTTTTTTTAGTGCGTCTAAATCATAACCATAAGAACGCAATTTTCGGGATTCCCTAACATTTTCTTTAAGTGACAAAATGTATTTATTGACTCTACTCTTTGCTTTTTTCTCATTCGTTTTCAGACCTTCGTTGTATTCAGATAAAACATTTTTCAGATGTTTTCTATGTAACTTGGTTAATTTACCTGAAAAATAAAAACCAGCTACTTTTACTACATCCGGATCATCAAATTTATTGTTTGCTAATTTATACTTTTTCTCGTCTTTAAAGATTTCTGAAAATGCCTTTTTCACTGTATTGAGCTCATTAAAAACATTTTGCTTCTTGAGATATTGAAGATTCTCTTCTATACCCTTCTTGTGTCTTTCTTGTTTTTCCTCTAACTTACTTACTATTTTCTCTTCATTTAATCGGCTAAACTTCTTTTTATTCTTAAACAGAAAAGAGATATTCTTTTTCGAAGCAGTGAAATTATGCTTTTCCAGAAATTTAATTTCTTCTACATACCTCAACCGAGCAGGTATTTGTTCTTCAGGAACGCCTCTCCCAACAAGATCCAACACCTGTGGCAATACTCCATCGGGCATATCCTTATGTTTCCTGAAAAATAAAGAAGCTTTTTTTCTGCTCTCTTCACTAATGTCTGATGCCTTTCTTTTATTATTCAACCAGTTTTCAACACCAAAAGAAATATTTTCATCTGGGGGATTCATTCCTTTGAGTGCAACAAAAGAATCCTTGTCCGGCATTTCTCCCAGTTCGTTAAAATATTCGGATGCTCTTTTTTCAGTCACTTTTTTTATTGCATCTACTTGTAAAATACTTTTGTTCAACAAACTTAATGCATTAACTTTGTCTTTTGGAGAAGAAAGAGTATTTATGCGGTTTATTACTGCACCAGACAATATTTGATCAGTATTCTTACATATAGATTCAATTAGAGTTTTGTTTTTTGTTTTCAATAAGTAAGATATAATCTCTTCAGAATTTTCTATATTTAATCTTTTCAGAGATTGTGTTATTCTTAAAATAGTTATCAGTTTATCCTTCTTCTCCCCTGCCCATTCTTTAATTTGACGCTCTGTTGATTTTATGTTATTTTTAAAATACGAGTATGCTTCTTTTACAAATGTTTTCAATTCATTATTCTTAAGCAACAAAACAACTCTTTCACGCACCTGTTCATTTTCATCCTCAAGTGCATTGATTAAAAGTTTACTTACTGGTATGCCTCTTTTTTCAAATCGTTCAATTGACTGTAAAGTGTCCTCCTGTAAGTCCCAGTGTCTAAATGTAGTTTTGATATAAATTTCAATCGCCGGTTCACCCACCAATTCGAGCATCTTTAAACACGTGTCATCCAGATGTAACACCTCCGCTTCAAAACATTTCATTAAAGGATGAATCACAGGAATCAATCTGTCTTTTTTATTTTTCGGAAGACATTCGGCTATTTTACAAAGCAGATTAACAGCAGGAGAACATACACTTTTATATTCGGATATTTTACTAAGCCGATAAACAGAGGGAGAATACACACATTTCCAAAGCAGATTCCTGGTGTTAGGAACTGCCTTTCGATATCCATATTCAAGTATCCCGATTAAAGGATTAATCGCAGGAAATAATCTGGTTTTTTTATTTTTTGGAAGGTATGATTCTATATTAATTAGTGTTAGAGTAGCATTCTTACATAATATTATTTTTTTATCTCCCAGTGCCTTAATCAAAGGATCTATTGCTGGTTCTCCAATATCTGCGAGTGTTGAAATGGCGACTTTAGATATGCCTTCTTTTTCATAGTCCAATGCCTTAATCAGGCAAGGAATGTCCTTTTCTCCCAGCCATTCTAGTTCTCTGTTTTTTAATCGTTTTATGATTTCATAGCATGGGTCTGATTTTCCTCCAAACAAACCAAGTCCCAATCCAGAAAAAGCTTTTTTGTTGCCTCTTTTTAGAGTTTCCTCTTGCAGACTTTTACTTTCATCAGGTTCCGTTCTGCCCGATTGAGTTACTGCCTCTTCATATTCTGTATTCTTCTTCTTTCTTCCAAAGTTCGGGAATGCACCACCTGTCCTTGTAGTTAACAATCCCCCTATCGCACCGACTTTTTTCGCCACACCACCTAAAAAACCATTCTTCCTTACAGAAGTTACTTCACCCCCGGGATTCTCATACCACATCCGGGAATCATCAACAACCTTTTCAGAAGAACGAGAACCCCCCAACAACTTATGTACTTTTTCTACCGTATCTCCAAGAGACTTGCGCCTCTTTCTCTCTCCTATCTCATCGTGCGTTGACTCATTTCTCAACTTACCATACTTTCCAACAAGAGCAAATATCCCTTTTTCTTTCTGCGCATCTCTATATTTCCCCGGACTAAAAACATAACCTCGTAATTTCTCAATGTAATCCCTTCTGGCATCTTCCTCTCTCTCATCAAAAGAAGGAAATGTTGACATAAGCCTATATTTTTCTATCAAATCAAATATTTTTTTTCCCTCGGGTATTTTACTCCCTTCTTTCAAGTACCTAAAATAACCATTCATTATTTCATGTTCCTTAGCAGTATTCACAGGAATCCCTTCCAACAGGTATTTTTTATGCCGATAGTTTGAATCATCAACAATCTTTATCTCATCACAAACCTCTTGGATAGTCCCTATGTCAATTTCTCCACCATCCTTTTTCACAGAATTTTCAACAGAGGCAAGTTCCCCGTATATATTTTGCAATTTCCCCTTCTGTTCATCAGTCAAATCTCCTTTCTCAATATTGTCCAGAACATCGCCCGCTTTTCGGAGTTCTTCCAACAACTCTTTAACAGAGAATTTGACCATACAATATAATACACTAATTAATTTATATAATTTACTCACTCATAATATTAACATGGATTACTCCACCTATAAAGACCCTTTAGGTTCAAGATATTGCAGTGACGAAATGAAAAATCTCTTCTCCGACCAAATCAAATTCCAAACCTGGAGAAAATGCTGGATTGCCTTAGCAGAAGCCCAACGAGAATTAGGATTAGACAACCTAATCAGCAAAGAAGCAATAGATGAAATGAAGAAAAACAAAGACAACATAAATTTCAAAGATGCCAACAAAAAAGAAAAAGAAATAAAGCACGATGTAATGGCTCATGTCTGGGCATATTCAAAGCAGTGCCCAAAAGCCGCCAAAATAATCCATCTCGGCGCAACATCCCAGTTCGTAGGATGCAACACAGACCTAATCCTACAAAAAAAAGCAATACAAATCATCAAAAAAAGATTAATCAATGTAATTTTCCATCTATCCAAATTTGCCCAAAAACACAAGTCTTTAGTAACCCTGGGCTACACCCACATGCAACCCGCACAACCAACAACCATCGGCAAGCGCGCAACAATATATTTAGCAGATTTACTAACAGACCTGGAATCCTTAGAATTCACAGAATCCCTCCTGAAAGCAAGAGGCGCAAAAGGAACAGTCGGAACGCAGGCATCCTTCTTAGAATTATTCAAAGGAAACAAAAGCAAAGTAAAACAACTCGATTTACTAATCGCAAAAAAACTGGGATTCAACGATGCATACGCAGTAACAACCCAGACCTATTCAAGAAAAATAGACGCAAAAATAGCAGAAGCATTAGCAGGAATCGGAAGCTCTGCCTGTAAATTTGCATCAGACTTAAGAATCGCAGCCCACTTAAAAATCATGGAAGAACCATATGGAAAAAACCAGACAGGCAGTTCAGCCATGCCATACAAAAGAAACCCAATGCACTCGGAAAGAATCTGTGCCTTAAGTAGAACTCTAATGAACATACCGACAGAATTCCACTCAATGCATTCAAACCAGTGGTTCGAAAGAACCTTAGACGACTCCGCCCTAAGAAGAATTGAAATCCCGAGAAGCTTTATGCTAACAGATTCCATTTTACTATTATACGAAAATATCGCCTCAGGAATAATTGTCTACCCTGCACAGGTAAAATCCCACCTAAACGCAGAACTGCCCTTCATGGCAATAGAAGAAATCCTAATGAAATGCGTTGAAAAAGGAAAAAGCAGGCAGGAAATGCACGAACTCCTAAAAAAACACGCTCTTGATGCAGGAAACAAAATAAAGAGTGATGGAGCACAAAACGATTTTTTCAAAAGAATCGCAGAAGACGACAAAATCCCTTTCACACAAAAAGACGCAGACTCCATCCTAAAGAACCCTGGAAAATTCAGCGGGATGGCAGAGACCCAAACAGAATATTTCCTGCAAAAAAAAATCAACCCAATTCTAAAAAAACACGAAAATTTAATTGAAAAGTCTAAAACCGAGATAGAAGTATAATCTACGGGAGAAAGGAGAACTTTTCTTCTATCCTTACACTTGCATCTTCTGTTCTCACATCCGTGCATTAATCAAATCAATTGTTACGAAGTTTAATTATTGTTTGTTTAATCATAAATATTGTCATGATGGTCAAAATCTAAAAATACAATTCTGCTGATTTCTTCGTCAATTTCGTACACCAGCACAAAATGTCCAATATGTGCCCGTCTTTTGTTTTTTAACCTATTTTTCAATGGTTTACAGAGCTGTGGATTTTTTGTTATCTGCTTAATCTTCTTAAAAATCATATCATACAACAAATGATTTTTTTTCGCAATTTTTTTGAATTTAAAAATTAGTTTATCATCTAAATCGTAAGCAAACATAATGAAATCATTCTTTCAAAGACTCCAAATAATTTAAGAGTTCATCCTTGTCCTTAAAAGATTTACCTTCTCCTCGCTTGACTCTTTTTTCAGCTTCCTCGATTTGCTTAACATATTCCTCTTTAATCATCTCTTCAGGAGGATAAAAATTCTCGTCAAGAGTATCTACAATGCTTTGGACAATCCGGTGCTTTATTCTTGCCTCAATTCTTTTTTCTATTATGGGAGTAATTCTATCGACAATCTCATTTTCCATTTTTTGCATCTGTCTTCTTTCCATATATTAAACAAGAAAGAGATATTTATATAATTATCCTCTGTGAGCTAATCCACCGGAAGACACAATAATCAATAGAACTATTCCTTTCCTTTATGGCTTCATTCAATAAAATCAAATGTGTAGAAAATCCCTTTCACACAAAAAGACGCAGACTCCGTCCTAAAGAACCCAGGAAAATTCAGCGGGATGGCAGAGACCCAAACAGAATATTTCCTACAAAAAAAATCAACCCAATTCTAAAAAAATACGAGAATTTGATTGAAAAGTCTAAAACAGAAATAGAAGTATAACCAAAGCATAGCCGCAGACCTAAACAAATTCGCAAGAATGCATAGGAAAGGAACATAAAAAAATTTCCTGTAGGGTATTCAATGAAATTGAATATGCGGAAAATCATAGAAATTTTCTCGCATCCGTGAGTTCTGCGGATTTAACTTTCTACGCGGACAATAGCTTACTAAAATTAAACTTGAGTTTAATAATAGTAGGACTAAAGTTAAACTCATGTTCAGTAATAGTAGGGTTTATACACATTCTACAACTTTATATCTAAGAATACAACAAATAAAAACAATCGTATGACCACAAAATAATGCAATTTTTTAATATTTAAATAGTTTTGTGGTCATACAGATTAAAGAATATTACAAAATTTACGACAATGAACAACCCCGCAGCAAGCTG
>JAGLPV010000011.1 GCA_023137195.1 Candidatus Aenigmatarchaeota archaeon | reverse complement strand
CAGGTTACAATCGGAAGAAAAACATTCCAGCTTCCAAGACCATTCCTTGTTCTTGCAACGGAAAATCCTGTTGAACAGGGAGGTACTTTCCCTCTGCCTGAAGCTCAGGTTGACCGGTTTTTGTTTAAGATACTGGTTGACTATCCTCCGAAAGAAGATGAAATATATCTTGTTGAAAATAATTCTACTGTAAAGTCAATGGATGAATTTAAAATACAGGAGGTTACTGACCCTCCTGCTTTAGTAATAATCCAAAAACTTGTAAAAAAAATATATTTATCTCCTGCTATCAGGCAGTATATTGTGGATATTATAATGACTACCCGTACTGCGAGAGAATTACCTTACAAATATGCCAACTACCTGGCATGGGGTTCTTCACCACGAGCAAGTATTGCCCTATTTATTGGGTCAAAAGCAGTTGCTTTCATGCACAACCGGGCATATGTGATTCCGGAAGATGTGCAGGAAGTCTCTACCGGTATATTAAGGCACCGTATGCTGTTGAATTATGAAGGAAAGGCAAGCAATATTAATACAGATGATATGGTCGCGGAAATAATAAGAATCGTGCCGGTTCCATAAATTTATAAGTTTTTATAATTACTCCTTCTATTTTAATATGTCAGGATCGCACAGCCTGGTAGTGCGCTGGTCTTGAAAACCAGTGGGTTCTCCCACGGGGGTTCGAATCCCTCTCCTGACGTATTTGGATTAAGAACAATGAATTTGCCGTATATTGTGAATAAAGAGCAAATTCCGAGTGAGCATCCATCTCTTCAAAAATCTTATTGAAAATTACTATTTTGACTTGACTTCACTCAACCACTATATCCGAAAAACCAAAACCCAAATATTCAACAACCATATGACCCAAGAGAATAACTGCTATAACTACCATCACTATACTTATTATTTCTCTTAGACCTAACCTTATTAAGCCAGCCATAATCAATTACTCTTTCTTTTTGAGAATCTCTGTATATCTGCAGTATCCGCAATAATACCTGTCTTTCATGTCTGCAAGAACATTCCTGCATTTTGGACATTTTTTAAACTTTCTTGTCAGTTTGTTGTCAGATACTTCATATTTTTTTGAAATATCTACTTTCTTGTGCTTTGATTTACTTTTTGCTTTTTTTGCGATAATTCCACCTTATTTAAATTTAATTGCCTTCTTTTTTCTCTTCGTTGCCTTCAGAAGCGTTTTCCCCGCCTTCGCGTTTTTCCCCGGGTTTAGGTCCTTTCTTGTGTTTTTGTTTCTTTAATACATTGTCTTTTGAATCATAAATATAAGCAGTTGCATAGCATTTTGTCCTTCCAAATGCCTGTTTTATTATTATTACAACTATCTGCTCCTTGTCTTTTTTTTCCTGTTTTGCAATCTCATCTATTACATCCTGCTTTTTGCTTGTAGGACCATCTGTCTGGATTTCATAGACAAGTTCTTTCCTGTTGAGCAACTTATTGTCTTTTTCTTCTATTTTCATTAATTTCATTTTAATCACTTATAGGCTTCTTACGTATTGAGCGTACATGCCCGATGTCTGGATGTCGAGTTTCTGCGAAATCATGCTTTCCTTTGGATTTGCTATTACAACAAGCCCACTCCATTCCTCACTCAAATCTTTGTTTTTGCATACGTCGCATTCTCTTTTCTCGGTCAGTCTCCTGCAAATTGAACATGCTCTTAACATGCTTATTATAATACCGTTTTTTTTAAATAGTTTTAGTTTGTTATTAATAGTATGAAACTAACCGAGTATGAGAGTTACAAACTTTTGAAAAAATATGATATTGATACGCCAAAGCATTTTCTTGCCAAAGATGTACTCTCTGCATGCCGGTTTGCAAAAAAAATAAAATACCCCGTTGTAATGAAAGTCATGTCGCCGGATATTCTTCATAAAACAGATGCAAATTGCGTATCTGCGAATATCAGAGATATGCATACTCTTGAGACAGAATATGCAAAGATTTTATCCAATGCAAATGATTACTGGCTGTCCCAGGGAAATGAAAATAAGCCAATAATTGATGGCATCCTTGTGGAGGAGACTGTCGGCGGCATTGAAGTTATTGTCGGGGGGAAAACAGATTCCCAGTTTGGAAAAGTGATTATGTTTGGTCTGGGCGGCGTTTTTGTAGAGGTTTTAGAGGATGTATCTTTTCGCCTTGTTCCTCTGGCTAAAAAAGATGTGGAATACATGATTTCTGAAATAAAATCAAAAAAAATCCTGGATAATTTCAGGAATATAAAGACAAACAAACAAAAACTGATTAAATTGATTTTAAATGCATCCAAAATGTTTGAGGCGGAAAACATAACTGAATTTGATTTGAATCCTGTGTTTGTAAATGAAAAACGAGCAATCGCCTGTGACGCGCGAATGATTGCTGAAAACTAATATTCTTCTTAAAATACCGGTGAAAACGAAAGGAAATCTTTATATAGTTTTCCTGTTAAATAGTTAAGCGTGCTGGCATCAGGTCAGTAAGCAGAAGATAAGAGATTGACTTAACTTAAAAAGAGGGGTGAATAAAATGGATATGGATACATTAGTGTTGATGAAACAGCAGATGTTTGAACTCGGGAATGTGAAAGAAATAAACAGGATAAATAAAATGATAAAACTGAGAACAAAACATGAAATGAAACTAAGAAAAAATTCTGCAAAATGATTGTAGCGTAGAGAATTTTTGATAAGTGTCTAAACTTATACACAAAATAAGAGTTTATGCATAAGGGGAAAAAGAATGCCTAAGAATAGAGGCATATTTATATATTTTTCTTATTATATTAGTATATTGTAAGTTAAAAGAGTATTATGTATAGTTGTAAAAATAACCATTCTTTCAAAAGATATGGTTTGTTTGTCCTGATTGCGTTGGTTGTTTTTATTTCAGGATGTGACGAACCGGTAAGAACAACAGATCTTCTTTATGTGGATTATTTGAATATCTATCCATCCAACCTGCTAAACACTAATGATATTGCTCAAATCAGATTGAGGGTTACTAATACCGGGCACAGCCCTGCTCAAATGGTGCTTGAAGAAAGAAAAATAAAAAAATACCTGCTGTGGATTTCCGGAGATGGAACTGAGAGGATATTTCGTGAAGGGAACAGCTGGTTCTCATGGGATGGCACAGATGCGAATGTAATGAATTATGCGGAATATCTCATGGAATCAAGTGGAGAACAAGTAACTCTTATTGCGCCTGACAGGACAGAGATACTCTATGATATTAGCGAAGAAGAGAATATCACTTTGATAAATGGCAGATATACAACTGAGCCTTATGAGTTGGAGAATAAAACGAAAGAAGAACTTGCAATTGATAGCATTCTTCCTCCAGAGGACAGCTCTAAATTTATTGCATCTTCTGTTCTTGCACAATATTGCGGGAGCCTGTATGGCATAAAAGATTTCAACGTATTTCCTAACTATAGAATCTCCTTGTTTGAGGGAGATATAAAAACAGAAACTATTGGAAAAAAAGATACAAAATATGCGCAATCTGTCATTGTAGGGAGACAAATATTGCTTGAGCCAAAAGACAGTATTGAACTTGTATGGAAAATAAAAGCTCCGAGCAACGATGATACTTCCGGTCTTATGCAACCCTGCAGGTTTCACTTCAATGTAAAATACAGCGCAGAAGCAAAAAGCGAAAGCCATATTTATTTTGCAAATCCTCTTGAAATTATCCAAAAATCGATTACTGATAAAGAGATGAGCATGAAAGGAAATACTGTCAGGACATTTGGACCTATGTCAATAGAAATAGAGCCTACTACAAAACAACCAATAGAATCAAGCACAGGAACGGATGATGAAGAAAGGAACAGATGGACGATTAAGCTGATTGTTTCTAATAAAGGCGCGGGATATGGTCATATCAAGACGTTGTCTTTGGACGTAAACAAAAACCCTTCTGACATCTTCGGGAGAACAGGGCTTCCATTGAGTGAATTAAATGAATATTTCTGCGACTTTAGAAATAACGGAAACCTGCTGGAGATAAAAGATTCGATGAATAAAGATGATGAGGGCGAAAACAAGATATATTTAAATAAACTGGATATATATAAAAGTAAGACCTCGGAAATCCGGTGTACTTTGGATGCCCCGGAAGTTAATATAATGGAGCCTTACAGGTTTACTGCAAAAGCAAAATATGACTACATAATACAGGGCTACCTTGATGTGAAAACAAAACCAGAGAGGGAGATTTAGATGGTAAAAAAAGCGCTTGGTGTTACAATTGTTATTGTAGTTATATTGTGTCTTGCTGTTGTTGGAGGATTAATTTATATTATGTCAAATACAACAGATACAGGAAAAACAGCAATAAACAATACTATGATTATGTTCAATGAATCACAACTACAACTACGTGAAAAATGTCTTTCTCAATGTATATTGGATATTGAGGGAACGTGTGAAGGGAAAGAATGTAGAGAGATACTGGATGTTAGAGGGGATTAAAGAACAGGTAATATGGATGGGAGGAAAGCTCAAACGCAAATTGTTCTTGGTTTTGTGACGGGATTCATTCTTGTTTTAATTGCATTGTTCATTGTGGTTATGCTTGTGGATGATTCAACTGCCACTATTTTTAATATTATAGATAATTTAGAAAATATTGGAATCTGTATGAAGGGAAGTGAATATAGTAGTAGAATGGCATGTATAGAAGCATTGTTTAGTGTTGCCACCTAAGCGCTTAGTCAAGTATTTATAATTAATATATGTTTTAATATTATGAAAAAACGAAAAGCTATGAATGAAATGGCCATAATGATGATTGTTGGTGTATTAATGGGATTGCTAATTTTTATGGCAACAAGCAATATACTTAATTTAAATTTTAGTTCTGATTACAGAAGAATAGCAGAAGCAAAGACAATAGAAATAAGAAATTCTTTACTTTATTTAAATACAGTTGAAGAAGGAGTTAAGGTGATGAATGTGCCGGATAGTTTTGAAGTGATGCTCAGGAAAGATAATGTCTCTGTTGAATGCAATGTTCCTATTTTTTGTAGTGGTGGTGTGAGCCACACGCGTTCGATTAAGCCCATAAATAAAAATATTATTGTGGAGGCGGATGTTAATGCAGAAAAAATATGCATATCTAAAAAAATATCTAATTGCCAAAACCAGATAACCATATGCGAACTTGGCGGAGCTTGTTGTGATTTTGAGGATTTGAGCGATACGTTGTGCACTTCTTCCAATCCTTATGATTAGAACAAAACACATAATAACCTAAAATTTAATTGGTATTAGATAGCATTATGTGTTTTGCTCGTATATCACGCCACAATACTTGCCTTACTTTTGTGCCGTGATATAGTCAAACATCGCTATCCTGTTTTTATGCCTCTTGTTGCTTGTGTCAAAATCAGTGTTTAAAAAAGTATTGACAATCTCTTCTGCATCTTTTTTGCCTGTAATCCTTGCTCCGATACACAACACATTTGCATTATTGTGCTGTCTTGATAGTTGGGCCATTTGCTTTGAGGTGCATAAAGTCGCCCTGATTTTGTTGAACCTGTTTGCGGTCATACTCATGCCGATTCCTGTGCCGCAGATTAAAATGCCAAAACAATTGTTTGATAAAACTTCATTGCATAATTTTTTTGCAAAGATGGGGTAATTGCATGATTCTGTACTGTCTGTTCCTATATCAACTACATTTATTTGTTTGTCTTTTAATGTGAATTTCAAGTGTTCTTTTAATTCAAAACCAGCATGGTCTGATGCTATTATGATTTTACTGATTTCCATGTTATTCTAATTTTATGCTGAAAATTTTACTCTCGTTGTCCTGCATTGAAATGCCGTAAACCCGGTCTGCATTTCTTACTGTGTATTCGTTGTGGGAGATTAGCAGGAACTGGGTGTCTTTTGTGCTGTTGATTAAAGTAGATATTTTCTCGGCGTTTTCCTTGTCGAGTGCTGCATCTATCTCATCGAGAATGTAGAACAAGGAAGGTTTGTATCTTAGAATTGCAAATAAAAATGCAAAGGCAGTCATTGTCTTTTCTCCGCCGGATAGTGCGTCAATGTCCCGCTCTACATTTTTTAATTTTGTCTTTAGCAAAAGACCGCTGTCTATATCATCTTCTTTTTCTAATTCCAGGTGTGCTTCTCCGTCTTCCATCATACGGGTAAATATCTTGTTGAATTCATCTGAAATATTTCTGAGCGACTCAAAGAACAGGGATTTTCTCTTTACTTCAAGCATGTTTATGTTGTCTACAATCATCTGCTTTTCTTCTTTTAATTTATCCAGCCTGGTGTTGAGTTCTGCGAATTCCTTTTCGTAAATCTCGCATTCGTCTATTGCTCTTAGATTTACCATGCCTATCTTTTCCAGCTGCAATTCAAGTTCTCTTATTTTTCTCTTTAGTTTTAGAGGAGATTCCTTTTCTATGTTTTCCATCTGGCTTTCATCATAAGTATTATAGTCTATCTTAAAATTTTCAATATCTGTTCCCATCCTTATTTTTCTCATAGATAGGTTGCTTACTTCTTTTTCCATTTCAACCCGGTTTTCATAAGCTTCTTTTTTTTTGAATTTTAACTCGTCAATATCATGCCCATGGCGCTTTTTTTCCTCGTAAAATTCCTTCATGTTGTTCTGCTTGTCCAGGGACATTGCTTCTTTTTCTTTTTCTGACAGCAATGTTCTTAAGTCGTTTAGTTCTTTCTCGTGCTCCTGAATCTCTTTTTCAAGAAGATTTATTTTTTTGTCGTAATCCTCTGATTCTTTTTTTACCTGGGTTGATTTGACAGCGGCGGCATTTATCTTTATTTTTCCTCCTACTATTGCTCCTCCTGCTTCGAACAAGTCTCCTTCGAGCGTTACGCATCTTATTCCTTTGAGCATCTTTGCATTGGTGGCATCTTCTACCACCAATATATCTCTTAAAATGTGGCTGAAAACAATATCATGCTTGTCATCAAAAGAGCAGAGGTTCTTTGCAAAATCAATGACGCCGGGCATCTGCGATGACATCTGGGCTTTGCCTCCGACGGAAAACATGTTTATCCTGCTTAATGGCAAAAACCTTACTCTGCCGAGACTGTTTTTTTTCAAAAAATCAATGCACTTGATTGCGGTGTCCTCGTTTTGGACAACAACATCGTTCATGTGTCCTCCAAGGGCAACATAAATTGCTGTTGCGTATTTTTCATCGCAGGAATACAACTGGCTTATGACATTAATTATTCCTTTTATTCTGCTCTCTAATACTGTCCTGACTGCGTAAGATCCTGTCATTTTTGATGAATCTGCTGAATTTTTCTCGGCGCGTGCCTTTAATTCCTCTAAATCGTCTATCCTGCTCTGTTTTGATTCTATCTCTGTCTCTCTTCTTGTTATCTTTACACTTAATTCATTAATCTGCGCTTCTGTATTTTTCAGGTCGGTGTTTTCTGTGTCGAGGTCAGTAATTACTCTTTCTTCTCTTCTTTCTAACGCCTCTTCGCGCTCTATTATTTTAGCGTCATATTCTTCTATTTCTTTTGTAAGTATCTGAATTTCCTGCTTTTTTATCTCGAGATTCTGATCTATTGATTCCAGCTCTTCTTCTGCTCCTTTTAGATTGGAGTAGACTAAGGTTAATCTTAACTGCCTGACCTCATCTTCTATTTTCCTGTAATTTAAGGCAAGCTCTTTTTCTTCTTTTATCTTTTCATAGTATTCTTTTTTCTGGGCATGGGCTATTGCGACTCCTTCTAAATTTCTATCTGCAATCTCCAGCTCGGCGAATGCCTTTATCTTTTTCTCGTTGAAATCGTGGATTCCTGCAACCTCGTCTATGATTTCCCTCCGCTCTCTTGGGCGGACTTTAAGCACGTTTGTAATATCTCCCTGCTGTATAATGTTCTCTCCCTTGGGCTTTATGTTTGCATCGCCCAGAACCTTGTCTATCTCTGCTTTTGATACACCTTTGTTATTTAATCTATAATATGAAACTCCCTGTGGATTGATTTTCCTGGAGATTAATATTTCCTCATGACCTCCGTCTTCAAGAGTCTTCATAATCTCGACTTCAACGCAACAGAATCTTGTCTTCTTCTTTTTTTCGCCTCCCTTGAACAGAAGATTTTCCATTTTTGATGCTCTTAAAAGTCGTGATGGAAAACCGAAAACAAAAACGCATGCATCGAGAAGGTTTGATTTTCCACTGCCGTTTGGTCCTACTATTGCATTAAAACCCGGCTCAAAAAGGATGTCGGTCTTATGCCGGAATGATTTAAAACCTTCCAGACTAATTTTTTTTATGTATGAATAAGCCATATTTTATCAACTGGTTAACATGAAGTATATATAAAAATAATTATATATATTTAAACTTATGTTTTGGGGTTTTATTTTGTTTGAGAATGAGTGGCTTGAATCTATGGGATGCGAGAATGCCAGACACAGGAATGCAGGAAAATCTCTATGATTTTCTGCACATCTGTTGATACAGATGACTCAAAGATTTTCCGCACATCGATCAAAGACCGATGACTCTCATGATTTTCTACGCATCTGTTGATACGGATGACTCCTCTACTTTTCTGCACATTCAACTTTGTTGAATGACACACAGAAGACACGGAAGAACTGTTGGGGGCGGAGAGCCGGGTGTTGGGAGCATACAAGTCTTCTAACTACCAACTCCAAATTCATACTTACAGCTGATTTTGAAGATGAAGAAATTATATGTAGTAACAAAATAAAGTTTGTGCCGCTTTGGAAGTGGCTGATTGAAGACGATATTCCTTTGCCACCTTCCTTATAAAATTGATACTGCGAACAATTGTATAAATCTTCGCAGTATTAAAATGGATTAGAAGAGGAACTGAAAGAAAAGAAAGTAATGTTCATATCGCTTTGGAAATAGATGTTGGAATAATTTGAAAATCAAAAGCAAATATTTATATATGTGAAGTGAATAATATTTTATGAGTATAGAGATGGGGACAGTAGTTAAGATGGTATTGCTTATTGTTATTACTGCCCTTGTTATTATAGGCATGTATAATAATAAAGTTGTTCTTGAAATTATAGAGGAGGCATATAATAAGATTTTGGGGTTCTTAAGTGGCTACGGCGATGCAACTATTGCACAATCTTCCACACAGGCACTCTCATGCGCCATTGATGCTGTTGCTTATTATGATTTGAATCCAGGGAGTTTTGGTATGAATACACGAGATAACTGTAATGGTGCTAATCTGCCGGCTGGTGTTGAAATCTTTCCAAATACTCTTGATATCCACACAAATAAAATAGAGTTTGTCACCCAGGGAGACTCAATTCATAGAGTTGTTGTGGATTGTACAACAGGATCTGGTAGTTGTGAAGTAAAGGATTTTTATTTACCTCAGGAAGGTGGAGCCAGTATATTAAGAGATACTCTAAAAGGAGTTGGCGATCCAATATATCTTGTTTATTATGAATCATTCCCTAAAGGTGAAGATACAGCTTGGCTGGTTGAAGGCGATGAACTTGCGGTAGTAATGATTTTGTTTGGTGGTTTTGTAAATTTTATTGGTCCTGCTGGTGGAGCGGGTCTTACTAAATTATCCAATCATATTGTAGGGAAATCTATGAAAGAAGCAGGTGAATACGCAACAAAAGAAGGAGTTGGTAGTGTAACAAAAACTATAATGAAAAAATTGCTTGTAAGAAAAATGTTCAAATACTCCATATATGGAAAAACTGCTCAAAACCAGATATCTGCTGAATTGGTGTCAGCAGGGCTCACCACTAATGTTAATGATGTTGCAGATGATGTTATTAAGCAATTACTCAAAGGCACTGATGCTGGCGATACCAAAGCGTCTTTAATATTACAAAAAGAATTAGGCATTTCTCCAGCAGATGCAGATGCTTTGATTTCAACCAAACTAAAGAGTAAACTGAACGATGCTTTGTCGAGTTCGGCAAGCACATACACTTCAGAAAGTATAAAAAAAGTAAAAGTGGTTGATGACACGCTAAGACACATAAGTACCGATCCAGATACCGGATCCTCTTATTTAATCGGAAATCCATTGGGATCTTATTTTGCAAACGTAGATGCAGATGGAATTGTTGCTCATGGAGTATTACGAAATGGAAAATTAAGTGCGGATGAAGTATATCTTTTCGAAGATTATTTTGAAAAAACTTTTCTTGATTTTTACAAAACCGGCAGAATCACAAAAATAGGAAATACATTTAATTTTCCGATGGGAGAGAAGGCATTGTTTAAGGACAGATTAGATAAATGGGTACAGGTTGCAGGAAAAGGAAACAAAATGGATGATATCTTAACTGGCGGTACAACTACAGAGACTTTTGTAAATCGTATGACTGCTGATATTGGCACTGCTTTAGTAGACACAAAAATCAGAGATGCATTAACTAAAAAAATAACTATGGGTCATAGAATACTACAATATTGTAACTCTCCACTCTGTCAAAAGATGATAAAGGAAGTTTCTCTTCTATTTGATGCAAGTGTAACTACGGGTAAGGCAGGTCTAAAAGAAGGGAAAGGATGGCAAATGCTTAGTGTTGAATGGGCCACAGATGCAGCTGTAGGTGTTGATATAACTACTGTAGAGGTTTATGGCAAAGATATACCTATCGACCAAATGTCTGGCGGTGCAGCACAGGGGATATCTAAGTGTATGATAGGAATGCCTGGTGGGGCAAAAAGCAAAGCATTGTGTGCTGCCGCAACAGCAATTGGAGTTGCTAGTATATATGAAGATTCTGTGTTAGGGAAAGCCATACCGGTGCAATTAAATGAAATGGCATTGAAAAAACCTTACAATGATCCATATACTTATGAATTATCTCCTGAATCAGATGAATATTATATTCGATTAAAAAAAACAGATGATGCTATGGGAAAAGCCACTAATTTTTTCCTGGCATCTCCGTGCAAAATCAATTTAAAAGTTACAACAGATACTGGTGCTTATCAAGCAGATTGTTATATAAACAAAAAAATAAAAGATGATGCAAGACATAAAATAGCCGGAGAGTTTTTTTATGTTGGTGGTATTGAAGGAGTACTTCCTTTCGACAGCGACATAGATTCTAATGAAATGGGTGTAAAAATATGTGATGATTGGGATCCCCTTGGTACTTTCTTTGAAGGCGCAGGCTGTACTGGTTGCATAGTTTTGAATTGTGCTTGGGATTGTCGTCCTAAAGGTATATTCTTAGGCGAGTGTACTCCTTGTGTAACCACCAATTGCAACACAAAGTGCACTAGTATTGGTCAACATAATTTCCAGCAGAAAGCAATAAGGATAGAAAAAGCATCAGGTTATACTGTGGAGGACAGCTATTGTTATGATACCTTTGGTTATACTGATGTTGGAATAAAACTGGCTATTTTTGGAGGAAGTATTCTTGTAGATGGAATTATAGTGAGTCTTTTTAGTCCTCTTGCAACACCTGCTGCATTGTTTATAACTGGTGCAGCAGCAACATGGGCAGATCAAGTAACTACTGATGAATGGCCTGACCGTTGAAATAATAATGATTATGGATGAAGAATTAGATGAATATGTTGCTGAGAAAAAAGAATCTTTTTTTGAGAAAAATAAAAAATATATCTTGTTCATTGCCTGCTTGTTTTTATTAATTATTGTCTTATTTGGTCTTATGTCCATAAATGAACGATCAAAAAGTTCTTTCCAAGAAACAAAATACAAAGGAATATATAATCATAATGGGAAAATATCAATAAGTGTAGAAAATATAACTGATGGCAAAACAAGGTATGAAAGTCCAATAAGATCAGATATAGAACGTCTTATATTTTCAATAAAAGGACAATATAAAGGAAATCTTTTTTCCGGTTATTATATTAAAACTGAAGGAAAAAAGAAATCAACAATAATTATGCAGGTTACTCCTGAACTGGATCCAAAAAATAAAATCATAGATGGATATATTGTCCCAAAATTAGACAGAAAAAACAAAAGAATAATCTTTGATATATATGTGGATGAAGACTGGAAAAATGAAATTGGAGATACTTATATTGTTTGGACTGTTGTGAATGGAGAAAATGTGTCCTTGGAAACAAAAAAATTTTCATACAAAGAAATACTCCCTGGAATTTACAAAGATACAGTTACTTCAAATAGCTTTTATAATAAGATGGAGGAATGTAACCAAAATGATGGATACTGCGCTCATGAAGGTAATTTATTGCTTGTGGGTAATCCGACACCGGAAGATTTGTCAAAACCCTTTTCTCCGAAGAAAAACACATATACTTTTATGAAGATAATATAAACTAAGATGAAAAGGTGTAAAAACAATAACTCTCTATAGAAAATAATGCCTGCTCTACAACTCATCCGGCATCAATTGATTTATCTCATTCATCCAAATATCAGGACAACCTTCTTTTTTAGCATTTACAAGGACTGTAACAATTCCCATCTGCTTTGCCGGCTCCAAATCCCGCCTCCAGTCGTCTCCTATCATGGTCATGCTTTTGGCATCAAACTTGTATTTTTTAATAAGATATTCGTAGAATTTTTTTGAAGGTTTTAGGCATCCTGCTTCCTGACAGCTCACAATATCGTCAAAATAATCATCTGAATTTCCAAACATAAAAGATAATTTTTTCAGCAATGGTTTCCTGTATTCGTCGCTTGCAACGAAGAGGTTGTATCTTTTTTTCAGCTTTAGAATCATTGGTGGTATTTTTTTGTCAAATTCAATTCCTGTTTTAAGCAATTCCTCGTAAAACAGTTCGAGGGATTTTTCCACCACATCTTCAATGATATTTTTTTCTACATGGTGTTTTTTCTTTTCCAAAGCAATATTTATTGCTCTTGTGAAACTGTATTCTCTGCTTCTTTTAATTAGAGAAGTGGAGAATTCAACAGTCTTTATTATCTTTTTCCATTCCTCCTTAAATGCGATTCTATCGAACCCAAAAGAGTCGCAGATAAAGGAAAACTGCTTTTCATAGGCGGTTTTTGCATTTACTTTATACAGAGTGTTATCTGCATCAAATATAAGTGATTTTTGCTTCATAATTATTCCTACTGTTTTTATCCACTGGAACGCACGGATGCGAAAATGCGGAAAAATCTCTATGATTTTCTGCACATCTGTCAAAGACAGATGAAGTAGAGCTTTTTTGCACATTCAACTTCGTTGAATGACACACAGGAAGACAGAGAAGGGGTAAGAAAAAACTAAATCACTTTCTCGTGGGGTATTCAATGAAATTGAATATGCAGAAAATCATAGAGATTTTCCTGCATCTGTGCGTTCCGTGGATTTATTCTACTATTGTATTGCCTTTTTCTTCGATATAGTTTCTTGTCTTTTTATCTATTGTGTTTTCCAGTTCATTTATTTTATCCTTCATCATATTGAGCGACATCAAACTTACTGATTTTATGTTTTCGTTCATGCCTCTCGTGATGTTGGATTCCATATTTGCTAGTTGTCTGCCTACTTTTGCATCCAGCAGGGTTCCGGATTCTGCAATTTTGTTTAGTCTTTCGTCCATTGTTTTTTGAAACTCAGGGTTTATCTTTTGCAGCTTCTGATTCTCTGCTTCAAGGGATTGGATTCTGTTCATTAGTTTTGTTTCTTTTGAAGCATTTAGACCTATGTCTTTGTTTAATTCGTCCATTCTTTTTGCTCTATCATTCAATGTGCTTTGGATATCTGAAATTTTGTTTTTAACAGAGTCCATTGATTTTAGTTTTTTGTCTACTTTGCTGAATTTGGCATCGGTGTTGATTCCTGAATCCTGCATGAGTTTGGTTAGTTTTTCGTCCATTGTTTTTTGAAACTC
>JAGLPV010000010.1 GCA_023137195.1 Candidatus Aenigmatarchaeota archaeon | reverse complement strand
GCTTGCTGCGGGGTTGTTCATTTTAGAATGTGTAGGATTTTTTCATGTTGCAATAAAAGAGTCTTACTCTAAATACTACTTTTAATGTTATATCCAAAATGATTTGTATATAATGTCTAAACTTGTACGTGGGATATAGTTTATATACAACAATCAAAAATTACCAGTATTATTTTTTGATTAACAGTTCAATCAACTCTTTTTTGTCTATCTGGTAGCAGTATTTAGACTCAATAAATCGGATTATTTCTTTTGTGTTTTTAGTTTGTTTTTTTGCTTCTTCTATAATTTGGACTAGTTTGCCTTTGCTGAGTTTTTCAAGATTGTTTTCTTTTATTATTTGGATTTCTGGTTTTGCGGGGTTTTTTATTTTTTCTTTCAGGAAAATTCCTGCTCCCTGTTTTGTGATTTTGTTGTTTTGCAAAGCCATAAAACATTCTTCAAAAAATTTTATTGTTGTTTTGGCATCATATTTGGTTTGGATTTTTGTTAAGATACCTGAAAAAGAAATTATTAATTTTGAGGCATCTTTTTCTTTATTTTTAAATGAATTTGATTTTATCAATTCATCAAACAATGTGTTCATTTTTAGGTTTATTATTTGATTTACTGTTTCGTCCGGTATGTTTAATTTTTTTTTGTAGAATTCCTTTTTTTCTTCGTATGTCTCAAAGAGGTTTTTTTTGCGGTCTTTTAGATATTGCTGCGAGATTTGTATTTTTAGGATATCGGTTTCAGGATACATTCTTTTTGCTCCGGCAATAGGGCGCATGTAGATGGAGTCGCAGTTTGCAAGCACTGCTCTTGTCTCTTCAGGGATGCCTTTTTTTAACTCTAAAACTCTTTTTTTTAGCTGTTCAAATACTTTTTTGGCGTTCTTTTGGTCTGTTGCAACACAGAGGATTAAATCTTTGTTGCTTAGTTTAAGGTGATTTTTTATTTGTCCGAATTCATCTGTTAGCTTGTATTTTTTGAGGTCTTCATCTGTGTGGATTATTCCTTTTGCGTTTGTCCCAACACAGGCGATTTTTGCGATTTCATTGCCGAGTGTCTTTATATCGTTTAATTTTCCGCTGAATTTTCCGTTAAAGTTTTCAATAACAAAGCCATATGCTTCTTTTCCTGCAAAGATTGCGGATTTTGTGTTGGAAAAAAATTCTTTGGCGTTAAAGATGTCTTTGAATGTTATTTTTTTGTCCTGTAAAGTTTCTTTTAATTTGATTAATGACTGCTGTCGTTGAATTTCCAGGTCTGTGACTTTGTCTATCTTTCGTACATCCTGCACTCCTTTTAACTCTACTCTGTTGCCCCCTGTGATGGAAATGTTTACATCCTGCCTTATCGTGCCGATTCCTCTTTTAACTTTTTCTGTACTGTTCAGAAGCATTCCGATATGAAGAGCAATTTCTTTTAGTTCTGTTGGGGTTGTGAAGAATGCATTTGTTGTTATTTCTACCAGAGGTATTCCCAGGCGGTTCAGCAGGTATGTTCTTTTTTGTTCTTCGTCTTTTTCTATTTGGGCACTTTCTTCTTCAATACAGACTGAGTCGATTCCTATTTCTTTTGTTTTATCATCTAAAGGAGTTATGGTTCCATCGGTTCCGACAAGGGCTGTTCTCTGGAATCCGCTTGTGTTTGAGCCGTCAAGCACGGTTTTTCTCATGATGTGGAGACAGTTGGGAATAAGGCAGTTGAATTTCAGGCATAAATCAAGGACTATGTCTAATGCGTCATTATTGATTGAATGAGGCGGTTCTTCGTCTATGTCAACAAGGCATGTTTCTCCATCAAAGCATATGTATTCAAATGTTTTTTCTTTGCATACTTCTTTTTTTGCGACTTCATCATGCTCTCCTAACTCTCCAACAGACATATTTAATTTCCTTGTTATTGAGCCGGTTCTTTTCCCGCACATGTTTGTTGAGCAATTGCAGAATAGTTTTTTGGTGTTTAGTCGTTTATGTATTTCGAGTCCGCATTTCAGACCAATTTTAGAATAATAGTCCTGTGTTTTTTCTTTGTTCATAATTAATTAACAGTTGCGTCATTTAATTTATTGCCGATGTTTATATATGGGTAATATACAAGAGATATATTTGTTTTTTTTAGGATGCCAAGATTATCCAGTATTTTTGAACCCAGTATCTTTACATCGAGAAATTCTTTTTCGAATTTGAAATCTGATTTGCTGAATTTTTCTTTTGGTAGTTGATTCATTGAATTTAGGCAAAAGAAAAGGATATTGTTTTCTTCTTTTATGATTTTTTTTTCTATCAGGGAAATGACGGCATGTGAGAATTCACTGAAGGAGAGGTTGGTTTTTTTGAAGAGCTCTTCTTTTGTGCAGTTGGATTCTATCAGGTTGCCTGTGATTTTCTTTTCGTGGTTTGACAATTTCAAAGGGTTGTCTTTTATAATATTGTCTTCCCTGTGCAGGACATTTCCTCTTATTGCATCAAACATATAGGTATTGCCCGTAATATTCAATTCATAGCAGGGGACAAATATGAATTTTACGCCGGGGTCTTCAACGTTTAGATATTTGTCGGATATCTTAAAATGAGTAATCTGGTTTTCTTTTGTTGTTTTTTTTGTTTCGGTTAATGTCTGTGTTTCGCCTCCATGGGCTGTTCTTCTTGTTCTTATGTTTACAAACAAGGGTATTTCTGCACCCAGAACAAGGGCGGTTCCTGAAGCCAGACTTTTGATTTCTTCTTCTGCCTGTTTTGTTATTCCTTCTGCATAGCTTATTGCTTTTAGGTCATTTGGGTTTTTTACTCTTAGGATTACCTGGGTATTACACTGGGATAATACGTTTTTGTCTACTCTTGCGGGTCTCTGGCTGACTATGCCTACACCGAATCCGAATTTTCTTCCTTCTGCTACAAGTGTTCTTATTATTTTTGATGTTGATACGACTTCTCTTTCAGGGCAAAAATTGTGTGCTTCTTCAACAATTAAGCATAATGGGGAGATTTGCTCTTTTTTTCTTGCGGTAAAGAGTTGTTCAAGAAGTTTGCACATCGAGGTATGTTGTAACTGCTCGTTTACTCCTTTTAGGTTTACTACGGAGGCGGTTCCTCTTTTTACGATTGTTTGTAGTGGCGTGGGGTTTTTTGAGAATAGGGAAGAAGCTTTTGCCATTTCCAGTAGATTTACTAGAGTCCATTTTGAGTTGGATTCATTTGCCTGTACATTGTTGATGATGTCTGTTAAAGTATAATTTTCTTTTATGGCACGTAGTTCGTTTATTGCGCCGTATAATAGCGCGGTTTGGGTAGGGGTGGGCTTTGTAGGGAATAAAGATACTATTTCTGATGCATCCAGGGAAATATCTGAAAAAGATAATTTTGAGGCGTTTCGGTTAATGGTCGTGTCAGGGCTGTATTCATTTATATTGTATGCTTTTGGTTCGACGCCATAATATTCCAGATCCTTTTCATTTGCTTTTTTATTTTTTTTGCTTAATGCGGAATATTCCCCATGAGGGTCTATTATTACAACGGCAATGTTTTTTTCCAGTAATTCTTCTATTAGAACTCCCACAGTATAGCTTTTTCCTGCGCCGGTCTGGGCGAGGACAGCGATGTGTTTTGTGATTACGTCATCAGGGTCGATGTAGAATTTTACAGAGGTTGTTGATTCGAGCATACCGAGGTATAGACCCTTGTCTTTTAGGCAAAGTGTGTTTCTTATCTGCTCTTCGCTTGCCTGGTATACTAAGCTTGCCGGTTTTATCGGGATTCTCGGGACTTTTAGCATGCCTTCTTCGCGGCGACCCAGGACAAAACAATTTGCCAGTATTTTGTTGTCCGGATAAATATTAATTTCTGTAATTTGGGCTAATGTCCATTTGTCGTCGTCTGATTTTGCGGCGACAAAGTCCATTTTTTTTACATCCCGATAGGCTTTAAACTTAAAAGTGTGCGTCGTCGTCTTTCCATCTACTTCACCTACAAGAATGCTAATTCACCTTCAATCAACATTATTTCTTAGCTGCTTTTTTCTTTGCTCTCATGCTATTAGAACCGCATTTCCTGCATAAAAGATTTACTTTGGATTTTGCCCTTCTTTTTGCGTTGCATTTCATGCATATAAATACATTTTGATGCATTCTTGCTTCTGCGTCAGGATCTTTCATTTTTGCCATATTTAATTAATAGATAAGATATTATTAAAAAACTTAAAAAATGGGTGGGTATTTTTAGGTTGTGTGGTGTGAGGTTGTGTGGGTTGATTGATTTAGTTTGTTGGAGTTGACATTGGAGTTAGAAAAGTCTCGGAGCGAATAGAGAAGGGATTTGGGATAAATGCGAGCAGAGTATTTTTCTCTAGCTCCTGTTAAACACCTCGAACGAAGTGAGAGCACTAGTGGGGTCAAAGAACAAGTGACGCAGAAGTCTGGTTTTTGATGTAAAATAGAAAGAAATATAACTTACTATCATCAACTACTATAATGAACATTCATAATTTCAGAAAAGCTTTAATAAAAAATCATGTATATTTTAAAGAAGAGAAAATAGAAAACTTTCCATTCATTAAAGTAAAGAATATTCCAGGACTAAAAATTGAATATTCTAAAGATAGAGCTTGGATGAGAGAGGAAATAAAAATTTTTGATTCTTTCATTTTAAAATCTTGTGATAGGGGTAAAACTGGCGTTTGGCTAAGTCCAATTGAAGAATTAATGAATGAAATAAACTTATGGCAAAAATATAAAGAAAAAATTCCTATTTTGAGAAAAGTTGCCATAATTGATGATGGTAATATAGTATGTATTGTCGAACCATTTATGCAAGAATATAATTATGAAATATGGAAAAAGAATGGTCTACTTAAGCGTGCTGAGATGACAATAAAGAAATTAGAAATTAAATATCAACTGGATTGTAAACTTGATAATTTTGTTTATAATTGAGAAAAAGATCAAATTTTCCTTATTGACATATGCAATATTGTCGAGAATAAATAAGCGTCAAAAACCAGATTGAATTTAACAAGATTTACGTATAACCGCTAATACAGGAGGTTATCATAACTTCCTTATTTCTTACGCTTACGACTTTTTTCTGCATCTTACAAGAAATACGCAGAAAAAAAACCATAAAAATCAAGTCTTACAGGTGTTACTTTGCTTTTTAAGGTGTTTGATGGTTCACTGCGGAATTTGCTCTCCTTACGAGAAGACGGCGAATTCCTTTGTTCTCTCACCAAACATTCCTTTGTTCACTCCTTTTTAACGTTGAGAGAGGGATTTGAACCCTCGAGGGTCGAAACCCACCAGCTTTCCAGGCTGGCGCAATACCGAGCTATGCGATCTCAACATTTAATGTAATTAAAATAGGATATATTTTATAAAATAATGCCCTTTCTATAAATATGCCAGATACAATTCAGGAAGAGGACACGACCATAAAAGTCCCGGACAGCCAAGACCTTACAAGAGGTGCAGAAGTTTTCTACAATCCGGAAATGAAATTTAACAGGGATATATCATGCCTTGTTCTGGCAGAGGATTTCAAATCAAAAATCGACAAAAGAGATTATTATTCTGTGTGCGATTCAATGACGGCAAGTGGTGTCAGGGCAATAAGATATTTTAAAGAACTCCAGAAAATAGAGAAGGAGCACAAAAAACAGATATTTTGCATCTATCTAAATGATATAAAAGAGGAAGCATTGGGTCATGCAAAAGAAAACCTGAAGTTGAATAAGTTGGACAATCAAACAGGGAAAAAGATATTTTTGAGCAATGGCAAGGCAGAGTCTTTGTTTTCTGTTAATAAATATGATTTTGTCGATATTGATCCGTTTGGTAGTAGTGTGTATTATCTTGACTCTTTTTTTGGTAATTGTATGCATAATTGCCTTCTTGCGACAACATATACTGATACTGCGCCTTTATGCGGGACATATCCAAAGACATGTTTTATCCGCTATTTTGCGAAACCTGCGCACATGGATAATATGCAGGAAATTGGTTTGAGAATATTGATTGCAAAAACGAACATCATTGCCGCGATGCATGAAAAGACATATCATCCTCTTGTCTCGTTTTCAAGGAGGCACTATTTCAGGTTTTTCGGGAGAGTTAAAAAATCGTCCAAGGGAAAGATAAAAGAACATCTGAATAATATTGGGTATATGCTTTACTGCAATAAATGCATGGAAAGAAAGTTTGTTGATTTGGATTTGTTCAACAATAAGGATAATAAATGCTCGTGTGGTGAGGTTTATGATTATGCCGGTCCGTTGTGGACGGGAAATTTACACGATACTGGGTTTTGCAAAAAAATAAGCTCTTCGGCAAAAGATGAGAAAATGAAAGAGTTTATTGAAATTTTGATGGAAGAGAACAAGATTAATGGTATTTGCTATTCTCTTCATGAATTGGCAAAAGCTTCGAAAAAAGATATTTTGAGAACAGAAAAGGCAATAGAGATTATAAAAAAAGAGGGGTTTTCTGCTTCTCATTGCCATTACAGTGGGTTGTTCATAAAGACAGATATGTTGTTGAATAAAAAAGAGTATTCTAAGATTTCAAAATAAAATCATATTGTACGCAGTAGGAAGAAGGAATCATATCCTAGTTTGTTTTTTTTGCATACTTTTTGTATTAATGTGTCGTCTGTGATTACGCATACTTTTTTGTTGTTGTTGGCAAAAAACAGGGCGATGGCAATTACATCCAGGTCTGTTGCGCTTAATTTTCCTTTTTTTGATTTTAGTTTTAGTTCCAGCTGTTTTGCTTTTTCTATGAATTCTTTTTTTGGCTGGACAAATTCTATTCCTTTTTGCTTTTCAATGTAGTTTAGTCTTATTTGCGCGTCCGGGGATTTTACTTCTTCTATTACAGAATATGGGCTTACATATATTTTTTCTGTGTCAAAAAAAAATCCTTCTTTTACAAAAATACAGGTGTCTAAAATATAGATGGTTTCATCCATAGGGATTTTATACTATTGGGTTTTTTGCGCCGCATGCTTCACATTTTATGAAATTGATTCTTTCAATTTTAATTATTGTGGTGTCTGGTTTTTTGCAGGCAGGGCATAGTACGAAGGTTGTTATGTACTTATCTAGTTTTTTGTTTACTAAAGAGTTTGGGAATTTTCCGATGAAAGTGACAGTCATGCCTGTTTTGACTCCCTGGCTTGCGAGTTCTGCTGCCATGAATTTCATTAGGTGGGTGGCATCCCTTCTTATTGTTTTGGCGGCATCATCTATGTTTTTTAGGACTGTTTTGTTTCCTTCTATAAATGAGCTTATTTTTGGGGGAGTAAAACGACTTTTGTTTAGCCTGTCTTTTGGGAGTTTGTCTTGACCTTGTTTTAATAATTTTTCGTATTCGTCCATAATCAAAAATAGCCCTGAGAGGATTCGAACCTCTGTCCGCGGGTTCAAAGCCCGCAATGATTGGCCACTACACTACAGGGCTATATCGTCTACAGTTATTCTTGTTGATGCGGGTAGCTTCATTCCTGCTCGTTTTAATGCAATTTTTGCGTCTTCTATATTTTCTTTGTATACATAGAGTTTAATTACTGCTTTGTGGGACCTAACTCTTGCTGCTGTTGATTTTGGCTTTCCGAATGGATGCGCCATTCCCTGATAGAAACGGTCTGCCTGAGCGATAGCTGCCTGAGCGTGTTCTCTTAATATGTGGTGTGGGAAGACCATTACTTTTAAGAAAAAGAAATTTGTGTTCTTTTTGATGTATGAATTTGAGGCAACCCTTGCTGCTTCTAATGCGTTGTGTCTTATCTGTGCGTTGTTTTTTATGTATAAGGACAGGCATGTATTGTAATCTTTTTTGACACCCATTTCAAATAATTTTAATTTCATTCCTGGTACTCCTTTGATGTAGTTTTTTTTATGGACTTTAATGGCTCTTCTAGTGTAAGGTCTTTTATTGTCCATGTTTCTGTATATTCTTGCAGGTCTTAATCCCATGATAATCACTTTTGATAGTTAATTGTATTGTAATAAAGAGGAGTATCTTTTTTAAATGTTATATATTGAGAGGGGGATTTGCATTGTTGTTTTTGGAGGGGTGAAATGGAGATATACTAAGTTCCGCAGACGAATTTGAATGGAGCATAGCGAAGTCGTATATTTGTTGTTCTATTCTTATTGGAAATATGATGAAGCGAGTGACGAAGAGTCCGCCGTAGCCCGTCGTTGATTAGTTAAAGTATCATAATTCTGCTTTCTAATGTCAGTAAGAAAATTAAATATTTATTTCTAATTCTGTTTTACCTTTAATTGGATTGTTCATCTTAATTTTTCTATAAATTTTCTCTTTCTTTTCTATGGGCCAAATCCCGCCCTTTGCTGTTGTCTCAATTATTAGGTAAACCGTTTCGTCATATTGAGCTATTAAAATTGAATCTTCCAGTCTCAATACACCATAGAAATGCTTTGAATCCTGCTTTGAAATTATCCCTCCTAAAATTGTACCCATACCTATATTTTCGCCATTTTCTCTTTGTAAAACTATTGAGATGTCAGTTACTGTGAAATCAAAATTATTTGGATTTGTAAGGAGTATATCTAAGTCATACTCAATGTTTATGTGTTTAATTGTTGCAGATCCAGTAACTGTTGGTTGCTTTACTTCTACACAACCAGAGATAAAAACAAGTAATACCAACACAAGGAATAGTTTGTAGTATCTTTTTATTTTAAATTTCATAAGCATTTTGTTTAGAATCCCCTTAATAGAACATATTGTTGGGTACATTAGCTATCTTTTATTACTATAATTAATATAAGCCAAGCACCTTTTGATAAATACGTACTGTTTTTTGTTTAGTAATGGTTCTGACTTCTGTTATGGTTTTTGTTCCGGGATTAATTGCATAAGTGAATTCCACATCCTCACCAAAATCCGTGTCAGCTAAACACTCCGCAGTCTTTCTCTCTCCAGGTACAATATATACCTTTTTACTATCTGTAAGAGTTCTCTTTAATGTTTTAAAATTACAACTTACGCTAAAAGTTCCCGGTACGGTATCTGTATTTTCTATTTCTACAATACCCTCTGTAACCCAATTAAATCCTGAAAGACTCCCTGTATTATATGCATTTTGCACTTTATATGAAATCGGATATTGTACCTGTGTTGGTTCTGACACTTGATAGCTTATTTCTGTGGGCACAAAAATAAGAAATAATAAAATTAGTACAGCAATCCATTTTAAACTATTTGATGTTTCATTTTCAGTTTTTTCCGCACTCATATTAAATCTACTTTTTTAGTTTTAAACTTATAATACATATTAAAATTGTAAGATAATCTTTATATACTTTACTTTATGGATTGGCGTAGGCGAATAGAATATAAATTTTCTTTTTAGATAAGATATGTGGGTTTAAAATTACTGGATTTACGAAAAATACCATGCTTTTTGAGGTTAATAAGGATTCATTGCGTGTTCTTACGCTTACGCCTTTTTTCTGCAGTCCTACGAAAATTACATGCAGAAAAAAACCATGAAAATCGCTGGGCTTACGCTAAATACCGCGCTTTTCAAGGTAATTGGATGCTCACTGCGGAATTCGCTCTCCTTACGAGAAAGACGGCGAATTCCTTTGTTTACTATCCAATTAAGCCTTGAGAGGGATTTGAACCCCCGACCGCGTGATTTCCTGGAGTGTTTTCACGCATACGAGTTTCGCGCATACAAGTCACGCGCTCTACCAACTGAGCTATCAAGGCAAATGATTATATGAGAATAAAAAAGTTTTTATAACTTCGTATCTTCAGCAGTCATCTCAAAGTCTTCAGGAGTGTATTTGAATTCTGCATCGCCGTTTATGGTCTTGTTTTCTTTTAACAATTCCTTGGCAAGGATGTAGTAAAATAGTGCTATTGATTTTCTTCCTTTGTTATTTAATGGAATAACAAAATCTACCAGACGTGGGAAATTATATGTGTCGCATAGACAAACTACCGGGATTTTTATCTTGTATGCTTCTTCTATTGCCTGTTTGTCTCCATAAGGGTCGCATGCGATAAGAATTTTTGGTTCAATATATCCTTTGTATGCCGGGTTTGAAAGCATTCCTGGCATGAATCTTCCATAGACTGTTTTTGCTCCTATTGCTTTTCCTACGGTAGCGACTGCTTTGTGACCGTTTTTTTTCCTGCTTACTATTAAAATTTCATTTGGCTGGTATCTTGAAAGCCATTTAACAAGTAATTGTATTCTTTTTTCTATTTTTTTTAAATCAAATATGCATAATCCATCAGATCTTATCTTGTAGATAAATGGCATCATTATTTTTAATTTTCTGCTCATTCCTATATAAATTCCTGAAGCTAAGTACATATCCTGGTTAACAAATAGTGTTTTTGTTTTTTCATCCAACTGGCTATCTTCTTTATTCAAAGAATCACTATTTTTTTTTGTTTCTTCTTTGATTTCTGTAGTGGAATCTGTTTTAGTCTCAACTTCTTTTTCTGTTTCTACAATTTTTTCTTTGTCGCTCATATTCTTATTTTCTGGGTAATTTTAAAAACATATAGTAAATGTGGGGTTAAGGATTTAGGATGATGAGATTATTGATTATATTTTTCCTCTTATTTTGGCATAGACCGCATAATTGATGTATTCTTTATCATTTATGTATTCATTTACCATTGGTGCCTTTTTTCTTAGTTTTTCTATGCCTGAACAAACTTTTATTGAGAAGCTGTCTGAACCTGCACCTGAACCATAGGAGGTCATTAGAATTTTGTCGTTTGGCTTTGCTATATCGAGTACACTGCAAAGACCCAGTATTGATGAGCCAGAGTAGGTATTTCCTATTTTTTCAACAACAAGGGATGGTTTTATTTTTTCTATCGGGATTTTGTATTTTTTTGCCATTAAAAGAGGGAATTTGCCATTGGGCATGTGAAATACGAAATAGTCATAATCATCTATTGTTGTTTTTGTTTTTTTTAGCAATAAATCTGTTGCGCCGCATACGTGCTTGAAATAAGCAGGTCCGCCGGTAAATCTTCCTGCGTGCTGTGGATACTCTTCTTTTGGTCTTCTCCAGAAATCCGGTGTATCTGTTGAGTAGGATGCTGTTTGTGTGATTTCTGCGCATGCTTCTGTATCCGGTGACAAGCCAATTACAAAACTGGCTCCACCTGAGGCGGCAGAATATTCCAGTGCATTGCCGGGCATTCCCTGTGCTGTGTCAGCGCCGATCGCAATGCCGTATTTTATGTTTTTTGATTCTACAAGCCCCAGTACCATCTGCATTGCGGCAGTACCTGCTTTGCATGCGAATTCAGTATCTGCGGCAGTGTAATTTGGTCCTGCGCCTATTGCGTCGCCAATCATTGTAGCGGAGGGGTTTACGGCATAAGGGTGAGATTCTGAGCCCATGTAGATTGCGCCAACTTCAGATACATCTATCTGCGCTCTTTTTAATGCGTTTTTTGTTGCTTCTGTGCCGATTGTTGCACTGTCCTCGTCTTCGGCACCCACGGCTTTTTCAGTTATCTTCAAGCCATTTTTTATTGAATTTTCATCAGCACCCCATACCTTTGCTATCTCTTCTGTTCTAATTCGGTATTTTGGTACGTAAGCGCCATAGCCAATAATCTTTGCTTTTTCCATATTTAATAATTAATACTTCATTAAATCATTTAAAATCTTTGGTTTGCACCCGTCTGTTTTTATTTTCTTTTTTTTACCCATAAGATGGTTGATTTTCTTTTCCAGCAATACCTGGTTTTCATACAGGCGAATAAGGCAAACCCACATCTGCATCATGGCTTCATCATCTTTTTTTGCGATATTTCTGTATTCCGAAGCGCTTTTCAGCAACAATTTCATGTGTTTTTGGTCTTTTTTAGTTAGTTTTTCAGTCCAGTGCATAGTATTTTTTTATCAGTAACCTTTTAAAACAAACTAGCAATATAATATATAAAGGCAAGGGTTATTAATTATGATTAATTTCAAAATTTATTTTAAATATGTAAAGTTGAAGGCGCCGCCGAAATTTCGTATAGAAAAGCATAGGGTGGAATACAGAGAAGATCCATTAACCGGAGATATATGCAGAATTAATCTTGAAAGGGCAAAAAGACCGCATAGTTATACGTCAGATGAGGATGTAGAGGAAATAGAAAGCGATGAGAATTGTGCATTTTGCAAGAAAAATGTTCTTGAAAAAACACCTCGTTTTGAGCGTGTGATGTCCAATAAAGAACATATTGAATATAATGATTATCTGATGTTTCCAAATCTATATCCATTTGCGCAGGTTCATGCTATAGGGGTTCTATCGCAAAAACATTTTCTTCCATATAGTAAAATAACTCAAAGAGAATGGGAAAATGCAATATACACATCTGTCATGTTTTTGAAAGCTCAGGCAAAATATTCAGCAAATTTCCTATATCCTTCAATTAATTTTAACTACATGATGCCTGCCGGGGCATCTTTGGTGCATCCCCATATCCAGATTGTCGCAGATGAAACCCCTTCGAATTATACTAAGAGAATCATAGAGAAGGCAAGAGAATTCCATGAAAAAAACGAGGTAAATTATTTCAAGGAATTGATGTTACAGGACAAGCAAAGAGGGATATACCAGACTAATGATTTGTGGTTTAAATCAAAATTTGCTCCTTCCGCAGATAGAGAACTCTTGGGCGTTATGCTAAACAAATCTTCCTTTTATGATATGGACGATACAGATATAATGGCTTTGTCAGAAGGGCTGGTGAAAATTTTGTCTGCCTATGAAAAAACAGGCGTATCGTCTTTGAACATGTCAATAATTTCTGCGCCTATGTGTTCAGATGAAGAGAAGAACAGGGAATTTGATTTTTTCAATATAATAATAAGGATAATAGCAAGACCGAAATTAACAGAGAATTATACAGCAGATCGTGCTTTTATGGAAGTATTGCAGGACACGCCTGTGATTTCAACAATGCCTGAAGATTTGACTGAAATGATGAGAGAAAATCTCTAAATATATAAAACTCTTCTTTTTTATTATTTGTATGATACCAAAGAAAGTAAGAAGAGATATTTCTTATTCTAAGTTTCTGATTGCTTTTTCTCTTACTCTTTGTATATTTCTGATTGGCGTTATTGTGGGGAATTATATGCTTACGTATAAACTAAGTAAATTTGCAGATTATGAGCAGGATTTGAAGATTGATTTAATGGCTTCTGAAATAGAGGATCGAATTATAGAAGAAGCAGGATGCAATGCTACAGGGCAACTTCAACTCACCCAGTCATTGTATGATTTGTCTGCAAGACTAGGGTATCTTGAAAACCAGCTTGGATGGGAGGACCCACAAGTGTGGAGGATGAAAAAATATTATTCTCTTCTTGAATTAAGGCACTGGTTATATATGAAAAAAATAAATGAAAAATGCGGTTTTAATTACACAACTATACTTTATTTTTACTCCAATAAGGGGGACTGTCCGAAATGCGAAAGCCAGGCGTTTGTGCTTGGACATCTGAAGGAAAAATATGAGGGCATTTTCCTTTATTCTTTTGATATAAATATGGATAATGCTGCTTTGAATACAATAAAACAAATTTATAATGTTGGAAATGAGACACCAAGTTTGGTTGTAAATGAAAAGAGGCTTTCTGGTTTTAAGGATTTGGGGGAACTTGAGGCGGCAACAAAGAACGGGCAATTAAAATAAGAGAAATTATTGTTATTATTAGTATCGCATAGACTGTAATTTTCTCGCTTGTGTTTCTTATTTTTGTGTTTTCAAATTTTAAATCAAGAGTATAATTTCCTTTTTCAAATATAATTAGGTGCGGTTTGTGTAATTCAAAATAGGAAAAATTTGTTTTGTTATTATTTATGTACAAATTCCATCCAGGGAAATAGAAAATATTATATTGTATTTTTGTCTTGTTCAATACTTCCAAATCAAGAAATATCCTGTTTGATTTAACTATGTGATTTTTTATATTGTAATTGCCGTAAATAAATTTATATCTTTTTGATTCCGGTTGTGGCCAAATCGAGATGTTTTTTGGAATATATTCATTTCCTGCAGTAGAAGTATATATTGTACTTACGAGATACTCTGGTTCAAATGAACTACTACGGTTGAATTCTTTTTCCAGTCCGGGAACGCTGGAAACAATATTCTGGATGGGAGGAGTAAAAAAAATACTTCCCAGTACAATATAGCAAATAAAAGAATAAAATAAATATTTTTTTTTACAGCACAATAATATTGAACTTATTGAGGCAAACACCATTAAAAAGAGAGAAAAATAAAAAACATCTGAAAATAAATATGGTATTAAAAATAGCAAAGGGATAAAAGCAACCCATTTTCTTGGTTTTTCTTTTATTAAGACAAAGTATGAAAAAGAAATTAAAATGGGTGAACAAAAGCTAACCATCATCAACAGGCGCCATGGAAACTGAACATATTCAATAAAAGGAATGATGTCCCATAAAAAAGAAGAGGGGTATGTTGCGAAAAATAAGTATATAATTGTAAGAGATAAAAAAAATATCATTAATTTATTTTGTTTTTTGAATAAAAAATCCTTTTTTTTATGGTTATATGCCCAATAGAGCAGGCATAGAATTATTGCCATGGAAAAAATAGCACCTATCTGAAAACTTAGACCGTCGTTGCATCCTATTTTACTATAACCAAATTTCCAGAAGGGATCTATTAATTGAGTGGGGCATAGAAGATGATCCTCTGTTTTATATTGTAAAATACCATCCGAATCGTCTATTTTCACTAAATTTTTTTCAAGCATTGCAGGAAATAGATAAAATGCAGATAATAATATTCCAAGAACAAACATGCAAAGAAAATTAAATATTTTCTTTTTTGTGTTTTTATTATAAAATATAAGCAATAGATAGAGGAAATATGCAATCATTATTGGAGTGAAAATCAATACACTTATCAGATGAGTGAGTATTAGTCCACAATAAGATAAACTAAAGTACACAAGATATTTGAATTTATTTTCTTTTAGATACAAGGTTATAAAATACAATATTAATGGGAAAAAGACAAACGCAAAACATTCTGCAAATGCTCCGCGAGTGTAAATATCTAAAATTCGGTATGGAATAAATATATAGGCCAATGAGCAGAGAAGGACTTGTTCTTTTGTTTTAAAAATCGTTTTTGAGAAAAAAAACATGGTGATTGCAGATAGTATTATTGACAGGAAAAACACGATATTTGTAGCTGTTATATAATTAAAACCAAAAAATAAAAAAACCGAGCCGATATAAGAAACTAAAGGAGGGTAATAGTTGAAAGCAGGCATTCCAAAACCACCCAGTAAATCCGGCGCCCATCTAACAATAAGATTTCCTTCAAACAAAACTTTAGAGAATTGGGCAAGTCTAATTGTATGACCTGTCCGGTCATCTGTCGTGTATAAAGGTCCGAAAAATAAGGGTATGGCTAAAAAGAAAGCAAAAAAAATAATAACAAGCAATGACTCTTTGGTTTTTAGGTAATCAGATATCATATTCATAAATAATTATATTTTCAAATTCCTTTAACTTGGTAAAGTGCTTGTCCGAGTCCAACCATTCCTGGTTCGGTTCCTTGTTTATATCAGTGAAATGAATATACCATGCTTTATGAGGCATGTTTTGCGGGAATTTTTCGTAGAATTTCTCGTCCCATGGCCATGTTGCAATGCAATTTTTTTTAGTGTAATATGCAATCACCGGGTAAAGAGAATGTGAGTAAATAACCCTGTCTTGTGGGATGTTTTTTGAGATATATTCAGAACAGCCATAAATGGATTGTGACCTGTTTATCATTGTTGCTTCTCCAATATCATGCGTTCCGTCAAAGAAGCCAACATTGCTCAAGGGATATAGAAGAGCAAAACAAAATACAATTGCCGTAAAAATATTAATCCATTTGTCTTTGAATTGGGAAAATCCGATGCCTGCCAGGATAAAAACTGCCGGCATAGCAGGTAAGATATATCTTATTTCTTTGTGTGGGTTTATTGTCAAATAAAGAATTAAAAAAAAAGCCCATAAAACAAAAAAAACATCTTTTTGAAGAAATTCTTTTTTGTTGAAGTTTTTTAGATGAAATACATATAAAATCAAACCAATGATTGAAACTATTCCTCCGGCGACATATATTGCATTTAAATAATAAGTCAATCCACCAACTGCGCCACTACCGGCAATAATTACCTGCGCTTTAATAAATGGCATCAGGGCAAATTTCTGGGTTAGTTGCGCCCATATTAAGTAAGGCATCATTGGGATAAGCGTGAAAACGAGATATTTGTAAATCAATTTCATATCTTTTTTTTTCAGGTATAAAAAAGCAAGCACCAGTACAAAAAATACAGCAGATGTAAAGCGCATCAAAATAGCAAGCCCCATGAAAAGCCCAGAATAGAGAAAATTCTTTCCTGTGTTTTTTTTGTCTTCTTTTTTAAGCAGGAAATAAAAACAGAAAATTATCAATGTTGTTGAAGGTATATCTGTCATTAGTTGAGATGAACTGTGCTGTAAAAACAATGAGGCAATAAACAAAATTGATGCAATTAAACCTGTTTTCTTATTGTGTGTTTGGTTTGCCAGCAAATATATCCCCAGAACGCCGAATGAAAAAAATAAAGACACAATTAATTTAGCTGCTAATTCAATTTCAATGAAAAAAGAGCCTGTTTTCAGAAGGAATGGCAATAAGGGGGGGCGGTAATCTATTTCGCTGTAATATGGATTTGATGAAAATAAATTCTCTGCTGTTGACAAGTACACTGCTTCATCCCACAAATAAATATTGTCGCTTTGAGAAAAGCCAATATAAAGTGAGAATAAAAATAAAACTATAATTATGTATTTTGAAATTATATTTATTTTCGAATCCATGCATTACAACCCCATCTTCAGTTTAATTAACTTTAATCCCATCTTCATTCCATCTTTAAATACATTTACCTTGCTTTTCCTCAAATTCGTCTCTTTCCATTTTATTGGGATTTCAACAATTTTATATTTTCTTTTATGAGCTTTTATCAGCAATTCTGTATCCCAGAACCATTCTTTATCCTTTATGTGGGGCAAAACAGTGAGTAATTTTCCCCTGTTTAATGCCTTAAACCCACACTGAGCATCCCGGATGTCTATATTGAATAAAAATCTCACACATCTATTGTAGCAATAACTTACAATGTTTCTTTTTAATGACCTTTCTAATGATTTTATTCCTCTTGAGCCAATCGCAATATCTGCGCCATTTTTTATTGCATTAACCAGATCAGAGACATGAGTTAGGTCTGTTGCAAGGTCAATATCCATGAAGACCAGAATATCTCCTTTTGATTTTTTAAATGCATTTGAGAGTGCCTGTCCTTTTCCCTGTCTTTTTTCAAAATGAATATGTTGGATATTTCTGCATTTGGATGATAATTTTTTTGCTAATTTATCTGTGCCATCTGTACTTCCATCCTCTGCAAAAATAAGTTCATAGTTTTTTGTGATTTTTTCAATTGCTTTTTGTATTTTTTTTGTATTTTTCTCAAGAATATCTGCCTCATTGTAGACAGGAATTATAACTGAAAGAGATAATTTTTTTGAAGAATTGTTGTATATGTGTTTAGACATATAATAAATTTAAATACAAATTTAAAAAAGCCAAAACAAAAGCTATTTTAAGTTTTGTACAAAGAGAAGTTATGGCTTTTATTAATCTGGATGATTATTCGCAGATAGGCAGTTCTTCGGCAGGAGGCAAAATAAAAAATCTGAGCCTGTTGAAATCAAAGGGTTTTGGGATTGCAGGTGGTTTTATCATAACAGATGTTTTATCCTTGTTCAATTTTAGCAAGGAACAGATAGATGGGTTTGTTTCAAATCTGGGCGAACTTGAGAATGTAAAAAAAGATGATGTAGAGGCAATGAAGAATATTTCCCAGAAAATAATAAGTATATTTGCCAACCTGGAGATAAAGGATAACTACAGGAATGAGATTTTCAAATATTACAATGATATTTTTATAGATGATGAGATAGAGGGAGTCTCTGATCAGATAAGAGATATTATAAGTACGGGAAGGGATAAGGCAGTGATTGTCCGTCCAACTGTGTTTTACAAGAACGATGAAGAGAACAGTAATTATTGTTTTTCTGTTTTTGAATCCAAGAATCATATCTGGAAAACCCAGTTGCTGGATGCAATAAGACAGATTGTCGTGTCTTATTTTACTGTTCATGCGCTTTTTTACTACCAGACTCACGCAATAGCTGCAAAGGAGATTAATTTTTCTGTGCTTGTTCAGCAATATCTTCAAGGTGATAATAAAGGTTCTTTTTGCCTTAAGAACCCAGATACAGGAAAAGAGGAAATTATAATAGAGTCGCATGGGGTTGAAGAAGACAGAGGGTCTTTAGAAACAAAGCATATTCTTATCGATGACTTATCGGACAGTAGGGATGAGATGAGTGCAGAAGAAAAATCAATCATCAATGTTGCGACAAAGGCATGTTCTGCTGTCGGAAGGCAGGATATTATTGTTGACTGGATAATAGCAAAGGGCAAGGTGCATATTTCAAATATCAGGAAATTGACATTTCCGGGGGAAGAAATATACAACCAGCAAATTACTGCAACGGCGAAGTCCAGCGGGACTTTTGCCCAAAATGATATTTTGGTCGGTGAAAAATTTACAAAGGATTTGCTGTTTTCGTATCCCAAAGCTTCAGTGATTATTCTGTCTGAGGAAGGAACTTTATCCCGTGCAGGAGAAATTGCAAGAGAGATGAAAAAAAGATATATAGACAGGCATATTTGTATTTCATGTAAACTAAATGCAAGGGAACTTGAAGGTAAGAAGTTATTGGTAGAGAATAAAAAAGTAGAGTTGTATACAGAAAGACCGGCAGAGGAGACTTCTTTTTTTACTACGCCTGTGGTGTCATCTGAAACACAGTCTGAAGAGACTCATGAAGAATTCTTTTCAAAAACCATAATAAAGATACCCTCTGGTCTGGATGAAAATAATATAGCACATTTGAATGAAAAAGCAGGCAAATACAGGAATCTGTTTTTGCTGGAAAAATGTACAGGGGATGAAAATTCAGAGCATAATTATTTTTTTAATTACAGCAGTTATTATTCAAACACAGAAGATGGACAGACGAATGAGAATGTACTTCGGAATCTCAAAATCAAGGAATTGTTTGCGGACAGGAATGACGAGGCGACAAAAATAAACCAACTGCTGGGGGAAAATATCAAGATTAATCATTATGTCCAGTTTGACGGGCTGAAGGAATTAATATTGTTTGATTTTGCCAGCGCGAACATACCCCAGTATATTTTCATAAACATGAATGCTATATTGGGCGAACTTGCAAATGAGAACCTGAACAACCAGAATATAAGCAAGATTGCAAATTTAATCAAGAGTTTTAGCATAAAAGCGAAAAAAATCAATAAAAAACTTATTATTGGGATTTCCCTGAGCGAGGATGGAAAATACATTTTACAGGAAACTTTGTTTTATGGAGACTACATACTTATTGAATATAAGGATTTGGATGAATTTGAAAAAATGCATAACACAATCAAGGGTTATGAGCAGAAATTCATGTTTGAATATATAAAGAATCAGTGCCTGCTGAAAAAAGAATGATTATAGTAGTTTTAAATTTCCTACAATCTCATCAATTTTTCTGTCTTCGTCAGGACCTATTCCAAGTGCTGTGATTGTGCCTGGCTCGACCTGTGTGTGACCTGCATCTTTTATCATTGCGCATTTTATGTTTTTCATCTGTGCTGTTTTTAAGAGGTCTATCAGTTCTTTCTCTGTGTTTGTTTTAAGGACTATTTTCTTTTGTCCTTCTATTTTCCATTTGTTTTTTGTTGCAAGGGGTGTTTTTTCATAAGCACTTAGACTTGCATGGGATGCCTGAGCTGCGATTTTTCCCCTGCCCATTTTTAAATCATTTCTTATGATAATTGCCTGTTTCATATACTCTTTTGTTCAAGAAATTATTTAAATATATAAATATTCTTTCTTATATATTGTATGATAGATATTTTTGATGCAAAATTTCAAAAGAACATAAAGATAGCATCCTTAGTTATTGGTCTTTTTTTTGTGCTTGGAGGGTCGGCAGTTTATTTTCTGGATATCAACAGGAAGGCGTCGGCATTCTTTTTTATGATAGGTGTACTGTTTCTTATTATACCTATGTCTATTCTGAATTATTTAAAATTCAGGAAGCAGGATAATCTTGAGGAGGAGTTTCCTGTGTTTATCAAGAATTTTGCGGAAATCAAGAAGACAGGGATGTCTTTTCCGCAGGCATTTGAGCAGATATCCCATACTGATCTTGGTCCGCTGACACCACATATCAAAAAGACCGCAGCCCAGATATCATGGGGCATCCCGTTTCCAAAAGCCCTGAAAAACCTTGCTGCGGCAATTAACAGTAAGATAATAAAACAGTCTTTTATCGTGATTTCAGAGGCATTTGAGATGGGCGGTAATGTTGTAAACACGATGAGAGACCTTGCAAGAAATATCTATTCAATAAAAGAGATCAATGAAAGAAGAGAGGCTACAATTTCACAACAAATAATGGTCATGTATTTTATTTTCTTCATATTTCTGGGGACTCTTGTCGGAATTTACAAGATGTTGATTCCGATGCTTTCTTTAGATATAGATATAGGTTCTACATTCTCAGGAGGATTTGGCGGGGACAGTAGTATGGGGGTGAGCAAAAAAGCCATGCCTAATTTCTGTGATGTGCCTCCAGTTGCACCTCTATTGTGTGCTTTTGGTTCGGCGCTTGGGTTTGACAAGGACATCAACGTCAAGGAATATGAACCGCCCGATATGTTTAGTGCTGAAGAGGAATCCGATGTTGGGGGAGAAGATAGTCTGGAAGATGCAGAGCAGTCATATCTTTACTTCAAATCCCTGTTTTTTCTTATGGCCATGGTTCAGGCATCATGCACCGGAGTAATAGCTGGTGTGTTGAAGAGAGGAAATATAGTTGCAGGATTCAATCATATGGCATTTATGTATGTTTCAGTAATGGTTGTATTCATATTATTTGTATGATCAAAGGTGATAAAATGGATAATGTAGTAAAGAAAGTAATATTGCTCGGTCTGGGAATCGGAGCAACAACGAAAGATAAAATAGAAAAGCTAATTAAAGAGCTTGTAAAGAAAGGAGAACTAAGCGCAAAAGAGGGAAATAAAATAAAAGAAGATTTTGTGAAAAAATCGAAAAAACAGACCGATGATGTCAGAAAAATAATAGATTTGGAGTTGAAAATGGCAGTAAAAAAGATGCCTTTTGCAACCAAAGCAGATCTCAAGGTGCTTGAGAGAAAAATAGATAAATTAAATAAGCAGGTAAATGCACCTAAGACCAAAGGTCAAAAGAAGGAGAAATAAGACTTATCCAATAATAACAGGTCTTCTTCTTATTTTTTCTTTTTCCGCTTCCTTTTCTTTCATTTTATAATGCGTCCGGGTCAATGTTTCTTTTTCTTTTTCCGCTTCCTTTTCTTTCATTTTGTAATGTGTCCGGACGAATGTTTCGGCAAGGATTAATATCATTGGTCCTAGTAGGACACCTTTTATGCCGAAGACTATTGTTCCTCCAAGCAGTCCGAAAAGGGTTGTAAGCGGATGGACGCCGCCTACTTTTGCTCCGTAAGAAGGTCGTATGAAATATTCAAAGACGACAAGACATATCAATGAGTAAGCAATTATTCCAATAGCACCCTGTGTGTTTATTCCTGTGAAGTAATAGCCGATGCCTATCAGACCGATGAAAGGCCATGGACCGACGTTTGGCACAAATGTTATAAGTGCGATGATGAGCGCAAACAAAAGGGAAAATGGCATTCCTGCGATGAGAAATATAATGTATGTCATCAGACCAATTACAATGGCGAGGACGACGTAATTAAATATAAGGAAATTAAAACTGTTTTTTATGCCATTTACTATTGTCTGTACGAACTCTTTCTTTTCCCCTGAGAGAATCTCTATGTATCTATCTGTCTTTTTTGAGAATATGTCAAAGTCTTTTAGTATGTAATATGTTGAGAATATGTATAATATGAACTGGAGCAGAACCCACGGCAGGCTGACTGCCAAGACAGTTAGTTTTGCAATCATGAATTGCCTTAAAAATTCAATCATATCTATGGTTCCGGTCTGGATAAATGTTCCTAAGTTGTATTTTGCGATGATATCCGGGGTGTATATGTTTATCTGAACAAATGCGTCAGAAACCCATTGCTGGACGAATGGCAATACAGGAATAAGTTTTTGGAATTCTATGTAAGTCAAAATTGAGAAGAAATAAAGAGGGATGAAAACCCAGCAAATGAGGAGAAACAAAGCAATACTCTTGTATTTGACGTAATTTCTTAGCCAACTCAAAAAAGGATAAAGGGCGTAAGCTGTGATAAATGATAAAAGAATAACAAAAAGGAAAGGAGTTAATGTATAAACTCCCAAGGCAAGAATAGCGTAAAAAAAAAGTGTTCTTACATTAACCATGTTGTTTTTTCTCTTTATATCCTTCAAATGCTTTTAAGATTTCAAGAGGCATTGCAAATATTATTGTGTTGCTCTGGTCGCTTGAAAGGTCGTTTAGGGTCTGGAGTGTCCTTAAGTGGAGTGCTCCTGGTGCTCTTGAGAGCGTGTGTGCGGCTTTTGTCAGGTTGGTCGATGCAATGACTTCTCCTTCTGCCTTAATAATTACTGCTCTTTTCTCTCTCTCTGCTTCTGCCTGTTTTGCCATCACTCTTTTCAAGTCTTCAGGGAGTTCGACATCCTTTAGTTCAACGCTGGTAACATCAATTCCCCATGGGTCTGATGCTTTATCAACAATAATCTTTATTTTTTGGGAAATTTCATTTCTTTTTGACAGGACCTCGTCAAGGGTTATTTCGCCAATAATGTTTCTCATTGAAGTCTGGGCAAGCTGGCTTACTGCATAAAAATAATCTTCTATCTCTATGACTGACCTTGCCGCATCATTAATCCTAAAATAGATTACTGCATTTACTTTTACAGAGATATTGTCTTTTGTCATTGTTTCCTGTCTTGGGACGTCTACTGTTTTTATCCTCATGTCTGTTCGCTCCATTGACTGGATTACAGGAATTATGAACCTCAGACCTGGATTCATTATGCCGCTGTATTTTCCCAGAGTAAATTTTACTCCTTTTTCATATTGCTTTATTACTTTCAAGCCGGATGCTAAAAAAATGGCGCCAAAAATTAAGATTGTTTCCATGAGAATATGATTTTTTAAATTATATAAATGTTTGGTTTAGTATCTATATTAGTATGGAGTTGAAGGGATGCCTGGTGGGTTTGATTGTTTTTGGGATGTTGATGAGTGTTTTTGGTGGTATGGTCAGTGCTACGGAAAATATTACTGTTTCCGGTGGAAGTGCCGGCGGTGGTTCAGGTCCGTTGATAAGTGTTTCGACTACAAATACAGGAATTCAAAACCCGACAGTTACTTCAGAAATTATTGTGTCTGGGTTAGGCAGTATGGGAGAGTTGGATGTTCCGTCATTATCAGGGGAATTTCATACAGATGCTGTGATAACAAGGGATTCAAATAGTTCAATATCAATTTCACGTAAGGCGAGTGTTGATACTGTGATGCACGCAATAAAAGTAACTCAAAATTCACCGGTGAGCATGGGTTGTGTTTGGTTGATGCCAAGTTGATGAAAGAGTTGAATCTGTTGATGAGAGAGCTTAAAGAAGCAGAGTACAGTAATGATGAGAAATCAATAAGTCTGTTGTATGAGAAAATACGTGCGATAAAGGAAAAGATAAGGGAAGATGAAAAGGATTGTCAGGAAAGTCAGATCGGAGAGACAAAGATGGTAATGCTCGGCACTCCATTAATATCTATGGGTAGAGTGTGCGTCCAGACAGAAAAACTTCGGGAGAAGAAAAAGCACTATGAATCCTTATATTTATTGTCTGAAGAAGAGCTTGGAAAGAGAGGATATCGTGAGGGGAAAGAAGAGATTAAACGGACAATAGAAAAACTTGAGGAGGATATCAGGAAAGGCGAAGAATGTGAAGCTGAAATGTCCGGCAGTGCTGCTGCCGGAGTTGCTGTTTCGACAGGTGAGGCAAAACCCGTTTTTGCATCGATGGAAAGACCAGTGGCAGTGTCTAGAGGAGAAGAGATAACTGGTTATTATAATATGAAAGTTGGCAGTATAATGACTAAGGAGATAAAAACAGAAGAAAGGATAGCTGAGCTTAAGGGACTGAGAAATGAGATTGATAAACTGATAGAAGAGTTGATAAAAAGCAAAGATGAAATCAGGACAGATGAGATGAGCGAACTTGTCGAGGAAATAAGAGTAAAGCCGAATGAGATAAGGGCAGACGATGTCATTGTCAGCACCGTCAACAAGAGAGTAATGGCAAGAGTCAATAAAAGAAATATAACGATAATGCCTGTAAAGACTCATGTGATTATTCATGATAAGGATTTTGAGATAAAGGCGCCTGAGCTGAAGATAAAAAACAATGTTCTGAGAGTCGGCAATTCCGAGGTTAAACTCATGGCAAGTGAAGTTATGGAGAGAATAAAGGTTGAGCCAAAGGAAGTGGAGTTGGTTGAAGAAAATGGTAGGGCAGTCTATAAAATAAGGACAGAGGAGAGAAGGAAATTGATTGGTCTTATTCCTGTAACTGTCAGGAAAAATATAACTGTGGATGCTGCCGGAGCTGAGGTTTTAGAGGAGAAGAAGCCTTGGTGGGGATTTTTGACGGTTAAATCGACAAAATAATATTGGTATGAATGTTGTACGGGGATTAAACTTAAATTAATTTTATTTATATTAGTTCTATGTTCTCCTCAAAAAATATACGTTCATCACTCCAGCATTATTTTTATGGAGTCATGCTTTATGGCATGGGTTTGTATTTTTGTCTTAACAACAGATATTATGTTTCTTTCCTGAAGAGTTCAACAAATGATATTCTCGTTAATTTATTTATTGCTTACCTGGTTGTTGCGCCGTTTATGTTTTTTTTGGATAGGAAGAAAGACATCAATAATCACAAACCATACCTGATATTTAGTTCAATAATTAGAAATACTATTGCGTTTGCGAAGTATATTGGCAGTTTTGGTAAAAACTCTCAAATCATGCCTTTTTTTAGTCACAGGGAAAAGACGGCGATATTGTTTATGCTTGTAAAATTGTTTTACCTGCCATTGATGCTTAATTTTTTGATTGGGAACTATCATTCATTTTTTTCAAATGTCGGGGATTTGGTGAAGATAAATAGTATTGAGACAATGACTTATGCAGGATATACTTTTGCGTTGTCTTTTATATTTTTTGTGGATGTGGCTTTTTTTTCATTTGGGTATATGTTTGAGGCAAACTATCTCAAGAATAAAGTGCGTTCTGTGGAGCCGACACTGATTGGGTGGGCGGTTACGCTGGCGTGCTATCCGCCATTTAATACTACTGTTACGAAATACATCGGCTGGTCTGCCAGTGACTACATTATGTTTTCTACCATCAATATTACGTTTATTGCGAGGAGCAGTATTATATTATTGCTGTTGGTGTATTTGTGGGCTACAATATCTCTGGGGACGAAATGTTCTAATCTTACTAACAGAGGGATTGTTACTACCGGGGCTTATCGATGGATAAGGCATCCTGCTTATATTTCAAAGAATCTTGCTTGGTGGATTACTGTGTTGCCTGTGATGAGCGTTCCTGCGTTTATTGCGATGTTTGGCTGGTCATTTATATATTATTTGCGGACGGTAACAGAGGAGAAGCATTTGATGAGAGACCCGGAGTACCAGGAATATTGTAAAAAGACGAAATATATGTTTATTCCTTATGTTTGGTGATTATGCATTTATGTGGATTTCGTTGAAGTATTCTTCGGATTTCATCAGGGTGATTTTTTGATTTTCTTTAATGGTTATTGTTTTTGGGTTGTTGTCGTGCAGTAAATATGCAGGGCTTCGGTTCAGAATAAATTCAAAAACAACATCTTCGTCAAAATAGAATGCTTTTTTATCCATATTATAGGGATTGTTCAGGGCAAGCCCGAGTCCTTTTTCAAATGTTTTGCCGCCTACTGAAGAAAAATAGGCGCTTGAGCCGAAGGGAGTGGAAAATATGCATCCGTCTCCGATTATGTTTTTTTCATCAAACAGAATTTTGTTTTTTTGTTTTACGTTTATCGAAAATCTTAATGCTTTTGTCGTTACTATGTTGTGTATCTGAAATTCATTTAGTGCATTGATTTCCTTATCGTTAAATATGCATTTTATCTTGATGTGTTTTTTTAGGGTGTATTTTTTCTGGGATATTTTGCTGAAGAGTTCATCAATCCTGCTTATGTCGTAGGTGCATTTGTAGCCCACATGGTTTTTGCTTCTCAGGGTGAGTTTAGGAAGGGTCGGGAATTTTTCTTCGGCGTATAAAATAGTGCCGTCTCCTTTAGTGCAGATGCCGACTTCCGGGTCTTTTCTTGTAATCTCTAAGCCGTATTTTTTTGCGGTTTTTTTTACAAGAGTTTCTTTGGACTTGTCTTTTTCTATCAAACCAAAGAGTGCAACTTTCATAGAGTAGAATAAAAAATAAAGTTAATAAAGGTATACCTATATCTGGCTAATCGACAATATCTGTCTCTATTTTTGGAAGCGAGCAAAAAGTTGTGTGGAAGTTGTAGGCTCCGGCATTTTGGAATATTATTTTATCGCCTATTTTTGGGTTTTTTAAGCGGACGGAATAGCGGAAGATGTCCATTGAGCAGGGGGTGCATCCTTTGATTAGATATTCTTCTCCTGATTCCAGTTCTCCGTCTACGAGGAGTTTTAAGGGGGCGATTAGGGTGTCCATCGAGGAGTTGTAGACAGAGGCGTTGATGATTATGTTTTTGCCGATTATGCTTTTGATATGGGTTTCTAAGGTGATGCACGGGGCTGCCAGGAATCTGCCGGGTTCTATGATTAGTTTTATGTTTTTTTTGTTCAGGTGTTGTTTTAGTTCTTTGATTTTGCTGAAGATGTAGTTTAGTGTGTCGTCATTGCTGTTCTTGTATTTTGTTGGTAGTCCTCCGCCGATGTTTATTATGTCTATGCAGTTGAATACTTCTTTGGTTAGTTTTTCTTCGAGTTCTTCTTTTATTGACCATTCATTGATGTTCTGGGTTTTCCTGTGGAAATGGATGCCTAGTTTTTCTATGTTTTTGTTTTTGGCTAAGATTGGGATTTTGGAGTTTATTTCGTCCTGCTTCATTCCGAATACGAAATATCTGCCTGTGAAGATTGTGTTTTCTTTTAGGTTCATTCTTAATAGGAGGTGAATTTTGCGGTTATTTTTGTTTATGTGGGTTGTTAGGGTGTTTAGGTCTACTGTGTTGTCTACTACGAAATGGTTGATGCCTTTGTTGGTTAGTTCGTCTATGTCATTTTCTGTCCAGCCTTGTGCAAGGAACCAGATTCTTTTTTTGTCTTTTATTTTATTTGTGGCTTCTTTTGTGTGGATGCTGAAAAGGCAGGTTGTGGATTCTTCCAGTATGTTTCCGACAATGTTGTTTGTCTTGAAGCTGTAGGATGTTTCGTCTGCTAGTTCTTTGACTGTGTTGTATTGAGATAGGAGTTTGGATTTTGATAGGTTGAATTTTGGGTTGTTCATTTTGTTTCCTCTTTATCTATTGTTCCTTGTTTTTTGATTGTGTCTTCTATTAGGATTTCTTTTACTAATTTTTTAAAGTAAGTTCCGTTCCATAATTCAACAGGGGCATTTCTTGCCTGATGGTGGGCTGAAACTGTGTAGTCCGAAGTTGTTACGATTATAGATTTATTTGCCTTGTATTTCCACATTGCTCCTAATGTCTGCTGGACAATTACATTAGAGACGTTATTGCCGACAGAATTTCTTTTGCATTGGATTAATACCGTATCTTTTCCTTTCTTTGCAATGACATCTGCCCCGAAATCTCCTGTGTTTTTTGTCTGGATTGCAGAATAGCCCATCTGACCGAATAAATGCTTTGTAAATTCTTCAAAATCATAAGGGTTGATTTGCATAAAATTTGTGTCAATATGCTTTTTTATTATGTTTAATTCATTGATTATTTTGTTGGAGAGCCAGCATTTTTTGCCTTTAAAAGAATACAGGGCTAAATCTTTTTTCTTTTGAGATGCTATGAAGTTTTCGCGGATTTTTAGGTTTTCTTCCGCTTCTTTGTCTTTCCTTTTTCGCTCAATTAACTCATTTAATTGATGTTTTCTTCTTCTTCTTCTGGATAGTTCTTTTTCTTTTTTCTTAACTTGTTTTATTAATATTTCTCTTCTTTGGCTTAATTGATTTATTTCTTTTTTTTGTTTAGTATATCTTTCCATTGCTAAAAATAAAATAATAACTATTAAGATAATTAAAAAAACAGAAATAATAGTATTTTCAAACAAAAAAATTAAAATAATAAATATCCAAAATAGTATACATATCATACCCGGAATACCTATAAATAAAGTAGTAAGAAACCCACGTTCTAAGAAATTATTAAAAAACCATCTTCCAATAAAATAGTTGTTTTTCTCTAATTCTTCTATTTTTTTATTAGTCTTATGTAGTTCTTCTTTTGTTTGTTTTATTCTATTCATGTTTATTTAAGATAAATAAGATTTTAAATCAATTTCTTATTATTTTCCATTCTCTATCTAAAAATATTTTCCATCCATCTCCTAAAAACTCTGATTTGACATCTGCCGCATAATGCATTTTTTTATGACACAAAGGACATAAAACCAAAACATTCCAACTTTGCATGGTTTGAGGAGCTTGTTTGTTCAATTCAATCATATGATGTGTTTCTGCATAAAAAGAACCATCTTTTTTTCTAAATCCTCCATATCCACAAATTTTGCAGTTTGTACCGTATTTCTTAAGTATGGTATCTCTAAGTTCAGATGGTCTTTGAATTTGATTCACAATGCGTTCATAATATTCGGGTTTTCCGGAATATTTTTTATCCAATTCTTCAATAAGATTATGCGCTTCTTCAATATCTTTCTGTGATTCAAATAATTGAACTTTTTCATTCTGTTCTGTTTTTACATCTCCGATTGCCTTCTTGTCGTATAATGCTTCTTCTGAATTTGAATTAGAAAATCCTAAATATTTATCTATTACGCCAACAACTCTTATATTCTCGCCAAAAGCAATAGTATGTCCATCACTTACTTTTATCTCCATATTGCCTCTCATTAACTTCAAATGATGTTTTTCTCGTCTGTCTTTTAAGCCATATTTCAAGGTATTAAATAATTTTATCTCTGGTGTATTTCCTTTCGCATCTTTTCGATTTAAACGATGTTCAACTCCTACTTTATCTTGGTTGTTGACATATAAATCAACAAAATCCATTAGTTTAAACTCGCCGCCATAATGTTTAAACATGGCTTTTAAACTTGGATCAAAACACTGTTCCTTATTTAAACAGTCTGTCGGTGTGTTTTTTGCATCTTCTATATCCTTCTTCCCTGTTAATATTTCATATTCCATACTATCCTCTAATAATAAGCACTTATCAAAATTACAATATTATTTACCTGAAATTTAGTCCAATATTAAGTAAAAAATTTCTTATACAATATTAGGACATACAAATTTATAAAATTATTCGGTGCTTCTCAATTTATCTTTTATCTCAAAAACATTCATTACAAATCCAAAAAAACTTTTTTTACCTCTTTTTCCATAATGCTATGCGACAACCAGAACAGAGATATACAATCATTGTACCTTTTCCAGTAAATTTCACAGGTTTTCTAATTCTTTTGTCCAATCAACAAATCCACAAAATTTACTCATTTTAAAACCTCCCAATGTCCGCATTTATCTGAACCAATTCTTTTAATAATTCTTTTTTCTTTTAATTTTAAAATATTATTCTTAATATTTCTTTCATTAATATTAATTAATTTGGCAAGCTCAACAATTATAATATTTGGATTTTTTCTCATTTCTTCAATTATTTTTCCCTGATTTTGAGTTAATTTTACAGTGTCTTTTACAGTGTCTTTTACAGTGTTTTTTACAGTGTCTTTTACAGGAATTTGATTATCTCTATCAAATACTACTCTGAACCAATTAGAACTTATCTCAAATTTAACATCCGGCACTAATTCTTTGATTCTTTTAATTCCGGAACCAATTTTTTCAACAAAACCTGCTCTAAGCATACAATCCGCCAATATTGGATTTCTTGGAACACTAATATTACCTAACTCTTTTTCATCAAATAATAGTTTTCCGGGATTCATAATTTCTACTTTATTCGCAAATATGTTAATCAGAATACGACCTTCAACAAAATAATCTCTATGAATCATGGCATTTAATATTGCCTCCCTTAAAGCTTTTTTCGGAATTTCCGGAGTTTCCACTCTGGATACTCCAACGATTTCAGCACTCGTTCTAATGTTTCTTAGAATAAAAGTCAGGGCATTTTCAAAATTAGAAATAAAATCTGCATTAAACTCTTTTTTATCAAGCATACTTAGTTTAGAATTTCCGCTATACAACACACAGCTAATATCCGCGCTAAGAAAAAACTTAGTTACTCTGTGTGGAAAAAGCAACGCGCAAGCATTATTTGGTTTTTCATCCGTAAGTAAATTTAAATTTTTTAAAATATGATTAACAGGCAATGTTTTTGAAATATTTGCTTTGTCTATAAAACTGTTAAACTTGTCATAATCAAAATCATCTTTTAAATTAAAATCAGAATTAGTTTGTCTTTCAAAAGATATTTTATTACAATTCCTAAAAAACTCAATTAACTCATCTCTATTTAATCTTTGAGAATTTGCACCCTGTCTTAAATATGTTTTTCCGCCAACAGAATATGGTTTATCTTTGCCTTTGGGAACATAAACAATAGCAATATTTTCGATTTGTTCAACCGCGACATAAAAAGATGGATCCATATTGCGAGCAATATCCTGAATTTGAGACATTGTTTTATTTGCTAAAGAAAAACCCTTAATTTTATTTTTATCTGTAACACCTAAAATAATTTTCCCACCGGATGCGTTTGCAAATGCGCAAATTTCTTTGCCTAAAGATTTGTCTGCACTTTCCTTAAATTCTATTGTGTAGCCTTCCCCGGTTTTAACGAGTTCATCTAATTCTTTCTTATCCATTTAAAATCACGCTCATGGTTTTCATAATTCAAGTCCTTCTTTGATTGCGTTTTGCAGATTTGAGTTTGTATTGTGTATCCATGAAATGCCTCTTATGCTTACAGCAATTTTGTTGCTTTCTTCAAGATATTCAAGAATGATTTTGAGAGTGTTGTGGTTTATTTGCTTTGGTAGTTTTGTTTTTAGTTGTGCGATTGTTGTGATGCTTTCACTCATATTTTTCAGCGTGTTTTCTACCATTATTACTGTATTTAGTGTTGGTGAATGTTGCAGTTTTGCCTGTTTTTGTATTTGTTTTAACATAATTATTCTACATCTCCTTTTTTCTATAATTTAGGTATAATGATATTATGATATATATTTATTAGTTGATAACTAATTGATACTAACTACTTAGCACAAAAATATATAAATCTTTTGATTTTGTTGATACAAACATATAAGAATCTTGTCAACAATTAAATCAATGGATTCTGAAAAAGCATTAGTTGTATTTGAAGACAAGAAAATTAGAAGAACATATCATAATGATGAATGGTGGTTTGTAATTGCTGATATTGTTGAGGCACTAACAGATTCATCAAATCCAAGACAATACATAAAAAATATGCGTAACAGGGATGAAGAATTATCCAAAGGGTGGGTTCAAATTGAACACCCCCTTTCAATAGATACTGTTGGCGGAAAACAAAAAGTAAGTTGTGCAAACACAGAAGGCATTTTCCGAATAATCCAGTCAATTCCTTCCCCGAAAGCAGAACCTTTCAAACGCTGGCTTGCAAAAGTCGGATACGAGCGAGTGCAGGAAATCCAAAACCCTGAACTTGCTCAGGAACGCATGAAACAGATTTATGAGCAGAAAGGATATTCTAAAGCGTGGATAGACAAACGCTTAAGAGGAATTGCAATAAGACAGGAATTAACAGATGAATGGAAAAATAGAGATATTAAAGAGCAAAGAGATTATGCAATTCTCACAAACGAGATTTCCATGGCGACTTTCGGAAAAACAGTCGACCAGTACAAAAAATACAAACAGCTCAAAAACCAAAATTTAAGAGATCACATGAATGATTTAGAACTTATATTTACAATGCTTGGAGAAAAAGTCACTACTGAAATTACGCAGAATGAAGATGCAGATGGATTTCATGGGTGCAGGGATGCGGCAAAAAGAGGCGGGAATGTTGCAGGAAAAGCGAGAGTTGATGCTGAAAAAGAGATTGGTAAACCGGTTATTTCTGAGGAGAATTATCTGGGGAAACCTGAAAGTGTCAAGAGATTGGAAAAGAAAAAGGAATAAATAATCTGGATTTTAATTACCCCGAATTCGAGGGAATTAAACTATAATTACCTCTGTTTTACAAGCAGCATTACATTTTCTCTCCTATTTTTCTAATTTATCTAAGCACAGTCTATTGTAAATCCTTATGTACAAATCCAGAAAAACAAGCTTATCTTCCTTTTCAAAATACACATACGACAACATAAAAGGAGAGCTATGAACTTCCATTGTACCTTTTCCGGTAAATCTCATAGTTTCCAATTTTACAAACATTTAAATATACCAAAGTATACTATGGTATACGGTGATAAAAATGAGTGCAACAACAATAAAAATATATGAGGAAACAAAACATCAGCTGGATCAATTTAGGGAATATAAAAATGAAAGTTATGATGAAGTAATCCGAAAGATTGTCTATATAGCCAAGACATCTCGAACAGAGCCGGAGTTGAGCAAAGAAACAATTGAAGCAATTGAAAAAGCAAGAGAAAGAATCAAGAAAGGTAAATTTCTCACTGAGGCAGAGGTCAAAAAGAGACTGGGCTTGTAATGTACGAAGTAATTTTTGACGAAAAAGCAATTGATTTTCTGAATAAATTGATGAAATCCCAACGGGAGAGGATATTCAATAAAATAATTTCTGCGAAAGAAAATCCCTTTTGTTTTTTTGAAAGGCTAAAAGGAAGACCAGATTACAAGCTAAGAATAGGTGATTACAGGGCGATTGCAGATATTGATAATTATTCTAAAAGGATAGAAATAACAACAATTGGTCATAGAAGGAATGTCTATAAAAATCTATAAGGAAGACTATTTTTTAATTTCTATAACTCCTCTCTCGCTCAACTCTTCCAATGCTCCGCACATTGCCAGAGGAAAGAACACGCTTACATCACCTATCACAGTGACAGCGTCTGCGTCATCTTTTATTTTGCCCCAGCTCTTTGCTTCCTGTGTTGTTGCTCCGCTCATACTGCCGGAAGTATAGTTGGCAGTTGTCATATAGATGGCATAGTCCAGTCCGCCGTTAATTAAGGTTCCTAAAATAGCATGGTGTTTTGAAACTCCTCCACCCAAAGCAATCAATCCTTTTTTTTCATCATAGCTTGAGGCGGACAGTAGTCTTGAGAAGTCGCCGACGACATCGACGATGAAATCCTTGTGTTTTAGGGAAAAAGAATATAGATGGAACCCAAAAGCTCCGTCGGTTATTGCGGGGCAGAATATTGGTACATTGTGTTTAGATGCCTGGTATAAAATAGAATTTTTGTCATTTAATTGTAAGCCTAATTCATACAATAGTTCGGAGACAGTGTATCTTTTCTTTTTGGCATATAACTTTTCTAGCATGGGGTCAATCATGTCTTCGAATTTTTCATAGCTTTCATTTTTTATTATTAAATTTCCGACGCGGTTGTGTCCTCTTTCATACAATGCTTTGTCATCTGAAAAAAAACTGCCGATTGGGAAATCTTCTCCTTTTGCTTTCATTATGTCTTCTTCTATGCCGCCGACTGTTGTGATGATTATGTTTGCTATTTTTAGGTCGATTAGCTGGGCGAAAAAACCTCTTAGTCCTGAGGTTACCATGTTTGAGGTAAATGAGAGGAAAATCTTTGCTCCTTCGGTTTTCATCTTTACTATTGTGTTGGAAGCATTCATGATTTCTGTGCTTTGGAAGCCTATTTTTCCTAAACTGGAGGTGAATTTATTTAGTTTCATGTCTTTTGACCATTTGAAATCTGCTACATTTGTCATACTAATTGATTGAGGAAATGTTTAAAAAAGAAAATATGGGTGAGATAATAGGCTTACTTAACCATATTTCGATAACTGACCCAGTGGGCGGGAGAATACACATCTATTGTTTCTTCTTCTTTGGCGATTTTTGGAACAACTTTTGCTTTTATATCTCTTGCTTTCGTGTTCCATGTCTGTACCGGTCTTAGATTTGATAGGGGAGCTGCTTTGGGAAATAGTTTTGTGCTTGGCTCTAAAAATCCTTCTTCTTTTGATGTTTCCTTTGGCTTTTGTTGTGCAATGCCGTTCCATGGGATTGGTTTTATGTGATGGTAACCTACAGCAAAGCAACTTAGTATTATGATGGCTACGAACAATAGGAATAATGCCATTATATTTGGCAGTTCTGTTTTTTTGATAAACTGACCGCTTATGTGGTTGTTTGTTTCTTTTGGTTGCTCGTCAACAGGTGTTTTATTTTCTATATCTTCATCATTAGGGATAAATGTTGTTTTGTTTTCAACAGGAGTTTCTTCTTTTTCTTCAGGTAGGGCGAAGGTATTTATTTTGATGTCTTCCCTTAATCCATATATTTTTGCTGTGATTATGTGTTCTCCCGGTTCGTCAAATTTCAGGAAATATGAAAAATAACCGTCGCTTTCGGGCATTATTTTTACAGAATATTTGTTGTCTTTGTATAGGTAAACATAATTTTGTCTTGGTTTTTCTTCTCTTACATAGCCGTATATAAATACATATTTTTCTTCACTGATATTTACTGCGTCTGTTTTTAAGATAAGGGAAATGTCTTCTACGGTCAGGACAATAGTTTTTTTGTCCATAACATAGGGATTTTTTGTTTCTATTATAATTTCATATTCTCCTTTGTCCATAGGTGTTGTTATGTATATGGTCTGGCTTTTTTTGGAATCTCTTTCTAAGTAGAAATAATCTGATTTGTATGTTTTTGAATTTAGTGTTATTTTGGTTTGTAGGCTTGATTCGTCTACTACGCCGTCATTTTGAATTGTCAGTGTTATTGGTACTTTTGAGTTCATCGGTGCTTTGAGAGGATAGTTCATCTGGGTTATCTGGGTGTTGTGATAGATGTCTGATGTGATTTTTTTTAATTCAAATGTTTGTATCTGGGTGTCTGAGTCTCTTACTTCGTCATCCCTGATAATTTCTGCCTTTATTTTCATCTCGTGCTCTCCACGGGAGATGTGATCCGTGTCGTAATGGAATGTGAATGAAAAGTCCCCGTCCGGGTAAAAGGAACTGTATGTGTCCTTTATTTTATTGTCTATGTATAATGACAGGCGAACAAGTTCTGATCTGTCTGATGCAACGCTAAAATCAATGGAAACATCTATTATGTCGCCTATAAAAATATTATCTGAAATGTCTATTTCTGTTAGTTCAATTGCCGGGAGAGCATAGGTTATGCTCCCGAAGCATGTAATTAAACATGATATGACTAATACTACTAGTGTAATGTTTTTCATTTTAACCCCCCTCTTGTTACTACTTCTCAGTAATAACAACTTTATATGTATAATAAAGTATATAAAGCTTTCGTTTTTGGCTTTATTTGCGATATTCCTGAGCCATACCGCCTGTACGTTTGGATGAACAGTTTAAAATGTATGTTATTGTTGGTTTTTATGGTTGGTGCAACTTTTTAGTTTACTGTTTTGTTACTAAAAGAGTGTAACATTTTGCCCTGTACCATGAGTATATGGTCAGGTCAGCAGGGAGTTTTTTGATTGCTTTCCTGGCAGGGGACGGGTCGTTAATCAGGAAATTTTTGCCGTCATATCCATAAACGACAACACCGTGCTGGTCTACTGTTTTTCTCCGTTTTTTTGAAGGTACCATTCCATAAAGAGGACCTATTTTCATGGTCAATATTAGAGGAATTCCTTTTTTCAGCCAAGATAGTAAATCATCTTTTGTTGGAATCCTTAGTGTCAATTGCCCTCCTTTTTTTATCATTTCTATATTGTATTTTATTTCTTGGTGAAAAAATATCTATCAATTTAAAAGTAAAAGACATTATCTTGAAAGCTATATCTGGCATTTTATTTGTTATAATATATAACTAAATATTAAAATCTTATAAATAATTCGTTTTCGTAACAAAGTGAAGAAAACACAATTTATCTCCCTTTTGAAAAAAAGTGAAGTATATTGTCCTGACAACGACATAAAAACAGCAGAAAGAGTAAACAATGCCCTCCTAAAAGATGGAAAGATGCACGTAGGATGCCAGGTAATATGCACAATGAACTATTACCAGAAGGGAATATGTAACGAGATACAGGCATATTGATCCATAAAGACGAGGACACATCAACAGTAGAATTCAACATCAACGGAGAGTATAAGGTCATCGAGTTTGTTGAAGAAGAACAGCTTGACCTAAGCCCTGCTTACATCATAATCATCCATAAAAGCCGGGGTCGGGCTTTAAGAATGTCATTGTGTTTTATGGTGAATGTGTAGAGAATGGGTGCATGTCAACAACAGAAATTTGGTTTATATGGCGATAACGTGCGCAAAAGATAATATCTCCGTCTTCTTTGAAGATGAAGAGACGAAAAGGATGTGCCATATTATTAAATTGTAATATGTGAAAGAAGTAATAATTTATATTTTTCAAGAATAAATATTTGTTAATATAAATATTAATCAGTGATATTATGATTATGGATCCAGAGGATATAAAATTTAAATATAGATGGACTTACGATTTCGCAGGTCTTGTACATCAGTTAGTTTATGAAAATCCGCCAGAAGAATATTTACAAGACTATTTCAGCCCTCAAGATAATAAATTTCTAGATAAGATATCTAAACCACAAAAACATACAATATTACATGATTTGATAGAAATTCGCTGGATTCTTGATTATGAATATCTCTCGAGAAAATTGGATTATGAGGATTTAATAAATCATTTCGAAGAAATATTAAAAGTATATAACGTCAAAGTAAACAAAAGAGACCCAGATGATAGAAAATATTGTGATTCTCTTGAAAAATTAATGCCAAAAGCCAATCCCCCGATTGTCGGAGAAATATTCAATATTCTTTATGGAGATCGTATGTTCCTTTTAAAATTGAATGAAATTGCTTCGAAAACAGTGAGATGTATGAAAATGAATGAATTTCCGAAAATATTAGAAAAAGATGGTGTTCTTAAACGTCGTAACTGTTTGCCCATATGGTTGAAATATGCAGTAAGGCATAGGGATAAAGACAGATGTCAAGGCTGTGGTAAGGATCTTAGCGTAATGAGAAAACCCCATCATGAATTATGTTATGATCATATAGTTCCACTTAATAAAGGAGGAACAAATGACCCTACCAATTTTCAGTTATTATGTAATGATTGTAATTTAAAAAAAGGTGGCGTAGTAATCAAAACGTCCGAATATTATACTCCTTATTGGTAGGTACTGTGTATATTTGTGGTTTTCTTAAAATCCTTAATTTTACATATATATCCTGAATTTGACACGTAACCTAACTACATTCGCTGATTGGAACCAACACCCGCAAAAATCAGCAGATAATCTCCCTCAAAACTCGTAGCTTTGCGTTTCATATTCCTTCAACAGCGAAAAAATAGTTAATTTACGGAAATCGAGTTACATAGGACTAAACAAAACATACAAAGAAGTTCAATACTTACGCATTTCTGTGTCATCCTTGTGGCAAATTTAACAATATCGCCAGTTCACTTGTTGTGTATAAACTGTATCTTGCGTATAAGTTTAGACGCAACATGAAAATTTTTTCGTATTTTTCGTTAAAAAATTTGCTTGTTCTTGAAGTCTGCATACCCTGCATGTTCAGGGTTCATATTTTTGCTTATTTCTTCGGCGATAGAATCTGCCTTTTTCTCTTCAACTTCAACAAAATGAAATGTCCATTGCTTTACCCAGGGAGTTTTATGTCTTTTTGTTACGGGCAATATCTCTGTTTTTGTAATATGCACCCGCTCCAGTATTTTTGGATTTGTCAGACTTTCTTCGATAATTGCCCCGTTAAAGTTATCTTTGTTTTTTGTCATAAATTTAAGTAATTGTATTGTTTATAAAAATATTTTGCTTTAGCAATTTTTTAGAGGAAAGACAAAAGTTTATAAAGTTAGTCCTAACTAAAATTGTTAGGTTAAACTAACAATGGAGATTTCACAGAGTGTTGAGGATTATCTTGAAGCCATTTATTTGGCAGAGGCAGATAAAGGACATGTTCGGGTAAAAGACATTGCTTTAAAATTAGATATTAAACTTTCGAGTGTAACAGGGATGTTTAAAAAACTTGAAGAGGAAGGATTTATTAAAAGCGAAAAATACGGTCCTGTTGAATTGACACAAAAAGGAAAGGTAATTGCACGAGGCGTTTATTCGAAGCATAAATTATTGAATAAATTTTTTCTGCTTCTCGGGGTTGACAAAAAGATAGCTTTGGAGGATGCGTGCCGTGCAGAGCATGTGCTCAGCAAAAAAACACTGGATAAAATCAGGAAATTTGTAAATGAAAAAGGAAATTAAAATGGAGATATCTTTACTGGAGTTACAGGCAGGAAAAGAGGCAAAAATAGTACGATTGGATGATGGATGTGGATTTCAAAAAAAGATAGCGACTTTAAATTTAAGGGTTGGAAAGACTATAAAAAAGATAACAACACAGCCGCTTGCGGGTCCTGTGGTTTTGGAAATAGACCATACTAAAGTTGCCTTGGGGAGAGGCATGGCTATGAAAATTTTTGTAGAGGAGAAAAAATGAAGATACTTTTGATGGGCAACCAGAATGTTGGAAAAAGTACTTTTTTTTCAAGGATAACAGGATTGAATGTTGTTAGTTCAAATTATGCCGGGACCACTGTTGAAATAAAGAAGGGCAGGATGAAACTTGGCGGGAAATCTGTGGAAGTGATTGATGTTCCCGGGATATATCATCTGGATGCAGGTTCAAAGGCAGAAGAAGTCGCAGTAGATATATTGAAGGAAGGGGATTTGGTCATCAATGTAATTGATGTAACCAATTTGGAGAGAAATTTATATTTGACGCTTCAATTGATGGAGAAGAAAATACCTGTGGTTCTGGCGCTGAATTTCTGGAATGAGACAAAACGCAAGGGAATAGAAATTGATGTGAAAAAACTTGAGGAAATCTTAAAGGTTCCTGTGGTGCCTGTGGTTGCAACAACAGGAAAAGGCATAAAAAAGCTTGTTTCAAAACTGCCGAAAGCCAAAGCACATGCACGTAAACGTACTGATAAAGAGAGATGGGCAAAAGTAGGAGAGATAATTGATTCTGTTCAGAAGATAGGGAAAGAACATTATACTATTCCTGAAAGATTAAAGGATTTGAGCATAAAGCCAGTGACGGGCATACCAATTGCTGTTTTGATTATGGCTTTTGCCTTTTATATTGTGCGATTTATAGGCGAGAATTTGATTGGGTGTGTATTTGAACCTTTGTTTAATTTGTATCTTCCTGTATTGGAGAGATTAAGTGCTTATTTGGGTTCCGGCTTTGTCCATGATATTTTAATAGGGGCATTGATTGAAGGAGAAATAAATTTTGTTGAGTCGATGGGATTGTTGACTACAGGTTTGTTTGTTCCTATTGTGATGGTTTTGCCTTATGTATTTGCATTTTATCTTATTCTTGGTTTTCTTGAAGATAGCGGGTATTTGCCCCGTCTTGCAACACTTATGGATAATATAATGCACAAGTTGGGCATGCATGGGTTGGCTATTATTCCAATGCTGCTTGGATTGGGATGTAATGTGCCTGGTGCTATGTCTACCCGAATTTTAGAGACAAAAAGACAAAGATTTATTGCTATAACCCTAATGGCTATTGCAGTGCCTTGCATGGCTCAAATCGCTATTGTTTTTGGTTTGTTGGGAGAGTATGGTATAAATGCCCTCGGCATATTTTTTATGACTTTATTTGCAGTGTGGTTTGTACTCGGTCTTTTGCTCAATAGATTTATTCGAGGGGATTCTCCGGAGACATTTATAGAGATTCCGCCATACAGGATTCCCTATTTTAAAGGGTTGGTCAAGAAGCTGTGGATGAGAATGAGAAGTTTTTTGACTGAAGCTATTCCTTTTGTATTTTTAGGGGTTTTGGTTGTAAATGTTTTGTATGTCCTGAAGATAATTGATTTTATCAGTAACATTACAGCACCTATTGTGGTTAATGTACTGGGACTGCCAAAGGAGGCGGTTGCTTCCCTGGTGGTTGGTTTTTTGAGAAAAGACGTTGCTGTCGGTATGCTGTTACCTCTTGGTTTGACTGTTAAACAGTTGATAATATCGTCTGTTGTGCTTACAATGTATTTTCCATGCATTGCTACATTTGTCATTTTGTTCAAGGAGCTTGGATTGAAAGATACTGTAAAATCTGTCGGGATAATGATTGCTTTGACGTTACTGGTTGGAGGATTGCTTAATTTGATTCTTTAGAATCAAAACATCTTTTCTTCAAAGAAACTTCCTATTTTGCTGAATACTCCTTTGTCTTCTTTTTTTTCTTCCTCTTTTTTTTCGTATGGAGAATAATTGTTTGTGGTTGTGTTATTAGAAGTGTTTGTGTCTGTTGCGATTTGCTCTCTTGTTATTTTGCTTTGCTGGTCGATGACATCTAAGAGTTCTGTGTTCTTGTAGGAGTCTCCTCTTTCTGTCAGCATAGAGAGTATTCTTTTTCTTGCATCCAGTATTTGTTCAAATCGCATGATGCTGATGCCGGACTGGCTTACTATTTTTGCCCTTGTCCTGCTTGGGACGTTTGTGCGTTCAAGAATGTTTGTTGTTTCATTGAAAGAGAAAACAGTATTGAGCAGGGGGTTGTCTCCTTCGCTTCCGCTGATTTCACTGACTTCGCTTATGTATCTTGTTGTTTTGCCGTCGATGATTTTTTTCTTTTGCATTACTATTAAGTCTAAATTTCTTAACAAAATTACCGGGACTTCCATTGGCTTGTTTGTTATCCGCGAAATGGTTTCTCTTGATGAATTTGAATGAAGTGTTCCCATGCAACCATTGAAGCCGATGTTCATTGCGGTAAATAAATCCTGCGCTTCTTTGTCTCTTACTTCGCCGATGATTATCCTGTTGGGTCTCATACGGAGCGTTGTTTTTACCAGGCTCTGCATAGGCACATTGTTTGTTGACTCAAGGGAGACAATATGAGGGTGCGGAAGGCGCAGTTCAAAGCAATCTTCGATTGTGATTATTCTTGAGATTTTTGGGATGAAGACAGTGAATGCATTTAGTATGGTTGTTTTACCGCTGCTTGTTCCACCGCAGAAAATAATATTTGCGGGATTTAGGTTTAATCCTTCTATACACATCCACATGTATGCGGCAAAGTGTATATTTATTGTTTTGCTTCTTAGAAGATCAATGATTGTGATTGAATCTTTTTTGAATTTTCTTATTGTGATGATTGGTCCGCCATCCACTATTTCTCCCCGGACGATATTTACACGGGAGCCATCTGCCAGGCTCGTGTTTATTATGTTGCCTGAGGCATTTATATCTTGGGCTGATTTGAGTATCTGTTCTATTATTTTATTTGCCTCAACTTTTTTCATAGTGAAATCTGTGTCGCACATGCCGTATTTTCTGTGAAATATCTTTACTGTTTTTCTTTCTCCAATGTACATTACTTCTTCTAGTTGGTCGTCATAAAGGAGGCTTAAGAAAGAGTCAATGGCTGTCCCGGAATGCTTGAGACGGTAGATGTAATTTCCATTTTCATTGTAAACATTATCTGGCATAACTAAATAGCAACAATTGGCTTATATATATTTCTATTAAATATTTTGTATGTCTGTTGAATTAATTAATGCGATGAATAATTTAAATATAAGCATATTGTTTTTCCTGAATCAATTTAATTCAGAGGTGGTGGTCTTTGTTACGAATATGATATATGTGTTTGTTTTGATTGTCCTGTATTTGTCATATAGGAAAGGTATCAAATATTTTGCATTGAATTCATTCTGGTTTCTTTTGCTGTATGGGTTTACAGAGATTATGAAACAGATAACACAGGTGAGTCGTCCCTGCATCACATATCCTGATTTGAATATGGTTTTGTATCATATTTCTTCATCGCTGTCCTTTCCAAGTAGACATACGGCTTTTGCTTTTTTTCTTTTGGCGATACTGCCGTCGGTCATGAAGAGGACAAAGAATTTCAAAATCATTTATTATGGTGGGGTTATGGCGACTCTTGCTATTTCAATATCGCGCATAGTTCTTGGAGTTCATTATCCTTCTGATGTGATTGCTGGGGCAATAATTGGTTTTGCTTTTGGGAAAATGATTTTGATGTACAAGCCGGAGTCATTTTCATTTAATTATCTTGAGTTGAAAAGGCAGGTGATTCATTTTTCTCTAGGGGTATTTATTGTGTTTGTGCTGGTGAATCTTTCAAAACAACTGCATGCTGTTTTGTTTCTTTTTTCTATTCTTTCATTGGGTATTTTGGTGGAGATTATCTACAAGGAAAAAATATTTCCACTGCATATTTTGATAAATGAAGTGAAAAGGAAAAAAGAGTCGGCTACTGCGGGGGCTATGTATTTTATTGTTGGGAGTGTGATTTCATGTATTTTGTTTCCTAAGATGATTGCTCTTATGGCTATTTTGATTTTGGCATCAGGGGATTCATTTGCGACTATATTCGGGACGCATTTTAAGACAGATAAATTGAAGTTTCATCCTGACAAATCTGTTGGGGGTAGTGCTGCGTGTTTTTTGTTTAGTTTTATTACGTTGCTGGTTTTTTTTGATTATAACGGGATTTACGGGATGAAGGCGTTGTTGTTTTTGGTGTTGAGTGCAATTGCCGGGACGGTTGCTGAGCTTATTGATGTGAAATACAGAGGGAAAAGGATTAATGATAATATAACTATGCCTGTGATTTCCGGGGTGATTATATGGGGGCTTTATTTGTTGTTTGGGTTTTGAAGTATCAGACAAATTTCATTTCTTTATCTCCCAGAATTTCCTGACCGGAAATATTATTCCATAATATCATAACAGAAGCCATTGCCCCTGGCTCTTTTTTTATTTTTAGTAGTCTTAATATATTTTTCTTCATCATGGTTTCTGACTTGTCAGTTGCTTCTTTGGCGGAATTTCCTTTCAATAAAGATTCAACAATCAAATTTGAAGGTTCAAGAAAAAGTCTTGCAATATTGTCATTTAACGGCTTTGTCGACCACTTCTCATTACTCCAAAAACTAAATGGTGTTTTATAGCCAATAAAACAACCTCCTTTTATGGTGCATGCTTTTCCCAAGGAAGCCGCCGCCCAGCATGCGCGGGCGTAAACTATTTTGTTGCTTAAAATAGAGTGATTTTTGTTTTCTTCAACTAAAATCTCTTCTTTTTCACCTATTTTATCGCCAAATATGCACTTTTCACTGCCATGGGCGTTAAAGAACACCAGAGAAGGGTTCTGTTTTGTCATTAAACTGGTAAAATCTTTTCTCCTTAAACGCGGTCGTTTCAAATCAATTGTTTTTGTATTGATTTTAATGGCGTATTTTATAATAAGATTCGCATAAGGAAACAAATAGCTTGTTGCATCGTCGTAATTTGGTCTGGTTATCAAAAGTGTTTTCATTTTGCCAATGCCTCAGAAAGTTTGCCACTGGCGACTGCTTTGATGAAATTAAGTTGCATATCAACAAAGGCCATCCCTGTCTCGTCTTCGGCTTCTATATGCTTTCTTATTTCCTCTTTGGTGAAAGTTCCTTTTCCACCTACAGATAATTTGAAATATTCCGGTACACTGGTCTCAAGACGCCACAAAACCAGTTTTTTAATTTCCTCATCAATTTTTTTGTCATCTATCATAATATCCCTGTTTTTTGGAGCATTTTTATAATTTTTTCGCCAAGTTCAGAATTGTTTTTTACTTCAATCATTGCCGCATTCCATGTGTATGGCTCGTCATCAATCACCACAATTACATCCTCTTTGCGGATTTTTTCAGGAATGTTGGCATACATTCGCATAAATTTGGATTTTTTGTCGTCCATGTGTATTTTATGTGTGTAGATATTTAAATGTTTTTTGGAATGGTTGTTTTGTTTTTTTATGTCTGTTATTGCCCAACTTTGACAGTTTGATGCGAAATAAGGTAGGAAAACCTATTTGACAGTTTGTAAAAAACAGGATTTTTCAATAGAATTTATATGATAATCGCTTGTTTTCGACTATAAATCCGCTCATTTAGAGGCTAAAATTCGATAAAAAACATATTTTTGATTGATTTATCTTGAAAATGTCCTAAACTGTCAAATTCATTATGCTAATTTTGGCAAATAAACATAATGGTATGGCTCTAAAAAGTACATTTTGATAGAATTTTTGTGGTTCTTAAGACTGCTCACAAACTGTCAAATTCCAATGTGAAAAATAGGTGAAAATTTTTTCACATTCGCACAATATGCTCTAAAAAGACCAAATTTTAAAGAATTAGAGGGGCATATAACTGTCAAATTCTTTATGTAAAATATTGTGAAAATTTAGTAAATGTCAAACTTAGGTTACAATATCACTCATCACAATCATCCTTCGACATCCTTTAGTTAATCACCGATTATTGGGATTAGCCATATAAACATAACCTGCAATGGCAACTAAGATAACACTATTTATAAAATAAAATCCAAACATAGCAGGCGGGCTTATAGAAGGTACAGTAATTCCAAAGTAACTAAATAATTCATTGTCACCGAGCATTTTTGTAGAGATTACAAATACGTTCAATATAAGTACTGTAACAAATGAGAAAAGGATGTAGACATCAAGGAATGTTGTTGCAAGATTTTCATAGTTCTTGTGCATGTTTTGTTGCTCATGCATTGCTTTTTTTTGGAGTTTGATGATGTTTTCCTGTATATTAGTATTGTTTTTGTATGAAAAGGCAAGATATTCCAGCAGGAGTCTGTAATTTTTAACCTTTGTTTTTTGTTTCAATTCAAGCAGTGCAGAGTCTATATTTATATAATTGTTTTTTGTTTTGGCTATTATCATGGAGAAATCATTTGATATTGTGCCATAATGGCTTTTTGCGATTAGTCCAACTGCTTCTTCTATGCTTTTTCCGGATGAGAAAAGTATATCAAATGAATGCAAAACGAAGAGGAGATTTTTCTTTCTTGAATTCTCTTTAATCATATAAATATCTATTTAAAAGAAAACAATAAAAACATGAATACTATTTTTTAGTATGAGTCACTATATTATTTCTTCAATTATTGATTCGTCGCTCCTGGATCAGAAAGAAAAAAGTCCGTTTATTGTTATATCTGAGTCCATAAAGCATGGTTCTGAATTCGTCATACTTGAAAAGGAGGAATTGTCTGCTGTATTGGAGCCGCAGATGGCACAGGCAATAAAACGATTGACGGATGTGGAAAAAATAAAGATGGGGTGTCGCCTTACTGGGAGTATAGATCTTTCTTCTTCAAACCTTGGGGAGTGGAAGACATCTCATAAGAAGCTTGTTTCGATGTTGTTTTATAATAAGACTGTGTTCAACTCGCAGTTTGCTTCTTTTTATCCTGCAACGAAGATATTGCCGTCGGTTTGCTTTGATTTTGAATATCTAAGCGACAAGACAATCACTCCGCAGGTCTGTCCGGAGGGAAATAGTTTAGGTAGTTTTATTAAGGACAATAACCTTGCTGACTGGTTTTGTGCAAAATACATCAGGCTGATTTTTGAGAATCTGAATATTAACAATACTGATGCGACTGCAATTATATTGTTTTTTGAAGAGGAGTCCCGGAAGATGATAGAGGAAAACATCATTCCTTCTTTTGCCAAAATAGAAGAGTTGGCAGGGAGCCAGGAGAAAATAAAAAAGGCGCTCGGGCAGTATAATGTTATGTCTTTGTTTGACCACTGGATTGTTAATGGGTCGAAAGCACAGGAAAAGGATGCATATTTGGTTGTTGCCCAGCATTTATTCCAAACCAGGGCAACTATATGGAGTGATTTTCATTTGGGCAATATGAACCCGGAGTGTATTATTGGAAAAATAAATTCCGGGCAAAAGACACACAATAACTCTTATTTTGAAGACAGGAGCATTTCAAGAATAATCAAAAAGATGATTTCTGCGGTTGCATGCTCTTATGTTATAGGACATTTCAAGACAGGAGATGAGTCAATCTGCTTTGATCTTTTTGATAAAAATTTAGGGAAGATAAGTGCTTATGATTATATCGTGAGAAGCAATATGCCGGTTTTGTTTGCGACTGCAAGACCGCCGGATAAGTACAGCAGTGAAAATCTGCGGCTTAATAATATAGAAGATTATGCGTTGCTGTCTAAGAATTTGGATAATGGGCAGTATAGTGGGATTTGCATGAATATGCATAATTTGATATTGAATCTTGTGGATATTGAAAAAGACGTTGATAAAATGGACGGAGGTGCCGGGAAGTACATAAAGGAAGTTGTTGTTGATTTGATAAACAACCAGGGTATTGGACAGCAGAGTTACAGGATATATTCTATATATTCTATATTATATTGCCTGAAGCAAAAGGGGATGGATTTTGGCTACCTGTCTTTTTCTATTGACAGTGGAAATTTAGGGACTTCGATTGCATTGAGAGAGATAAAGAAGCATCTTATGAAAAATACAAACCCTAAGGATCTGCCGCCGTCATTTTATGGGATTGATGAGAATCTCGAAGCACTTCATTTAAGGGCAATCCGTGAACATACTTACAGGGTGCTGGATAGGGTTTAAAGAGTAGGGTAATGTTTATAAATAATAATGCACAATAAATAATACAAGTGATTTAATATGAAAATGAAATCTATTTTTTTGATGACGATTATGATGATTGCAGTTGCTATGGTGCCTTTTGCTTTGGCAGTTGTAGATGCAGATGGTGTTGATGGAGAGGATACTGGTGATGTGGCTCTGACAAGTGCAGATACAGAACCTATTTTGAGATCAGGGGTTCAAATGGTAGATAGACTTGTTGCAACATCAGAACCAATGTTGGCAAAATGCATAACTTATGTAAAAAATAATAATCTTGCAGACGACCCGGCAGTGCTTTGTGGCAGGATGTTGAAAAAAGAGTTAAATTGCGCTGAATTTCTGAAGGAAAAGGGTGTTGAACACCCTGTTATTGTGTGCAGTAAATTGTTTGTGACTACAGCGCAAATTACAACTACATCAGACATTGTAAGGGGTTCAAATGTTAATGTTGCAACTATAAGGAGCAGGACTATGTTGGGTGCTGCCGTTGGGGAAAAAGTAGCAGACTGGAGATTGAGAAAAATAGACGGTGTTGTCAATAAAAATCCCGGTGCAGAGGCAAAAATAGAAGCATTATCGGATAAAGAGGCAAAAGTATTCACTTATCTTTCAAGAGCCCAGCAGGAAAATCTGTTGAAGCTTAACAATGATGAAATGCAGAAAAGAATTAGTAATTACCAGCTTGTAAAAACAAAAAAAGAGTTGGTGAATAAAAAGAGAGTTATAGCAAAGGAGAAACTTCTGAAAGCGGAAAAGGATTTCAAGCTTGCCAAACAAAATTATATGAAAATAAATAACGAATATAAGGATAGATATTCGAAATTCGTTGCGGTGAAGACAAAATTAGCCCAATGCAATGATTCCAATACAACAGAATGCGAGGAATTGAGAAATCAGGCACAGGAACATGCAAAAGAAGTGGTTGCCAAGAGTGCAGAGAGGTTAATTAATCATTTGAATAAGATTAAATACTCTCTTGAGAGGGCAGAAGAGATAAACCAGACGAGAGCAGATGAAATTATTGCAAACATTGATTCTGCGATTTCTGAACTGGAGAATGCAAAGACACAGGCAGACGGTGCCCAGACAAAAGAAGAGGTGAAAGAGGCAGCAGCTACAGTAAGGGAAATATGGGCTAAAACAAGACATGCTGAACAGGTATGGAGAGCAAGACTTGTCCATGCAAAGGTATGGGGTCTTATAAAAAGAGCAGAGCATCTGGAAGAAATATTTGACAGGTCTGTTTCAAAAATGCAGGAAGAGGGAATAAATACAAGTGCAATAGATGAAAAAATAGACCAATACAGTCAGCATATAAGCGATGCTCACGAGAATTATAAACAGGCGGAAGAATTGATTAAAGAGGCATATGAAATCAGGAAGGATAATGCAAATTTAACTGATGAGCAAAAGGGCGAGATAAAAACAAAAATGACTGAAGCACAGAAACTTGTGAAGTTAGTGCATGATGATTTGAGAAAGGCACACAAACTTGTTGTCGAGATTGCAAAAGAAATCAGGAAATCGAAAGGAAAAATTATCAAGACTGCCAGTGGGGCAGTAGATACAGAACTTGCAGTTGATGAACAATATGAAGTTGTTGATATAACCGAGGAATTATAAATAATATTAAGGAGATGATGATAGTATGGAAAAAATAATGAAATTAATCGCTTTGATGATGGTGTTGACTCTTGTCTTTGCAATAGCAGGATGCGCGAATAGAAATGTAGATAATACAGGTACGACGCCAGATGTGTCAGATAGCACACCTTCAGATACAATAGTAGATACTACCACAGATGGTGATTTGGCTATAGATGTAGGGGAGATTGATGAAGTGCAGACTGAGTTGGAAGATAGTGATTTGGATAATATTGATAAGGAATTAGGCGACATTGACTGGTAAGTAACTGTTAAAGGATGTTGCCTGAAATCAGGGAACTAAACACACACCAGAGTTGAGATTTATGCATTGAACTCCGGAAGTAAAGAGTAATTTACCACAAACTCAGTTTGACGGAAATTATGTTTTTGTCTTCTGAAACCAGATATCTGTTTGTTTCCTGGAATAAAGCATATTTGTCCGGGTAATTTCCGCAGTTTACCAATTGTTTTTTGAATATTACGAATTGCCCTTCCTCGTCTATTTTTTCTACGTATATTGGTTTATTAGTGAACGCATCTGTTTCCCCCCCCTTGGCAAATGGTCCTTCTGGTATACCTCCATCATCTAAAAATACCTGGGTATAAGCAAGACCTTTGACAATTACAGTTATAGTTTTCCCCTCAATAACAAAGATTCCCGTATAATCACCACTACTTCCACTTGGCGTTGTTGTTACTGCAACAGGGTGTTCGTTTAATTCTATATTATATGCGTTTTCTATTTCAAATATCTTTTTGATATAGGTGTGGTTATTTATGGAGTTGGGGTCGTTCATGTCCAATAGAGTGCAGTCAGACAATAAATCTCTGCTTTCTTCGATTAATGTTTCTCCTTCAGATATATTTCCCATAACTCTGTGCGTAAATGAAAAAAAAGAAAGATCCTCTTTTTGTTTGTCCAAGTCATTTATGATGACAGGAGATGTGTTGCTTACGAGCATAGCTGCAGCAAAGCAAACACTTAAGAATATGCCTGTTCCGACAATGAAAGATATGAAAATTTGGGCTTTGCGTCTTTTACAGTGCACAGAAAAAGCGTTTTTATTAGTAGGGGTGGTTTTACAGGAAAAAGTTCCTGATTTTTTTTGAAACATATTATTAATAAGGCGAGTAAGTATAAAAATATGGTGTTTAAACAATAGTGTTAACAACATTGTTTTTTCCAATAATATGTTTGATACTGTCAATTGTTGTTTTGTGGTGATTTTGTGAATGTAAAGACATACAGCAGTCCGCAACCACTTTCATGTTTAAATTACAATCAAAACCATCCATAGCGGCTTTTATTATGCAAACATCAGTGTATATTCCACATAAATAAATATTGTTGAATTTATTTTCATTGATGTAATCTATGAGTTTCTTGTTGAGAATTGTATAAGAATCATGCCAGTAAACAGAAAATTCGTATTTTTTTAATTCACCCAATGTGGCTCTTTCCTCTTTGTTTTGAAATGACTTCCATTTCAGTGCAGTCTCAAACATACTCTTGTTTTGGTTTTTAAAGCATGAAAATACAATGTTTCCATTGAATTTTTTAATCAGGTGATTGATGTTGGGGATTATTTGTTCTGACAATTTGCATCTGAATCCTTCCTGCATGTCAATTATTATTAATAAATCTGTCATATATAATCAATATTTGTTTATTCTTATTTTCATGCTAAATAAGTATATAAACTTTCTTTTATATTAATTATTTATGCTTAATGAATTCATAAATCTTTTTGGTAAAAACAATGTTTTTGACGGATTTGTGGTTTTTTTTCTTTTTTGCCTGATTGGACTTCTAGTAAATTTTCTGCTTGAAAAAACATTGCTTGGCTTTACAAGAAAAACAAAGACAGATATTGACGATAAGATAATTGCTGTTGTAAAAAAGCCGCTGTATTTTTCTTTTGTTCTGGCAGGATTCTATTTTGCGATAGGGATGTTTGGTATAAGCGCGGGAAAAGTTACATTTAGTGCGGATATTTTGAAGACAATGGCTCTTTTAATCTGGACACTTGCAGGTTTTCGTTTGTCAAAGATATTAATGATAGATATTGCCCCTAAACTGGTTTCCAAAACAAAAACAAAGCTTGATGATGAACTCCTCCCGTTGGCAAAAAACATGATTAATCTAATTCTTATTTTTTTGTTTTTGGGTGTATTTTTCATGATATGGAATATTGATATAGCTCCACTGCTTGCATCTGCAGGTATTGCCGGATTTGCGATTGCTTTTGCTTCAAAAGATACTCTTAGCAATATTTTTGGCGGACTTTCAGTATATGCAGACAAGCCATTTAAAGTGGGAAACAGGATAAAGCTTGATGATGGCAATATAGGGGATGTTGTGGAAATCGGGCTGAGAAGCACACGTATAAAGACATTTGATGAGACAATACTGGTAATCCCCAACAATGTCATTGCAAATTCCAAGATAATAAATTACGACGAGCCAAAGGCAAATATCAAAGTAAAAATTCCTATTGGTGTTGAATATGGTACAGATATTGAGCTGGTTAAAAAAACACTGCTTAAATGCGCAAAAAATGTGGATCTTATTTTGGATAATCCTGCTCCCGGCGTGTTCTTTACAGATCATGGTGATTTTAGCTTAAACTTTCTTTTGATAACATGGGTGGAAAGTCCTTATAAGCAATTTACTGCTAAAGATAAATTGAATGTGCAAATCAATAAAGAATTTAAAAAAGCAGGTATTGAGATTCCATTCCCAATACAGACAATTTACAAAAAGGAAATAAAGTGATAAATGATGAATAATTACGAAACTTTGATTTTTTTGGTTGTCTTGTTTGGGGCAATATATTTGTTTGACAGGAAAAATTTTACGAAAGAAGCTCCTTTGATGTATATTCGTAAGATTCGAAAAGGCATATCTTTTTTGAATAATTTTGGATTAAAACACAAAAAATTCTTTAAGATTTTTGGGGATATGGGTATTATTTTTACATTTGGAATAACAGGACTGTGGTATGTGTTTGCTGAAAAAAAATACAAGAGATGGTCAGATCTTTTTCTTGTGTTTGCCGCCTTGCTTTCATTTGTATTTTTGACCGGTGTTTTTGAAAGTCCTGTTGCGGCGATTATTCTTACGTTGCTTGGTGCATCCGGGGCAACATTTACATTGTTGCTGGAGTCTGCAAGAGCTATTGTTATGAAAGAATTAACTGTTCCTGCTGTGCAACTTGCACTTCCTGTTGAAATTTCCGGTGCGCCTATATTTTATATACCTCTTGAATATTTTTTGAGTGCAATATTCGTCATTGTTGTGATTCACGAATTTTCACATGCTTTTGTGTCTGTTGCCCATAACATTAAAGTAAAGTCTGTTGGTTATGGATTCCTGGCGTTTTTGCCTCTTGGTTTTGCAGAACCAGATGAGGCGAAATTAAAAAAGGCAGATTCTATTGTTAAGTCACGCGTGTATTCAGCGGGTTCTTTTTCCAATATCGTATGTACTGTGATTGTATTGATGCTTACTTCTTTTCTTTATGCACCCAGCGGGTTTGATTACAATGGGCTTGTTTCGGATATGCCTTCTGTGGTATTGCCCGAGAAAGGGACTATTACTAAGATGAATAATGTTACAATTAGCGGAGATTATAGTTTTTATAATACTATTCTTAACTGCTCGCCAAACCAGACAATTGATGTAACGGTCAATAATAAGGAGTATATGCTTATGCTTGCGTCCAGTCCACAGAATAGTTCTCTGCCGTTTATGGGAATAAAAAGAGACAGGTTCTCAACACATATGTCTTTGAAGCCGGATTATGCTTTATTTTTGGCGGGAGCCGGTGCGGTCGGGGGTTTTATGATATGGTTAATTAACGGGGCGTATATGTATTTGTTCTGGATATGGTTTATTTCATTTGCTATTGCGCTTGTGAACCTGCTTCCTATAAAGGTGGGGCTTCCTCTGGATGGTGGATTTATGTTTGAAGAGCTGATGAAAAAAATTACAACTGCAAAAAGAGCTGCAAAGATTTCATACAGGGTGTCTTTGATTACACTCTTTGTCATTTTGTTTAATTTTGCAGGTCCTTTTATTATGAAATATATTCCTTTCTAAAAACTACACTGGTTCATAGGAGGGCTGTTTTATGGTTTTTTTAGTTCACTTTTGAGTTCATGTAGTTCATTTATCTGGTTATCCGGTACATAAAGACAGGAGTGAATGTATTGTTATGTTATTTTTAATTTCATTTTAACTTCATACTTTCATGTGAATCGTTTTTCCATAGGAAATAGAGGTGTCTGAAAGTTCCACAGGAAGTGAAGGTGTACGGAAGTTCATATGAATATGCCTATTTTAATCACATGCGTATTTCATGTACATTTTCAGGTATCTTTTTGCGAAATAATTGAAAAACCTGTTTTCGTCTTTTTGCAAAGCATTGTAATAAAACTGCCTTTTGGTGTATTTAATCATAAGTACAGGGTAATTATTAATGATTAAAATGTAGTTCATTATTAATCTGCCTACTCTTCCATTGCCATCTCCGAACGGATGTATTTTTTCGAAACGATAGTGCATCCTTGATGCAAGTTCAACTGTATTCATTTTGTCGTTCTTTTTGTAAAATTCAATTAATTCTTTCATTAATTTTTCAACATCCTGCCAATCCGGAGTATTATAATTGCCAACACGGACTAAATAATTGCGGAATCTTCCTGCAATGTCCGGTTTGGTTTGTAGGAATAAATTTCTATGCCATTTTAAAATAAGAGAGACATCTAATTTTTCTGTCTCAGTTTGCATCTCTAAAAATACATTTGCATGCGATTCTGTTTCTTTTATATCGCCCAAATGCTTATTTGGGGCAATTTTATCTTCTATTATCTGTCTTGTTTCATTAAGGGTTATTGTTGAGCCTTCAATGGCATTTGTATTGTATGTAAAGTCTACTGCAATCTGCTCCTTTATTTTTTCTTTTATTGATTGCGGGTATTTTTGCCATTGTTTTGAATATTTTCTTTTTATTTTTTCAAATAATTTGAACAAGTGCTCCTTGTGGCATTCTTCAAGAAAATTTAGTTTAATAGATTCTATTGTTTTTGGGATTTTCTTTCCAATGTATTTTTCTCTTGTCAGCACTTTTCCTTCTTTTCTAAAGGAATGCTGTAGGTAATAGTAATTTTTTCTTTTTAGTATTCTCATGAGCGTATGACATTACAAATTATTTAAATATTTGTTTTATATTGATTTTGTAATGGTAATATATTTTGATTCTATGGAGAATGGATATAGTTTGGTGCAGGGAAGCAAAGTGGATACAAATATGAGTTATTTTTCAAAAAGTAAACCTTTTAAATATTCTCTTATTTTATAGGATTGATTAATATGTTAATTCCAGTAAGATGCATCTCATGCGGTGAGTTACTAGCAGACAAATGGGAGCAATACCAGGCTCAGATAAAGTTTAAATCAAAAAAAGAAGTGCTTGATGCACTAGGTATAGAAAATTATTGTTGTCGTTCTGCTTTTCTTTCAACCCCGGATTTGACTGATGAAGTAAATCAATATAGAAAACAAATGGCATAAGCTCCTGTAGTCTAGACCGGCCAAGGATACTGGCCTTTCAATAAATATTTTAAAAGAAAGCCAGGGACTCGGGTTCGAATCCCGGCGGGAGCATGTTTCGGTAGTGAACAAAGGAATTTGCCCCATAAGAGCAAATTCCGCAGTGAGCACCAAAACACCTTGAAAAGCGCGGTAAATTATGTAAGCCCAGCGATTTTCATGGTTATTTTCTGCACGTAAATTTTGTAAGACTGCAGAAAATATGCGTAAGCGTAAAAATTTTATAAGACTACAAAATTTAATTTTTGCCAAGACATTCTACCTTACAATCCAAACAACCAAACATCAAACAAAGAAAGTCCTATATTTTCCAAAGAAACCCCAAATCCGGCACCAAACCCATAGTTTACCAGATTCATGGCGAGACAAACATTTATAAGCTTTTTTATTGTATTCTTCTATTTGAGATTATGAAAGGGGAAAAATTAAGCGAAAAAATAAGTCAGATAGGAATAGTGAAATGTTCTTATATGACAGAAAAAATGACAAAAAATATCGAGTTAACCAATACTCTTGCTTTTATAGTCAAAAGAACAGCAAATAAAGAGGATATCAAAAAAGCAATAGAGTCAGTTTTTGATGTGAAAGTGGAGAGAGTAAATACGCTGATTTCTACCAAGGGCGAGAAAAAAGCAATTGTAAAGCTTAAAGAAGATTATAATGCATTTGACATTGCATCAAACATGGGGATGATATAATATGGATCCAAGATTTCGTTCAGGGACTTACAAGAGAATTAAGAAAAAAATTCCTTCGGGGAAGGTAGTTCTTCATTTTGAAAAGAGGAAAGTTAATCCTGCTGTTTGTGCAGTCTGCAAAAATGTTCTTCCTGGTGTTGTATCACGCAGACCTGCGGAATTAAAGAAACTTTCGAAGTCGAAGAAAACAGTTTCACGGGTTTATGGTGGAAATATGTGTTCTAAATGCGTTCGGGATAAGATAAAAAGAGAGTATATCGGAAAATAATTAAAAAAGATGATGATATCTAAAAATATCAGGGGTTTTTTATCTCTGTTGAGATTAAGCAATTGTTTTATTTCGTTTTTTAGTGTTTTTATAGTTGTTTTGCTGATGTCCAAAATTGGCGGTATTATTTATACTTCTTTTTTTTTCAAGACCTTTTTGGCTGCATTGGCAGTATTTTTGATTACGGGGGGAGGCAATGCAGTAAATGATTATTATGATGCAGAAATTGATAAAATTAACAAGCCTAAGCGTCCGATTCCTTCAAAGATAATCACAAAAAAACAGGCGCTTTACTTTACTTTTGCTCTTTTTTCTGTCGGGTTGGTATTGAGTTTTTTTGTTAATGTTTATGCTTTTTTTGTTGCGCTGGTAAACATCGTGATTTTGACAATCTATTCAAAATTGAAGCAAAAAACAATACTTGGAAATTTTGTTGTTGCTTATTTGTGCGGCAGTGTGTTTTTATATGCCGGAACTATTTTAATGAGTGGTTTTGATCTGGTTGTAAAGCTTTTTTTGCTTTCCTTTTTTGCAATGCTTGGAAGGGAGATTACAAAGGATATTGAAGATATTGCAGGGGACAGCAAGAGGAAAAAGACAATAGCGACGCAATTCAGTGCTAAGCACGCAGGTGCATTAGGTGCTTTGACACTTGGCACGTCGATTATAATAAGCTTAGGATTAATGGAATATTTTGGGAAACTATATGTTTTGGCAATATTTTTTGCAGATACGGTCTTGTTTTACTGCATTATTCGTCTGCTTTTTAACCCGGTTAAATATGCTCCGGAATGCCAGCGCCTTGAAAAACTAGCAGTAATCATTATGCTGGCAGGAATATTTGCCTGTGCTTTGTAAAAGAGTTTATTCTACTATAGCAGGGTTTGTTGTATCTATTTTTGCTTTTTTACTTTCTGTTTTAATTGATTTTCTCTTTTGTTTTATTTCTTTTTCAAATGTTTCTATTTCATTTAGAAGTTCATCATCTTCGAGATTTATTGTTTCCTCGTCATCATTGTTTTTTTCTTTTTTACTAATCTGTTTTTTATTGGTTTGAGGTCCACCCATGATTTTTTTTGCTTTTTTCTCAAATTCTGCAAGGAGATCTGTTTCTATTTCTTTTGCATCGTAGTTGGTTTTTGTTTTTGAATGAGATAATTCACGCACAATAGGAATTGTTGGTTCTTCTTCTATTGGGGCTTGCGGTTTTGACTCTTCTTTTTCTATTATTGGAGCTGGATCCGGGGGTGAAATAGGTTCTGTTTCTTTTATAGGGGTTCTTACAGGCACAATCTGCTCTTTTTTTATTTTTTGTTCTTTTTTCAGTGTTTCTATATGATTGGTTAATTTTTCAATCTTTTTTTCAATTGAGTTGAGCTTGTTTTCATCCATGGCGATTACAGGGGTCTTTTGGGTTGCTTTAGAGCCTTTATTTTTTATATTTCCCAAGACAAATGTTTTTAGGTTAGTGAACCGATCGTATATGTTCGACATTTCTTTTGTTTTAGTGTTGTTTTCTGTCTTTAACTCCTCTAATTCTTTTGTCTGTATGTTGATTTGTGAGCTTATGTAATTTATTTTGTCTATTCTTTCCTTTAAGAATGTCAGCAGTTTTTCGCATTTGTTTATGCGTTCATTTAGTTCTGTGCTTTCGCCAGTACTGCTTTGAATTGTTTTTGTCTTTTTTAATAATTCTATCTGCCTTTTTGTTTCATTTAGTTGCTTTTGGATTTCAGGCATGTTGTCTTCAGGAATAGGAAGTGTTTTATTGTCTACTATTTTATTTATGTTTTTTGTGGATATATCTGTTGCGCTTTGTTTATCTATGTCTTTTTTTAGTCCTGTTGTTGCGCAGAGAGTCATTTCTTCAAATACTTTCAGGTGTTCTTCCAGTTCTCCGACACGGTTTTCTATTGTCTCGTAGTTGTCCTGTAGGTGAATTATGTCGAGTTTTGCGAGCAGGTTGATGTCTTCAAGAGAACTCATTCTTTTGTTTAAATTTACAGAATCTGAAGATTCAGTTTTTTTCTTTTCTTCCATAGACAATATATATTTGTTATTAATATTTATATAAGTTTAGTAGTGGTTTGGTTTTTGGTTTATGCCCTATGTTTTAGTTTGGTAAAAAACATGTAAGCCGAAAACTATATATAATTATGGTTTATATAATATATAAAAAATAGGATTTAAATAAAAGAAGTGATTTAATATGGTATTAAAAAGAAAGGCAGTGACACCCGTTATTGCGGTAGTGTTATTATTGATGATGACAGTTGCAGTTGGTGGAGTTGCATTTATGTGGTTGACCAAGATGCAGGAAGATATGCAGGATGATATTTCTAAACAGCAGGAGGAAATGAGGAAGAAAGCCACTGCTGGTTTAACAATAACAGCAGCATGGGAAGATAGTGGCGGTACTATAGCTATATTGGTAAGAAATTCAGGAAGTTATACATTTAATAGCGAAGATATAGATGATATTGAAGTTTATTATGATGGAAAATACATAGATACATTAGATAATTATTTCACTGGTGGTGATTGTGTAGGAGGAACTGGATTGGCTCCAGGAGAGAGTTGTGAGGCAATAGCAGGTACAGAGGCATGGGTTTCAACTAATGGACATGAGTTTACAGTTAGATTGGATGAGCCATCAACCGGAGTAAAGGCAACAAAATTTTGTCGTATAAATGAAGCAGGTCAGGAGGCGTGCTGATTTAATTGACGTTTTTTAACCTAAATTATATATAATTTTCTTTTTAATAATATTATAAGAATTATGTGAGTGATAAAAATGTTTAATCTATTTAAAAAAAAAATAACTCCCGAAGAGATGGAGGTCAACCTGAGAATAATTACTGCAAAAATCCAGAAGAGAGAAAGCAAGACAAGGAATATTGTCAATAAAAATAAAGAAGAAGCAAAGCAGGCGTTAAAGGAAGGAGATGAAAGGAGATTCAAGAGAGTCAGCCAGAGATATACTATGGCACAAAAGCAGTTGAAATATGTTGAAGGGCTGACCGATACTGCAACAGCGATGGATGATGCAATCCAGATGCAAAAAGGAATGAAAGAGATGGTTGATGTTACTGAGGATTTTGCCCAGATTCAGGCAAAGCTCGGGATTGACCCGTCCAGAATAAACAAAGCGGTCTCTCATATACAGAAGGCGTCGGAAAAAACACAGGCGATGGCAGAGAATCTTGCTTTGACAATGGATGCTGCGCTGGGGAGCCATGGTTTAGAGGATAAGGAAGAGGAAGATAACCTGAAGAAAGAGTTGATGGGAGAGTTGAGTGCAGAGGCTGAAGTCAAGGATGATCTGGGCGAAAAAATCAAGAAAGAGCTGGCTGAAGAAGAGCAGTAAATTGTTATAAACCTTGGTTAAAAGACATACAATCGGAAAAATAGTTTCTTTTAAATACTTTAATATATAATTAATTTACATGACAATAGTATGTATACAATAAAAAAAATACAGGATGCAAAAAGATTTAGGCAGATAATCAAGATATTTGTGAAATATGGCTATTCTTATATCTTGGATAAGAACCAGAATGTTAAGTTTATTTCAATGCTTAAAAAAGATGAGGCATTGAGTGCTCTTTCTACTCCACAAAAGATAAGAAAAATGTTCGAGGAGATGGGAGTTTCTTTTATTAAATTGGGTCAGATGATGAGTACCCGGGCGGATTTGGTCGGGGTGGACATTGCAGAAGAGCTTGGAAAATTACAGGATAGTGTTCCGCCGTTTAGTTATAATTTAGCAGAAAAGCAGATTGAAAGGGAATTAAAGAAGCCAATCAGTAAATTGTTTTTGTCATTTGACAAAAATCCTATTGCTTCAGCATCTATTGGTCAGGTTTATGGTGCTGTGTTGAGAAATAAGAAAAAAGTTATTGTGAAAGTACAGAGGCCGGGCATAAAGAAAGAGCTGGAAAGTGATTTGAGGATAATGTATTATATGTCTTCTGTTGTTGAAAAGCATGCTTTTTCAAGAAACCTGGATTTGAAAACAGTTATAGGGCAGTTTGACAGGTATATTCATAAGGAATTGGATTACATTGTCGAGGGGAAAAATGCAGATATTTTTAGGTATAATTTTTTGAATGACAAGGATATTTTTGTTCCTGAAATCATATGGAGCCATACAACAGAGCATGTACTGACAATGGATTTTATCGAGGGAGAAAAATTAAAGGATTTGTTTGGAGATAATAGGAAATATAAGTTTCCTGTTAATAAAAGAAGAATAGCGAAGTTGCAGGCAAATGCTTTTTTTAAGCAGGTGTATATTCATGGTTTTTTTAATGCAGATCCACATCCAAGCAATCTGTATATACTTCCAAATAACAAATTGGCGTTGCTTGATTTTGGGATGACCGGGCGATTCAGCCAGCCAGTATTAAATGATATTTCTAATTTGTTCATATTCATGATAAGCGGAGATATTGAAGGCATGATTAAGCAGTTCAAAAACATGCGCATAATAACAATAGATACAGATGTTGAAGGGTTGAAAAATGATATATATGATTTGAAGGATTATTACTACAATGTTGCTCTTAAGAATTTAAAGATGGGAAAATTCATACGGGATTTGTTTTTCCTGTTCTTTAAGTATAGGCTGAATATACCCCGGGATTTGTATTTTTTTGTAAGGGCACTTGTTCTAGTGGAGTCTAACGGGGAGAGATTGGACAAGGAGTTTAATACTGTTGAGGAATGCAAGCCATTTGTAAAGGATATAATACGAAAAAAAGTGAGTCCTAAAAGAATGGCTGACCGGCTGAAAAATGCTCTTTTTGACATGGAGTATATGCTTGATGAATTTCCTGAGTCTTTAAGGAATTTTGTTGAAAATTTCGGGAAGAAAGGGATGACTGTAAATTTAGAGCATAAGAACCTGGAAGTGATTGCAAGGGAGATGGACAGAGTTACTAACAGGCTTTCTTTTGCGTTGATAATTTCTGCTATTATTGTTGCTTCTGCCCTGATTATGACGTCTGATAAGGGGGTATTGTTGTTTGGGTTTCCTGTGGTCGGGATTTTAGGATTTATGCTGGCTGCGTTGTTGGGATTTATAATGTTGTTGTCGCTTATTCGGAAAGGAGATATATATTAAAATCTGCTTTTGGCAGATGATTTTATACAGAGAAATTAAAACTTCTTCTTCAACTCTTTAATTTCCTCTTCTTCAATTTTTGCAAATAATGGTTTTGCTTCGGTTATTGTAATATTTTTATTTATTATCGATGGTTTTTTGTCTTTTAGGGCGTTGTTTATGCTGAATCCAGGGGCAATAAGGTTGATGATTTCCTTTGTTTTGGTTGGAATGAATGGATGAAGCAAAAGGCTTACGTTGAGCAGGATGGAAAAAGAGAACCAGAGTACGTGATTTGCCTCTTCTTTTTTGTTGTCGTCTTTAATTAGTTCCCATGGCTTGTTTTCCTGGAAATACTGGTTTCCAAGAGAGCTTACATTAAGTGCATTCCTGAGGGCTTCCTTTAGATTACCACGGGTGTTTTCATTTAGATAATTGGCGATATTTTCTTTTATTTTTTTTAATATGTCTTTTTCGCTTTTATTTAATTTTTCTTCAGTTAAGGGAGTAATCTCTCCGAATCTTTTTGCTATCGAGATTATCCTGTAGGCGAAGTTTGCGTAATTTGCAATGAGTTCGTTGTTTATTTTGTCCATGAATTCCTGCCATTCAAAGTCGCTGTCTTTTCCTTCAGGGAGGACAGAGGAGAGGTAAAAGCGCCATGTGTCGCTGTTGTATTTGAGTTTTAGAACATCATCGCAGAATACGCCGCGGTTGTTTGATTTGGAGAATTTTCCGCTTAGATAATTTAGGAATTCGTTTGAGTATATGCGGGAGGGTAGGTTCCATTTTTTGTTGCTCATCAATTCCGATGGCCAGATTATTGTGTGGAAAGGGACGTTGTCTTTTCCCATGAAATGGATTATTTGGGTGTCTTTGTTTTGCCAGTAATCTTTGTAGTTTAGATTGTTTTTATCGCAGTAATCTTTTGTTGCGGCAATATAGCCTATTGGGGCGTCGAACCATACGTAAAAGACTTTGTCTTCATAGCCTTTGATTGGGATTTTTACACCCCATTTTAGGTTTCTGCTGATGCATCTTGGTTCCAGACCTTCTTTTATCCATGCAAGAGGGAGGTTTCTTTCAATTCCGTGGAAATTTTTGTTTTCTTCAATGTATTTTTTTAATTTATTGGAGAATTTTGGCAAATCGAGGAAAAGGTGCTTGTCTTTTTTTACTGTTGGTTTTTGCCCGCAAAGTTTGCATTTGGGTTCTATAAGCTCTTCAGGGTTTATGAATTTTGAGCAGGCGTCGCACTGGTCTCCTTTTGCTCCAGGGGTTTTGCAATGAGGGCATGTGCCTTCTACATAGGAGTCGGGGAGGTATCGTTTGCAGTCCGGGCAGTAAAGAAGGGTGACTTCTTTTTCGCAGATGTAGCCTTGTTTGTTTAGATCCATGAATATTTCTTTTGTCAGTTCATGATTTGATTTTGAGCTGGTTCTTCCGAAATAGTCCAGGTCGATAGAGAACCAGTCCAGGATTTCTTTGAATTTTTTGTGCATTATTTTGCAGTATTGCTCTTCGGTCATGTGCTTTTTTTCTGCTTCTATTTCTGTCCTGGTTCCGGACTCGTCTGTTGCGCAGATGTAGAGGACATCTTTGCCCTGGAGTTTTTTAATGCGGACATGTATGTCTGATCTTAGAAGAGGGATAAAATTGCCAAGATGCGGGATATTGTTGATGTAGGGCAGTGCTGATGTAATTAGATATTTTTTTGCCATATTGGAATAATTAGGAGATAGCCCCGGGAGGATTCGAACCTCCGTCACAAGGTTCAGAGCCTTGTATCCTTGGCCACTAGACTACAGGGCTAGTGTGGTATACATATCTTTATTGCATAGTTTTTTAATGATTACTCATTTATAAAGCATGATAAGTAAGGAAGGAATAATTAAATTAGATATATATGTTCATCCTTTGTCAAATACACAAAAAATAATATTTACTGATGACAAATTGCACATTCACATAAACGAGGCACCGGAAAAAAATAAGGCAAATAAAGCCGTATTGAAGGTGCTCAAAAATACATTTAACACTCAAATAGCAATAACAAAGGGATTGTCAAATAGACATAAACAAGTGGCAATAACCGGTAAGGATGCAAAGGATATAAAGGACATATTGAATAGTATAACTGTTTCTTCTATAAATAAATAAAAAATAAAAAAGGTAATTAATATGGCTAAATTAGCACAAACTATAGCAAAATATGTCGTTAAAGGGCATTTCACTGTTAATGGAATCATCGAAAAGCACGATGTTATCGGGGCATTATTCGGACAAACAGAGAGTCTGCTTGGGCAGGATCTTGATTTAAGGGAATTGCAAAAATGCGGTAAAATAGGCAGGATTGAAGTTGAAGTAAATACCCAGCACGGGAAATCTTCCGGTAAGGTTATGGTGCCGTCCAGTCTTGATATTGCAGAGACAGCATTGATTGCGGCGTCATTGGAGACGGTTGACAGGATAGGTCCATGTAATGTAAATGTAAAGATAGAGGCTGTCGAGGATTTGAGAGATGTAAAAAGGAAGCAAATACTCGAGAGGGCAAAGATACTGTTGTCAAAGACTATGTCAAACATTCCTGAGACTTCAAGTCTTAGCGATGAATTGATGGAATCTGTAAGGACAATGGAGATTGAAGAGTATAATGGTCTTCCTGCCGGTCCTGATGTGAAATCAGGGGATTCAGTAATTTTTTGCGAGGGTCGGGCAGATGTGTTGACTCTTCTTAGGCATGGCGTAAAGAATGCTGTTGCTGTTGGAGGGACATCTATTTCAAAAGAAATACCTGAACTGAGCAGAAAAAAAGAAGTTACTGTCTTTGTTGACGGGGATCGTGGCGGAGATATAATTATAGAGGAATTAAAACAGATTGCTGAGATAGACTTTATTACAAAGGCTCCTGTCGGAAAGGAAGTAGAGGAACTTACGAAAAAGGAGATATTCAAGGCATTGAGGGACAAAGTTCCTTTGTCGTCTTACAAAAGTAATAGTAAGAATATCGGAAAAAGTAATGATAATGGCGGTAGCAAGAAGGTAGTTGTCCGGTCGGTAAAGACCAATGAAAAAAATGAAAGTAAATCGTTTTTTGGATTTATGAAAAAGAAACCTTCTTCTGAAAATTCTCCTGCGAACAGAGATGTCAGACAAAAAAGATCTGTTTCAAGGCAGGGCGCAGATGAGAATACAAAAAAATTTCTGAAAGAGCAATTAGATAAGATAATAGGCACAAAAGCAGCTGCAATTTTTGAAGAGGACAATAAATTTGCAGGAAGAGTTCCTATAAAAGAACTGGGAAATGTAATTTCAAAACTGGAAAATCCTACTGCTATTGTGATTGACGGCGAACTTGATCTTGAATTGTTGAAGACAGCAGAGCAAAGCACAATAAATTGTATAGGATGTACGGAAAAGACAAATTTAACTTCATCTAAGATATCAATTGTGTCTTTGTGAAGTATTTAGACAAATATAGGTGAATAAAACATAGGTCAGTATGGTGCAAATACAAAATATGCTGGAGATAGTCATGCTGACATTCCTTCCATTTTTGGAATTGCGTGCATCCATCCCTTATGCAATATTGAAATTGAAAATGGATGCATTCAGCAGTTTTTTTATATGCGTTTTTTCTAATATAATAATAGGGGAACTTGTTTTTTTTGCTCTTATTTTCTTTTTGCCTTATGTGCTGAAAATAAAATTTATGGATAAGATTTACCAGAGATGTGTTTTGAGGGTACAGGATAAGGGGAGAGCTTATATTGAAAAGTACGGGACTGTTGGGTTGGCAATATTTATTGGGGTTCCACTGCCGGGTTCAGGAGTTTATAGCGGGGCTTTGGCTGCATTTTTGCTTGGAGTAAAAGCAAAGCAGTTTTTGGTTGCAAATATTGTCGGGGTTGTGGTTGCCGGAGTTTTGGTTACGTTGATTGTTTTGAGTGGGAATAGTATTTTTGGGTTTTTTGTCAAGATTATTTAGTTTTACGGCGAAGTAACTTTTTAACTTTTTTATTCTTATATTTGGTATGGCAGGCAAAGATTCTCTTCAATCCCTTCACTGGGCAGACCAGTATGCGAAAAAGATAATTGAAAAAAACCCGGACAAAAAGACGTATATTGTTGAGACCGGCATAACTCCATCAGGGGTTGTTCATATTGGGAATTTTAGAGAAGTGATGACGCAATATCTTGTTTACCAGGCATTGCTTGATAATAAAGTTAATGCGAAATTTATTTATATGTGGGATGATTATGACAGGTTCAGGAAAGTTCCTACCGGCGTTGATAAGAAGTATGAACAATATATCGGGATGCCTGTGAGTAATGTTCCAGACCCATGGGGTTGCCATAAGTCTTATGCAGACCATTTTAAGGAAATATTGATTGAAGAATTAAATGGTCTTAATATTCATCCGGTTTATTATTCGGCGACAGAGTTGTATGAGAAATGTACATTTGCGGAGAATATAAATACTGCGCTGAAAAACGCAGAGAAGATAAAGCATATATTAAACAAATTCCGTAAGGAGAATTTAGGTGAGAAATGGCTTCCTGCAATAGTTGTTTGTTCAGAGTGTCACAAGGAAACAGATAATCTGGAATATGTTAAAGATTATACTGTGAAGTACAGATGCTCGTGTGGCAATGAGGAGTCTATTGATTTTAGGAAAAAGGGCAATGTTAAGTTGAGATGGAGGACAGACTGGGCATCGCGCTGGGTACATTATGGGGTTGATTTTGAGAGTTCAGGGAAAGATCACAAGTCACAGGGAGGCTCATGGGATACTTCGACGCTTATTTGCAGGGATGTTTTTCAGAAACAACCTCCTGTGGGACCGATGTATGAATTTATAAATGTTAAAGGCAATGTCGGTAAGATGTCATCTTCACTTGGCAATACTGTTACGGTTTCGGATTTGCTTAAAATATACTCTCCATGTGTTGTAAAATATATATATACTGCAAAAATAAACAAGCCACTTGATATTCCTTTTGACAGCGATGTATTCAATGTTTATAATTATTATGATCAGGCAGAGGAAGTTTATTTTGAGGAAAAACATCTTGAGAACGAGAAAAGGGAAGTTCAGGTAAAACGATTGTATGAGCTTAGTCAGGTTGAAGGAATAATAAAGGAGATGCCAAAAAAGATTAGTTTCAAGGAGGCAGTGAATATTGTTTTGTATGTTGCTCCCGAGAAAAGAGAAGAATATGCTTTTGGATTTGTGGAAGGTAGAAGAGGTAAATTGAGCGTTTTGGATAAGAAAATAATTGTTGGTCGATTGGGTTGCGCGAAATACTGGTTGGATAATTATGCGCCTGAAGATATGAAACTAACATTGCTTGATAAGGCTGATGAAAAACTGGATGTTGGTGGTTTTGAGAAGAATATAAAGAATATCTGCGACAATTTAATGGGTTGTAAAACAGAGAAGGATATAGAGATGCTGATATACAATAGTGCAAAGGATTTTGACAAGCAGCCAAGGGATATGTTCCGGATATTGTACCTGGCTTTGTTTGGGAAAGAAAGAGGACCTCGTTTGGGTGGATTTATTCATATGACCGGGAAAGAGAAGATTAGAGATTTATTGAGAGCGTATTTGAAGTTATAATTTGGTTTTCACTTTTTAACCGGGAAAAGATTTAAATAATTTTCCTGTAGGAATAAGTATGCAAAAACTTGATTTGGTAGGATATGCAGGATGCAAACTTAAACAATCAGGCAAACGACTGAAATAAAGTTGAGTTGCATTGTATTTTATACCATTAGTGGATATTATTGTGTTTTTTTGTAGGTATAAAAATTATGATAAATGTGATAAATATGGAAAAGATAAGAGGAGCATATACGGCAATAGTAACACCATTTAACAGTGATGGTTCTGTTAACTGGGGACAATTAAAGGAACTTGTGGACTATAACATAGACGGCGGCGTAGATGGGATAGTTCCTGTGGGCACTACTGGAGAGAGCCCTTCATTGACTGAAGAGGAGCATAAGAGCGTGATAAAAAAAGTGGTTGAATATGTTGATGGCAGAGGGAAAGTGTTTGCGGGCACGGGGTCTAATTGCACGAAAGCAGCGGTTGAATTTACAGAATTTGCAAAATCCGCGGGGGCTGATGCGGCGTTGGTCGTTAATCCTTATTACAATAAACCTACTCAACAGGGATTGTTTGAGCACTTTACTGCGATAGCAGAGGTGGGGTTGCCTGTGATTGTATATAATATAAAAGGGCGAACCGGAGTTAATGTAGAAACCAATACTCTTATGAGACTGGCAGAAAACAAAAATATTGTCGCTGTAAAAGAAGCATCCGGGGACATACAACAGATGATGGATGTAATTGCACAAAGACCAGATAATTTCAGTGTTTTGAGCGGAGATGATAATATGACATTTCCTCTTATGTGTCTTAAAGGAGATGGGATAATATCTGTTGCTTCCAATATAGTTCCGGAGAGAATTTCAAAAATGGTAAAATGTCTTCTTGATGGAGATTTAGAAAATGCCAGAAAAATGCATTATGAATTATTGCCGTTGTGTAGAGCAATATTTATTGAAACAAATCCGATTCCAATTAAAGCATGTCTTGCAATGAAGGGATTGATAGGAGAAAACTACAGATTGCCTTTGTGTAAAATGGGTGCGGAAAACAGGGCTAAATTAGAACAAGTTTTGAAGAAATTAGAGATCATTTGATTTTTTCTTTATTTCCTGATGATTTCAATTCGCCGGAGTTCTGCTCCGGTGGGTTGTTCATTATAAAAAGTAGGGCTTACTGTTGGGCTATATTTACACGGGCAAAAATCATACGGATTTGTTTTTTTAGAATGTGCAGGATTTTTTCATGTTGTATACAAAGTATGAGGGCGGAGTATAATAGGTAGTATGCATTAGAAGAAGTGAATTTTGCAAGGCTCTTTTATTGTGTCTAAATTTGCGGGCAAAATATAATTATATATATAATGAAGAATTAAGTTGCTGAGTTAATTTACCATAATTGAGTAAAAAAATTTATATACTTATACTTCTTATATTTACCAAGGGGGTAAAATGGAGACAATAAACAACAAATTATTTTTGGGCGGAATCTCTGTCGAAGAGTTAACTGAAAAGTACAGCAGTCCTTTGTACGTGTACGAAGAGGACAAAATTATAGGGCAATACAATAAATTGAAAAATGCAATTATTTATCCCAAAACAAGGATATATTATGCTGCTAAAGCAAATACGAATATAGAGATTTTAAAAGTTTTGAATAAGGAAGGGTGTGGCATTGATGCGGTGAGTCCTGAGGAAATATATATTTCAAAGAAAGCAGGTTTTGATTCATCGAATATATTATTTACAGGGAACAATGCGTCGGAAGAGGATTTTAAATACTGCATAGAAAATGATGTTCTTGTGAATATCGGGTCACTGGAGCAGATTGAACTTTACGGGAAATTAAATCCGAATTCAAAAATTTCCATTAGGATTAATCCTGATGTCGGGGCGGGTCACCACGACCATTGCATAACAGGAGGTCCTAATTCAAAATTCGGGGTGTATTTTGATAAGATTGATAAAATAAAGGAAGTGATTGAAAAATACAATTTAACGGTTGTCGGGATACATGAGCATATTGGTTCGGGCATTCTGGATACTTCAAAATTTTTGCTTGCGATGGATGTTTTGTTGAAGGTTGCGAAAAGCTTTGATAATTTAGAGTTTATTGATTTTGGTGGTGGGATTGGCGTTCCGTACAGACCAGGTGAGAAGCAGCTTGATATTGAGGAATTTGGGAAAGCAATCTCGGACAAGTTTAATGATTTTTGCTCCAGTTACGGGAAGGAACTGTACTTGTGCCTGGAGCCAGGTAGGTATATTGTGGCTGAAGCTGGTTTTCTTTTGGCAAAAGTTGTGAATAAAAAATCAACTCCGAATCATGTTTTTGTTGGAATCAATACTGGGTTCAATCACTTGATTAGACCGGCGATGTATGGAAGCTACCATCATGTTTTGAATGCGAGCAATATGGATACAAGGGAAGAAGAGAAGCTTGTTGTTGCAGGGAATGTGTGCGAGAGCGGCGATGTGTTTACGCAAAATGAGGATGGAATAGAAGACCGGATGATGCCTAAAACAAAGGTTGGAGATGTTCTGGCTATTTGCAATGCAGGTGCTTATGGATTTTCTATGGCTTCGAATTATAATTCCAGGAGGCTCCCGGCAGAGGTAATAGTCAGTAAGGGAGAGGCAAAAATAATCAGGGAGCGGCAAAGTTTGGAGGATTTATTATGACAAAGTTTAATATTGCCCGTTGTATGAGTACACAGCATCCGGATAATGTAAGAGCTCCTTTTTTTTCTGACAATGTAATAATAGGAGGAGATGATGAAGTAAAAGAGGCATATTATTGCCTGTCAAACCTGGATATGAAAGAGCAGTTGTGGGATTGCGAAGGAAAGGAAGTTGATAATTTTGTTATAAAGAAAATTTTGACGAGATATCCTGTTTTTTTCAAGAACAATCGGCTGGGAAAGGATGTGTTTATGCTTTTGAGAGTGCCGAACCCGGAGGTTGAGAAAAATGAGGCGAAAATATTGTTTGAGGTGCTGGAGTCAATCCCACGGAGTTTTGATATATCCAATGCGATATATAATGATGATGTTGCGCCTTTGTTTGAAGTGAGTATTCCTATGACATCTTCTGCCGAGACATTGATTCGGTTGTCTGAGTATTATAAGAAGTTTGTGTCAGGGAAACAGGATGTTTCTCTTATTGAAGGAGATATTAAGATTTCAGAGTGGATAGGTAAGTTTTATCCTAAAAAAATAAGGGTCATGCCTTTGTTTGAGACAAAAGAGGCGATGTTGGATGCAGATAAGATTACAGAAGAATATATTAACAGTCAAAAGCCAGAAGGGTATCAAAGGGTTTGGCTTGCCAGAAGCGATCCTGCACTTAATTATGGTAGTCTTGCGGCAACGCTTCTTATCAAGATTTCTCTTCAGAGACTGCATAAATTAGAGCAAAAATTATCTTTGGATATTCCTGTTATGATAGGAGTTGGTTCTGCACCGTTTAGAGGTAATTTAAAGCCGACGAATGTGGCAAATATACTCCAGGAATTTCCGAGTATACAGACATACACACTCCAGTCTGCTTTTAAATATGATTACGAGGAGAGTGTTGTAAAAAGGGCAATTGATTATCTGAATAATTCGGAGAGAGGAGAGCCGACACCTGTTGATGAAGAGGCGCTGATTAAAATAATTGAAAAAACATCAGCCCGATACCAGAAGGAAATTAAGGCAATAGCACCGATGATAAATAAAATGTCTTTGTATATTCCTAAAAGGAGAAAAAGGAAATTGCATATTGGATTGTTTGGCTATTCAAGAAAGACTGCGGATGTTCATTTGCCTCGCGCTATAACATTTACTGCTTCGCTTTATTCTCTCGGGTTGCCGCCTGAACTTTTAGGTATGGGGGCATTGAGTAAAGATGATGTCAAAATGGTTCGTTCAATATATCCAAATTTTGACAATGACCTGGCGGATTGCCTCAAGTATCTTAATGTTGAGAATTTAAAATATTTTCCACAGGAAGTAGTGAAGTCAGTTGAACTTGCTTTGGGTTTGATTGATTGTAAGGTTGATAAAGAGCATAAGGAGTTGACGGAAAATATGATGAAGAATCTTATGGAATCCGAGACTGAAACTATTGCTGAGGATGTTGTGAAGGCAGGATTTATACGTAAATTTTTAGGGTGAAGAAGATGAAGATAAAATTTACAAAGATGCACGGGTTAGGGAATGACTATTTGTACATTAATTGCTTTGAGGAAAATTTGGATGAGGTTGATTTGGCTAAATTGGCGGTGAAAATGAGCGACAGGCATTTTGGTGTCGGTTCAGATGGGATTGTGCTGATAATGCCGTCAAAGGAGTCCGATGCAAGAATGAGGATTTTTAATCCAGACGGGAGCGAAGCCCAGATGTGCGGGAATGCAATAAGATGCGTTGCAAGATATTTGTATGAGTCGGGCATTGTGAAAAAAGAGAGGATGGCTGTTGAAACAGAGAGTGGGATAAAGACAATTGATTTGAATGTTAAAGGACCTGTGTTTTCGGCAAAGGTAAATATGGGCGAGCCGATACTGGATGCGAGTCAAATTCCTACAAGTTTTAGCGGAGAAAAGGTTATTGATGAATTGATTTATGTGGATGGCAAAGAAGTTAAGATAACGTGCGTTTCTATGGGGAATCCACATTGCATTGTATTTGTTGAGGATGTGGAGTTTGATGATTTCAAGAGACTTGGTCGGGCACTGGAGAATCACAAGATGTTTCCTGAAAGGATAAATGTTGAGTTTGTGAAGCCGATAGACAAAAGCCATATCCGGATGAGAGTGTGGGAAAGAGGTGCAGGGGAGACTCTTGCATGCGGGACAGGGGCTTGTGCATCTGCTGTTGCATGTGTCTTGAATGATAAATCTGACAGGAATGTGACAGTTCATTTAAATGGTGGAGATTTAAAGATTAAATGGAGCAGTGAAGACAATTGCGTGTATATGGAAGGACCTGCGGAGTTTGTATTTAGGGGAGAGTGGATTATATGAAAGTAGAAGCAAATAAAAATATTGCCTCGATTGGAGGATATGCCTTTGATGAAATAGATAAACTCAAGAATGAATTGATAGAAAAAGGAGTTGATATAATTGATTTTGGTGTGGGAGATCCTACAACATCTACACCGGAGTTTATAAGAGAGGCTGCTAAAAAGGCAATTGACAAGCATAAATGTTCAGGGTATCCTCCGACATTAGGGATGCCTGCTTATATTGAAGCTATTTGTAAATATACCAAAAAAAGGTTTAATGTTGAGTTGAATTCAAAAACACAGGTTGTGTCTAATCTTGGTTCAAAGGAGGCAATATTTAATTTTCCTCTTGCGTTTTTAAATAAAGGGGATGTTGTTCTTTGTCCGAACCCGGGTTATCCGCCGTATGAGAGAGGGACTTTGTTTGCGGGAGGTACGCCTTATTATATGAATCTGACAGAGGAGAATGATTTTTATCCTGATTTTGATAAGATACCTGGTGATATTTTGAAGAAGGCAAGGATAATGTGGATGAATTACCCGAATAATCCTACTAGCCAGACAGCTACAAAGGAATTTTACAGGAAGGCGGTGGATTTCTGCCATAAGCATGATATAATTTTGGCATCGGATGAGCCATATGGAGAGATATATTTTGAAGAGCCATCTATGAGTTTGCTTGAAGTTAGTACCGAGGGAGTGGTTGTATTTAATTCTTTCTCAAAGAGAAGTGCTATGACAGGATACCGCGTCGGATGGGCGGCAGGAGATGAAAGGGTGATATCTGCTTTCAAGAAGCTGAAGGCAAACGTTGATTCAGGGACACCATATTTTATCCAGGAAGCGGCAATCACGGCATTAGGGGATGAGACTCATGTTGAAAAGATGAGGGATGAGTATAGGGAGAAGAGAGATATTTTTGTTGATGCTTTTGAGAAGATGGGGCTTGAGGTAAATAGTCCTAAAGCTACATTTTATATCTGGCAGAAGGCGAAAGGCATGTCCGGGGCGGAATTTGCGAAAAAATTGCTTGAGGAGTGCGGGATGGTTGTATCGCCCGGGGAGATTTTTGCGACTACTGTTGATGGTGTGAATCCAGGGAAGGATTATATAAGAATGGCTCTTGTGCCGTCTATTGAGAAGACGAAGGAAGCGGCGGAGAGGATGGGTAAGTTGAAGCTGTAGTTGTGTTTTGATCCATAGGACTTATAAGAAGGAGTTCTACGAGCTTTTTTTTATTTTTTTGTTTCTTTCATTAGAATTTTGAAATGAGTTTTTAGTAGTTCTTCTACTGTTTTCCAGTGTTTGTTGGATTCTTCTGTGTCTTTTTTGTCTTCCAGCATTTCTGCGATGTCGTGTTCTTGTCCTGCTTTTACTCTGGATTCTACTGCTTCTAAGGCTTTTTTATAGGGTATGTTAAATTGCAGTTCGTATAATTTTGCCATGTTGTGTGTCATTGATTCTGTGTTTTTCCTATGGTGCGCCTGCCACCATTTTGTTTCGTATTCGGCTAATTTGGAAATTAAGTTGTTGTTTTGGGTTATGGTGGGTTTATTGATTGGGTTTGTTAGTTTTAGAAAGATGTTTTTTGATTTTTGGTAAATGTCGGCGTATATGCTTTTTCCTTTTGAGTCCATGGTGACTGTTAAGGGGAAATCCTTTACTTCCAATTCCCATATGGCTTCGGGCATTCCGAATTCTTTTTTGTAGACGTTTTTTATTTTTGTGTTTTTTGCGTAGATTAGGGCGGCTCCGCCTACGGCTGAGAGGTAGACTGCCCGTCCTTTTATTGCTGTTAGTACGGAGTTGTTCATTCCTCCTTTGCCAATTATGGCTTTTATTGAATATTTTTCGATTAATTCAGGGGTGTAGGGGTTTACTCTTGAGCTGGTTGTCGGACCTGCGGCGATGACTTTGTTGTCTTTTATTATTGGTCCGCAGTGGTAGATTACGGAGTTTTTTATTGTTTCTAAGTTATTTTCTAAGAGGTATTTGTGGGCTTTGTCTCTTGCTGTGAAAACAGTTCCGTTTAGTAGGACAAGGTCTCCGGCGTTTAGGGATAGGATGTCTTTCTCGCTTAAAGGGGTGTTTAGGTGGATCATAGGCTCTGCCTCCTTAAGCACCAGCATCCTATGGAAATTCCTACGAAAAAAGAGGCAGGGTGCCTTGGTGTGGTTGTTATTTTTACACCCAGGGCGGTTGTTTTTCCGCCTAAACCCAATGGACCGATGTTTAGCTGGTTGATTTGGGTCAAGAGGGTTTCTTCTAAATCTTTTAATTGTTCTATTGGGTTGGTGTCATTTAAGTTTCTTAGGAGTTGTTTTTTGGATAGGTGGGCGACTTCTTCTATATTTCCTCCGGCGGCTATGCCTAGGATGTATGGTGGACATCCTTTGCCCTGGGCATTGAAAATAGCATCTATGGCGCATTTTCTTATGCCGTTTAGGTTTCTGTGTGCGTTTAGTTTTTGGTTGGGTAATTGGTAAATTGCAGAGACATTTTCAGAGCCGCCGCCTTTTAGCATTAGGTCTATTTTTAGTTCTTCTCCTTCTTCAAAATGGATTATTGGGGTGTTGCCTATGTTTTTGTCGGTTAGGGTGTTTACTGCGTTTGGTCTTAGGGGGATTTGTTCTGTTGCTTCGGTTGTTGCTTCCAGGATGATTTTTTTTAGTTCTTGTTGGGTGTTGGTAGTTGGGTGGGTTATGTAGAAGAAAGGGGTGCCTGTGTCCTGGCAGATTGGTTTGGAGTTTTCTTTTGCTAGATTGATGTTAGTTAGGATGTTTTGTAGGGTGTCTGTGGCTAGAGGGAGTTCTTCGGTTTGTTTTGCGGTCTTTAGAGCTAGAGTTATGTCCTTTGGGAGTTGGGTGGCTGTTTTTTTGTAGAGGGTTATTATTTGGTTTTTTAGGTCCATGATATTATTATAAGGTAACTTTTATTTAATTTTATAATTTCAAAGATATATACATGGAAGAGAAATTTATCTGATTTGTAAAATATTTATAGTTTTATTGATATTAATCTGATAAGGGCAGTAGGAGTATTATGATAAAAAAAGACAAATACAAGATTTACTTTGTTTTCATGACAATATACATAATATTTGCATTCTATAATTTTCAAAATGAATCGAAATGGCTACTGGACAACATTTTGGCAATGTTTTTATTGACAGTTATGCTTTTTGTCAATAACTGGCTTAAGGTGGGCAGGATGGAGTTCCTTTTGTTTAATATTGCTTTTCTTTTGCATAATCTGGGGACTTTTGGTTTCTATAATTACACGTGGTCTATATTTGCTTATGATAATCTGGTGCATTTTATAGGTTCGTTTGTTGTGGCCTGCATAGCATTCAATTTTATTGAAAGGAAACTTCATATTAAAGAAACAGAGAGAATCAAAAAAACTCTTTTAGATGAGCATAAGGTCATATTTATATTCCTGATAATGGCTTCAGTTGCTATGCTGGGGGTTTTTGTAGAAATAATAGAATTTTTTGGTTTTCTTTACCTGGGTTCGGGAGAGGGATTATTTTTTATAGGTCAGGGAGATAGTGGGAATATAAATGATTTAGCAGGTCAATATACAGACACAATGACGGATATACTTGTAAACACTCTTGGGTCTGTTTTTGGCGTTTTGTTTTTTTATATGTTCAAATGCAGCAAAAGGCGGTGGTGGAGATACTAAATCACTTTTTGTGGTTATTATATTCTATAAAAGGTTCTGTTTTTTAGGTTAGGTTTTATTATTCGGGAAAAGTAGAGAGTTTTATTGTGTGAAAGGTTCACTGCGGGGTCTTATGCTTATGTGTATTTTTTGTATGGTTGTTTAATTTATGTGTATTTTCTTTGGTTTTAAAGGGTTTGCTCTGGGGTCTTACGCTTACGAGTTTTTCTACAGTCTTACGAAATTGCGTGCAGAGATTATTAAGGTTAAAAAGGGTTCATGGTGGGTTCTTACGCTTACGACATTTTTCTGCAGTTTTACGAAATTTGCGTGCAGAAAAATACCATGAAAATCGCTGGGCTTACAGGCAATACCGCGCTTTTCAAGGTTAAAGGTCGGTTCGCTGTGAAATTTCCACTTTTTACGAAATTTACGGGAAATTTCTTTGCTCACTCGCCTTTAATGGACTAGGCGGGATTCGAACCCGCGGCCTCTGCAATGCCGATGCAGCACTCTACCAACTGAGCTACCAGCCCGTGTAAATATAATAGACGAATGTTTAATAAAACTTTTATCAAAACACTTAAAATCATGCTATTCATAAAACAATATGCAAAATACAAGAAAACTCACGAGTTTTGACCTCAAAATCCTGGCGGAGGAGTTGGACGTAAAGTTAAAAGGTGCAAGAGTCCAGAAAGTCTTTTCATTCAACCCAACAGAGAAAAAAGAGGATTCGGAAATGCATCTGTTGATTCATATTCCTACTCACGGGACTCATCGGTTAGTGATTGGTATAGATAGGATATTTCTGACAAAAGAGCCCATACTTCATGATGAGAGTTCAGGGAATTTTGCTCTTTATTTGAGAAAACATCTGAAGTCAAAAAGGATAACCGGGATAAGACAGCACAATTTTGACAGGGTGTTGATTATTGAATTTGAGGATAATATTTTGGTATGCGAGGTTTTTGCGAAAAGCAATCTTATTTTTTTGGATAAGGAAAGTAAGATACTTGCTTTGAAGACAAGAAAAATATGGAGCGGGAGAGCGTTGAAGAGAGGAGAGGAATATTTATTTCCTCCTGCTACAGAGAATATATTTTCTATAGATGATGAAGGGTTTATAAATTTGATGAAAAAATCGGATAAAAGGATAGTTTCTTATCTTTCTAGTGGATTGTCCCTTGGGAAGGAATATGCTAATGCGGTTTGTGAGATGGCGAAGATTAATAAGACAGATGTTTGTTCTGCGTTGGATGAGAAACAGGTTAATTTATTGTTTGAGCAGATTAAAGGTTTGATTAGTGTGGAAAAGAAGCCGTTTGTTCTGGAGGATGAGGATAAGAGGATGATTGATTACTATCCTCTTGATGTGCCGACAAAAGGGAAGAGGCAATTTAAAGAAAGCTTTTCTGATGCTGTTGGGCAATATTATATGCAATATTATAAGATACTGAGAGAGCAAAAGGAAGGAAAAGAAGAGCAGGGCATTATAGAAAAGTCTGAAAGGATTTTGGAGAACCAGGCAAAGAACAGGAGGAAGATAGAGGATAAGGTAGAGAAGGTAGATAAGACTATAGAAAAGATAAAAGAGAATTATGGGGAGTTGATAGGGATACTTTTGGATATAAATAATGCTCTTTTGAAAATTGAAATAAGGGAAGTCAAGGATAAGATACTTTCTGCAAAAAAGACTGCTGTGGATGAAAATATTAAAATAATAGAAAATATTGATGAGAAGACTAAGGAGATTTTGTTTGATGTTGATGGAATAAAATTTCGGTTTTCTATAAATAAAACATTTGAGCAGAATCTTGCGGCGTATTATGATGAATCAAAGAAGGCTAAGGCAAAATTGGTTCGCCTTGAGACTGTTCAGAAGCAGCAGGAATGGGTTAAGGAGAAGCAGGTGGAGACACATCAAAAGACTGTTAAGAAGATAAAGCTCGCGGAAATCAAAAAAGAGTGGTATCATAAATTTCATTGGTTTTTTACTTCCGGCAATATTCTTGTGATTGGAGGTAAAACAGCACAGCAAAATGAGGAAGTTATTAAGAAGTATGCTAAGGATAAGGATTTGGTGTTTCACTGTGATATTGCAGGGTCTCCGTTTGTTGTGTTGAAGACGAGCCAGGTGAAGAATGAAGCTACAAAGGAGGATTTGTACGAGGCGGCTGTGTTTAGTGCGGTGTATTCCAGAGCGTGGAGAGTTGGGATTGGAGCGATTGAGTCTTACTGGGTTGAGAGAGAACAGGTTACGAAGAAGGCTCCGAGTGGTGAGTTTATCGGGACAGGGTCGTTTATGATTTACGGGAAGAAAAATATTATTAAAACTGTGTTGGAGTATGCGGTTGGGTTTGTGGACGGAAGGCTGATTTTTGGTCCGGCTGGCGTGATTGAGAAGATGACAAGTAAGTGTGTTGTGGTTGTGCCAGGGGATGTTTTGAAAAATAAGTTGGCGAAGGAAATAAAGGAAGTTCTGGCGGAGAAATTGAATAGGGAAGAAAAAGAGATTTTAAGGCAGGTTAATGTTAATTATATTGAAAATAGTCTGCCTGGGTTGAAAGGAGATATTAAGAGATAAGAAATATCAAAGAGTCTCACATAATACTACTTTTAATGTTTTTTTCTTGTTTTTTACAGTTTGCACAACAAGAAAAAAATAGGTTTATAAACATTTTTCTTTTTAGTAATATGTTCGTGACATAGTCGTGAATGTAACGAGCATATATATTTATATGCAATGAGTGTCATAGGTTTAATAGTTAGGTAATTTGGAATATACATACACCAATCTATGTAATGGATGGTTTGGCTTTAGAGCCGAAGAATGGCGTGGCAAGCTGCGATATGCTGTGGTGAGAGGCAAGCTCTCTTAAACCCACAGATGCCAGAATGCGTTAAGCAATTACTTCCACTAGGAAGAGGGAACGCAGGGAATTGAATCATCTTAGTACCTGCAGGAAGAGAAATCAATAGAGATGCCGTGAGTAAAGTCGATCGAAAACGGTAAAGATTAAAGTGAATCCGTTGTAGCAATACAGCTGGAGATGTGCTTTGTGCATACGCTCCTGTATTTGAATCTTAAATGCCCTGGGAAGGGATGCCTCAGAGGGTGACAGCCCCGTAGGAGTAAAAATACAGGAACAGCACAAGAAGAGTACCTTATGTTGAAAATCATGAGGGAATATGGGAGTCAGAAGCTTCTAAATCTAAATACTACTAAAGTCCGATAGCGTACAAGTACGGTGACGGAAAACAGAAAAGCACCTGTAAAAGGGAGTGAAAAGAACCTGAAATTACATAGTTATAGTATTCGTTTAGAAAAACGAGACAGGGAGTGTTTTTAAGTGGTGAGGTTAAGTGTTATCAACATGAAGCCGAAGCGAAAGCGAGTCTCTGCAATGCTTGCATGAGAGAGAGCGTACTAATATGCGTTTAATCACTTGAAAACTACCTGAAACCGGACGATCTATTCCTGGGCAGGATGAAATGTGGCGAAAGCCGCATGGAGGTCCGCAGTCGTCAGTATACAGTCTCCGAGTGACTTGGGAATAGGAGTGAAATGTTAGTCGAGTCCGGTAATAGCAGGTTCCTTCTGAAATGGCCCGTAGGCCAGCCTCGCCAGAGATGGATATAAGTGTAGAGATACTGATCAGGTGTTTGGGAGAGAAATCTTTCGGCACTTTTTCAAACTCCGAAGCTTATATCGTCGTTGAAGGCGGGAGTGAGCGGTTTTGGTTAATCTGATATCCGCAAAGGGGAAACAGCCCGAACAGGAGTTAAGGCCCCAAAATAATCTCTAAGTGTAAAATAAGATTGTCTTTTTCCTAAGACAATAGGGAAGTAGGCTCAGAAGCAGCCACCTTTTAAAGAAAGCGTAACAGCTCACCTATCTAGGAAAAGGGCGTCGTAAATGGACGGGACTAAGAGATTTGCCGATACTCTTGATTATTTTTTTAAAATAATATGGTAAGAAGGTATTGTGTATGGTAAGAAGCAATGGCGTAAGTTATTGTGGACCGTATGCAAACAAGAATCCTGTCGTCAGTAGCAGAAAGTGAGGTGAGAATCCTCATCACCGAAAGGGCCAGGGTTTCCCGGCAATGTTCGTCAACCGGGAGTTAGTCGATCCTAATTTTGCATCCAACTGGATGTACGAGAAAGGGAAAGGCGTAAATATTCGTCTACTACATAAGTAGGTGCGGCAACGCAAGTTTTGTACCCGACGGTTCGGGATAGGCCAATACAAATGCATAATTTGTACTAAATCTATAACTCCAGGGAGTGTGGTAATCACGAGAACTGGAATAAAGGATGAATGGGTTTGCTTATGCAGACTTTGGCTTCGATTCTGGACCTCTTAAAAAGGGAATGAAAATCGATCTTATGTAATCGTACCAAGAACCATTACTGGTGCCCCTGGGTGAAAAACCCAAGGTGTTTCAGGTAAATCCATCTTAAGGAATTCAGCATATTAGCCCCGTATCTTCGGTAGAAGGGGTGCCTATAACCCGTATTTCGGTACGGTGTTACAGGTTTCAGTAACAAGGGAAGCCCAACTGTTTATCAAAAACGTAGCTGACTGCAAGCCTGCAAAGGTTAGTATAGTCAGTGCTTCTTGCCCAGTGCCAGTATCTGAAACTCCGGTTCAACGGAGCAAAGGACTGGTAAACGGCGGTCGTAACTATGAC
>JAGLPV010000001.1 GCA_023137195.1 Candidatus Aenigmatarchaeota archaeon | reverse complement strand
GCTGTGGGGAATTCTCAAGTTAAAAGCAATGTTTGTGCAGAGAAACTTTATTATTCCAAGTAAACCCTATAATTAAAAGTAAAACTCCTCATTAGCAGAAATTCGTTTAGGCAATTTTGGTCTTTTCCCCCTCAAATACTCCTTCAACGATTGAGTTGTCCATCTATGCTGTTCTTCCATACCCAAAAGAACAAGCCCATCCCCTGCAGAAACCCCTGTATTCAAATCAATCTTTTTATCCCTAAATATCTTAACATCAACCAGCGGACCAGAACCCCAAGACTCAATCCTGTCAAATATCCATAAATCAACCATAACCTCTTCATCCTCATTCCACAAAATAATAATATTGTATTCTCCATTCTCATGAATATTATTTTCAAAATAAAGTTCTGTAATATACTTTTCAATACAACCTTTTTCTTTTCTATTGAAAATCATTTCAACGCCCGGGCATGGATAAACGATAACCGGAGTTGAATTAATACTGAATGATATCGGATTATAAAAGACCATAACTTTAAGGGACTTAATAATTTATAAAAATTACGCAAAATAAGCAAGGAATCCAATTCACTCCAAAACCCTCTTCAAAAACCCCCCAGTATGACTAGCAGAATTCCGCGCAATCTCCTCGGGCGTCCCCACACCAACAATCTCTCCGCCAAATTCCCCTCCTTCAGGCCCTAAATCAATAATATAATCCGCCTGCTTTACAACATCCAGATTATGCTCAATTATCACAATAGTATTCCCTTTCTCTATCAAATTATTCAACACCCGTATAAGCTTTTTTATATCATCAAAATGCAACCCTGTAGTAGGCTCATCCAATATATACAGCGTTTTACCAGTATCCATCTTAGACAACTCCTTAGACAACTTTATCCTCTGCGCCTCCCCACCAGACAATGTCGCAGAAGACTGCCCTAACTTCACATACCCCAACCCAACATCAATCAACGTCTGCAATTTCCGCCTAATCGCAGGAATATTCTTGAAAAATTCAATCGCCTCCTCTGTAGTCATCTCAAGCACATCAAATATATTCTTCCCCTTGTACTTCACTTCCAGCACCTCTTTAGTATACCTCTTCCCTCCACACACCTCACATACAACAAAAAGGTCTTCCATGAACTGCATCTCTATCTTTATCTGCCCGTCTCCCCGGCAAGTCTCACACCTGCCGTAAACAGTATTAAAACTAAAATGTCCCACACAAAAACCATTCATCTGTGAATCCTTTGTCCGGGCAAATAATTCCCGGATATAAGTAAACAAACCAACATAAGTCGCCGGATTACTTCGAGGAGTCCTTCCAATAGCAGTCTGGTTAATCTCAACAATCTTATCCAAATGCCTAACTCCCAAAAGATCTGCATGTTTCCCTGTCTTAAGCGAAGACCCATTCAACTGATTTTTCACAGCAGGAATAAGAGTATCGCAAAGTAAAGACGACTTCCCCGAACCGGAAACCCCCGTAATACAGACAAGACACCCAAGCGGTATCTTTATATCTATATTTTTCAGGTTGTGCTCTGTAGCCCCTTTCAACTCAAGAAAAGTATCTGAAGTCCTCCTCCTCCCCGGCGCTTTAATCTTGTAAATATCTTTCAAATACATCCCCGTAATAGACTTCTCATTGCATATTATCTCCTTCGGAGTGCCCTGCGCAATTATTTTCCCTCCGTGAATCCCTGCCCCTGGACCAAGATCAAGAATATAATCTGATTCTGTAATCATGTTCCTGTCATGCTCTACAACAACAATTGTATTGTCATTGTCCTTTATTTTCTTGAGCATCTTAATTAACTTACTATTATCCCTCGGATGAAGCCCAATACTCGGCTCGTCAAACACATACAAAATACCAGAAAGATTCGTCCCTATCTGTGTCGCAAGCCGTATCCTCTGCGCTTCCCCCCCGGAAAGCGTCTTTGTCATCCTGGACAGCGACAAATAAGACAGCCCGATATTTTCAAGGCATTCAAGACGGTTAATCATCTCACTAACAATCCGCTCTGCAATTTTGAGTTCCTGCATGCTTATCTTTGCCCCGATTGTCTGGAAGAACTCAAGGGATTTTCTTATCGGCATATCACATATATCCATTATTGACTTATCCAGTATCTTCACACACAAAACTTCCTTTTTCAGGCGCTTCCCATCGCATTCAGGACATTTCTTCTCCTTTATGAATTTCATCAGCTTATTTTTCACATACTCGCTTTTTGTATCTTTCAGCATTCTCCTTAAATTTGGAATCACCCCTTCATACGCACTGAATGTCGTCCATGACCCTGGATTTTTCTGGTGCTGGTAAATCGTCTTTATCGAAATCCCCTTCGAGCCATAAAGAATTACTTCCATCTTATCTTTTGGAATTTTTTTAATCGGAGTAAAAATATCAAATCCAAAATAAGCCCCCACGCTCTTTAATTTCTGTATATAGTAAGTTGTCGTGGACTTCGATGACCATGGAGCTATCGCCCCGTCTATTATGCTCAAATTCCTGTCAGGTATCACAAGGTCTTCATCAAAATCTATCTTAGCCCCCAACCCTTGGCATGACGGGCATGCACCAAAAGGATTATTGAACGAAAACATCCTTGGACTGTATTCAGGGATATTCACATTGCATTTAATGCAGGCATATCTCTTGCTGTAAACATAATCTTCATGGACTCTCCCCGACAGAACCCTCAAAATCACAAGCCCTTCTGCCTCGTTGCAGGACTTGTCAACTGCCTGTTTCAAACGAAATAAAAAATCCTTGTTGTCTTTATCAATTTCCAGCCTGTCAACCACAATAGAAATATCGTGTTTTGTATTTTTTTCTAAATCAATACTCTCCTTGGTCTTATGCATTTTTTCATCCACAATAACCCGACTAAAACCCTGCCTAAATAACGATTTAAACAACTCATGGAATTCCCCCTTCTGGCTACGGACAATAGGAGACAACACAAGCAGTTGTTTATTTTCAATATCTTCCCTGGAAAGCAGGTTAGAAATAATAGAATCTGTACTCTGCTTCTGTATTTTCCTCCCGCATTCCGGGCAATGCGCAACACCAACCCGAGCAAACAACAACCGCAAATAATCATATATCTCTGTAGTTGTCCCAACAGTTGAACGGGGATTTGAACTCATGGATTTCTGGTCTATTGAAATTGCAGGACACAACCCGACAATAGAATCCACATCCGGCTTTTTCATCACACCAAGGAACATTCTTGCATAACTTGAAAGAGAATTTACATACCTTCGCTGACCTTCAGCATAAAGAGTATTAAATGCAAGAGTACTCTTTCCTGAGCCGGAAACCCCTGTAATCACTGTAATTTTGTTCTTCGGAATTTTTGCATTGACATTTTGCAGGTTATGCTCCCGCGCCCCTTTGATAGTTATGTATTTCTCCATTGTAAATATTTACTTCCTACTCCTTCTAAACTCCCGCACACCACAGGATTTTTTTGCTTTTGCCTATAATGAAGGAGAATTTAATAAATGTTAATCTTTTTATAAATAATTCATTATTTAATTTCATGAAAAATATACTTTGTTTCGGCGGGGGAAATGCAATGCCAAAAGTTGTTTTGGAAGAGCTAAAAAAATACCCTGTCAAAATAACAACAGTAACCTCTATGGTAGATTCAGGCGGTTCAACAGGAAAGCTAAGAAAAGAAATGGACGTCCTGCCGCCCGGAGATATAAGACGACATCTACTAGCTTTATCAAATGCACCCGAATGGAAAAAGAAACTATTCGACTTCCGATTCGGCAACGAGGAATTTGAAGGCGGTCACAAAGGAAACAGTTTTGGAAACATTTTTATCGCGGGTCTCGAAGTAATATGCAAAGATTTCCAAATAGCACTTAATCACACCAGCGAATTTCTGGAAGTCAAAGGCACAGTACTACCTGCAACAACAGATAAAACCCACATTTACGCAACCTTGGAAAACGGGGATGAAATCAAAGGAGAAGACGAAATCGATGTTCCAAAAAATCACAACCCGAATCTAAAAATCAGGGACGTTTACTTAAAACCCAAAGCAAAGGCATATTCGAAAGTATTGCAGACCATAGAAAAAGCAGACTTGATTATTCTCGGTCCGGGAGACATTTACTCAAGCATCATCCCGTGCTTTTTGCCCGAAGGCATAAAAGAAGCCATGCAAAAAACAAAAGCGAAAAAAATATTTATTTGCCCTATTATGACGAAATCCGGGGAGACTCAAGAGTTCAATGTCAGTGATTTTGCCGAAAAAATAGAAAAATACATTGGATGTGAACTGGACAGTGTAATCTTCAATAATTTTATACCTGGCAAACAAACAATAGAAGAGTATCGAAAAAAATACCCGGAACTGATAGATGTCGTGAATTTCCAAAAATTACCGAACATGAAAAAATACATTGGGAAAAATTTACTGCTTAAAAATGACTCCATGCTTCATGATTCCAAAAAACTCATGGAAATTATATATTCTTTTATACAGTAATGTTTCTGTTATCCCAATTTAATTTCCTCAATTAAAGAGTTCCAAATGAAGTGAGAATTTAGGAAAATACCAACGATAATAAGCCCCTTTATCTGTCCTAAACAAATGAAGTTCAAGCGCAACGTAGTTGAAGCGTTAAGTTTTTTATTTCCTATATTTCACAAGTATTTCAATACATCTGAAAGGATAGTTATTGTATGATTAGGTTTTTCCTTTTCATTAGAGGGAAGCTCAGTTGAAAATTTTCCTGATTTATACCAAATTGTTTTCATCCCAAGTTGATTTGCGAGGTAAATTTCTCCTTTAATTCTATCGCCTATTACTAAAATATCTTCAGGATTGCACTCTAAAATATCCATACAGTTTCTAAAGTGAGATGCATTTTTATTTCCTTCATTAACTTGAATATAAACAAAATAAGGGTCTAAACCCAAATCAGATATTTCTTCTCTCCTATTTTCAGTTGTAGCTTTACTGATTAAGCACAACCTATAACCGGAATTTTTCAAAGAAGCAAGTAAATCAATAACTCCCGGGGTTAAATTATTAGTTTCAGGATTATACAGAGTTCTATTAAAATCAAAAATAATTCCTTTATATCGCGACACAAAAGGAATGCAGGTAATGTGGCGCGATATACTAGCAAAATACATAAATGCTATTAAATATATTATATTTTTTGCATTATTTATATGTTTTGCTATAATCATACGAAGTAAGAAAAACTCAATTATTTTAAACTTTGTCCAAAAAATCAAATATGTAGTATCTTAATATTATTGCATGGTGAATTTAATATATATTTTTTAGTATCTACTTAATCACTATTTTCTCATCAATCCCATAAAACAAGCATTGTAAATTACTTCAATATTATTACTTTTACAAAAAGCTATAGCTTTTCCTGATTCCGAGCCCGGCTGCATCCAGACTTTATTTATTTTAAGGCGTTTACATTCCTCTACAACCATCTCTGTAATTTTTGGCGGGACAACAGTCACGACCATATCTGGGTTTTTTGGCAACGATTTTAAATCAGGATAGCAGACAGCCCCGTTTATTTCCGGATATTTTGGATTTATTGGATAAACACAGGAACCGGAAGATTTTATAGATTTGTATATTTTCCACCCCCATTTTTCCGGGTTAGAAGAAGCACCCACAATCGCAATGATGTTCTTTTTGTTTAAGAATTTTTTTGTTTCCATAGTATTGAGTTAGGAAAAATACAATACATTCTCCTTGGCATTAAGATAAAATCTCTTTTTCCATATCCTCTATTATTTCATATGCCGCCTTTAGCCTGTCCGGAGCATTTGTAATTGCCCTCCCAACAACCAATATCGATGAGCCTGCATTTATTGCACCAGATGGACTAGATACTCTTTTCTGGTCAGCCCCGGCAGATGTAGAAACACCCTTTATTCCGGGAGTTACAAACATAAACTCTTCAGGAAAATGCGCTCTCAAAAAGTCCAGATCATTAGCAGAGCAGACTATTCCATCCAACCCTGCTTCCTGCGCCATTTTCGCTAAATGAAGCACATATTCATTTACTTCTTTTCCGACAAGCAGTTCTTTATTCAAAATAACATTATCTATACTGGTCAGAAGCGTTACGCCAATAATCTTTGGCTTTTTGATATTATTTCGCTCTGCCGCTTCTTTTGCCCCTGCAACCGCCGCTTTCATCATCTCCAGACCGCCCGTACAATGAACATTAAACATATAGACGCCCATCTCAGTTGCGGCAGAAGATGCACCTTTAACAGTATTTGGAATATCATGATATTTTAAATCCAAAAAAACATTTGCATCACATCTTTGAACCAATTTTACAGCCTCCGACCCAAGACGAGTAAAAGTTTCTTTTCCAATCTTAAATAATCCAACAGCAGGGCTTAATTCATTCACTGTTTCTTCTAATTCATTTATTGTTTTTATGTTGTCTAAAGCAAGGCACAATTTAGAGCGTGCCTGTTGTTGTTTTTGATTTAATTCCATCTTCCCTAAACCCCATACGTTTCAATGTAATCATCAAACCGCTTCTTTACTTCTTCATCAATGGGCTGTTTTTCTCCCTTAATCAAAACAGGAATCTTCTCCTCATACAGGTATTGAACAACCTCATTTATCCCTGCCACAGAATGCACAGGAATGCTTGTCTTTTCAACAAAATTAGCAATCGCATTCTGTCCTTCTACATTTGTCTGTTCCCGATCTATCCCAATCCCAACGCCAGCAACGATTATATTTATATTATTATCCTCTGCATCATTTTGAATTTTTTCTATTGATTCTACTTTAGTTGCCATTGAGGTTGCAACATCATCGACAATATAAACCCTGCAATTGTCAAAAAAAGTATTGTTGACAAACATCTTTTTCTTGCCTGAAGCATCGCCATGGGTTTTTGCCTCCTTCCGGTCATATTCATATAGCTTATCAATATTGTATTTTGTCCACAAGACATTAACCATCCCGCAGGCAATTGAACTACCCTTGTAAGAAGGTCCGAAAACTATATCTATATTGTCGATAATGCCTTTTTCAACAAGCATCTCCACATAATAAGAACACAATTGATTGTTTAGTTTTCCGCTCTTGAATTTGCCCATATTCACAAAATACGGCGTAGGTCTTCCATCCTTCAAGACCAGATTATCATCAAAAAATAAAGCTTCTGTATCTGCAAGCAGTTTTGCAAAATTTTGTTTATAGGTTTCCATTAAAATATATAGATGCTGAATTATTTTTTAAATCTATTTTTATTGCCGAATGTTATTTTATAAATTTCACTATTCAATCATTTTATGAACAAACACTTAACATTAAACCCACCAATAGTAAATGCCTGCGGAATCCTCTCCTACCTTGACGTATTCGAAAGACTAGAAAAAACAGGCGCAAATTTCGGTGCATGGGTTCCAAAATCAATCGGTCCTTTTGAAAAACAAGGCAACCCAAACCCAACCATTTACAATGACGGAAATGTCATGCTAAATGCCTTCGCCCTCCCCACCCATTCAATACAATCCTGGATAAACGAGTTTGAAAACACAAAATTAAAAAAACCAATAATCGGCTCTGTATGGGGAACAAAGCCGGAAGATTATCAAAATATAATAAAAAAAGTCGACAAATATGTCGAAGCATGGGAAATAAATGTAAGCTGTCCAAACAAGGAAGTCGGAGAAAAAAGCCTGATGGAGTCCATGACAGAGAAAATAAAAGATATAATTACCCCTTTAAGAAACACAACCCAAAAACCAATAATTGCAAAATTATCCCCTAACGAGGACTACATCACAATTACAAAATCCATAATTGACCATGTTGACTACGTCGCCTGTGGCAATACATTAGGTCCCGGACTTGCAATAGACATCTATTCAAAAAAACCAATCCTTGCAGGTTTTGCAGGGGGCATGAGCGGAGATGCAATAAAACCAAAAACAATGAAGATGGTAAATGACATCTATAAAATTGCATCAAAAAAAGACGTAAAAATCATTGCCTACGGCGGAATTTCAAAATGGCAGGACATTGTAGAATACGCAATTGCCGGAGCATCAATTTTTGGAGTAGGAACAGCTCTGATGCACAAAGACACAGAGCAAATAACAGAATATATAAATAAAATGTGGACAAGTGTAGAAAACTACCTAAAAGAAGAAAATACAAGTTTTGACAAACTAGTGGGGTGTTTAGATGGATGACAAATACAAATGCACAAAAATAAAAGAGATAATAACACACAATGAATTCAACAAAACCTTTGTTTTAGACCACTCTTTTGATGAGGCATACCCCGGACAGTTTGCAATGGTATGGCTCCCTGGAATTGATGAAAAGCCAATCTCTTTCAGCGCCCAGAATGAAATCACAATAAAAAAAATAGGTCCTTTCACAAAAAAAGCATTTGAACTAAAAGAAGGCGACAAAATATGGCTCAGGGGTCCATATGGAAAAGGATACAAAGCCCTTGACAAACCATATTATGTTTTCGGTGGAGGATGCGGAATCGCCCCGTTAAAATTCTTTATCAAAAAAAACAAAGCAACAATAAAAACAGTTTATCTTGGATGCAGAAGCAAAACAGACATCCTCTTCCTGGATGACTTTATCAAACTGGCAGAAAAAAATAACATTGAATTAACCATATTCACAGAAGACGGCTCTTTCGGGAAAAAAGGCATGATCACAGATACAGATGAAGAATTTTCAGACAAATACAATTACGCAATATGCGGTCCCGAGATGATGATAAAAGCAGTTGCCGAAAAAATCAATATCCCGAAACAAACTTATGTTTCCATTGAACGATACATGAAATGCGCAGTCGGACTGTGTGGAGAATGCTCTTTTTCCGGCTACAGGGTTTGTGTCGACGGTCCTGTATTTAGTTATGACATTGTCAAAAAACTACCTCATTTCGGCTCTAAAAGAAGGACGAAAACCGGCGAACTTATAGACATGTAATTTTTGCGAAAAATCATTTCATGGCTCTCTTCAAAAGAGGAGGAGCAATAAACGTTGTTATCATAATTACTGCAATCAAAGAGGAATAAACCTCCTGGGTTACAATATTACTTATCAACCCAAAATTAGCAAATATAAGACCAACTTCTCCTCTTGGCAACATGCCAAGACCCACTGCTGTCTTAGATACTTTATCTCTATATGCACCCAGCCCGGATATCATCTTTCCTGAAAAAGCAATCATCGTAAGCACAATCACAAGTGGTAAAATCTCAATATTTAAAAGCGAACGCACATCCACCACTGCCCCTGCCATAACAAAAAAAACCGGCGAAAAAAGTTGTGTCAATACATGAACCCTGTGGTGTATAAGTTTCATATGCTCTTTTCTCTCCAGGATAAGACCTGCAGCAAAAGCCCCGATAATAGTTGCAAGCCCTATTGAAAGAGAAATATAAGACATCAGAAGAGCAAATACAAAGGCAGTCACAATGAATGTTCTCTCAACCCTTATTTTATTTACAAAAGAAAGGATTCTCTTTTCAAATACCTTCCCTGCAAGAACCAGCAGACCAAGAAATGCTGCTGACATCAAAAAAGTTTTCACAATATTTAGAGGTATTATTTGACCTGTCGATACAATATCTGCAAGCACGGAAAGAAGTAGAAGACCGATAACATCATCAATGACCGCGGCGCCAAGAATTATTTTGCCTTCCTTGGATTTCGTTTTTTTAATCTCGCTCAGCACACTGATGGTCAAGCCCACGCTCGTCGCTGTCAGTGTAGCCCCAATGAAAAATGCCACGATAATCCCGTATCCTGTAAAAGCAAGAATATACAACATCCCGAATAGCAATGGAACAAATATGCCCAGTAATGCAACCAATATTGAACTCCTCCCGCTATTCATCAGTTCCCTGACTTTTGTCTCGACACCAACTTCAAATAAAAGTACAATAACGCCTAATTCAGCAATAAAAAGTATTATCTCATTGTGAACATCAACAAACCCCAGAACACTTGGTCCTATAATGAGTCCTGTCACTAATTCCCCCAGAACCTTCGGGTGTCCTACCTTTTCAAAGACCAGACCCATTATCTTGGCAGATGCAAGTATAACGACCAACTGCATCAGGGTCTCTGCGATAAATGCTTCACTTATATTTGTCACCGAGTATCAGAAATAGTATTTTTTTAAAAACCTTTCTATTCTGATAAAAGAACACGAGAACCCAAAAACAAGTGATGTAATCCAATGACTCTTATTTTGATATATTCAACCATAAATTTATGTGGGTGAATACTGGGAAAACACAACTGATTCGAAAAAACAGTTGTGTTTGAGTATATAATCAAGCGAAAAAATGCAACAAAAAATTAATCTGCGTTTTTTATTGTTATTTTTTCAATAGTCACAGGATCAACCGGTCTGTCTTCTGCGCCTGTCTGAACACTACCAATTTCTTTCAGGACATCTTCTCCTTTAATTATTTTTCCAAAAACTGTATGGTGATTGTCCAGATGTGGAGTAGGAATTAGTGTGATAAAAAACTGGCTTCCTCCTGTATTGGGTCCTGAATTAGCCATCGACAACATCCCTATACTACTGTGCCTAAGTTCAGGGTGAAACTCATCTTTTATTGCATATCCTGGACCGCCCATTCCTGTTCCATCAGGACATCCGCCCTGTATCATAAAATCTTTTATAACCCTGTGAAATATAAGGTTATCATAAAATCCCTTGTTCACCAAATCAATGAAATTTTTTGTTGTTATTGGCGCTTTCTTTTCAAACAATTCTAATTCCATTGTTCCGTGATTTGTCTGTATTACTGCAATCCTGTTTTCCATAATAATATCATCATTTTTTACATCATTTGAAGTATTCTCATCATCCTGAACATTAGCAGAAGTGCATCCTGCTGTCAAAATCAAGAGTATCAAAAGTACAACTATTGTTTTCATATTATATATTGAAAGCAAATTATTTTAAATCTAAATGAAATCATCTGTGATAATTCCTTTTTCCTCCTCCATATTTGCTCTTGCCACCACCAAAACCACCACTTTTTTTCTTTCTAAAGTCATTTGAAGGTTTTGCCGGTTTTATTTTCACTCTTTCAACAAACGGTGTTTTTTCCTTTTCTACATCAACATCGTTTTCTCTCATAACTTTCCTGAAATTATTATAATCCCGGTTCACAAGAATATTTATTGCCTTTCCTTCGCTTCCTGCTCTTGCAGTTCTTCCTATCCTATGAATGTATTCTTTTGGGTCTTTTGGAATATCATAATTGTATACATGCGAAACCCCCTGGATATCAAGCCCACGGGCTGCCACATCGGTGCACACAAGAACATATAATCTCTTTTGCGAATCGAACTGCTTCATTATCTTGCTTCTTTTGTCCTGTGTAAAGCCACCATGAATTGCAAGTGCATCCACTCCTGAAGATTTCAGGTTGTCTGCGACAAAATCCACATTTTTTCGCGTATTGCAAAATACCATTGCAAGTCCTGCCTGCTCGTGCTTCAGCAAATGAACCAGCATAGAAAATTTCATGTTGTCCTGGACATCATAATATATCTGCTTCAGCTTTTTTGCATCAACATATGATTCAGCAGAAACCTTAACAGGATTTTTCATGTACTTTTTAGAAAGTTCGGATAATTCCCGTGTAATTGTTGCCGAAAACAACAGCGTCTGCTTGAATTTTGGGCATTGCTTCATTATTTTTTCAACATCATCCCTGAATCCCATGTCAAGCATCCTGTCTGCTTCATCAAGGACAAGGGTTTTTACCTTATCCAATCGAAGAGTGTTTCTGCTAAGATGATCCAACACTCTCCCTGGAGTTCCTACAACAATATCCGCGCTTTTTATCTTTTCAATTTGCGGACCGATGGAAACCCCACCATAAACAATCACTGTCTTAACAGGGACATATTTTGCAAATTTCTTAAAAGAATTTCCTACCTGCTCTGCCAACTCTCTTGTCGGCGTCAAAATTATCGCCTGTATTCCCTTTCTTTTTTCTATGGACTGCAAAATGCCTGATGCAAATGCAAGCGTCTTTCCTGAACCTGTTGCAGATCCAGCCAAAACGTCTTTTCCCTCTATTACTACAGGTATTGATTTTGCCTGTATTTCTGTAGGCTCTTTAAAATGTTCCTCTTCTATTACTTTTAACAAGGGCTCTATAATGCCCAATTTTTTAAATTCGTTCATATTATCGTCGTTTTAAGAAAAAGTCGTGCTCTTTCTTCCTCCTTATTTCATATATTTGTACTAAAATAATTATTATTTATTTCCTGTAACAGGTGTAAAATCAGGCACAATATTATAAACATTTCGCTTGTTTATTGTTTAGTTTTCATTTCCATCTGGAATCAAACCCCTCTTTCCCAATTAGAGGCACAAAAGAGAAAATTCCATGCTCTTCTTTTACCCGTTTTTTTCCTTTTTTTATTATCTTTGTCATGGTAAGAGAATAAATATCAAAACCCACGGGAGCTACAATTATGCCATTGTCATTTAGCTGGGATATCAATGTTTCTGTAATTTTTGGAGTTCCGGCAGTTACTAAGATTCTGTCGTAAGGAGCTCCTTTTTTGTATCCGGACGAACCGTCGGCATTGATTATTTCAACATTTGTTATGTTTTCTTTTTTGAGATTCTTTTTTGCGAATTCTGCAAGTTTTGGTATAATCTCAACGCTGGTTATTTTTCCTCCTTTGCCGACAATTTTGCCAAGAATTGCCACCTGATACCCGGAACCTGTCCCTATTTCAAGTATTTTCTGGTCTTCTTTTGGTTCAAGAAGAGAGGTCATTATTGCAACAGTGGTCGGCTGAGAAATGGTCTGCTCTTCCCCTATCGACAAGGGATAATCATTATATGCCAGATTTTTATATTCTTCAGGCACGAAATTTTCCCGGTTTATTTTTTGAAATGCATCAATTATTCTTTTATCAGAAACTATGTTTTCATCAATCCAGTACTTGATTAAATCCTCTTTTTTGTTCATAAATTATTTGGCATATTTGATAATATATACTTTATCGTTTTTCCTTGCCTTTTCATTTACTCCTATCCCGACAATCTGTGTCTTTTCTCCTTTATCCACAAATTTTTCTTCCAGTGTAATTGACTCTATTTTCCCCTCGATGTAGGTCGTATTGCCCTCGACAATCATTTCATCTCCAACTTTCAAAGGGTTATCTGTAAGACGAACTTCCATTGCCTTTGCTTTCTTAAAATAGTTGGATACATAACCGCAGAATGTTCTTTTCTTCTTTGATACATTGTCTGCTTTATGCAGGGTTAAATCTTCTTTTCCCGGGAAACCAAAATAAAACCCTGTGGAAAACCCACGGTTGTAGACCTCTTCGAGTTGCTTTTTCCATTCTTTTGCCTTTTGCTTTGTGAATGTTTTGTCAAAATAAGAATCAATTGCTTCGCGATAGCATCTCCCTACAACAGACACATATCTTGCATCTCTCAATCGTCCCTCTACTTTAAAGGCATCAATTCCTGCCTTGATTAATTCAGGCACATACTCTATCATACACAGGTCTTTTGCGCTCAATAGATATTTCCCGTCGCATTGTATTTTCTCTCCTTTTTCATTGGTCAGGAAATATTCTCTCCTGCATGGCTGAACGCACTCGCCACAGTTTGCGCTTTTTCCCGTCAGGTAAGTGGACAAATGGCACCTACCTGAAATCGATATGCACATTGCGCCGTGAACAAACGCCTCAATTTCAACAGATGTATTTTTTTTTATTTTTTTTATCTCCTTTAAGCTTAATTCTCTTGATAATACAACTCTTTTTGCGCCCAGTTTTTGGTAGAAATTACATGATTGGTAGTTTGAAATATTTGCCTGTGTGGAAATATGGATTTCCATGTTTTTGTTTTTTGCAATCTCTATTGCCGCGGGATCCCAGACAATTAATGCATCAACTTTTGCCTCTTTTGCGATGTCGATTATTTTCTCGACTTTTTTTATGTCGTTGTTGTAGACTACTGTGTTTAGAGTCAGATATGCTTTTTTACCTTTTTCATGGCACATTTCTACGACTTTTTTTATCTCTCCTCTTTTGAATCCTGTCCGCTTTCGCATTGTGATGTCTGTTGTTCCGAAGTAAATACAGTCTGCATATTTCAGGGCGCATTTTAGGGACGGAAAGGACTTTGCTGGGAGGAGTAGTTGTGGTTTATTCATAAGAATTATTTGAGGAATCGTTTAAAAATACATCTTGTTGATAATCTTTTTTAGAAAAACAAAAATTAAACAGTTAAGAATAACGACGGATGTTTTTCGCAATAAAAAGGACAAATTCAATGATACTGTTATGATGATTGCACGCGGGTTATGGAATTACCATTTGGGATTTAAATGATTGATTGTTCTGAGGGGAGTGAGAGGATTATGTGTGCATAAGGTATTATATCACAACATATCTAATATATATAAACCTGTTCTTTATAGAATATAATGGTAACAGAACTCAACTCAGCATTTACCCACAATAAATATTTATTTAGAAGAAAATTTTTCAAATTGTTTGGAGGAGAGTTTCGCGTTTATGATGAAATAGGAAACCTTGTTTTTTTCTCTAAACAAAAAGCATTTAAGTTGAAAGAGGATTTTAGAGTATATTCAGATGAAAGCCAGAGACAGGAGCTTTTGATAATCAAAACCCCTCAGATTTTTGATATAGGTGCAACCTACAATGTAAAAGATGCAACCACTGGCGAACCAGTTGGTGCAATAAGAAGAAAAGGAATAAAATCTATTTTCAAAGATGAATGGACTTTTCTTTCAAATAGCGGACATGAAATAGGTATATTGACAGAAAAAAGCACACGAGGTGCTATTTTAAGCAGGTTTACCAATTTAGTTCCACAAAACTACATTATAAAGAGCAACAACAGGCAAATTGCAGAGATAGAACAACAATTCAAGTTTATACTTGAATATATAATGAGAATATCTCAAGAACCACAGATAGACAGAAGATTATTGATTGCTACTGGAATTTTGTTGATGGGAATTGAAAGAAGAGAACATACTCTTTTTTGATACACACAATACTATTTTAACTTCATATTGATACTCGAACCACACACCTAAATAGGTAGTTTGCGACTCATCTACTTAAAATGGAAGTGATTTGAAGATTATACAAAAACTTCTCAGGCATTCATATATTAAACTCGACTTTGACACTTAATTTAAAAAAAGGCAATAGGGCTATAAAATGGGGCGAAATTTGAAAAAAATGTAGACGCACAGGTAGACGCAAAAAAAGAAATTATATTTTCAAAAATCAAGGTTTAACGCATAAAAGAGTGGCAAATCTTAAAATTCTAATTTTTGGAAGTGTTAAAGTTGAATTTAATCAAACTATTTGTTTTCAGATATCCTTCTTCCAAATCATCGTTTGCAATCAAAACGCCATATTCTTTATGCACCAGATTACTTGTAATTGCGCATACGACCAAATCTTCTGTTTTCTGATTGAATGTATTATTCGATAAAACCAAAACAGGTCTTTGCTTAAATGTTTTAAAATCAGTAAAAGGAAATTTTACCAGCAAAATATCTTTTTGTTTAATAGGTATCCCAGATATCATCCTGCTCATTTTCCCACAATTTTTTAAATGATTGTTCAGACAATTTCATTTCAGATTGTGAATCTGAATCCTTGTATTTTTTCATCATATTTGTCATCGTAATTCGGATATGTCCTTCTATTTTCTTCTCAATTAAAGGCGTTAATTCTTCAACAAGCTCTTTTCTCTCTTCCATCTTTAATTTCATTTTATTTCGCCTCTATATTTTAACTTTCTGATTTTTAAAAACTTTTCTTTTTATCTTGTAATTTCCACCACAGGGCAATTACTCTTGGATATTTGTCAAACGGATTGTTTGAATATAGTTGTTTAAAACAGCAAAACCTTTAATACCTCAATCCCATATCATATCAGGTGATTAACATGTACGAATACGAAACCATAAGAGTCGAAATAACAGGACTCATAAATACCAAACCAAAAGAGGACTACAGGGAAATTATCAAAGAAAGAGGAAAAGACGGATGGCGTCTGGTTCAGCTTTTCGCCCCGCCAATAAAAGGATACGGAGTGGCAAGTTACATAGACATAATCTTTGAGAAGAAATTTTAATCAACTACCTCAACACAATGATACAATTTTAAGCATATTATATCAGTATACTGATAAAGTATATAAAAATAAAATCAATATACTTGAGGGATAACTATGATAATACAAGGACATTTCATAAACTTCGACAACGACTTTGTCGGGCAGGTAAAAATAAACGAGCAGGGCATTATAGAAAAAATCGGTCAGGACTTGGGCGAACCGGAATTAAAATACGACGACGACATCTTAATCTTCCCCGGCTTCGTAGATGTGCATGTACATTGCAGGGAAGATGCAAGCGGAAAGCAGAATTACAAAGAAGATTACCTAACCGCATCCGAAGCGGCAATAAACGGCGGAGTAGTCCATATCTGCGACATGCCAAACAACCCAACAGCACCAATCACCAAAGAATCATACTTAACAAAAAAAGAACTCACAAAAAAAGCAAAAATCCCTGTAACCCTTTACGCAGGAATCGGACCAGACACAAGCCCGATTGATTTAAATGTCCCATACAAAGTCTTCATGGGACCATCCGTAGGTGACTTATTTTTCAGCACAAACGAAGAGCTCGAAAAAATAATCTCCAAATACACAGGCAAAAACATAAGTTTCCACTGCGAAGACCCTGTCCTTTTAGAACAAAACAAAGACCAGCCCACTCACGAAGAAAAAAGACCGGAAGAAACAGAAATAAAAGCAATTGAATTTGCCCTAAAATTAATTGAAAAATACCAATTAGCAGGCAAGATATGCCATGTCTCAACAAAAAAAGGAATGGAACGGATAATTAATGCAAAGAAAAAAGGATTAAATGTCCTCTGCGAAGCAACACCACATCACCTATTTTTCAGCGAAGACAACCTAAATGAAACCAACAGGAAATTCCTCCAGATGAACCCCCCGATAAGAAAAAAAGAGGATTGCGAATTTTTAATTGAATCAATCAAGAATGGCTATGTCGACTTCATTGGAACAGACCATGCTCCCCACACACTGGAAGAAAAACAAAACGGCATGAGCGGAGTCTCTCACATAGATGCCTACAGCGCATTTGCTCTCTGGCTAATGAAAGAAAAAGGAGTATCTCCTGCAACAATTTCAAAAATATGCTCATACAATGGAGGCTTGTTTGTAAACCAATACAACGATTTAAAATTCGGCAAAATAGCAGAAGGATATGTTGGTGCTTTCACTATTTTAGACCCAAACAAAAAATTTACATTTTCAAAAGAGAATGTAAAGAGTAAATGTGAATGGAGTTGTTTTGAAGGAGTTGAATTTGAAGGGAATGTTATCAGAACAATTATAGGCAAAAAGACCGCGTAGGAAAAGATAGTTTGGAAATTATTGTCACCGAAATATTTTTAAATATATACTACTATAGTTCACTATGGCAACTACAGTTCAGATGAGTAGGGAATTACAGCAAACATTGACTGAAAGAAAATTTTCTAAGAAAGAAACATACGAAGAGGTAATTTGGGATTTGATAGAGGATGGAAGAGAACTGGACGAACAGACAAAAAAAGAGCTTGAAGAATCCCGTGATGAAATAAAACAGGGAAATTTCTATACACTAGATCATGTCAAGAAAGAACTGAACTTATAACCTCCTATGTACGATATTATTTTTTCAAAAAAAGCAAAAAATCAGCTTAAGAAATTAGAAAAAAATATCCAGAAAAGAATTATTGCAGTACTGGAACGAATCAGGATAAGACCGGAAGCCCATGTAAAAAAGCTTGTTGGAGAATCTGCATACAAATTACGTGTCGGAAATTACAGGATTCTTATGGATATTGATAACGGAACTCTCTTGATTATGGTAATAAAGATAGGACACCGAAAGAATGTTTACAAAGAGTATTGATTATTTCTCCATCAAAACATCAGCAACATCCTTCTCTAAAATAATCCGATTAGTCTTCCCGTATTTCTCTGTCTTGATTATCCCTTTCCGCTTAAGTTCCTCAACAGCCCGGTGAGTCTTCAATTTACCCATCCATTCAATCCTTGTTATCTCTGACTGAAGTATAGTACCTTCCTTCTCAATCAATTTTCTAATTATCGTCCTTTCATTAGGACTCAGAAACTTCAAAATAATATTCTTATCCGCCACATTATCCACATTACCCGGCTCTGTTTTTAGAGGCGTATTCCCTCCACCAAGTAGTTTCGAAATCACTTCCATATTCTTTTCGAGTTTTTCATCCAGCCTTTTGGATATCAGAAAATAAGAAATAGGAACAATCACAAGAATCATAAGTGTCATAGAAGTCCACAATATATATCTTGGAATCATAGGTGAATTTCTATTATTCTCCGATGATGTTTTGTACACATCCATAAGACTGGAAAAAATAATAATTACCAACCCTATCATTGCCGCTATTGAAACCAGCATCATTATATTTTTAATTTTCTTGTTCATAGACATATTAGAAGCCAAAATTTATAAACCTTTTCCAATGGTTTCAACTTCCGGAAACTTTTTCCAATGGTTTCAGCGAACATATATATACGGTTTCAGTTCTATAGAACTATGGTGAAAACCATGGAGATGAAATATATGAAAAATAAAAACACAATAATGGCTTTGTCGATGTTTGCTATTATCGGACTGATTTTATCCGTAAGCATAGCAAGTGCATATAGAGGAGACTACACCACAGAAGGACCTAATTGCAGCGATGAAAGGCACGATGAGATGGAACTGGCATTTGAATATAATGACTATGATGCATGGTATTCATTAATGACCCAGAACGACAGGCGCCCAAGAGTTGTTGATGTTGTGACAGCAGAGAACTTTGAAACCTTTGTCCAAGCGCACGAAGCAGGAGAAAACGGAGACCATGAAACAGCAGCGCAATTAAGAACAGAACTTGGTCTAAACAATGGCAATGGACCGGCAGATGGAACAGGTTATAAGAATGGAGATGGACAAAACAAAGGACAAAAAATGCAGCACAAATTTTCCGGAGATACAGACAACAACCACGGAGCTATGAAAAGAATAGGAGGGCAGTAAAGCCTTCTTTTTTTATTTTTTTAACAGTTTCAGTAAACATTTATATATGGTTTCCAACATATATAATTTGAAGGAAAGAAGAAGAATATAATAGGAGGAATAAAATGAAAAAAATAATATTAATATGTCTGATACTTTTAACAGCCATTAGCGGATGCACATCCAACTCAGACCACGAACATTCAGACGACGAACTGCACGACCACTCAGTAGAAATAGAAGGAAGTGCAATGAAACAACTGACAGTACAGCAGGTCGCAGATTTGTGGGAAATAGACTCACAAAAACTCCTCGATGGAATTGTGGAAGAATTTGAATTCAAAGGCAATTATACAACAGAAACAACATTGGAGAAAATGAGAGAAGAATATAAATTTTCGCCTGCTATAATAAAAGACATTGCAGAAGAAATAAAGAAGGAACCTGAATTGGGAGGCGTTTGAAATGAATAGAACAAAAGTAAATTATTTTATAGATATAGGATTGGCAATATCTTTTTTCATTTGTTTCATTACAGGATTGATTAAGTGGCCTGGTCTGATAAAAATCATAGGTACTTCAGCATACAAAGTATTGCATGTAAAAAACATTACACTACTGCACGATTGGAGCGGTCTTATTATGGGATTGCTTGTATTAATTCATTTAGCTCTGCACTGGAACTGGATTAAAGCAGTAACAAAAACTATGCTGTCTGGCAGGAAAAATAATGCGAAGAAGGTGGGTGAATAATAAATGCTACTGGTTGAGTTTCACTAAACTTATAAATACGGTTTCATACATATATACCTATGGACTCAATAATATCTTTCAGGGATGTCTGGAAAATTTACCAGATGGGCGAAGTAGAAGTGCCTGCCCTCAGGGGAATCACTGTTGATATAAAAAAAGGCGACTTCGTTGCAATAATAGGTGCATCCGGCTCAGGCAAAAGCACCATGATGAATCTTGTAGGGTGCCTGGACACCCCATCAAAGGGAAATATTTCATTAAAATCACAGGATATTGCGAACTTGAGCGAATCAGATTTATCAACCCTAAGAGGAAAGACAATTGGATTTATATTTCAGCAATACAATCTCATACCGCACATGACTGCGTATGAAAATGTAATTTTGCCGCTTGAATTGCAGGAAGAGGACGAGACAATAGCAGAAAAAAGAGCAAAAAATGTATTGGCTCTCGTAGGACTAAAAGACAAAATCCACCATCTCCCATCCCAACTCTCGGGCGGACAACAGCAAAGAGTAGCAATCGCAAGATGTCTCGTAGCCGACCCGGAAATCATCCTTGCAGATGAACCAACCGGCGCACTCGACAGTGTCACAGGAAAAGAAGTCTTGGATATGCTTGAAAAAATATGGAAGGAAGAAGGAAAAACAGTTATTATGGTAACTCATGATTTACATCTGGCAGAATATGCCCATGACATAATTGAACTAAAAGATGGAAAAGTCGTTAGAATGGAGAAAAACAATAAACAAAAATAAACAGGTATTAATATGAAAACAAAATATATTTTCAGCATCATGCTGATTGTAATGATGGCTCTCTCAACACCGGCATTAGCTGATGATTTGGCAGATATTGGAGCCTTAATTGTATCTTTGACGAACCAGGATCCGGACCCGGCAATAGCAGGGAATATAGCGGAAGTAAGAATAGGCATTGAAAATAAAGGAGGAACGATTGCTGAAAATATTGTATTGGAACTTGTGCCGCAATATCCTTTCGAATTAGCATTAGGCGAAACATCTGTACGAAATATCGGTGCAATAAGAGGATACCAGGACGGCGATGATATTAAAATCGTCAAATACAAGATAAAAACAGACAAAGATGCTATTGCAGGCAGTTATGAATTAAAGCTGTGGAAATATAAAGAAGGTCAGAAAGATTTGGCAAAAACAGAAGTAATACTAAGCATCGACATCAAAAACAAGGAAAGCGCGGAAATAATATATATTGACAAGGTTGAACTTTTGCCGGGAAAACAAACTGCCATGACATTCACTATCAACAATGTCGGTTCTGCTCCATTAAGGAATCTTAAATTTTCATGGGAAAATGAAGACAACGTAATCCTTCCTGTTGGTTCTGACGACACAAGACATATTAAATACCTAGATATCGACGAAAGTGCTGAACTCTCTTATAATGTAATTGCAAGCGCAAATGCAGAGCCTGATTTATACAAACTCACCTTAAGCCTAACTTATGATGATTCTGTCAGCGGGGAAGAAACCAATATCCTTACAAGCGCAGGAGTATATGTTGGAGGAGAGACGGATTTTGACATTACTTTCTCCGGCAGTTCAATGGGAGAAACTTCTTTTTCTATCGCCAATGTAGGGAGCGTCTCTGCCAGCTCAGTGACAATAAGCATTCCTAATCAAAAAGGATGGAAAGTCAGCGGGATTAATTCTGTCATCATAGGCAACCTAAACAAAGGAGATTACACAGTTGCGGGCTTTAGTCTGCAACAATCAGGTAGTGCTGTGAAGGAATCTGAAGAAGAGGTGCAAAAGACAGAGGATTCTCCTCAAGCCAGACCATCTCCTGTGGACTCAACCCCACTGAATATCAAGATAAGCTACACTGATACGAGAGGAGAGAGACATACAATCACTAAAGAAATAAACATAGACTCATCTTCTATTGCGCCAGTGTTTGGAGAAGACGGACAGGTTTCATTTGCAGCAGGGAAGACAGGACAAAGAGGAGTTACAACAAAAGATGAAACATCAACAACAAAATACATCGGCATAGGGTTTATTGTACTTCTGATTCTTGTTTTCGTGCATAAAAAATACAGGAAAGAACGACTAAACGACCCGAACTACACCTATAAAAAAATGGCGTATGGTGTCTTTGGGAAAAACAAAAAATAATAGACTTATGCAACCAATATCTGGAGATGAAAAATAAATGAAACTGATTAAATCTTTTGGGCACGCGCTGAATATGGTTCGGCACAGTAAGTTAAGAAGCTGGCTGACTATACTCGGAATTGTCATTGGAGTGGCTTCAGTAATTGCCATCCTGTCTATGGGCGAAGGAATGCAGCAAAGTGTTAGTTCTCAATTAGGTGACTTGGGGGGAGACATACTGACTATTAGTCCGGGAGTCTCCAAAGCAGCGAGATTTAGCGGTCATGGAATGGGTGGAGGGAAACTCCCTTCTAGTGGTACAATCGCCACTGCTGAAGAAATAGTGCTCGACCGGATAGATCTTCAGGCATTAAAAGGAATACCGGACATAAAACTTATCAATCCTATTATTCGAGCCAATGCAGATGTGTATTTTCTTGCGAAAAAAGGTTCTGTATCTGTGACCGGCGTTGATCCAAAAGTCTGGTCGCAAATTACACTCAATAAAATCGAAGATGGAAGAATGCTGGGACCCTCAGACGCCAATGTAGTTGTCATCGGAGGCAGACTATCAAGAGATTATTTTGATAAGCCAATCGGCATCAATCAGATGATTACAATAAATAATATGGCATTTAGAGTGGTCGGCATCCTCGATAATGAAGGAAGTGATGTATTCATGCCTTTGCAGTCAGCATATCATGTATTGGATGATAAGGAAATTGGAATATATGATTCTTTTGAGATAAAAATAAAGAATGAAGAGGAACTTGATCTCGCCATAGAAAACATTGAAAGAAAATTAATGAATGTACGCCATGTGACAGAAAAAAACAAGGATTTTTCCATCTATAGTTCTAAAGAAACAGCAGAAAGAGTGGCGGAAATGATGGGTTCTATGACGATGTTTTTGGCAGCTATCGCCGCAGTCGCGCTCCTTGTCGGAGCGGTCGGAATCGCAAATACAATGTTTACTTCTGTTCTTGAAAAAACAAAGGAGATTGGCATTATGAAAGCAGTCGGTGCAAGAAACAAAGATATCATGATGATATTTTTGCTAAACTCTGTTTTAATAGCTCTTATTGGAGGTGCGATAGGTGTAATTTTTGGTTACTTGTTGTCTGGTCTGCTGCCGATGCTTATGGGTGGTGCAAGTGGCGTAACCGGCAAACTGGGTTCATCAACAATTGTTACGATGAATAGTGTCGTGCTTTCGCTTTCAATATCCGTCATTATCGGCACGCTTTCCGGGGTAATTCCGGCATACCAAGCTTCTAAACTAAAACCTGTTGATGCTTTGAGGCATGAATGAAATATAGCATAATACATAAATTTACTTGCATTGTTTTTGTGCCGCAATATAGTAATATTTTTAATCTTGTAGTTGTTATAAAAACATGGATTTGAATATACAGGGAATTTTCAATATATTAAATTTATTTAATCAACAGATGTGGCTCGTACTTTTCATTGTCATAATAACCCCCATTATCGCCAAAATAGTGAAGCGTGCTTTCTTTCGCATTGAAAAGACATCAAAATTACACAGGAAAAGAGACATCACCAGGCATGTAATGGCAAGAAAGGTAACAATAGCAATGATATACCTACTTGGTCTTGGCACAGTATTTTATGTTATCCCGGAACTACGTGCTCTTTCAGTCGGTCTCTTTGCAGGTGTTGGTGTAATGGGTCTTGTCATTGGTCTTGCAGCACAGGACGCACTCTCAAACATCATAGCAGGCATCAGTCTTGCCATATTCCAGCCATTTCGTCTGGGGGACAGGCTGAAAATTTCAGGAGAACAGGGAATAGTCGAAGACATAACATTTCGCCATACAGTCATAAGGACATGGGAAAACAAGAGGATAATAATCCCAAATCACATCATCAGCAAAGATCCCATTGTAAATTTCAGTATAGAAGATGAAAAAATCCTGAAATATATCGATATTTCTATCAGCTATGACTCAGACATTGACCTTTCACGTAAAATAATCCTGGAAGAAATAAAAAAACATCCCGCTGTCCTGAAAATAGAAGACTCAAAAGATATCAATACAACAAAGCTTCCTGTAGTTCGCATGAGAAGACTCAAAGACAACGGCGTATCCCTAAGAGCATTGTTCTGGACACCAGACCAACCTACAGCCACGCGAATAGGCTATGAATTACTTGAGTCAATAAAAAAACGATTTTGTAAAGAAGGAGTAGAAATACCATATCCTTACCGCACAATTGTTTACAAGAAAAATATACCTAAGCCAAAAAAATTAAAAAAGAAAAAGTAACCGACTTAATAAACCTCTAGGTACCGGTCTAGTTCCCACTTGCTGACCTGAAGGTTGTATTCATCACACTCTTCTGTCTTTGCCTCCAGAAACTTTTCATAAGTGTGTTTTCCCAGAGCATCCTGTATCAGTTTGTCTTTTTTCAATTCACCCAATGCCTCTTCCAGTGATTTGGGAAGAGTATCTATTTTCAACTCTGCATCAGTTAACTTATATAAATTCTCTTCAACAGGCTTTGGTGCAGCAAGATTTCTTTTAATACCATCAAGACCAGCCGCAAGCATCACTGCAAATGTCAGGTAAATATTGCTACTTGGGTCAGGACATCTTAGTTCAGCCCGTGTAGAATTATACTTTCCTTTAGCATACCTTGGTATCCTGACAAGCGCAGACCGGTTTATTCTTCCCCAGCAGATGTAGACTGGAGCCTCATATCCCGGAACCAGTCGTTTATAAGAATTTATAGTAGGCGAAAGTATTGCCGACATTGCCTTGATATGAGCTAGTTGTCCTGCAATAAAATTATATGCAGTTTTAGACAAGTGGTATTTATCTCCTTCATCATAAAATGCATTTTTCCCTGTTTTTATGTCAAACAGGCTCTGGTGAACATGCATTCCCGACCCGTTAATCCCGGCAATCGGCTTTGGCATAAAGGTGGCATACAAATCATTTTGCTGGGCTATCGCCTTGAGAACAGTTTTGAAAGTGACTGCATTATCTGCTGTCTTTAGCGCATCGCTGTACTTAAATGAAATCTCATGCTGTCCCAGCGCAACCTCGTGATGAGATGTTTCAATATCTATCCCAAATTTCTCAAGCGCAACTGTCATATCTCTACGGACATTGTATGCCTGGTCTGTTGTCAGGTCAAAATACCCCCCTTTGTCATGAGGCAATGCCCTGATGCCATTTTCTTTCTTGAATAAAAAAAACTCCAGTTCCGGTCCTGTATTGTAGACAAACCCTATTTTTTTCGCCTCCGCAATAACTCTCTTAAGAATACATCTCGGATCCCCCTTGAACAGTATTCCATCTGGCGTATAAATATTACAGATAAATCTGGCAGTATTCCCATCCTCAGAGTTCAGCCAGGGGATAACGGAATACGTATCAATATCCGGCACAAGATACATGTCACTCTCGCATATCCGTGTAAATCCCTCGATTGAAGATCCGTCAAACCACGTCCCGTCATTTAATGCATCCGACAGATACCGAACCGGGATAGTCAAACTCTTGGCAATACCCAAAATATCACTAAATTGCAGTTGTATAAATTTCACATTGTCTTTTTCTATTTTTTCAAAGATTTTGTCTTCCATTTTATTCACTTTTTTTTCTTATATCGCGGCACAAAAGTAATCATGGAAGTTTCCTTACAATCCATACTACTTCTAAGATTTTGTTCTTGTCTCATCACATTTGTGCAACAAGAACAAAATGCAAGTGTGTGGCGCGATACTGGCAAAATACATAAATGCTATCTAAATACAGATATTATATCTTTGTATTATATCACGTTATATTTTTTTGCATTATTTATGTGTTCTGCTATATTTATGTGTTTTGCTATATAATACTAAGGAGTTTATAGTATATTAATATACATGCTAATTTACTAAACATTTGAAAATAAAAAACATACATACTTAAACATTTGTAAACTACCCATATAATAAACCACAATAAAAGTTAATATTTGTTTGATATGGAAAAGGACAAGACAATAGACAAAACAGACAGGAAAATACTAAACATCCTCCTCAAAAATGCAGGATTGTCCTGCCGCAGGATTGCCAAAAAAACAGGACTCTCAACAGTAACAATACTAAACAGGATAAAAAAACTAGAAAATGAAAAAATAATAAAAAACCACACAGTACACCTGGATTACTCAAAACTAGGCTATGATATAGAAGTGATAATAAAACTGTGCATCTCCAAGGGAATGCTGTTTGAAGTAGAAAAAAAGATTGCCAAAGAACCGAATGTATCTGCAATATACGATGTTACTGGAAATTTTGATGCAATCATCATCGCAAAATTCAGGAACAGGAAGTCAATGGACAATTTCCTCAAAAAAATCCAGATCTATGATTTTATTGAAAAGACAGAAACAATTCTTATATTAAACACAATAAAAGAAGAAAACATCCTTGTAAAGTAATACATCAACTAAATCTTATTATTTCTTGTTTGCAATCCTGAGCAATACTATAGTCTGAACTATCAATGCCGCAAATATCAGGAATAGTAAAGAAAAATTCAAAGTGTCTCCGGGAGATACCATATATGTTGATTTAGCATACAATAAAAAGTTCATTATAAGTACCATGACCAATATTGTCAGCAAAACACCTTCATATATTTTCTGTTTCATACCATTATACAATTAATAATGTTTATATACTTTTCCTCAAGGGAATATATGTATGGCTATAGAAAATGCAACTTTCTTGATGAATGAAACCAACACAACTACGTTATTGAACGCAACAACAAACCAAACCTTTATTTCCGGAATTTTCCAGAACCTGGATTTTTCTTTCCTTTCAAATAATATATTCGTTCTTTTGCTCTTCATACTCTTCATATACTTAGTGCTAAAGGCAATTGCTTTTGCAAAAAAACTAATAGCCGTAGCATTTGTTTCTGCTCTATTTCCTGTTATACTGCATTACATCCAACCGGATTATTTTGTCTCCCTTGACAGGATAATACAATTCATCATCCTCGGATGCACGTTATTTGTAGTTTATTGCCTGATAAAGCCATTCTTGTCATTGGGAAGAAAAATGCTGAAAAAGAAGAAATAACTTATGCAAAAGCAACGATTATTCCAGTAATAGAACAAATTTACAGATTCACACAACAAATTTAAATACATTCCATGTATTTTTAGTTAAGTATGAAAACAAAACTTAAAGACATAAAAGTACCTTATGTCAAAAGAAACAGCGACGACATATACTACGAACCGGTCTTAGTTGAACCCCTATTGAGCTTTTTTTATGGACGATACGGAAATATTATGAGAAAATATATTTTTCAGTATCCTGTCTTTAGTAAGATATTAGCAGGTTATTATAAAAGCAAACTTTCAAAGAAAATCATTCCTAAATTTATAGACAAACACAACATTGATGTAAATGAATTTGAAAAACAAATTGATGAATTCAATACATTTAATGATTTTTTTATACGAAAATTAAAGCCGGGAACAAGACCACTGGATAAAAAAACCACAGGAGGAATATGTCCTGTAGACAGCAAGGTCAGGGCATTTGAAAATACAGATGCAAATTATGTTTTTCAAATAAAAGAGGAAACATTCAGCCTGGATAAACTGCTAAAAGGATTTGTTCCTACCCGGAACTACGAGGGAGGAAGTTATTGCATATTTAGATTGACATCTCACGATTACCACAGGTTTCATTTTATTGATGATGGAAATGTAATCAAAACAAAGAGACTAAGAGGAAAATTGCATTCTGTGGCTCCCCTTTCCCTGGAAAGAACAAAAAAACTTTATATCAAAAACAAGAAAAATTTGACTTTATTCAACTCTAAAAATTTTGGACCTGTTATTTGTGTGGAAATAGGCGCAAGTTGTATTGGATCTATTGTCCAGACTTTTGATAAAACAAAGAATATGACCAAAGGTAATGAAAAGGGCTATTTCCAGTTTGGCGGTTCAGCAGTATTGCTTTTCTTCCAGAAAAACAAAATCAAAATAGCTAAGGATTTACTGAAAAATACCGCCGAAGGTTATGAAACAGAAGTAAAACTCGGGGAATTTTTAGGGAAAAGTATCTAAAAATATATAAATATAAACACTTTGAATTGATATGGAAAAAATAAAACCTGCGATAAACCCCGTATATATATTCCCATCATCCTTTACCTACGCAAACGCATTATGTGGTTTTGCATCTATTTTTTTCTCAATAAACAGTAATTTTTTCATTGCCGGTGTTTTAATAATCATTGCAATTCTGCTGGATGTTTTTGACGGGAGAATAGCAAGATTCTTTAAAGCAACAAGCGAGTTTGGAAAGGAACTGGACTCTTTTGCTGATTTGGTTTCCTTCGGCGTAGCCCCGGCAGTATTAATATACCTGTCCGAATTGCATGTGTTCGGGACGACGGGTCTTTTAATCTCTTTTTTATTGATTTTGGGCGGTATGAGCCGCCTTGCAAGATTTAATGTAATCAACATAAGCAACTACTTTCTGGGCATTCCCATTGATGCATCCGGTCTGGCTGTGGCATCTCTTGCTATTTCAAAAATTCAGCTCAACCCAAATATAATCGCATGCATTGTAATAACATTGGCTTTCCTGATGGTATGCAACATAAAATACCCCTCGTTTAAAAAAATAAAAAGGGAAAAGAGGAAAAAAATAATTTATTTGACTTTATTGTTTGCAATTTCATGTATAATCATGGCTGTTGTAGATATTGAAAAATTAATTATCATCCCTCCTGCATTTTACATAATATTCGGACCAATTCTGGAGATAGAAAAAAATCCCGAGGAACATGGATAATCTAAAGGTAACTAATGTAATTATCGAAGACATCACTGTGGAATGTGAATTGAACACCAACAATATCCCTCTTCAAAAAATAAGTTTTGATCTTGAAAAAAAGGTGTTTGAACCGGAATTAAAGGATTTCATTATTGTATGCAACCGGGATAAACAACCACCTAACAACTACCATACTACTGTTTTTAAAAACGGAAAAATTCTCCTGTCAAATATAAAAAGATTTGAAGACATTGAAAGCATAAAAAATAAAGTTCTGGGTCGGATGAAACAAATGGGATGTGATTATAAAGTAACTAAAACAAGAGTGAGAGAAAGTGTCGTAAGATACGAACTTAAAGAAAAAATAGAAAGCCTACGCCACATTGCTAATTCTCCAAAAAACTGCCAATACAACAAAGAATTAGACGTTATGATATACCGTTCTGCCGAAAGGCTGAAAAACGCATATTGTGTATTGCGGGACGACCGAAAAGACATACTCGTAATGGGTCTTGAGAACGAAACGCAGGTAAGAGAATATAGAGATATTATAGAAAATAACATAAAAATAAATGCTAAACCTCTTCCAAATAACGCCGAAAAAGAGGTTGATTAATTATCAGGAAATATTGTAATGGTCACCAAACATTTTCAATAAAAAAAATCATAAATGGTGCATACTTTTTTAATGTTGTAATAAAGTAAAAATACATGCTTTATTTGCATTCATGCAAAAAGATTAAGCGAACGCCCTGCCTGCGTATGATGCCAATACCAAAATTGGCTATGACCAAAAATAAGGGTGTGATAATCGCCCGGTCTCTTTTTGCAAAAAAGCTTCAGCAAAGCATCCAACCCATCTAATACACCAATACAGAGGTTGGCTATGACCAAAATAAAGGGGTTATGGTGTAATGGTAGCACAATAGGCTCCAGACCTATTAGTCGGGGTTCAAGTCCTCGTAATCCCACCACTATATTTTATATTATATCTCAGCACAAAATTAATCATATTACAATTTCTACAACATTAAAAAACATATATGCCTCTAAACCAATATTTATGTTTTTGTATATCATTCATCTGGCTTATCGTAATCTATTTCTCCTTCCTCTTCATCATCCTGGTAATCCTCAGGAACAATCGATGTTGCCACAATTACTACTGCAACAACAGCAATAAGAACTCCTACAACAATTATCCAGGTTGTCTTTTTAGGTAATGGCTTGTCAACCTCTCCATTACTATCACTCCCGGAAGAACAATCCTCGACACAGATAACTTCATCTTCATCAGCATTGCAAATACCATCACCACAATATGAATCATCCGAAGTAGAATCTTCTGAGTTTTCTATATTGGAAATAGACATTTCGAGGTAATATATTTTATCATTGATAAGCGCAATTTTTCCCTTTGCATCCAGATATTTGCCGTTGCTGTAATCACTGTTAAGCTCGCTTATATCTCCTTGCAATTCATTAAATTTTTCCATCAGGTTTTCTTTTTCACTTGATTTTAATCCATCCAGCCTATCGACCAGTCTGTCTTTCTTGCCTTTTATCTCATTTATGTCATCGACTATATCTCCAATCACAGTTATTGTTATTTCCGCAGTATTTTTTACGCCATTGGTATCAATTTCTATATTGCCGGAAATTGTTTTTTCCTCGTCAAAATTAGAAAAATCAAAAAACAGTGTTTCTTCCATTCCAGGGAGTATACTATCCGAAACAGAGGAATTTACCAAATGACCTGTCAATTGCCCTGAAACCAAAAAAGTTATTTCATCCAATTCAAGAACTCCAGTATTCTTTAGTTTCAACGATATCGTTGTATCCTTCCCGACAATCGCTTCAATAGTGTATTTGTTTGTCTCAAGCTCCGCAGAATAAGAGACATCCATATCTATCTCAATGCCAAGTTTCCTGGAGATATCTCCGGCAGTAAAAAAAATATCTCCTTCAATTTTTTCTTTTGACAGGTTTTCTGGTTTTATATATACCGATATATTTTTTGATTGCAAAACATCAAGACTAAAAGAGGATGCATCAAATGAAACAGAATCTTCGATGCCGGATGTATTAATAATTATAGAAGAAATATTAGTTGAACCTGTATTAGTAAAATTAATGATTTTTTTAATTTTATCTCCCTTAAAAATCACATTCACGGTCTCCGGCGAAATTGTAAAATTCACAGGAACTTGGTCATAGAGAAATATCTGTTTTTCTCCTGTCCAAAGTACTCCATCCTCATCTTTCATATGGATAAATAGGTCGTGAAGCGGAAAAGGCCCTGGTTCAAAAGAGACCGGTATGGAAAATAGCCATATATTGTTTGTTTTTTTTGCATCTGTAGTATTGTAATAAATATCATTGCCTGACTTTATTTCCAGAAATGCTTCATAGCTTGGCTTCGGTGTTGTTTTTTCAAAAAGTGTGGCATTAAGATGTATGGTTTCATCGAGATAATATGTTTCCTTGTCTGTGCTAAGCACTACTGTTTTATAGTCCTGCACATTTACCTGTATATTAGATGTCTTAGAATATCCTGTATCTGAATCTGCCGTTGCTGTCATATCATATGTCCCGGTCTGGTTCAATAAATAATTTTTCTGGTAATTGCTGGATTTTTCAAGAGAAAAGATGTCTTTTTTATTATCCGGCTTTGTAATCTCAACCGAAACACTGTCTGGAAAAGAATCATAATGAATCTGGTAATCTATACCCAATGTAGTTGTCTGCCCTTTAACCCATACACCTCCTGTTTCAATCAGGGAAAAAGAAAAAGGAATTGTATAATAAGGAAAATATTTCCCCCCTAAAACTGTGCCATTATCACCTTCAAATACAATATATCCTATGGGGTATCTTGCCTCATAAGTGAACAGATTATTTTGCGATGGATAATATAAATCCAGCTGCTTTTGAAATGCTTTTCTTTCAATGACATTTTCTGTATAGAGGTTATACAGGCTGTAATTTATCTCGTATGTTTGGATTTCTCCTTCAGACAGTTCCTTTCCTTTTTTTTCGATTATTTCATACGGGTAAAGTATTATTGTCTCATTTGGCTTGTTCTTAAAAACAAATTCATCTTCTGCATAAGGAAACTGTAAATCTCCTGTCATAACTTTGTATGTTTTTATTTCTGTATGATGGGTGTCTGGCTCAGACACATCGTCGCATTCAATCAATATACTTAAGTTGCTGTTGTTATATGCAGGAAAATTAGCACTATATAATTTGAGTTTGTTATTTGGATTAGGATATATGTAAGGTCGTTCGGTCAAAACCCCTGTTTTACGGCTGTAAGAATAGTTGTATTCGTAGGAAAAAGAATATGTCTTGGACAAGTCACAGCTCGGCGTAGCAGCATTATCCACCCGTATAAAGACAAGCGCCATCACATCCTCTCCATTGCTCACCAATCTTGGAAAAACATGAGGATAAGAGACATCTGCAAAACAAAAACTGCAAATACAGGACAATGAAATTATAAAACCCAACAGACTTACAATTCTCATATTATTAATGACAAGATAAAATATATAAATATAAGGATTTGTATTCTACCACAACACATGACTTTTTTCAGGTATGGTATAAGATACCGGCAAAAAATATTATGTCATCCAATAGCAATATTTATATTTCTTGCTCTTATTATTCTTTTGCGATGATTAAAACATTTGAACTGAAAAATGATGAAGTGAACACCCTATGAGCAAAATATCTTTTGTTACAGGCAACAACAATAAAGTCAAAGAAATACAAAAAGTACTTGATGCCAAAAACATAGATATCCAAATAGAGCAAATAAAAGACGATATTGAAGAAATACAGTCCTCTAACGTAAAAAAAATCGTATTGCACAAAGCAAAGCAAAGTTACGCCAAATTCAAAATACCCTTGTTTTGCGAGGACAGTGGTATTTTTATAGAAGCGTTGAACGGCTTCCCCTCCGCAAACGCAAAATTTGTTTTTGAAAAAATAGGCCTAAAAGGCATATTAAAACTAATGGAAGAAAAAACAAACAGAAAAGCATATATGCAGACAGCAATTTGCTATATGGATAAAAACGCAAAAAGCCATATCTTTGAAGGAAAAATGAACTGCACCCTGTCTGAAAATATCCATGGAACCCTTGGTTTCGGATATGATCCAATAATAATACCCTATGGCTATGCCAAAACGCTGGGGGAAGACAACAGCAAAAAACACATAATTTCTGCAAGAGCCAAAGCATTTGAAAAATTCATAGAATATCTCAAATAATCAACAAAATCCCATAAATCAACAAAACAAGCCCTGTAATCATCGCTGTTAATGTATAACCGGTCATCTGTATTTTTTCATATGAGGGAAACTTAAATACCAGCCAGTATCCTGCCAAAACGCATAATATCCCCCAGAATATGCTGTGTGTAGACTGAACCCTTTTCAAAAGCCAATATCCTGCCATAATACATAACCCTGCAACAAGAATGCTTATTGAAACACCCATATCCCCAATATTCCTGTCTATAAAAAACAACAGGTAAAGTGCAAATGCCAGCAAAAAAGCAATGACCAACAATATCCATTCCATAGTGTTATTTAAATTGAATTATTTTATAGTTTTCTTCTAAAGAAGACATATGGAGAAAATTCAAAAAAACCTGCAAAAAACTTATGACCTAATCGCAAATGACTTTGATGCGAAAAGACCGAAGACCTGGAGTCAGGTAGATAATTTCTTAAAAAAAAACAATTTCGTTGGAAATAATAATGTCCTTATGCTCGACATGTTTGCAGGAAGCGGCAGGCATTCCTTTTACAAAACCACTATAATAAGCACTGATTTCTCGGTCAATATGCTAAAATTAATAAACAAAAAGAAAACAAATAAAGAAAAAGCCCCTTTTCCCGTCTTATGCGATTCCCTAAACCTACCATTCATTGACAATTGCTTTGACTGCATCGTCTGCATCGCAGGAATACACCACTTTAAACTGAAAAAACAAAGAAAACAAGTGCTATACGAAATGAAAAGAGTTTTGAAAAAAGGAGGAAAATTCATAATATCAACATGGTCAAAAAACGCTTTTGAAAAAGACACGCCAAAAAATTATTTCTGCAAATGGGACAAAAAGCATTTCAGGTATTATTACCTTTTCGAACCAAAGGAATTTGAAGAATTGGTTGAATCGTGCGGACTGAAAACAGAGCGCGTTTTTGAAGACGGCATCGGCAAGGCAAAAAACATATGGATTGAAGGAATGAAGAATAAAACAACACCAACGAAATTTTTATAAAGTTCATCTGTTAATTATACAAATGGTAACGGAGAATAGTAACGAAGAGAACTTACTTAAAGTATCTTACGACTATGACAAAACTGTTTTGTTTGCCGTTCTTGGATTTTTGCTGACTTTTTCAATAGCCCAGGCAGTATCTATGCAGGCACCATCTATGGGATGGATGCAGAATATGCTGGCGATATTAGTCCCTGTTTTTTTTCTGGAAGCATTATACTTCGCATTCCGATGGCACACATCCTGTGTTAGACTCAAGAAATACTACAATAATAATTTGTCAAAATAACCGGGTAACTTTTTTTGAATCAAACCATGCAATCATTAATAAATATTTGTTGCATAAAATAAAATATGCTTTATTCAGAACTATGCAACGCATTGGAAAAAATAGAGAAAAATTCCATGCAGAATTACAAGATTAAGATATTGTCTGAATTACTCGCAAAATCGCATGAAGAAGAAATTGAAACAATTGTAATGCTTTGCCTTGCAAATGTCTTCCCGGTCGATACGCAAAAAGAACTGGGAATTTCATCGCATATTATTGCACAGACAATATCGAAGGCATTTAACATAAGCAAAAAAACAGTTATTGATGACTGGACAAAAAGCGGAGATTTAGGCACTACTGCCATGAATTTATGCAATATGCGAACGCAGACAACCCTTTTTACATCTGCCATAACAATCCGGAAAGTTTTTTTTACCCTGCAAAAATTTGCAGATATTGATGGAACAAAAGCCCAGGGCAAAAAAATAGATTTCCTCACTGAACTCTTATCCTCTGCTGACAAAACCGAGGCAAAATTCCTTATGCGAACTGTCATCGGACAGTTAAGGATAGGAATCTCAGAGGGGCTCATAAAAGAAGCAATCCAGTCTGCATTTTACAGCCGCATTTACTGGAAAAGCCTGCTGACACAAAAAAGAAATGAAAAAAAGGTTTTCGAAGATATCCTGAATGAAAAAGACAAAAAAATCTTAATTGAACCGTCGATAGCAGAGTTCCTTGGAAAAAAGAACAAAGAGCAGTTTGATTTGTTCTTAGATGCAAACGACATCAAAACAACAACAAAAGAGACTATTGAAAAAACACTCAAAAAAAGCGGTTTTTTTTCTAAATCAAACAATATAGACCTATGCCTTGTAGATGACGTGGATTTCGGCAATAAATTAAAATCAACTGTCTCAGACAAAATAAATCATGCCTACCAGGTCACAAACAATCTTGCCTTAATTGCAAAAACATCGCAAAAAGAAGGGGAACCTGGTCTGGACAAACTCAAAATGCGCTTGTTCTGTCCGATAAAAGTCATGCTTGCTCAAAAAGCAAAATCATTCGAAGATGCCCTCGAAGGAGTTGGAACTCCCGCGGCAATAGAATATAAATACGACGGCATCAGGATGCAGATACACAAACAAGACGATAAAATCCAGATATACACAAGAATGCTTGAAAATGTAACAAAACAGTTCCCTGAACTGGCAGAAACAATTATGACAAATGTAAAATGTGACAATTGTGTCATTGAAGGCGAAACAGTTGGTATTGACAGGCATACAGGAAAATACATCCCTTTTCAATACATCTCCAGGAGAATCAAAAGAAAATATGATATTGATAAATTAGTAAAAGAGATTCCCGTTGTCATGCATATATTTGATATAACCTATTTTGAAGGTAAATCATGCCTGAACACGCCATTTTGCCAAAGAAGAAAAATAATTGAAAAAATAATAACGCCCGACAAATGTATTGTTCTTGCAAACCAAATCACAACTTCCTCTGTTGATGAGGCAAAATCCTTCTACAACAAGGCGCTGGAGGACAAACAGGAAGGGGTCATGATAAAAAACCAAAACGCCCTCTATGTTCCCGGCTCGCGTGTCGGGACTATGCTGAAGCTAAAGCCCATACTGGACACCCTTGATTTAGCGATTGTGGGTGCAGAATACGGCGAAGGAAAAAGAAAAGGATACTTAAGCTCCTTTTTGCTCGCATGCCGAAACGAACAGACCGGAGATTTCCTCGTTGTTGGAAAATTAGGGACAGGATTAAAGGAAAAAGAAGAGCAGGGCACCACATTCAAGGAGATATCTGATTTGATTAAAGATGACATAATGACTCAAACAAACAGGAGCGTCCTTGTCAGTCCAAAAATCGTCGTCGAGGTCGCATTTGAAGAAATACAGAAAAGTACAAACTATAACTCTGGTTTTGCCCTCCGTTTCCCACGATTCATATGCCTCAGACCGGACAGATCGATAAATGACATAAATACTCTGTCTGACTTAAAAAAAATATTCCAAAACAACTAACTTTATTGAAAAAACAACAAATTCCATACATATATTTATATATTTTTAGGTTCACTAAACTATATGAAATTGCATATACATAAGAAAGCGATATCTCCTCTAATCGCATCAGTGATTTTAATCGTGTTTACTATGTCCATTGCGGCCCTTCTTACTACTTGGGTCCAGAGCATAACAGCAAATCAAAAAGAAAGCGTAGATGATTCGCAGGACAAGATAAATTGTTTCAGATCCAATATGGAGATAGACAATGATTTTACAAAAGTAGATAGCCTCACCAATCCGACTATTTTTTCAGCAAGGTTAAAAAACACAGGGCAGGAGGACATTTCTATCAAATATTATCGTGTATGGGACAATACTACAGAACCGATTATGTGGAAAATAACCGATTCTAATGTAAATAAAACCGGTATTGCAAAAGGAAACGGACTAAAAATAATTATAAATGTTTCAGGACTAACATACCCTGATGAATTCAAAAAAATAAAAATAGAGACTGTTTGTGATGGAGTGTATGCCTTGATTGAGAAACCCACCACAGGATGGAGAGAAGATTCAGCTCTTACTTCTACAAATATGATAGCCGCCGAAATAGAATGATAATAAAAGGAATATGGGTTTAGATGCTCAAGAACCATGGTATTACGCAATATTTTTACTTGTGAGCAGTTGTTTTTTTGTTTTCTTCTTTGACAATATCGAAATAACCTATACAATCTCCGCAATCTTCGGATATGCTACAGGATCTGTTTTTTTGAGTTGTTCTTATTCTTATGAAAACAAAAGGATAATGCCTGTAGAATTAACAAAAAATATCGCAGCAAAATACTTCTATATCTTCCTTATTGCCCTGTCTATGCTAAGCATTCAAATAATGACGCTATTTTTAAGAATACAGGTTGCCTCAGGCGAAGAGTTTCTTACTTTGTTCAATGACGCTATCCTGACTTTTATAGACATGTCTATGACCCCATTAAGCGCCTATTATTTAATTCCTTTTATTTTTAAAAAAACAGGCATCCTCTGTTTGAAATGGATGTATAAAAACAAATAACAAACTTTCTTTCAAAACCCTCTTTTCTCTGGGAAACACATCCACTCAACAGATGCATTTTTCCTGACCAATGCACAGGTTATGCAGTTTCCCATTATTCCGTAATCAAGCATATTATTTTTTATAGATTGATTTATATGAAGATGATTTTTAACAGGAGAAGAGTATTCTGGTTTTTTGATTGAAATTTCCTATAGTCAAACTACACAAACATTTAAATATTTCATAAAACTATTATCCTATGAAAACGAAAAATATCATTTTGATATTAACATTATGCATTCTTCTTCTTTCTATCAATGCTCACGCAGGAAGGATGGCACCCCTGCAATTCTTCGGATGGGATGAGATAAGCCTGACGGCAGGAGTATGGGATGATTTATGGGATTATTTTAATGTCACTAAAACCATGATTTATGTCTATAAAAGCTTAAATGTCAGCGGAGATGCTTATCTTGGTGGTGAATTAAAAGGCATAAAACCATCTGGTTCTTACTGTTTAAATAACCAAATTTTAAAATACAACAATACAAATGACAAATGGATTTGTGCAGATGGCAGTGGAAGTAGTAACTGGGCTACAAGCGGAAATGATATATATAATTCAAATACAGACAATGTTGGCATTGGGACAAATTCACCCACAGCAAAACTTCACGTTAAAACTTCAGATATAAATACAGTTCCTTTTGAACTATCTGCTCCTCTGGATGGCAATTACCGAAATCCAATAACAATTACCAATACAGGTTCTGATTTGAAAGATTATTCGGTCTATCTTACAAAAGATACTGCTATTTTAATCTCAGCCGGAAAAATGAGAGCGGATTGTGGAGATATAAGATTTAGGGATGAAGAAGGAAATGCTTTAGCTTATTTTTTAGAAGGTGGTTGTGATTCAGCGAATACAAAACTATGGGTAAAAGTTCCTTCAATTCCAGCAGGAATAAAAACAATATATATGCATTATGGAAATCCAGCATTATTAGATAACAGCAAGCAGTGGGACAATATCATTAATTTAGGTATTTATGGAGGAGTATTTGATTACGAAATTTCTGAAGCACAGGAAAAAGAAGGAGAAATAATAAGTATGGCGGGAGGATATGGTCATACCTGTATCTTAAAATCCAATGGAAATGTAGATTGTTATGGGAAAAATCATGATGCTGTAGGGAATCCTACAGGTCAAGCAAATGATTACAATGGGGGAGATGCAATAGGTGTTTTTGCAGGAGAGGTGTATACCTGTGTTATTAAATCTAATGGAAATGTAGATTGTTATGGAGAAAATTCTCCTTTAGGAGAGGCTAATGATTACAATGGAGGAGATGCAATAGGTGGTGCGGCAGGATTTAACCATAAATGTATCCTTAAATCCAATGGTAATGTGGATTGTAACGGAGGTAATACTTGGGGTCAATCAAACGATTATAACAATGGCGATGCGATTGGTATTGCTGCCGATGGTAATCATAATTGTATTCTTAAATCCAATGGAAATGTAATTTGTTGGGGATCTAATGACGGTGGGAAGGCAAACAATTACACTAAGGGTGATGCAATAGGTGTCGCTGCGGGATATTATCACACATGTATCTTAAAATCCAACGGCAATGTAGAGTGTTATGGGGATAATATGTTTGGCAGAGCAAACAATTACACTAATGGTGATGCTATTGGCGTTGCTGCAGGATCCACACATACTTGTATCCTTCGGTCTAATGGAGATGTATTTTGCTATGGTCATAATGGTAACGGTCAATCAAACAATTATAATAGAGGAGATGCTATTGGCGTTGCTACGGGATACTGGCATAGTTGTATTTTAAAATCTAATGGAGATGCTCTTTGCCAGGGAGCTAATTCTTACGGTCAATCCGCAGACTATTTTGGGGGAGATGCTCTAAATCCTTTCCGCAAATACGCTTCGCCTGAACCCACTATAGTTTGGGGTGCAGAGGAAAGTACATCATCAAATACAAATACCTTGTTTTATATTCAACCTCAATCGGGGAATCTTGGTATTGGTACAACAAATCCAAGCAAAAAAGTGCATATTAAGGGAAATGCCATAATAGATGGAGATTTAGAGGTAAAAGGTAATGTCTATTACAGTGATTTGGTATTCGCGAATAATTTTGTGATTACCGAGGCAGTAGAAGAAAATGCACTTTATTTCTTAAATCAAAAAGGAGAAAGAATAATGAAATTAGATGAAAATGGAAATTTATTTGCTAAAGGAGTCATTAAAGAAAATTTTAATTTTGGCGAATAATTTTTGCATCAATTTGAAAAAATCTCTGTTAACTATTTATAATTTAATCTAAAATATAATATATGAAAATACCATCATTTTTGTATAATCTAAAACCGCTCAACGCCCAGCAAAAATTTCTTTTTGCCCACAACTCTTTATTATATATTAACGAAGCAGAAACAGGCAAATTAAAACTTCTGGCAAAGCAGAACAAAATAACAATAGAAGAAAAAACAACAAGATACAGCATTTTCCAAAACACAAAGTACATTTATTTTGAATTAAAAGAAATCATCGAAGAAGAAGCATTTATTGAAAATATAAACAACAGCATAAAGACCAATGCACAAAAGCAGATATTAACTAAAATCGACGACAGGCAGGAAACTTTCCTGAAAATCTTTGACAACATCTATGGATTTAGCGAAATAAAAAAAGCACTACTTCTTGCATATTTTAACCCGGATTATTCAATTGCTCTCTTATGTCAGGACAAGGATGTTTACAACAATTTTCACAACATTATCTCATCCTTAAACATCAGTATAATAGATAAATGGAATAAATCAATCGAGGAAGAACTCAAGGAAAGAGAAGACAAACCAATGGTTTTTATGAGCCTGTTAAAACAAGGGCTTTCAAAAGAGTTGACAAAATATGCAAACTCAGGATTGGATGATTATTTTGACATTGTCTTTGTGCTTGAAAAATACAAAAAAGAGGATTTCGAAAAAATTGCCCAGATGTTTTTAGAAAATGAAAAAAGCAAGGAAAATAAAGAGGATTTCAAATTTTTAGAATTTGCAAAAAACAATAAAAACCAGATTGATTTGAAAAACCTGTTCAACAATAAAAAGCACATTGAAACAATAAAATCCTTTGTATCTGAGATGAAAGAAAACGAGGACAAATATTATTTCAATGTATCTGTAAATATCATAGATACCATAAAGCAAATCCTTATCGCCCAGATTATCCTGGGAAATAAAGACCGGATGACTGAGAAGGAAATATGGAACGCGATAGAGATTGTTTCATTCAGTAATTTCAAGAAAATACAATAACCTCATATTTTCAATGTTGTAACCCAAGTATTATATAATTAATATGTATATTTTATTATGATGATAATGAAAAAAAGAAAAGCAATATTACATCTATTTGAAAGCATTTTTGCAGCATTTATTATTTCAGGATATTTCTTTTTTGCTTTTAGCTCTTATGAACAGCCACTGGTTCAAAAAGAAATGATTACTGAAAATAAACTGAAAACAGAATCATACAGCTTTTTGTCTTCAATGAAATATACAAACATAACTTATTTTATTGAAACAGCACAGGAGGAGCAATTGAACTCGATATTTAAATATTTCATAGGCATCAACAGGGGATTTAGCCTTGCAACCGACGGACTGCCGAGAAAAGAACTAAAAATTGGTGTTGTCTCAACAAATTTTCAACGACTCATAACAGCAAACCCGCCATGCACCTTCGTACCGGCAATAGACGGCGCTGTCTGTCACGGCATCCTTTTTAGTGGGAAAAACATCGCAATTGCAAACCTAAGCTCCAACGAAACAAACGCATTGTTTGTCAATGACGGCAGCGACTGGGAGTTTGAAAGGGTTCTTGGAGAAGGTCCTTTTTTAGAAAGGACGATTGTTAATATCTCTGATGATTATTATGGTTTTTCAATAAATGATGCTTCAAAAGAAGTTCTACTGTTTGAAGCAGAAGACGCAATAAAACTGACAGATAAATTAAGTACGCACTTATTCAATGAATCCTATTCCTGCCTGAATGACAGGGAAATCGAATTCACCATAAGACCTGCTTCTATGGAAGAGGACTATGACTCTTTGAGCAAAAACGATATCTTGTTTTTCTACAATTACAGGAATCTTAATGCCTATAAAGAAAAACTCATAAATTTTATAGATGATGAAAAAGCCCTTGTTGAAATAACCGATTCTTCGCTTTCCTGCGATGATGTGCAAACAGAACTTTTCAACCTGCAACCAGGATATAATCGACTTGGCAATGATAAAAACATCACCATAAATACAGAATCCATGAACGCAGATATAGGCAATTATTTGATGGACAACGAACTCACCCTGAAAACAAAGAGATACACTCCGGACTTAGACTTCATTGCCGAAGAAGAAGATGAAGAACTCAATGACAGCATTGATGGAAGAACGGCATTTGTAACCAAAATCGGTGTAAATAACACGCTATGGAATATTATTTTAGTAAAGAATGGAGGAACCTATTCTCATGCCTATTTTAGCAATCAAACAAATTTTACAGGGAAGCCCGGAAATATAAGTCACAATGTTGGAGAAGAAATTGCAATCGGTCCGTACAATTACACTATCGAGTCGATACACCCTGAAGGAATCTTCATTAAACTGAAGAATGCCTTTGAAAAATTCAGGTTCCCTGACAAAGACACCCAGATGCCTTTCGTATATGCCAGACCAACACAAGATATCTTCCGGGACGACGAGAGTTTTGTGCTCCTGAAACAAAACAGGACATATAATATAACTACTTATGATATAGGTAAAAACATCACAAACACAACAGGATTTCTTGACTTGGATGAAGACCAGGCAAGAGCCAAAGGTATTTTTTGCCCCGGAAATGCCACAGGATATACTGCAACAATAACTAATATCTCTCTTGACCCTTCTGATCCAATAGACAGTAGAGTGGGGGTTGCAGTTGCAGATTGTCCTAATGCCTATTCGCAGATGGATACGCTTTATATTGATCATACGAACAATTCCTATTTCAACGACAGTTTTGAAGGTCCATTCAATGTCTTTGAGGGAAACGATGTCTTGAGAATAGACAGCGAATACTATAAAATAAAAATACTGAAACCATCAGGGGTATTCAACCTGACATTAATCGAAAGATGGCATGTTCCTGCCGCCATAATAAACGATGTTGATAAAAAAGGCATCACTTTGTGGATGGTTGACCCGCAAAATTCATCCGACGGGTGGTCAGTGCTCAGATCAACACTCGCGGCTTTTTCAAATAAAAAACACCACATTATCCTACCGATGCCGTCAAGAAGAAATTCAATATTTATAGAAGATTTATTTTTTTCAAAGGGAGATATATTCATCCCATATACAATTAAAACGGGTGTTTGGTATCCTTAAAAAATATTTTGAATTGTTCAGGTCTTATGTTTTACAAATCCAAAAAACAGACAATGTCGCAATTATGTATCACACCGACTGCGATGGGGTCTGCTCATGCACTATTGTAAAAAAGACCCTGAAATATTTGCTCGGCAAAGATGCCTTTATCTTTACCCAAAAACAAGGCAAAATAGCGGTCACTACATCCACAATAAAGCTATTGAAAAAAAACAAGATAAACAAATTCATAACTGTGGATATGGCAGTGGACGAAGACCCTGAAAAAATAAAAAAAATAGAGAAATTTGCAGACATTTTGATAATAGACCACCATATAAAAAAAGCAGATTTGAGTTCAGCTAAAACCACGTTCATCAAAGCACAGGATTTCGCACCAGGTATTCAGCCTTCCAAAAATCCCGCATCCAAGATGTGCTTTGACCTTGCAAATTTCATGATAAATGACAGGAAATTCATCAACGAACTGAAGTATGTCTCTTCAATCGGCATAAGTGGTGACATGGGCTATGACTTCTGGAGTGAAAAAAAATTCCTGGCAAAAGAGTCTAAAGAAAAAATAACAAAAATAGACCACATAATTTCCTCTTATCTCTCAGCCAAAGGAAATTACAACACAATTGTAAATATACTGGAAGAAGAGGATATTGAGAGAAAAATAAATAAACTGCTTGTAGAAAACAAGGATATCTCAAAATATTATTTTGTCATCCAGAAAGAACTCGAAAGGCTGATTCTTGAAATGGAACACCGGGCTTATTTTCTAAAAAGTGATAAGGGAGAAGTAAAACTTGTTTTTTACCGAATAAAGTCCAGATACAGTATAAAGTCCATCCTGTCAAACAAACTTTCTTCTGAATACTTTCCTGAATCAACAGTAGTGATTGAAAAAAAAGGCGGTTTCAGTGCAAGAAACCAGACCTTTAAAATCTCAATGAACGATATGGTAAAATCCGCAACAAAAAATATAGATAACTCGTCCGGTGGCGGTCACATTCCTGCTGCGGGAGGATATGTTCCGGACGACAAAGTTGATGAATTTTTCAGGAATGTTGTAGAGTATATAAAAGGGACATTTTGAGATTTTTTTCTTGCACAACAATAAAACAGGTTCAATCTCTTTTTGATTACGATAAAAGGGGTCTCCTGTAGCACAAAAATCTAAAAATTTATATAGGTTAATGACTATTTATTAGTATAATTATACAATTAATATGACACTTGAAAAAGCACTCAAAAACAGCCCGTTTTACTCGAAAAACAGGTTTTCAACATTGTGTGTAAACTGCATTTTGCGTATAAGTTTAGACACAACATTAAAAAATTTTGTTGCAACATCCTTTTTAAAAAATCAATTGCAAAAATTTTTATTGAACGCATTTTTCTTCTTTTCATTATTCATTTTATTTGTATTATTCTCTGCTTCTTTATCTGTTTCCACAACATGGATTGATGCTGCATTAAGCACGGATTTAAAAGTTGTGCAGAATTCCACTTCTAATGATACGATGTATACGGCTTCCCTGGATGTGTCAGAAGGGAAGCTGTTCCTAGGTGCTACAAATTCCTCTTATGATTTGACTTCCGGACTTGTCGGTTGGTGGAGTTTTGATAAAGGGAACAAGACAACTGATGCCAAAGCATGGGATTATTCAGGAAATAATAATCATGGCGCTTTGACTAATATGAATATTGGAACTGATAACTGCACAGGGAATTGTTCCGGGTGGACTACTAACGGAAATTTGAGCAATGGAGTCTATTTTGATGGTTTGGATGATTATGTTGATACGAATTGGAAACAGTCTGGCGAATCGGAAATAACTATATCTTTCTGGTTTAAGACTAACGATACAGGAAGACATGAAATTTTTGAGAACACCTACACTGGTTCTACAGACCACCAAATAAGAGCATACTTTAATACAGGAGAAAGTACGATAACTACACAAGTACGTGTGTCTGGCACAAAACAATATGAAACTACACTTAGTTATACAGACGACCGTTGGTATCATTATGTATTAAGGATTGATATACCTAACCAACAAATGAACCTATTTATGAATGGCATAAATATTACTGGTTCGGTTTCAAAAAATATTGATGATTCATGGGTTGGCAATACCATAACATATTCTAATAATATCTATTTTGGCGAAAGTGTATATTCTTTCAACGGCACAATAGACGATGTTAGAATTTACAACCGTGCTTTAAGTTCAGATGAAGTCTCAGCATTATACAATACAACAGCAAGCAATTACGTCACAAACTACACAGACATCAGCGGCTCGGCAATAACTTACGATACAGTCAGCCACACAAATAATAGTTTAATCGTGAATGTGCCGGAGGTCGATACCGAGATACAATTCACACCTACTTATGTAACCACAAAAGGAGTGAGAAACAACAATGGTTTGGTAGCTTCATATAGTATGGACTATGCCACAGGCACGACTTTGTATGATGAGTCAGGTAAGAGTAATAACGGGACGCTCATAAATACAAAATGGAGTTCTGATACACCCAATAATACTGGTCATAGTCTTTATTTTGATGGTAGCGGGGATTATGTTGATTGCGGAACTAATTCATCAAGTTTATCAAGCGAATTATCAAACACAACGTCATGGACTGTTTCTGTATGGTTAAAAGCAGATAGAACCTCAGGATATGAAGGAACACTTTTTTCTTCAACAAAGAAGACATATGATAGAATGTTACTTCAAGTAGCATATGACTCAATAAGAGCAGGAGTATATGATGGTTCTTATACTAGAAAAAGTGAAACGTTTACAGATACTACGTCATGGCATAATGTAGTAATGACATGGAATACTTCTGCTGTCGCACTGTACGTAGACACAGTTCTTGCAACAGGGACGACACAACCTGCAACAACAGGAACAGGTATCGCTATTGGTGCAGACCCAAGCGGCGGTAGAGAGTTCAACGGCACAATAGACTCCGTTTCAGTCTGGAACAGGGTATTAACTCCTACAGAAATAACAGACCACTACTCGAACGGATTAACCAAATACAAAAACATAACCTTCAACACTACAGATACAAACTGGTTCGGACATGAAACCATCAGCATAACAAACAAATATTTGAACGAGCAGAACCTGACCAGAATCAGAATAAGCAACACATATACCATGAGCCAATACGATTTATTGAGTTTCAACCTAACAGAATACTTAGGCTGGAATCCAGGCAACATCCAGAACATATGGTATGATTATTATACAGGAAACACCGACAATTACACATTAAAAGACACAAGCGACTATTCTGTCTTGGTTGACACCTGTGAATCCGGCAACATCACAGGACAGGTATTATGCTTAAATTTCAACGAAAATCAAGGCGCAACAGCAAAAGACCGTGCAAACTATTCTTTGAATAACAATGACGGAACTTTAAACCCATCTACAGGCGGACAAACCAAATGGACTACCGGACAGATTGGCGGTGCTTTGAACTTTGACGGAACGAATGATTATGTTAGTATAATAGATAATAGTAATTTGGAATTTCCTACAGGTATTTCGTTTACTTTCATGATGTGGATTAAAATACCAGATACTAATACAAACGATGGATTGATTACAAAAGGTTATCACGATACAAGCATATTATACCCTTCTTACCTTTGGAATGTTAGAGATAATGGACATCATTCATTTGGTCTTTCTTATAATTCAACAGTATCCAACAGCATAGAATCTACTTCTGTAGTTTGTGATGATACCTGGCATCATATAGCTGTTGTTAAAAATGCGACAGAGGATAAATTATATCTATATACAGATGGTTCTTCTGATGCAACAGCAATAAGCATAAATGATACTAATAATGGCGTTAATACTGACCCGATTGTTATAATGAATCATTATAATAGATACACAAAAGGAATGGCTGATGACATTATGCTTTACAACCGAACCCTAAACGCAACCGAAATATCTTGGGACTACCAACGCGGCTTGGCAGGACTCGAAACCAATATAAGCAGTGAAGGACTGGTCTTGCACACGAAATTTGATGAAAGAGGAACATCAGACCTAGCAACAGACAGCAGTGGTAAGGGCAATACAGGAACTTTGTACGGCTACCCGCCAGACTGGACAATTTCGAGCAAGTTTGGGAATGCTCTGGACTTTGACGGTGTTGATGATTATGTTGATTGTGGGAATGATGCGAGTTTGGATGTAACAGAGGATATTACGTTCAGTGCATGGGTAAATTTAGATAAAAAAAGTCAAGATATGGTGGTAATTACCGATTCGGGTAGTAGCGGAAAGTTTATGTTATGGTATGATATTGGAAATGATTGTTTTGCATGTTCTGTAAGAAATACATCTCAAGCAAATAAAATGGACAACAATCCAACAACGCCTTTAGTTAAGGAGTGGTATCATTTAGTAACAACTTATAACGGCTCGAAACATATTCTTTATGTAAATGGTATTTTGGAGAAATCGCAAAGTGCGACGGGTTCATTAGTTAATTTAGTTGATATAGTTAGAATTGGAAGATGGTATTCATCAGATAATAGATATTTCAACGGCACAATCGACGAGGTAAAAATCTGGAACAGGGCATTAAATGCAACAGAAATATCAAACCAATACAACCTAAAAAAAGACTATTTCGACAGTCTGCCAAATCAGGAAGGCGGACCAACAGCAAGCCAAAATTGGGACATATTCGTAAGCAACGGCACTCTCGACACCACACCACCGCAACTAAGTTTTACCTCACCTACTCCAAGCAACAACAAATACATTTCAGACAACTACGCTTACATAAACACAACAACCTCAGACACAAACAACATAACTGCCTTCATGGACTGGAACAATTCCTTAGTAGGCTGGTGGAGATTCAACCAGGAACCCGGAGAAAATACAACATTCTTCAAAGATTACAGCAGTTACGGCAACAACGGAACCTGCACCAATTGCCCTGTTTACGAATCAGGTAAATTCGGCTCGGCTTTAGAGTTTGACGGCGATAATGATTATATGAACTTACCATTAAATACAGCCAATTTTTATGGTTCAAATCTAACAATTACGGCTTGGATAAAAACACCTGAAACGTTCAAAACATCGTCAGAGGGATCTATCATATCTAACTTTATATCGACGCCTTCCAGAGGTATCGAATTCCAAGTAGAGAATACAAATGATTTATGGCTGAAAGGAGGCATGATGTCTAGTTATGCAGCGAACATACCAGCAAATGAATGGCATTTTGTAGGTGTGGTTTTAAGGAATCCAGATGTCTATTTTATATATGATGATACTTATGTCAATGGAAGCGGAACAACGGGAGATTGGAGTCTAATAAATTATTCTTTAAATTGGGATATTGGTGCAAGACCAACATCAGCAGTCCCATTCAATGGCTCAATAGATGAATTCCGAATCTACAACCGCGCCCTAAGCCCTGAAGAAATCAACGCATCCTACAATGCAGGTTTATACAGACTCTACCACAACTTCACCTCTCTTACAGATGGAACTTATTCTTACACAGCATACGCACAAGACTCAGCAGGAAATATAAACTCAACAACAAGAACACTGACAATCGACACAACAAATCCATCAATAAAATACGTCGACCCGACAGATACAGACAATGTTTACGTCAGCAGGAATTATACTTATATAAACACAACAACAAGCGACACAAACAACATAACTGCTTTCATAGACTGGAACAACTCCTTAGTCGGCTGGTGGAGAATGAATGAAGAAAGCGACACAACAGCAGAAGACTTTTCAGGACATAGCAATATTGGCACATTAGCAGGCATGAATACCGGCATAAATAATGGAACAAGCGGTCGGACATCATCCGGAAAATACGGCAACGCCTTGCAGTTTGACGGCGTGAATGATTATGTTGGTTTGCCAATAGACAACTTAGAATTAAGCACATTTAATAGTTTTACAATAGAAGCATGGGCATATATGATAAGTAAAGGTGATGACCAGTGTGTTGTTTGTAAAGCAGATGGAGGCAGAAGCATTGAATTAAGATATGATGTAGGTAATGATTGGTTTAAACTACAAACAAAAGATGGAGATAGCAATTGGCGTATAGCAAAATATACTCAACTCTCTCCATCATTAAACACTTGGTATCACTTAGTTGGTGTGTGGAACGGAACACATATTATAGTGTATGTTGATGGTAATAAGGGCGATGTTGTTATAGCTACAACATCAATGTATAATCATGTGGGCGAAGCAATGCGTATCGGGAGAGGAATATATTATTTATCTGATTATAGACTGTGGAATGGTACAATAGACGAAGTCCGTATCTACAACAGGGCATTATCTGAGGAAGAAATCAACGCCTCCTACAACGCAGGACTCAACCGCCTTTACCACAACTTCACAGACCTAAACGACGGAACCCACACATACACCACTTACGCCCAGGACTCAGCCGGAAACATAAACCAAACCCAAACAAGAACAATAACAATAGACACAATAAATCCAACTATCTCCTACATCAATCCAACCGACACAAACAACGCTTACGTAAGCAGAGACTACACATACATAAACGCAACAACAACAGACACAAATAATATATCCTCATTCATAGACTGGAACAATTCCTTAATCATCTGGTGGCGGTTCGACAACAGCTCTGATTTATCCGACCATTCTACATATAGCAACAACCCGGACAACAGCGGTTCAACATACACCAACGCAGGAAAGTTCGGTGGAGCCAGAAGTTTTGACGGGAATGATAAACTCAACAGGTCAGATATATTTACAAATTTTGTGACCACAGGATACACAGTATCTCTGTGGATAAAACACCCTTTATGGACATCAGATGTATTTAGTGAACAAAAATCAATATATTCCAGCCGCGAAGCAACCAGCCCGGTTTATACATATCTTGCCCTGAGAAACTCCGAATACCACTTGAGATATATAACTCCATCAATAGACAGGATTATAACAAAACCGCAGACAAGTGATGAATTTGTTCATCTCGCGGCAGTATACAACACAACAAAGATGTATTTTTATGTAAATGGAAATGAAGCCGGCTGGCAGTGGATAACTCCAAAAGAAAACCTGACATACGACAGTTTCATTCTCGGGTGGAGCGCATCAATGGATTATTTCAACGGCACAATAGATGAAATCAAGATATGGAAAATGGCTTTGAACTCAGTAGATGTAAGAGCAGATTTCAACACAGGGTCATACAGACTATACCATAATTTCACAAATCTAAACGATGGCATCTACACATACACAGCATACACACAGGACATGGCAGGAAATATAAACCAGACCCAGACAAGAACAATAACAATAGATACAACAAACCCGTCAATAGAATATACTGCCCCAACCGATGCAGACAATATTTACATCAGCAGAAATTACACATACATTAATGCAACAATAACAGATACAAACAATATAACATCCTTCATAGACTGGAACAACTCATTGGTTGCATGGTGGAGAATGAATGAAAATAATGGCACTAATGTAGAAGACTTTTCAGGCAATGGCAACAACGGGACGATGACTGATATGAATACAGGAATAGACAACGGCACAAGCGGCAGGACAACAGTAGGCAAGTTTAGCAACGCAATCATATTTGACGGAGCAAATGATTATGTTGATTGTAGTTCTGTTAGTTCTGAAGATACAATATATACAATTTCCTTCTGGTTTAAAGTAGATAACACAACCGGCAGTGATGAAGTTTTTCGCAGAGGCAATGCCGGAGATTGTTTCTATAACCCCAGAATATATACTGACGGTGCATCCGTTTCTGTATCCGAATCCGGTTGTAGCAACGAGGGGCTTGTTGGTAGCAGAGGCATTAACACAGATGAATGGTACTATATTACTATAATAAGAAATGGTGAAACCGTAATGTTTTATTTGAATGGGAGTTTGGTTGTCCAGGACGACAATCAGCCAAATCCTCAAGCCACCAATGGTAAAATAATAATGGGTGCCGGATATCACGATGTAAGCGGAATTACTTCTTTTTTCAACGGGACAATAGATGAAGTAAAAATACACAATCGCGTATTGGGTCCGGAAGAAATCAATGCATCCTACAACACAGGATTATACCGACTCTATCACAACTTTACAAATTTATTAGAAGGAACTTATACTTACACTACATATTCGCAGGATTCAGTAGGGAATATTATTTCAGCCACCAGAACAGTAACTATAGATACAATAAATCCTACTATCACATACGTTAATCCAACAGACACAGACAATGCTTATGTTAGCAGGAATTATACTTATATTAACACAACAACAACAGACACAAATAATATCACTGCCTTTATCGACTGGAATAATTCATTGGTCGGCTGGTGGAGATTTAATGAAGGAACCGGACTAACTACTGAAGACAGTTCTACATATAACAACAACGGAACTTTAACAAACATGAGTTCTGGAATTAACAACGGAAGTTCCGGCTGGACATCTTCATCAAGATTCGGAAAAGGACTAATGTTTGACGGAAACAATGATTATGTCAACATGGGCGATAATTTAGACATAGTAAATGAACTTACAATAGAAGCATGGATTTACAGGGAAAGTAATGTTGAAAGTTCGGGAATTGTAGCAAGAACAGGAGGTAGTTGGGGTTCAACGCAATATGGTCTTGTTACAAGAGGTTGGTCCGCAAATGATATTCATTTAACCGTCGCGGACAATAGTACTTTTGGATATTCATACAGGTCAAGATTAATAAGTTTTGGTGAATGGCACCATGTTGTTGGTGTTGTTGACAAACCAAATGAGAGATTATGTCTTTATATTGATGGAGAGGATGATGCTTGTAACAATCAATGGTACTCGAATATAACACATAATCATATAAGTGCTGATTTAGAAGTCGGTAAATGGGTATATTATTTCAATGGTACAATTGATGAAATAAAAATATGGAACCGGATTTTATCACCAGAAGAAATAAACGCCTCCTACAACGCAGGACTCCACAGATTATACCGCAACTTCACAAACCTAAACGACGGAACATACACATACACCACATACACCCAGGATTCAGCAAGCAATATCAATTCAGCAACAAGAACTATTAACATAGACACAACTCCTCCTCATATAGAGTTCGTTAATCAGACAGATAGTAACGAGGCTATAGTTACCAGGGATTATAGTTATGTAAATACAACAATAACTGATTCAAGCGACACAACAACTTTAATTGACTGGAACAATTCTTTGGTTGCCTGGTTGAGAATGGACGAAGATTTAGGTACAATAGTACAGGACTTTTCAAGTCATGGAAACAACGCTACGACAGCAAATATGAATACAGGAATAGACAACTGCACTGGTGATTGTTCTGGTTTGACTTCAAATAGTAAATTCGGAAATGCTCTTGCATTTGACGGGACAGATGATTCAATGAATACAGCTAATTTCCTTGACCTTTCGAATGATTTCACCTATTCCTTTTGGTACAAGAAACATGAAGCAATACCACAATACCCTGCATCAGGCGATATTGTTTCATGTGTGTTGGTATTTAATTCCTATTCCAGCGGACATATGCGTGCATGTTATAGAGATAGATATTGTAATAATGGAATCCGGTTCCGTTCAGCAAGTTCGGGTAACCATGCATGGTGCACAGGTTCTCTAAACGTAAATCAATTCCATCATATAACTTATGTCAAGACAATGACATATCAGAGATTGTATGTTGATGGTATATTAAGAGCTTCTACAAGTGGCGCTCCCGCAGATATAAGTGCATCACAGGGATTTGATGTTTACGGTGCTTTCAACGGCACAATCGATGATGTAAAACTCTACAACCGTGCCATCTCGATAGAAGAAATAAACGCCACATACGACGCAGGACTACACAGACTATACCACAACTTCACAGGTTTATCCGACGGAGAATATACTTACACTGCTTATGCCCAGGATAAGGCAGGAAATATAAACCAAACCCAAACAAGAACCCTGACAATAGATGCAACACCACCATCTTATTCATGGAAAGACCCAACCCCAGCTAACAACACATACCGAACGCAAAACTACACAGAACTAAATCTAACGATAGACGAGTACCATTTAGACACATTAAAATTCAACTGGCACAATGGGACAACATGGATAAATTCAACTCTACACGACAATTCTTTGGTCCTGGCATTAAACTTCAACAACAATTCAGCAATAGGAGAAAACAGCACAAAGGCGGTAGACATCTCCAAATACGCAAATGACGGAACAATCGTAACCGGCTCTAACTGGTGGAATGAAGACTACAAATACAGGAAGAAACTCACCATAACAAACAACAATGCATCAGCCCTATCAATAGGCGAGCCAATAAACATAACAATAAACACCGCCTCTTTAGTCTCTGCCGGAAAACTATTAACAAACGGAACTGATTTAAGAATTGTCCACGGAGTAAGTGAAATTAACAGAACAAATACAACTTCTTTCAACTCTTCAGAAACTATTGTATGGTTCAACGCAGAAGCCCAGATTAACAGCGGAAATTCAGACTCAAACTATTACATCTATTACAACAACGCCAATGCAGGAACTCCTCAGGCAGGAGGAATTACAACAACTCAAACTTACAATTTGACCGATGTATTAGGGAGCATAAGCAGAATCAGGGCAAAATATATTGATGGAAAGTTCGGCACTGGTCTGAAATTTGATGGAGTGGATGATTATGTTGATTGTGGGACAGAGGATAGTCTGGATTTACAGGAACAAACTATTTTGTTGTGGATCAAACCAAATAATTTAGATTTATCGGGAGATTCTAAATTAATCTTAAATAAGGTGGGCAGTTATTATATAGAATATGGATGGAGTACGACAGGTCATATTTTCTGGAGAACTTACGGTCTTTCAGATGATACCCTTAATGTCAATAATGTTTTATCAATAGATGAATGGATTCATCTGGCATTTACTTACAACGGCTCCAGTAAATGTGCATACAAAAATAGTGATGAAGTAATCTGTGAAGACACAACAGGAACAATAAACGAAAATGATGGAACACTATACCTCGGCAGATGGAGTACAAATATTAAAAATTTCAACGGAACAATAGACGAAGTAAAAATCTACAATCATTCCCTAACAGCAGACGAAATAAAAATGCATTACCAATCCGAACTAAAAAAATACACTTCATCAAGTTGGGGATACTACAACAACCTCTCTGTTTCAAACCACACCCACAAATTCAATTTATGGGCAAATGACACCATGAACTGGAGCTCAGATACAGAAAGAACAGTCCATACAAACACTATCCTCATTACAGATTTGAACTTTGAAGACATCACAGGACACAAGTTCAACATCTCTGCAAATGCAACCCACACGGGCGGTTCGGGCAAATTTACGAACTGCTATGTCCACTGTTCCGACTGCCAGTGGAGTAATAAATACGGAATTCTGAACAATACATCTACTCCCACAAAATGCACTTTATTGATTAATGAATCTGACATAATTTTAGGAACAACAGCAAATTTCAGTATTTCCTTTACAGATACTTACACCAAAGAAAGAAGTTCAAATACACAGGAATATTACCTGCCAAATTATGCCCCTGCAATCTATTCCTTTACAGTCACAAACTGTTCCAACGGACATTGCTTTACTCTTATCGGCAATGCCACTGACCCTGACGGAGCATCTGATATTTCTTCATGCAGAATTTACTATTACAACCCTACAGACCCAAGCGCAGGATGGCATTATTTCACAGGAACCTTAGCCTGTGACAGCAGTTCCTGCAACTGCACAAGCACAATCTCAGATTCAACAGGATACCTCGACAACGACATCAAAAACAACATAGAAACATACATAGAATTCAAAGACACCTCCGACACAACCAACATCACAACCCACATAAACAACACCCTTCCAAACCACGCAGTAACATTCAGCAGCACTGGAGCTAACACAATCAACAACAAACATGCCTTCAACCTCACCGCCTCTGCAAACGACCCTGACTCAGACACATTCAGTTGCAAAGCATACCTAACCGACACAACAAGCGGCTCATCATGCTCTGTAAATATGATCCCCTCCTCAATAATAAGCTCCGGCACATCCAGCTTAGAAGTCAACACAACAACCTGCTCAAACTTCAACGTCGGAGACTGGATAGACATTATAGTCGAAGCAGACGACACTTTCGACAAATCCAACTCCTCTCAGATAAGCCAGCAAATCCCAAACAAGATACCATCCACACCATCCAACCTAAACCTAATAATAAACGACGCTTTCAACGACACACTACATGTAATCACTCCAAATCCAAAAATAAACTGGACCAACCCATCAGACGACGAGAACGACACCCTAAGAATAGAAGCATGGGTAAAAGAAGAGGGCGCATCATACCAATACGACAACAACATAACAACAACCAACTTCAACAACGAAGGACAAATGACCTTAGGCCACCGCGTGGCCTTAGAAGACGGCAAAAACTACACCTTCCAGCTAAAAGCCTGCGACCCGTGGATATGCTCCGCCTTCAATGAATCAAACCTATGGTTCAGGATGAACTCAAACCCAACCATAGTTGAAGTCAGCACAGAACCCGCAACCCCAACAGACAACATAAACCTAACTGCCAACATAACAGACAACGAAAACGACAACATAATATACGCAAATTTCACAGTATACATAGAAAACGGAACAAAAACAACCCAAAACACAACAACTATAAACACAGACAACACCACCAAAACACACGAACTACAAACATTATACCCAAAATCCACAGGACAGGCAAACCTAACAATCTACTACCTAAACCAAAAAACACAGACAATAAACTCAACCCAACACACCATAACCAACACAACAAACGCAACCCATCAACTAACCACCCCGAACCCGCTAAACAACGCAACAATAAACATAACCTTCGCAAATGCAGTAAACGCAACAAACCTAAGAATATACCTAAACAACAACCAGATAGACCTAATCCCAACCCCCCAGAACACAACCTACAACTACACACACCCTTTACAATCCACCAACAACATAACCTGCACATTAGAAAACGGCACAATAACCTTAAACAATACCAAAATCCTCTACTACTCAAACCAATCAACAACAGTAAAAATAAACAACAACCCCCTAACTACCTTACAATTCACAAACCAAACCATCCCTACAACCATACCCACCCCCCAGTCCTACCTAACCAACACAACAAACATAACCTATACCACAGCAGCAAACACAACAATCCTAAACACAACCCTAACCTACACCCAGCAAATCGACATAATGACCAACCAGAACGCAACAAAATCAACCGCGTGGAAAGTAAACTTCACAGTATATGCCAACACCTCCTACGACTGGACTTTAACAACAGCAGACCCCTACCAAACCACAACCTCAAGCGGCTCTTTCGTAAGCGGCAACCAAAACCCAACAACAAACGGACCACTATACCAAAACACTCCAAACAGACACGCCTTCACAGCAAGCGCCAACGCAACAGACCCTGACGGCCAGATAACCAGCTGCCAAATCCACTACGGCAGCAACACCACAGAACTATTAACACAATCCAACCAAACAGTAAACTGCTCAAAAGAAATCAACACATCCCACTACTCCGTAGGCAGTTCTGTATCAATATATTTTGTCTTCGAAGACAACATGGGTGCAACAACCAACACCGGAACTATTTACCCAACCATACCAAATGAAAAACCAAACATAACAAACACCACCTTACCCTCAACAACAACAGCACTGGACCTAACCGCCCTGTGGAATTACAACGAACCCGAAGGAGACGACATAATCTCCTCAACAATAAAATGGTACTTAAACGACATCCTAAACGACACCAGAATCCTCTCCCAAACAAACCTAACCAACGCCTCTTTAGAATACCAGTACACAACAAAAGCCCAGAACTGGAGTTTCTGCCTAAACATAAAAGACCAGTACAACCTGGTCTCCGATCAGGTCTGCACGCAAAACACAACAATCATCAACTACCCTCCATCTCTAACCACACCGCAAATCCAAAACAACCCAGAACATAGAATAATGACCTCAACCATAGCCACAGACCACGACACAGACACAGACCTAATAAACTGCACAGTCCACTACAGCAACCAACTCAACCAGTCAAACCTAACAGGAACCTTAAACATCCCATACGGAACAAACACCCAAGCCTATTGCTCAGCCAACATCAGCGGGGGCTGGCTGACCCCGAACCAGAACATAAACATAACTATTAACATCTGCGACGGCAACATCTCGGGAGGCTCCAACTGCACAAACACAACAATACAAACAACAGTCCCAAACCAAATCCCGACAATAACATTAACCTCTCCACCAAACAACACAAACTCCTCAAACGAAACAATACAATTCTCCTGGACCAGCAGCGACCCCGACAACGACAACAAGACATTCAACCTAACAATCCACAACACCACTCTAACAACAAACACAACCCACTCACTCCTACTCCCCGACGGAATCCACCACTGGAATGTCTCAGTGACAGACACCTACGACACAAACACATCAACAACAAGAACACTGACAACAGACTCAACCCCGCCTCAACTAATAAACGCAACCTGCAACATCACTCACAACAACACATCCAATACAACCATAATACTAAATGCAACAAACTCAACCATATCCGCATCACAGGCAGACAACATCTCCTGCACATTACAATGGACAGATAATTCCCTAAACTGGTCAATCAACGGCTTATCAAACGCAACCCTAAACACAACATTCTCAGTACTACAAACCCAAACAACAAACATAACCTTCACAGGCAACACCACACAATTCAACTACACCAACCTCCCCGCCGGACTAATACTCTTCAACCTGACAGCCTACGACTGGCTACATAACGCCAACCAGGCAATAATAAACATAACCTCCAACGACACCAGAAAACCGACAATAAACTCAATAACCACCACCCCGCTAACTATAGCAGGCATAGACCCAAACATGAACATAACAATCCACACAAACATAACAGACAACTTAGCAATCCACACAGTCTTACTATACTACCAAAGAAACGACACATACAACACAACCAACTGGACATCAACACCAATGCAGGGCACAACCCTGTACAACACAACCCTAACCAACCAGTCCAAGGGAAACTACACCTACTACATATGGACCAACGACACCTACAACAACACAATCCAATCACAAAATAATATCCTACAAATATGGAACGACTACACAATAAACATCTCCATAACCAACACCCCGGAAACCGCAATAATCAACGAGAACGCAACCCTGGGAACAATAACATTCAACAACACCGGCGACTTCAACTACACCTGCGCCCTCCCGAATTCAACATACATTACCTCATCCAAGGACATGCTCTTTAACTACAACACATCAAACATAATATTAGAATCCCCTCCAACAACAAAAACAAGACAGATAAACATAACCCCCCTAATCCCGGGAGACTTACCAGACTACAGCGTAAGCATATCCATCCCTGTAGACTGCAGCTGCCTAAGCTGCACAGAGAACAACGAAGACTACGTCTACAGCACAACCCTGACCCCCTCCATCAAGATAATCCCTGCCGGTCCATACTTTGAATTCACAGGAATATCAAGCATAGCAACAACCGATGCCGGAAACTCCCAGCAGATAACAACCGGCATAACAAACATAGGAAACGAGGACGCAGTAAATCTATCCATCTTCCTCATGAACCTCCCATCAGGAGTTTCAGCAACCCCGGAAGAAAACACAGAATCACTTTTCAGCTGCACATCAGGCATAAATTACAAGACCCAGGTTTTCACAATATATGTAGGCTCAGGTGTAGCGACAGGAAGCTATTGCTTCTATCTCTACACCAACTGCTCCAACTGCCTCCAGACCCAGAACATAAAGGAAATCTGCATCCCTGTTGACGGAGCACCGACAACAATAATAGAAGAGCATTACACAGGCAGTAGTTCCGGCGGAAGCAGTAGTGGAGGTGGCTCACCCTTCTCCGTAATAATAACAGCAACAGAAAAGCAAAGACAAAAACTATTCCAAACCGATGCAACCTACGAACTATTAAGAGGACGCCAGCAGCAATTCAACCTGGAAGTAGAAAACCCATTCGAAGGAGCATTAATAAACACCACAATCTCCATCAAGGGATTTTTATCAAAATACTTAAGAATCCACCCGACCCGCACAGACCTAATCCCCCAAAACAACAGCCAAAACTTTACAATATTCCTGGAAGCCCCGGAATATTTCACAAGAGGAGAATACAAGCTAATATTCACAATTGAAGGAATAATCAACACCACTCCTACCACAGACATGAAAGAGACAAGGACAATCAAGCTAATAATCCTGGAAATCTCCAGGCAGGAAGCAATAGACTACATTGAAAAGATAGAAGCAATCATCAGGGAGATAGAGCAGAAGAACCTGAACACAAAAGACCTCAGAGAATCCCTAAACACAGCAAACAACACCTTAAAAACAAAAGACTACGAGATAGCAAGAGACCTACACGCACAGATGCAGCAAACCAAACAGCAGGCATTTGACTGCCTGGAACTCTTAAATGAAATACGCCAAAAAATAACACAGGCAGAACACGACGGAATTGACGTCTCAAAGACAAAAAGACTACTGCTCCTAAGCCAGGCAGCATTAGACAGGGGCGACTTTGTCTCTGCCCTAAAGAGGGCAGAAGATGCAAAAGTAACCTACGCATTAGAAACAGTCGGCATATTCAACATAGTAGCATTTGCAAAAAACAACTGGGGCAAAATAATAATTGCAACAATATTAATAACAATATTATCCTTCTTCAGCTTCCTCGCACTGAAACTAGACCTCATAACCAGGAAACTAAAAAACCTGAAAAAAGAAGAATCCGTCCTGCTAAGCCTAATCAAAGAAGCACAAAGAGAATGCTTCATAGAAGGCAAACTAAGCATGAGGGAATACATGCAAACCCTCATGCAGTACGAAAAGCGCATGAGCAAAGCAATCCAGGAAAGCATAAAATACGAAACTATTCAGGCAAACCTCTTCAAATTCTTCAGGAAAGAAGACGACAGGCTAACAGAAGAAAGAGAAAAGATCCTGAACATAATAAAAGAGTCCCAGAGACTCTACCTAAACTCAGGCAAGCTGGAAACAAGGATATACGAAAACAGGATGAAAAGCTATTCAGAGCGGCTGGTGGAAGTAGAAGAGAGGATTGCCTCTCTAAAGGCAAGAAGAGCCGAAAAGAAATCCAGGTTAACAGCCGTATTATTTATTCTCTTACTCCTGCCCCAGGCAGGATTCTGTATCTCCGATGACGCTTTCAACACAAACAACAATCTTCTCCAGGCAGGAGAAGACATGAATGAACTCCTGAACAAGAACCTCCCTGCAACAAGATACAACGACACTCTCTTTCTTGCCAAACAAATATACGAAGCTCAATTAGCCCTGGAAGAGTCCGGCGGCAGCCCGGACTATTCACTAATCCATGAAAAAATCAATGAACTCCACGACCTAAAGAAAAAAGCTTTCAGGGCATTGGACGAACTAAACGCCTTAGAATCCACAATAATCCAGACAGAGGACATAAACAAGACCCCTGTCTGGGAAGTATACAACACCTCCAAAACCGAGTTTGAGGCAGAGCGATACGAGGAATGCCTCAAACAAATAGACAAGACCTACGAAAAAATCTCAGAAATGCAGGCAATAGAGACAAAAGTAAAAGCATTCTACGACGCAACCTCAAGAAACATAATCACTTTCCTGAAGCAGAACCGGAACAAAATCATTTTCATAATCGTCCTACTTTCCACAATCGCAGCCTTAGGACGCACAAGAATAGAATGCTGGATAATAAGAAAAAAAATAAAAAACCTGAACACAAGATGGAGTTCAGTCAGGAAACTGGTAGCAGAAACACAAAGAGAATATTTCGAGGAAAAAAAACTAAACGAGACCACATACCACGTCAGGATAAAAAAATACGGGGAGATAATGAGAGACATCAAACGACAAATCCCCCTGCTCAACGAAGAGTTAGCAATGAAAAGTAAAAGGTGAATTAGATGGAAAAAGAAACCAAAGGCAAGTTTAAGACAGACATAAGAGGATTTGACGAACTATTTCAGGAAGGAGTTCCTGAAGGAAATTCTATTTTAGTAGAAGGAGGACCCGGCTCAGGCAAAACATTGTTTTGCCTCCACCTGGCAAACAACCTGTGCAAAAAAGGAAAGAAAGTATTGTACATGAGTTTTGAAGAGCGTGAAGACCGGCTAAGAAGTCATATGAAAGCATTCGGCTGGACCCCGGAAGTCTATGAAAGAAAAGGGACATTGATGTTGAGAAGATTCAACGCTCTTGACGTAGCAAGGAGCGTAGAAGCATTATTGTCAGAGGCAAAAAGAGAGCTGTTGATTGATATCCAGCCTGTGTTGATTCCAAAAGGCTTTGACCCGGATATAGTATGCATCGACTCCTTAAGTTCAATCGCCTCTGCCTTCAGCGGGGAAGAGGCAAGGTTCAGGGTCTACATGGAGCAGTTGTTTAGGAATTTAGAGAAGAACAATACCACTTCCTTTTTGATAAGGGAAACATGCAATCCTGCGCATATCGGTCTGAATATATCTGATACTGGTGGAGCTGTAAGTTTTTTATCGGACGGGATTATTGTTTTGTATAATATCGTGTATTCTAATGGTACCAGGGCTCGTGGAATTGAGGTTTTGAAGATGCGGGGCGAGGACATAGACCGGAGGATTGTCGAGGCGAAGATTGTGGATAAGAAAGGATTTGTTGTTTACCCGGATATGCAGCTTGAAGGGGAGTATAAGATGACTTGAATGCATGGAAGACACAGGAACGTAGAAGAAAAAGAATCACTTTCCTGTGGGTTCCGTGCGTTATTCAACAAAGTTGAATATGCAGAAAATCTTTGAGTTATTGGTCTTTGACCAATATGCGGAAAATTATAGAAATTTTCCCGCATTCCCGCATCTTGTGGATAAAAATAGCTCATGGCAGATGATATTTAAAAAATTCTACTACCACTATAATAATATGGCAATTTCCTTCAACATTGAAGAATTAGACAAAGTAATAGGCGGCAAACTGGAAGAAGGAATCATCACAAATTGTTATGGTGAAGCAGGCAGTGGAAAATCAAACATGGCTATGCAGTTATGCACAAACTGCATAAGAAACAGTAAAAAAGTAATATATGTAGATACGGAAAACGGCTTTACGCCGGAAAGATTTATCCAGATGCATAAAAAAGAGGATTTGAACAAAGTTCACATATACAAGCCAAAAACCTTTGATGAACAACTAAAAACAACCCAGTTAGTAGAAAAAGACACAGATGAAAACATAGGTCTAGTCATAGTAGACTCCATCGTATCACTTTACCGACTAATACTGCACGACAACATAGCTGATGCAAACTACAAGCTCACAAAGCAGTTTTACATCCTCTCCGGGCTCGCAGAAAGCAGGAAAATCCCTGTATTTGTCACAAACCAGGTCTATGCCGACTTCGACACAGGCGACGTGGAACTCGTAGGCAGGGACATCCCAAAATACTTTTCAAAAACAATAATAAAACTCGAAAAAACCGGCGACAATGCCCGGTGCGCAACATTAACAAAGCACAGGTTCATGCCCGAAGGAAAAAAAGTAAATTTTGAAATAAAAGAAAAAGGCTTGTTTAGCGCTAAAAAATTCGGTTTTTTTTAATCATCTCACAACACAAAAGTAATACAAGTATGTGGGGTGAGATACTAGCAAAAGACATAAGTATCTCCCGAATATTATTAGAGTATCAATTGCATTATTTATGTTTTTTGCTATAGCTAAATAGTTAATACTGGCTTGTTAAGCTTATTCATTGCTCTTTGTTGCCTAGCACGTAAATTTATCATCTTGTTTATCCGGTTTACTTCTTTTATATTCCCCCGTTCAAACATTTCCTGCTTCATTCTTACTAAAATATCTGTATTCATTCATACCACCCTATTAATTTTACATCACTTATCTTCTGTTACAATCACATACCTTTGAAGTATATAAAGCTTTGCTTTTTTTCTAATATCATATTAAAAATATTATTGTGGGATAAAATAATGGTTTTTGATTAACATGAACTTATTTTTTTTTCAATAAATTAATTTACAAAAAACATATTATTTTTTAAAAATAAATAAAATAAAAAGATATGAAAGAAATTGGATTGAGTGACAATGAAAGAGAGGCTCTAAAAGTATTATATGACTTAACAGAGCAGGAATTCTTTATTATCTGCTATCTTTCTAAGTACGGAGTAAAGACAATCAACGAATTAATCAATGATGAACTCGGGATTCAAAAAGAGCGCATATATAAGATACTGGCAGATTTAACTGAAAAGGGTTTTATAAGGTCTATTAGTGAAGAAAAAACAAAAGAATTTATTGTATGCGACCCGAAAATAATGTTTTCTATGTTAAGAGAAAATAAAAAAGAAGATTTAAATGAAACAGGAAAATCAATTGAAGAAAAATTATCTGGTTATGTCCAATCCCCAGTATTCAGTAAATTGGGCTATGATATTGTCGGAAGGGCAAGAGTACGAAATATATTTTACCGAGGCTGGATTGATGCCAAAAAATACATTTATGATTTAAGTGATAAAACAGGCATTTTAGTAATAAGAGAAGACAGTCGCTTTTTTAATCTCGGCAAACTAAAAATAAAGCAGGGCGTTGATGTAAGGTTCATGGAAACAATCACCGGAGAAAATATCGATTTTGCAAAAAAAATGATTAAGGCGGGATTTAAAGTAAAGCACATTGATGAAAAATATTGTACGACAGTTCGAAGATGCATTACTGAAAATGGAACTATGATATTTTTATTTCCTCCTGAAGGTCGAAAAGGAAAACAGGATCAGGTTTTTATATCATACAATAGAGAATTTATTGAACAAACCAAGGAATATTACGAAATGTTATGGAATATAAAGGCAAAAGAGATAAACAGCCTAAAGTTGTAAGAATTTACAATAAAATCACAATAAAAAAAATACATTTTTAAGCTTTTTTTGTTATTTAGAAAATAATTATGCTAAATAAAAAAATCATAAGAAAAATAAACACTTCTCGTTTATCTAAAAAATTAAAAGAAAATATTGAAGATAAATATATTGAAAGCGAGCAATGGTTCAATCGACCTGATTTATGGTATAGATTAACTGCATTTTCAAATCCATACATCACAGTATATTCTGAACTTATTTTGTTGGAGAAGCACAATAATTTAATTAAAAAATTACCGTCTACATTGATATTTTATGGTCTTGGAACCGGAGATACAGAAATAAGAATGGTTAATTCAATAATCCTGAAAAATAAAGAGATAAACATAATCGGAATTGATGTTCAGGAAGATTTCATAACTGGTTTCATCCAATCTCTCAACAATATCTGCTATGAGGACAATAAGTATAATATTAATTTTGTCGGGATAAAGGGTCTGTTTCAGGAACTTCAAAAATCAGATTTTGATATCTTCAATGGCAGAAAAGCGCATATTGTACTAGGAAATACCATCGGAAATTTCAAATGTAGTGAGATATTCCGCATCTTCTCAAAGACAAGCAATAAAAAAGATATATTATTGATTGGTTTTCAGACAGATACTTTTATCGAAAAAATATTCAGGCAGTATAAAAACAACAAAATGTTTAATGACTTTATTAAAAAATCAACAAATCTCGACGAAACCAAAGGGCTCACCTGGAAAATAAATAAAAAAGAATCACAGATTGAAGCTTGGTCTGGCGATGTGTTGGTATTTCATTCTAAGAAAACAAATCCTGAAAAAATGATAAAAACCGCTGAAAAATACGGGTTTAAAAGTACAGAAATGCTTAACGACGACAACACGGCAATCCAGATATATGAAAAAATTAAGTAACCTTGGTCATTAATGCCGGTGTATTAATTCAATCATGAAATAGCTATATTGCGGCACAAAAGTAATGCAAGTATGTGGCGCGATACTGGCAAAATACATAAATGCTATTTAAATACAGATATTGTATTATTTATGTGTTTTGCTATAATAAAAATTAGTATTGGATGTAATTGTTTAAATAATGATATGAAAGAAATCATCTTAACCAAAGGCGAAAAAGAGGCGCTAAATGTATTCTATGGCTTGTCAGAGCAGGAATTCCTGATTATATGCCATCTTTCACAACACGGGCAAAAAACAGTCAATGAATTGATTGATGATGAGTATCTCAAACTGAAAAAAGAGCGTGCATATAAGATACTCTCAGATATGATAGAAAAGGGATTCGTAAGGTCTATTGAAGAAGGCAAGACTATGGAATTTCTTGTGTGCGAGCCTGAATCAATGTTTTCCATAATCAAGAAAAACAAAATGGATTATTTGAAAGAGAATGGAAAAGAAATTGAAAGAAAACTCTGCGCATGTCTCCAATCGCCCGTATTTGAGAGATTAGGTTATGATGTTGTCGGGACTAAAAAAGTCAGGGATTTATATTATAATCAATTTTTCAAAGCCAAAAATTATATTTACAATATGGGCAATGAAACAAGTATTTTGATACCAAAATACGATTACCGCTTCTTTATTCTTGGAAAACTCAAAATAAAACAAGGGGTGGATATTAAATTTATGGTGCCTATCACGAACCAGAACCTTAAATTTGCAAAAAAAATGGTTGAAGTTGGATTTAAAGTAAAACATATTGATGAAAAATACTGCAAAACAGTAAGAAGATGTATGACAGAAACAAAAACTACTATATATCTGCTCCCTCCTAACGGCAGAGAGGGGAAAAATGATCAGGTTTTCGTATCACGTAATCCCGAATTTATTGAACAGACAAAATTATTTTTTAAAATGCTCTGGGATGAAAAAGCAAAAGACATAAATGGAATAATCCAACCATAAGTTAATTGGAATCTTGTAAGAGCAATCTGATTGTAAACACCCCATCTTAAGTAACAATATCAATCAGCTTTTTCTTCTCTACCGCCTCTTTTATCTCCAGTGCAATGCGTTTTCCTGTACTCATCTCTTCATTGTAAAAATAACCAGGATAAGGCGTAAACCTAGTCCCTGGAGACCCCTGAACCCTTAAACTAACATCAAAGATAACTGCCTCTTCCTTCGGAGGACCCGGAACAATCGCCCCCTGGAGCGCAAATGGACCAATTATACCAGGAGAATATTCTTTCTTTGCAGCAGCCACAAACTTTTCCCCGAGATCAAAAATCATCTCCAAAACAGATTCTTTTGTTGTGCACGCAATATGCCCGATTTCCTTCAGTGTCGGCTTTACATACTTTAGCACCTTCAACTGCTCATCTGCCGTAATCCTCAACATACCATCCAGATTTGTCTGCCTTCTTGTATCTGTCCCAAGCAGTTCAACCTCGCCGCGAAGTGGTGAATAAAAATAATTGAAATTAACCTGTGCTCCGACAATATATTCCTCAATAACCGCATTTTCAACAGACTCTTTGGAAACTATTCCTTTTTCAATCATTTCTTTTGTCTTACTCTCAAATTCAGCCGGGCTTTCAACAAGGAAAAACTCCCTCTCATAGCTTCTCTCCAGCTCATTTGCTTTCACAATGACCAGCCTGTCAATCTCCTTATGACTTTTAAACTGCCTTGGAAACCGGATACCTGCCTTCTCCATCAGATAATACTGATTTTTCGGCTCCGTCCTTTCCTCTGCCTTCAAAATATTCCTTGTCCCCAGCAATGGAATCAAAAAGTCGTTTTCTATTTTTTCATAGTCAAAATTCACATAGACTTCAAATGAGCGGTGAGGGATAAAAATCACATTCTTCTTTCTCATCTCCTTTGTAACTTCCTTGCTTAAAATATCACTGAATTTGTCCAGAATCATTACCTCATCCACAACACCTGTTGTCTTCCCAAAATTCTGCGAGGTCTTGTAGTATTTCGAATAAGTCTTATCTCTTCCCTTCTGACAAATAACAAGTGTCTTAAACCCTAAATCTTTTGCCCCTCGGCACACATCAAGGGCACTGTGGCTTCCAAGAACGCCGATTGTTATATTGTTGGTATCATAACCATCTAAAATCTTTTCAATATCCTTTTTTTGTATCATAATTTATTATAGGAACAATTACTTTTTTATAGTTTGTAAAAATTAACAGATTTATATAATTGTTAATAATAAATTATATATTAATGCTATGGACGAGAAAAAAACCATAAAAATATTGCTATTATTGGCAGCAATTGGCTTGATGATAAATGCATATTCTGTTTTTATCACCAAAAGCACAACCGACACGCTTTACATGAACTTCATCCTACCTGTTGCGTGCATAGAAGAAAACTCAACATATTTTCTTTCCCAGCCAACAAGTGTCTCTTTTTGCGAAAAAATGATAGTAGAGGATGAAAGCGATTTTGATGAAAAAGACCTCATAAATACATGCAATGAATTGAACAATGAAGAAGACAAAGATATATGTCTTTTGATGTCAGAATTTTACATTAAGAGAATAAATGACTGCTCTGATTACATGTTATCTTTGGACTATTCAAAAACAAAAGAATCTTCTGTCTCAAATGAGGAACTAAAAATAGTATGCGATAAACTCTAAAATACAGATTCGTCAATCTTCTCTTTCAGGTAAAAATAAAACAATGTGTTGCAGATGCATCCGAACACAAGAAGGAAAATAGAAAGAACTGCCTGGAGAAGAGATGAGTAAGATCCAATCAACAAAGACAATAGTCCCACAACTAAAGAGACAACAAAAAGATATATTGAACTTATCACAATGACAACAAGGACTAAAAGCCACGAATCCAATATATTACCTTTAATTAGCATGTATGCTTCTTTTATTGCACCAAAACCGCTTTTTTTGTTTAATACAACTATACTGCCCAATACAACATAAACAGGACCCAGATAAATTACACCCATAAAAAACAAAACAATATCAATAATCAACATTAATCCAACTCCAATTAATCCTAATGGCATAGATATATAGAGCACAATGCCCATTACAGCTATCGTCACCAAAATCAGGAATAACATCAATATATCTGTCATTACAAGCGCAAATATTCTATTTTTGGATTCACAAAGCGCTTTGGAAATAGAGACCCGTTCATCCCGATACAGGGCTTTTGCAATAAGAGTATATGTCGCCATAATATAATAATGCAAAAGAACAATTACAATAATCACAGCAAAAAAATAAACAATATGATTATGCGCAATATTCTCTAACGAGTAAAAAAGTATTTTTGGATCGGATTCAAAAGATTCAATAATAGACAAAAGATTATAATTTTCACTTATTTTTTTTATTCCCAAAAAGAATATTATGCCCAGTAACGAAGAAGGAATCCAGATCAGCGTTGCCGGAAGCACAATATAAGGATTTTCTTTTATTGAAGAATATGCTTTTTTTATTATGTCTTCAAGATAACCCATGAGATAAAACCAATAAAAGAATTTATATGTGTTTGCAAACAAGGAATGGGGTTATTCAACAATCTCATTTAGCCTGTTTGAATTAACTGCATTTTTTATCTCCCGTGCGATTCTCCTGCCTGTACTCATAGGCACATCATAATTCAAATAACTATAAGGAGAGCCATCAATGAACGGGTTTGTCCCCGCAACAATCCTCGCAGATATCTCAAATACATAAAATTCCAGTTTGTCTGTCAAAATCGTCTCGAGACAAAATGGACCCCATGTCCCCTTAGGTTCTTCTATTTTCCTTGAAGCCTTGACAACATTTTCACCCATCTCGATAAGTTCATGAAGCAGAGATTCCCGAACAACAATCGGAAAATTCCCGACAACAGTATAACTTGTATTTATATTAAGAGCCACCTGATCATTTGTATTTATTCTTCCAAGAGAATCTGCATTTGACTCATATCTTTTATCCATGCTCATAATCTCCAGCTTGCCGTCCAAAGGAGAATAAAAATAATGGATGTAAACAGGTGCTCCTACAACAAATTCCTGAATCTGGTATTTCCCTATTTTTTTTGTTTTTATTTTTTCTTCAAAATCTTTTTTGTCTTGCGCGAGAAAATAACCACTTCCGCCTTTAGCACCGTGTTCTTTTACAATTACCGGTCTGTCTATATCCTCAGATGATTCAAAAACCATTGGCAGTTTCAGTCCTGCTTTTTGGAGCCATTGCCTCTCGAGATTTCTGTCAGATTCCCATTTCAATATGTTCTTACATCCATAATACATAACCTTGCTTTTCTTTATTTTATCCAGACTATAATAGCTTACAAAACTCCCATGAGGAATAAAGACTGCATTTTTTTCTATTAACAGATGTTCGTATTTTTCATAATCTCCAAAAGAAGGAATTTCAATAATCTCATCCGCAACATTAAACATTTTGTAAGGCGCTGTCCTCCCCTTTTCACAAATCGCTATTGTCTTGAATCCTTCATCTTTTGCCCCTTTTAAAATTTGGAGTGCTGTATGACTGCCGAATGTTGCGATTTTTATTGATTTCATATTTATATCTAATCTTTACTTTTTTTAATTCTTTCTGATAAAAGTTTTTGTTCATTGTATTTTTTCAATTGCTCTCTAACTTTCTTTTCCATTTTTGAATGAGAAACATTTCCTGTGTTTTGGAGAATTTCTTTGTCATTTAAAATCAAAAAGCCATCCAATTTTCTAATCCAATCTTTCATATGCATTACTCTCTGCTCCACACTCTGTAATTCAGCAAAAGATAAAAACTGCTCCACCAATAAATTTAATCTTTTTAGTTCCAGCTCTTCCAAATAATTTTTGGCGATTTGAACTTGTTTACGAGTGATAATATCTCCCTTCCAATTTGTGAGTCCTAAATTTTCTTTCCGGCCATCCACTCTATTGTTGACGATTTCAGCCGCAGTCAAGCCAGTAATAGCAAAATGGAATTTATTCTGCACTATTGCAAAAAATTGCTTGGCGTAATTGGTTTGAGGATTATAATCTGCACTGGTCGCAAAAACATCCCTGACCTTTTGATAAAAATTTGCTTCAGAGGTTCTGATTGTCCGGATTCGTCCCTCCCATTCTTCAAAATATGTCTTTGCAACCCGACCTTCCGCCAATCGTTCGTCATCCATAGCAAAACCCTTGATAATATAATCCCTTAATTTTTGCGTCGCCCATATTCTAAATTGCGTACCGCGAAGCGATTTCACCCTATAACCAACAGAGATAATAACATCCAGATTATAGAAATTAGTATCATACATTTTACCATCAGAAGCAGTTGTCCGGAATTTCCGGATAACTGAATTTTCCGCTAATTCTCCCTCAAAGAACACATTTTTTATATGTTCATTAACAGTCCTAACATCTTTATCAAAAAGCTCCGCCATTTGTTTTTGAGAAAGCCAAACCGTATCCTTCTCTACTTTGACCTCAATTTTTGTCCGTCCATCCACAGTATTATAAATAATGATTTGATTATTTTCTTCTTCTTGATTAACCATATTTTTGAATTTGTTTGTTTTTATGCTCTTGCACCTGGTTGACACTCACTCTCCGGCACTTTTAATTTCACTAAATTTCTCTTCCAGTTCTTTTGTTTTCCCTGCAATATCAACCAGTTCGATTTTCCGCACTGTTATCTCATCCTCTTTCGTAAAACTATTTTCCTTAACCGTCCCGCTTATATGATAAAAATTACCCATACAGGACAAGTTAAGATAATTAGGAAGTTTTTCTATTTGCCTGATTTTTTCTACATCCTCTATACCTAAAAGATCAGATACGATTGTATTGAAAAAAACAGCATCAACCCGGTCCACTCCGTTGTCGATTATCCCGCTCATAACCATAAACAAATTACCTTCTACTTTTCCATGCGTCTGGCAGACGCCATCAGTAATCTTTTTCCTACACTGTGGGCACAAATAATAGACAATCGGTTTTTTCCTCAGTGAAATCAGATAATAATCTCCTTCAATACTGTTTGACTGCACTGGCTGACTGGCTTGCATAGTACCAGAAACAGCAACATCTATCTTTTTTTCATTATCCACACATACATTCTCCTTGTTAAAGCATCTCAGTTCCAGATTTCCAAAATTATTCTCCCTGACGCGGGAATTCTCTACTTTAACAACATCTCCGATTTTCAGACCGGAATTTAAATCTACAACTTCATTCCACAAAGATAATCCAATAGACCCGGACTCATCTGCAACAATAACATTCTGAACCTTGCCGGAACCTCTCTCGTTTTCAAACTCATTGACATCAAACATTTGTATAATTTTCCCCCAGATATTAAAATCAGGCATTATTTTTTTTATATCCTTTATTTTCACGAAATTATCTTGTTTTTTCACAACAGAAACATTCAACTCATCCGCGATTAAATAAGCCGCACCCTCAAAAGAAACTATATTGTCTAATTCCTCCTGCTTCGCTATAATCTTTTTTTCCAACTCTTCCCTGCTCAGGGAACTTTTCTTCCCAATCTCTTCTAAAATTTTATCTTTTTCACCAGTCATATTCATCCCCTCTTTAAATTAATTATATCACGGCACAAAAGTAATGCAAGTATGTGGCGCGATATACTAGCAAAATACATAAATGCTATCTAAATACAGATATTATATCTTTGTATTATTTATGTGTTTTGCTATATTACTTTTTAATGGTAAATTAATTTTATATTTTTGTCGCAGTTATTCCTCAAAATCTTCTTGTTCTTCGGTCTTTTCTTTTTTTAGGTAATATTGCAGTTCTTTTTTTGTTACATATTTTGAAATCATTGGATTTATCAGTTCAATATAATTTTTTATCTGGCTTAAATCATTCTGTGTCGCATATTTTTTTGCGCTCTTCTTAAATGAATCCTGCTGGAATTCAAGGGTCTTTTGCGCTATACTATTATCCTTTAACTGACCTTCCATTTCCTGGAGTTTTCCATATATTTTTTTCGTCTCAGTTAAGTATCTCTGCTCAATGCTGTTTATCCTTACATCAATGTTCCTAAGCGTCTCTTCAAGCACACGAATTCTGCGTATATTATCGTTCTGCCGTTTTATAATCTCATTCGTGATTTCATTTTCTTTTTTTTCATGCGCCATATTTACTCATTAGAATCATAAATGTACACTCCTTTTCTCTTCTGCTTTTTTTCGCCTCTTTCATCTATTTTATCCTTGGAAGCATCAATTACTTCAGCCGCAATAGCAACATCTTTTAGAGTCTCTGCCGGACCTCCAAGAAGACTTTCCTTTCCATAAAGAACAGACATCCATGTATTCCATTTATTTGCCTTAGTAAGCCCAACTTCTTCTCTTGTCTTCATAGCCCCCCAGTACGGTGCCATGACCCGGGCGTATATATTCTTTATCCACAGGAATATAAAAAAACCACCAACAAGTTTACCAAAAAATGAAAAAGCAATACCTGCAATTATTGGATAGAATCCACCAACAATCGCCGCAACAAAACACGTCATGTAAGTCAACTTAGTTAATTTTGGACCGGTTTTGAAAATATCCGTTACCATAAACGAGATAAACAATAACATGAAAACGGTTGGAACAAAAAGACCAAACACAAAATCATGCTGTAAAGAACCGGTCAATATAGGAACATCATTCCTAAAAAACAGTCCATAAAGCCACGAATCCATATTTCCCGTAGTCCCGTGAATTGCATTTCCTCCAAAACTACCAGTAAAATCATTAATTTCCCCACTGGATAATGTTCCGCCCAAATCCACATTGTTTGTATCAAACCGCAGAATATCTCTGAATATAAAATTATATGTGTTGTATTTAAAGTCTTCTCCCAGTCCATCTCTAAAAAGTTCTCCAAACGACATAGTATAAAAAGAGCGAAATAATTATTTATACTTATTGATTAAAAGGAATGTATAAATAGTTTTCAGATAGAGATAATTATGACAGAAAAATATACTATTATTGTAGCAAAAAAAGGAAATGAAAAAGACATATTGCCCGAGCACATAGCAGATGTGCAGTTTTTAATAAAAGTAGAAAAAGGAGGTAAAATAACAAAAATCCCTTATTCTCCCGTACAATCCAATCCAGGAGTAGGACTAGTAAGATACATAAATAAAAACCTGCCTGATTTAAACTATTTGGTGACTGGAATTGCTTTGCGTTTTGCCGATAATTTGACATACGGGAAAAATATCACTTTCTCTCCGGGAACAACAATTGATGAAATCCTAGTCCAATTAAACTCCAACCCTATTTCATCCAACGAAACGGTTTTATTAAAAAACACAGAATCCATCAATCCAAAAACAGAAAGTAATGATTCTTCGATAAATAACAATATTCCTAAACAAGAACCAAAAAACAAGAATAATAGAGGAGGAATTTCGTTTTTCATTATAATCCTTATATTAATTCTTCTATATTATTACATCAATACTCCTAATGCGAATTTTACCCAGGATTTAAATAATATTATTGGCTCTATTAACATCAAATAAAATAATCAAATATGTTTTGTGGATGTATTGCAGGAAAGACTATTCAAAAGTGCATAAGCACAATAAAAAAAGCACAAGCAGACGGTGCTAATCTAATCGAATTAAGAATTGATTATCTTATCAAAAAAGAGGGATTGAAGAAAATAATTTCTTCATGTCCTTTGCCCATCATTGCAACGAACAGGAAAGGAGACCAAAAAATTCTAATTGATGCGATAAACCACGGTGTGAAGTATATAGACATGGATATTAACGAAATCAACACACAAGTGCTGGCTTTCGCCAAAAAAAAAGAAATTAAAGTCATATTATCTTACCATAATTATGAAGATACTCCTCCGGAAAAAGAATTATTAAACATTTCAAAAACCATTCAGCAAAAAGGAGCAGACATCGCAAAAATAATCGCAACCCCACAATCACAATACGACAATACAGTCCTTTTATCTCTTTACAGCAAAACAGATTTTCCTTTAATCGCATTCGGCATGGGAAAAACAGGAATGCAAACAAGACTAGACTGTCTTGCTCACGGTGCATTATGGACTTATTGCAGCGTGGACAAAAACAAGACTGCTCCCGGGCAAATCAGTTTAGAGCAGGCAAAAAAGAAAAAATTATATTGCGTAATCGGAAACCCAATTGCGCATTCTTTAAGCCCTGTTATGCATAATGCAAATTTTAAATCGTTAAATATTAACGCAGGATATGTTGGCGTTCAGGTAACTAATCTGGAAAGATACATGAATACAGTTATTTCAAGAGGACTTTCCGGCATCAATGTCACAATCCCTCACAAAGTAGAAGTGATGAAATATCTGGATGAAATAGACCCTTTGGCAGAAGAGATTGGCGCAGTAAATACCATTCTAAACAAAGACGGAAAACTTATCGGATACAATACGGACGGCTACGGAGCCATGCTGGCAATAAAAGAAAAAATGAAAAACACAGAAGGAAAAAAAATCATTATTCTCGGCTCGGGCGGAGCGGCAAGAGGCATATATTTTACGCTCAAAAAACACAAGGCAGATGTCCTTATTCTTGCACGAAACGAAGAAAAGGGAAGCAAAATAGGAAAATGCATTAAACTCGATGACAGGAATTTAAAAACTCAACTGGAAAATGCAGATGTCTTAATTAACTGCACTCCGGTGGGAATGAATTCAAACGAATCCATTGTCCCGAAAGAATACCTAAAAAAAGAAATGGTTGTTTTTGATATCGTCTACACTCCAATTAAGACCAGGCTGGCAAAAGATGCCGAATCTATAGGATGTCCTGTTATTTTGGGATACAAAATGCTTGCATACCAGGGAGCACAGTCATTTAAGATATGGACTGGACTGGATGCAAATATTCCGACAATGACGGATGCCGTGCTGGCTAAGATTCTACCCAACATCGCCTTAGTGGGATTCATGGGAACCGGAAAAACAAGCGTTGGAAAGAGACTGGCGGAAAATATGAACAGGACTTTCATTGATCTGGACAAAGAGATTGAAAGAGAAGCTAAATTATCCATAACTGAAATTTTCGAAAAATATGGAGAAGCACATTTCAGGAAACTGGAAAAGAACATGCTTAAAAAAACATTGAGTAAAAACAGGCAGGTTATCTCCTGTGGTGGCGGTATTGTTTTGGACGAAAAAAACAGGAATTTATTAAAATCCTACCTCGTTGTCTTGCTGAAGGCAAAGCCGGAAACAATTGCAGAGAGATTGAAAGAAGATAATGACCGACCGCTGTTGAAACTGAATAATGAAGAAAAAATTAACAAAATAAAACAGATTTTGGATGAAAGGCAATATTTTTATAATGATGTTGCTGATTATTCAATTAATACAGATAATTGTATTCCGAAAGAAATAGCTAGAAAAATAATTGAATCAATAAATAACGATTATGTCACAAATTAACTTAATACTAAACAAAAGCGATATTGAAGGTACAGTAGAAGTCCCTCCCTCGAAGAGTTTCACCCACAGGGCAATAATCTGCGCTGCTCTTGCCCAGGGAACATCAAAGATATACAACCCATTAATATGCGAAGACACAATAGCCACCATCGAAGCATTTAAAATCTTAGGCGCGAAAATAGAATTCAGGGATGGATTTATTGAAGTCAAAGGCGTTGGCAACAACATAAACACAAAAAAACCATCCTCATGCACACTAAATTGCAGGCAGTCCGGCTCCACAATGCGATTCATAATTCCAATAGCCTCTCTTTTATGCGACTCTGCCAAAATTACCGGCGACGAAGGACTCCTAAAGCGCCCGGTCTTCCATGTGGTCGATGTATTGAAGCAAATGAATGCCAATATCACCTCTAATGGCAAACTACCACCTGTCGAAATTAAAAAAAGCACACTAAAACCATCAGTCATAGAAATTGCAGGCAATGTAAGTTCCCAGTACATAACAGGATTATTATTCATTCTGCCTCTCCTGGAAAAACAAAGCAAAATTATCATTACAACAGAAATGGAGTCAAAAAATTACATATTGATAACCCTCGATATTTTAAGGAAATTCGGAATCAAAATAAAGGCATCTGAAGATTTAAGAGAATATATTATAGAAGGTAATCAAAAATACACACCAACAGACAAGTATATCGTCGAGGGAGATTGCTCTTCAAGCGCATTTTTATTTGCCTCAGGAGTCCTTGCAAGCCCAAAAGGACTGACCATAAAAGGAATCAACTACCCATCCCTCCAGGGAGATGGAAGAATCACAGATATCCTAAAGCAAATGGGCGCAGACCTCTCTTTTTCTCAAAATGAATTCAGTGTAAAAAAAAGCAAGCTAAAAGCAATAAAAATAGATGCAAAAGATATTCCCGACATGGTACCGACTCTTGCTGTCATAGCATCACAGGCACATGGAAAGACAATAATAGAAAACATAGAGCGGCTCAGGATAAAGGAATCCGACCGCGCAGCAGCAATAACATCCCAGTTAAAAAAAATGGGCGCAGACATTGTTGAAAATAAAAACAGTCTTGAAATAACCGGACCAACCACACTCAGGGGAGCAGAAATAGACTCGCATAACGACCACAGGATTGCCATGGCATGCAGTATCGCAGGATTTATTGCAGAAGGAGATACAATCATCCAGAACCCCATCTGCATAAAAAAATCATATCCTGTATTTTACGACGACATGAGAAAGCTGGGCGCAAACATAATGCCTCTTTGCGCTCCACTTGGCAAAAAAATAAAGCTTTCAATTTACGGTGACTCCCACGGCAGAAAAATAGGATTCCTGCTCGAGGGCATACCAAAAAACATCAAAATCGCAGATGAAGACATACAAAAAGAAGTGGACAAACGCAGAAGCATAAGCCACCTCTCTACTGCAAGGACAGAAGAAGACAAAATCCACGTAATTTCAGGAATTAAAGATGAATCCACAACCGGTGATGCAATAAAAATAGAGATTTTCAACAAGAATGTTCATTCCGGCTCATACGAAAGCATAAAACACACTCCTCGCCCGGGACACGCAGATTTTACTGCAAGGGAAAAATACGCAAGCATATTTGACTACAATGGCGGAGGTTTTGCATCCGGAAGACTAACAGCATGCCTGGTTGCGGCAGGCGCAGTTGCAAAAAAGATTCTAAACAACAAAGGAATCCAAATATGCGCCTATACCAAGCAGATTGGAGACGTAATACTAGACGAACAACCTAACTTTGAGGAAATTCAAAAAAACACCTATTCTAATCTCGTAAGATGCCCGGACCAGACCATTGCAAAAAAAATGACTGAAAAAATAGAGGAAACCAAAAACAACAACGACTCTGTAGGCGGCATAGTAGAGTGCATAATATCAGGACTGCCCGTTGGCTTGGGCGAACCATTATTTGACTCCGTTGAAAGCATAATATCTCATGCAATATTCTCTATTCCCGCAGTAAAGGCAATAGAATTCGGCTCCGGCTTCAATGCAGCAACCCTGCAGGGTAGCAAACACAACGATGAATTTTATTTTGACAAGGACAACACGATACATACATACACAAACAACGCAGGAGGCATACTGGGTGGAATCACAAATTCAATGCCTGTAGTGTTCAGAGTCGCAATAAAGCCCACAGCATCTATTTCTAAAGAACAGCGAACAGTAAATCTATCGACCTACCAAAATACAAAAATCACTGTGGGTGGAAGGCACGACCCATGCATTGCAATAAGAGTTCCACCAATAGCAGAAGCAATGGCAGCAATTTCAATTCTGGACTTGTATTTAGAAGAAAAAGATTGAATTTTGGCAATACCCTTAAAAACTTTTTGCTTATTTTAATAAAAGTCGTAAGTATGGTTTCAGAACTAAAGATAAAAAAACAGGAGCAATTGTGCCAGGAAATAAGAGATGCAAAATTAGTCGGCATAGTTGACTTTTACAAATTGCCGGGAGCGCAGACCCAGTCAATCAGACAAGGATTAAGGAATATCGCAAAAATAAAGATGTACGGCAAGAAAATCATAATTAAATCACTGGAAAAGGTAAAGAATGAAAAAAAAGGAATAGAGAAACTATTGCTTCAAAGCGAAGAGGATAAAGCAAAAGACGCTAAAATCCCTGCTCTTATTTATTCTGATATAGACCCTTTTGAACTCCAGAAAAAGATAAACAACGAAAAATCAAGCATTTTTGCAAAATCAGGAGATATTGCAACAGACGACATTGTAGTTCCAAAAGGAGATACAAAACTTCCACCGGGACCGGCAATATCTGATTTGAAAAACCTGAAAATAAAAGCATCTATACAGGGACCAAAAATTGTAATAATGGAAGATAAAACCCTTGTAGATGCAGGAAAAGAAATTGACAGTAAAACAGCAGAAATGTTGATGAAGCTGGAAGTAAAACCAATGAAAATAACTCTTGAGTTAAAAAAATGCTACGAGAACGGCATTATTTATGATAAATCAATACTCACAATAGATTTAGACGAATATAAAAACAATATATGCAATGTTCACAATAATGCATTTAATTTAGCATACAATATAGATTATCCAACTTCAGAAGTTGTTGAATTCAAGATAGGCGAAGCAACACAGCAGGCAAAAAATATTGCAATAGAAGCAAATATCGTAACTAAAGATACCGTTGGAGCCATAATGTCCAATTTGAATTCAAAAGCACTCGGTTTATGTTCCGCTCTTCCAAAAGAAGCAACAGGAGATATAAAAATAGAAGAGAAAAAAGAAGATGCAAAACCAGCAGAAGAAGCAAAAAAGGAAGAAAAACCATCTGCAGAAGAAGCTGAAAAGAAAGATGAAGAAGCTGCTGCGGGTTTAGGTGCTTTGTTTGGATAAAATCTCAATGTTCTTGTAATCAGTTCTATTTTAACTGGATTTTCTCAAACAAGCAACTGCTTCAAAAACGAATATCGTATCAATAAATAATTTAATAATTTTTAAAGAATATTATTGCTTCTCTAAGACCCAGATAACAAATATTTATTTAATCAATTTTTTTAATACTACATCTATTCTTTCCTTTAAATCAAGTATTTCAAAAGGTTTCTCAATATAATCCTCGCTTGTCAGCGACCCAAGTCCTTTACTCAAATCATCTGTTTTTGCCGTAAGAAATATAATAGGTATATCTTTCCAGTCCCCGTTCCGTTTTATTTTAGTTGTAAGCTCCCATCCATCCATTTCAGGCATCATAATATCCATTAAAATCAAATTAGGAACATCGCCGCTCTCTAACGCGCTTATGCACTTTTCTCCAGAACTTACTGTCTGCACCTCGTAACTGGATATGGAACTTAGCCCTTCTTTTATGCTAAATAAAACATCTCTATTATCATCTACCGCCATTATCTTTATTTTTTCCATAGTACATTATCAATTAATCAATTAATATATTTAAAGTTTTCTTTTATTGCATCTTATTTTTTTTAAATAATCCTACCTCATCCAAAGACCAACAACAAGGGAGTATATAGACAAAATATAAATCTATTTAAAATTCTTATTCAAAATCAGGTATGTATAATTCAACAAAATACATGTTTTTGTTTTTTGTTCTATTCTTAGCTCTTCCGTGTTTTGGGCAGGTTGTGATTAATGAAGTGATGTATAGTCCAGATCAATGTTCGGCATCTCATTGTGAATGGATAGAACTCCATAATCCTTCAAACGAATCTGTTGATTTAACTCAATGGCAACTTTGCCAAAAGAATTTGCTGGCAGGATATGTAAACGAGACAGACAAAAACATTTATGCCAACAATACAATGGTCCTTCTGCCAAAACAATATGCAATTATCACTGACGGAGGAAGTGGAACATTAGTTTACAGCTATTTTAATATTTCTGATACTTCTTTGGCACTGCATGTTGATGTAAGCAGCTTATGTGGAGGACTGTCTGATTCAGGAGAGATAATTATCTTAAACAATAAAAGCACTTGTGCAGATTTTGTTAATTATAACAAATCTACAGGATGGCCGGAAGCAAAAAACGGAAATTCACTGCAAAAAATCAATTCAACAGGAAATTCTTCAGACATGAACAACTGGTGCTCTGCAATCCCAACGCCGGGAACGAAAAACAATTGCTCCTCTCCCGATGAAAATGAACCAAAAACAAATAATGAATTGAACCTAAATATAGGAATAAATAAAAATAATTTTGATATCGGGGAAGAAGTAATTCTCACAGGAAACATAACCAACTCATTCAATTCAACCATAAACGGAACTTTATCCATAAAATTCAAACGCATTGACATGGAAGAATACCCACAAGACTGGATTATCATCGAACAAAATATTAATATCCCTATTGATGTAACAAACCTAAGCAACCTTACCAACAACTTAACATGGAACATCCCGGAAAATGCTCTTGCGGGAGAATACAAATGCTATGCAAGATTTAACCTCGACAAGTCTTCTAAAAACAAGACAGGCAAATCATACATTACATCTACTGCTTTTTTTAATTATGCCGGCATAGGAAATATCTTTATAGATTCGTGGAATAGTTCTGGATTAAATCTGAAGATAAATGATACATTAAATATAAGTATGAGTATAACAAACAATGAATCAAAACAATACAATGTAAGCGCATATTTAATCATTGAAAAATTAAAAACAGCAACCGGTGGAGACTCTGATGAAATACTATATTGCAATATGGCAGAAATACTAAACAACTCAAGCAATATTATAAACTGCAACTGGACAGTCCCACATGATTCAATAACCCAAACCTCAAAAATATATCCGAAAATAATTTTCAGCATCGGAGAAGAACTCATTGAAAAATCAGGAGAAGAAGAAAAGATAAACATCTCCGGTCTGGAAGATTTAGGAGAGCCGACCTTTGCTATAAAAACAACACAACTGTCACTTCTGTTCAACTCTTTTGCAGTTGTGCATACAGAATATTTTTCAGGCAATTGCGGTCAGGACCTGAAATTTGTCTGCAACGGCTACAACAGGAAAGGCATTTTGGCTGATTTTGTTGGCAGCAAAATAACCAGCAACTACTGCTCACAAAATACAGCAATCCAGATAAGTACAGAAAGAGGGGAAAATTACGATGTCTTTATTCCTATATTTGCGTATCCTAACTGCGACCAGTACTATGATACCGGCGAATACGCCCTGTCCTGCCGCATATGCAGATACAATAAGGCAGAATGTAAATGGGAGGATTATTCTGATTTCAGGGAAGAAACCCAGATAGAAATAAGCGGGCAAAATGAATGCCCTATCAAAACGATTACCAAAACATACGGCACAGGCAATTCAGCCACTCCAACATATGGCTCCTATGACATTGAAAATGTTAATCTCCAAAAAATCGCAAAACGCAATGAAAAAATCAATATATCATTTACCCTAAAAAACACCGAATCCAAAACAAAAATCTGCAAGGTAAAATCATATATTTATTCGTCACAAAAAATTGCAAACACAGGTGGATGGATCCCAAATGAAAAAGAAATCCATCTTGGCGCATACGGGTCCAAAAAAATCATTCTGGAAAATACAATAAAGGAAGATATTGAAGAAGGGTTTTACAATTACAGGATAAGGGTTACTGATTGGACAACCGGCAAAAAAACAGATAGTACTTCTGGTATTGAAATCAAAGGAATCTTAGAATGGAATGGAACCTCTAGCGACAACGCAAAAGAGCAAAAAAGCTCCAATACAGGAGCAGAATTATCCTGCTCAAATGCAGATGAAAAAATAAAAGTAGTGATAAAAAACAAACACAAAGAAGAAATCAATTTCACATTGCATAGTTTTGGCTTAACAGAAAAAGAAAAAACATATTCTATTAAAAGACAGAAAACACTTTATTTTAACTCTATAAATTCAGATTCGGAAGTGTTTTTTATTGCAGAATATAACTTTGACAATGTAAAAAAGTACACTGCATGTTCTGTTCTGACCAATAAAACAATTGAAACAAGTATTTTTAACGCAGATGAAAACTCTTTTACAAACAATCTATCTACAAAGCAAAACGAAAACACAATAACCGGAAGAACAATTCACGTAAAAAAGAAAGGGTTAATCGATAGTCTTGTCGGTTGGCTGAAAAATATTCTTTAAAATTAAGCACTCTGCTCAACTTCCTTCTCTCCTACTACAGCATCCACCAAACTCAAATTTGGATGCTTTTCTATCTTTTCCTTTGCAATAGGAGTGCATGAAGATGTTTTGATAATGATTTTTTCTTTAAAGTCCGGAATCTGACCTCCACCAAGCAATTTATCATAACCAATTGCATCCATGTCAATCACATAACTGCTATCTTTTTTCTCTACCAGTTCCAGTTCCTTTAATAATTCTATTTTAGAGCATAAAACGCCAAGATTTATTGAAACAACGTTCTTCTTTGTCTTGTTGACAAAACCGTGTTTTCCAATATTCCTAACATGAAGCGAATTCAACAAACTCATTTTCTGCTGTCCTTTCTTACCTCTTCCGGCATTTCCACGTCCTCCTCTACTTCCTGCACCTCTGTGCTTTTTTGGAGAACCCCATCCGTGAGTTCTTGATGCCCTTTGCTTTTCGCACTTTTTGCGACCGTTTGCTGCTGTCATAACATATGCAAACTAAAAAATCTTTAAAAACCTTATGCAACCTCAACATATAAACATTTTTAATATTACTGTATTCTTAATATAGATTATGGCAAAAGGATTATACGCTGGAAGAGACATAAAAAAGCACATAAAAGCCAAAAAATGGAAGAGCAAAACATATGTCACCAGAACTCTCCGCCTGAGAGCTAAATCAGATCCTCTTGAAGGATGTCCGCAGGCAAAAGGAATAGTTCTTGAAAAAAGGCAGATAGAACAAAAACAGCCACATTCAGGTTTAATTAAATGCGTTAGAGTACAGTTAATAAAGAATGGCAAACAGATAACTGTATTCTGTCCTGGAACAGGCGCGATGGGATTCATAAAAGAACAGGATGAAGTAACCATCGCAGGACAGGGTGGTTCAAACAACGGACCAGTAGGGTCTTTGGCATCAGTAAAATGGAGAGTCATCAAAATCAACGGACAATCCTTGGATGCCTTATTGAAAGGAAAAATAAAGAAAAAATAATTAAATGATTAATATGCATGCAGAAGTAAAATATTTTGACAAATGGGCTGTAGATGAAATTAAAGTAGATGTAGGATTAAAGAACTACATTGCATTAACCCCTCTATTTTTCCCCAAAACCGGCGGCAAAAACGCAAAGACTGCTTTTGGAAAATCAAAGACGAGCATTGTCGAAAGACTCATAAACAAACTCTTTGTTGTGGGTCACAAGGGGAAAAAACATAAGATAACTTCCGGACAAAATGTAGGAAATACTTACCGATGCATGAATATAGTAATCGATGCATTCGAAAGAATCGAAAAACAAACCAAAAAGAACCCTATTGAAGTCTTGGTCAACGCCGTACAGAACAGCTCACCAATAGAAGAGGTAATCTCATTCCAAAAAAGAGGCATAATCGTAAGGGACATTGTCCTGACTTCACCACAAAGAAGAGTTGATTTAGCATTAAGACACATCAGCCAGGGATCATACAAGACTTGTTTTAACAATAAAAAAACTGCTTCAGTTTCATTGAGCGAAGAAATAATAAATGCATCAAACAACAACGCAAAAAGTTATGCAATAACAGAAAAAGAGCGACGCGAAAAAGAAGCAATGGGTGCAAGATAATTTTATAGCAGAACACACAAATAATCATAAAAGTTCAATGGATGTTTCCTTACACCATTTACTACTTCCAATGTTTTGTTATTGTATCCTTGAAATTTATACAACAATAACAAAATCCTTGCGTAAAATACTAATTTTAAGCTTATTTTCTGCTTACCATTTATACACAGCAGAAAATAATGCAAAAAAATACAATTGATAGTTGATAGCATTTATGTGTTCTTCTGGTATATTTGACTACGAATAAAATTCGAAAGTTAAGCAGGCAAATATATTCAAAGACGCAATTGGTATACTCTCAATATTGTGTTTGAGATTATATAACGCCGCATTACTTTTGTGCCGCGATATAGTTGAAAAATTTATTTAGAACTTATTTAATTCACAAGATGCGAAAATATTTATCCTTATTTACGCCCATATGCAAAAAATATAAATTCATATAAAAAATATTAACATTATATACCCGGACAGACCTAAAATTACAGCATGATAAACACCATCATTCATAGACCCCCCTGCGAGTTTTCCAACAGACAACCCTGTAAAAATACCTTCTATTATTGCAATATGCAGAAAAATAACATTATACTTTGAAGTATCTATGGGGGGAGTGTCGGTGGATACCTCTATGCCTGTCGACATCGGAACCGATAAAACAGGCACAAGAAATTTCAACATCCCGACCAGCACAAGGACAAAAATAAAAAAAATCAGATAACCTCTTATTACCTGCGAAGAGATTGTTGACTCCCGCTCCTTTCTCAGGAACTCTATTTCAAAAGCAGAATTTCCCACAGAGTCCAACACATCTGCTATTTTTCCACCACTCCTGTAAACTTCAATTATTGTGGCAATAGAACGTCTTATAACTTTGCTTTTTGTATTTCTTGAAAAATCAAGAAACGCCCGCTCAAATGGAATTCCCCAGGATATTTTCGACGCCAGTTTTTTTACATCTTCTGTCAAAACACCATAATTATTGAGGGATGTATTGTCTATGGCAAGAGGAAGGCTCATGCCCCCTCGTATCCCCTCGACTATGTCCTTTAAAAATATAGGAAATATCCTTTCTCTTTCTTTTTCTCTTTTTCTGGCATTATAAATCAGGACTGAAATTGGAACGACAAGAACAAAAACAGAAAAAACATCAAACAGGGAGGAAACAGTTTTGGTTAAAATATCAATAAAATAAAATTTTATTATCTGCAAAATCACCGCTGAAAATAAACTCGCCATTAAAACATAAACAAAATTCCGCTTATTCTTATCTTTTAAAAAACCAGTTTTTTTTTCCATTATAAATTAAGTGTATATTAATTATATAAAAATGTTTTAGCTGCAATATAAACCAGCATAGAACTACATTTACGACACAAAAATTCATTTTGTGCGACTGTTTTTACTGTTTTTCAATCTATTCTATATTTTTATGACTTTGGACTTTTTATCCAGTGATTTCTCAAGAGAGTGTATTATTTGCCCCTCTAAATTTATAGAAATTTTGTTAGACACCATCAGTTGCATGGAAGCAGCTGTCCTATGACCTCCACCAGTACCCTTATAATCTCTGTATTTTCTGGCAATATTATGTATTAATGTCGCAAGATTAAGTCTATTTTCAAGATGCCTTCTTGATCTGGCACTCAATGACATATTATTCTTACCTCTTGTTTCAACAAATATGACATCGCAACCTGCATACATGTGCGACAATGCAATGGATGCTCCATAAGAACCAGCATAAGTATATCCTACCAACAGATCATCACCAAATTGATATATTTTCAATCTCGATAATGCTTTTAAGTTCTCCAGACGTTCGTTCATGTCTTTTTCTTTCTTTAACAAAGTAGAAATATTATTTATGCACTCATACTGTGTTAGTTCAAAAAGAGCAATAAAATCTATGTTATTTGTCCGCTTTAAAAATCCCGTGTCTGCAACAATCCCCAGAAGCAAAAATACCGCAATCTCTCTTGTAATCCTATAATCGATGAATTTTACCAGCATATAAACAAGAACTGCTGTCGATGATGCATTTGAATCTATAAATTTTACTTCACTCTTGTACTTTTTTTTGGAGGGATTGTGATGATCTATAATTATTATTTTTTTATGTTCCGGGATTTTAATGTCGGGACGTATGGAAGAAAAATCAGGGGCATCCAAAATCAAATACACATCGTCACTTTCTTCATTGTTAAAATCATAGTCATATGAAACAGGATATGGGTAATGTGATATGATCTTTTTGGACTGGCTGTTTATTCTTTCCAATGCAACAACTCTTGCCTTCTTGCCTAATCCCTTTAATACAGATGCAAGAACAATTGCACTGCATAAAGAGTCCGGGTCAGCATTTTTATGTACGAACAAAACAAAATTATCCTTTTCGCTAAAAATCTCCTTTATTTCTTCTACGACCTGCCTTTGCTCTTTATTCAAATACTCCTGTACCTGCTCTTCAACAGAAAAAGACCTTTTATTTTCAAAACAAAAAATATTTTTAAAATAAGAAAAAAAAGACATAAAAAAAGAAAATGTCTTGTTAGATTTATCCACTAATGAAATACATTGCTGCCAGCATTAGTAATACCACAAATACTACAGATAACATAGATGATGATATTGCCATTGTACCTATAGTAGATCCACCATAAAGGAATAGTATTATTACTGCAAGCAATATAGTCCAACCAATGTATTTTTTTTCTCCTAAATCACCTATATTTATTCCAAACATTCCCAGTAGTATTATCAATACCAGACCTGCTGCAATATACATACCTGTATTTCCAAACAATACGGTCAAGTACACTCCAAAAGAAGACCCTGCAACCGGATAGTTTATTATAAAGAAGGAAATTATTGCGGCTATTAAAATGGACACTCTCTTTTTATCTACTTCTCTGTCCTGTAAGAACGGTGCTTTTAGCATTATTACATATATTATGCACAAAAACAACAACCAAGGCAGTACAAAGTCGTAAAAGCCAAGGTTTTGCATATTTGATATCATTGTATTGAAATTCATATTTATCACTTTTAGTTTATAATTTTAGCAATCTGATATTTATAAATGTTTTGGTGCTTAAAAAGCTGGTTTTTTATCGCTTTACTATTATAACCCCTTATTTAAGCATCCAGAAGTGATTTTAGATGTTTTTTATTCATTTTGAGCTATTTTCTCAATCAACAGCATAGCGCTGCCTGTTTTTTTATCAGTGATTTTTTTACTCTCCAATACAGAGATTTTCTTGCTGAAAAGAGGGCAGTACAATACCAGAGTCTCATACTCTCCACCCTCTCCTGCCATATGAAGGGCATATTTTTGATTTAATTCTTTCAAATGCTCAAAAACATCCTTTAAATTCTTGCCCAGATAACTCTCATCCAGCCCCTCTGCCGCAACATTGGTGATGATGATTTCAAAATTGCTGTCAAACATCTCTTTAAGCAAAGATTCCGGGTCTCTTTCCCACAAAGGAGCAAATGACTTTAATTCAAGTTTTCCTGCAATTGCATCAATTCTTGATTTCTGGTAATTGCTATTTATCGCTCCAGTACAGATGCCATCAAAGTTGTATTTTTCTTTTGCTTCTTTTATGAGTGCTTCTAAGTCAGATAATTCTTTCTCTTTTTCGCCCTTTGTTGTATTTTCAATATAAGGAATGTCCATGAGCTTTGCCTGTGTCTTTACAAGATCGATATTTGGATAATGAAACATATAACTCTCATCCGACACGGGCTTCATTGTCATGACACATGAAATGTCATGCTTTTTTTGCTTCATTAAATAAAGTGCAAACAAAGAGTCCTTCCCCCCTGAAAGCAATGCTCCTATTCTCATAAAATTATAAAAAGAATCATATTAAAAATCTAATTTATTAGACTTTTTGATTTAAATTAAATTCACCATGCAATAATATTAGGATATTACATCAAGTTAAAATAAGCGAAAAGCTTATATATTAATAAATACATATAAAAAAATATTATATGAAAATGTGTTCTTATGGAAAAAGGAAAAACTGAGAGATTATGCTTATTTAACGATTTATAGGGTGCTGATATGTTTGATGAAAATGAAAAGAAAGAACTTGAAAATATATATTTGAAGAGTCTGGAAGTTATAGATTCGGTGACCATGAAAAATGGTGCGATTCTTGCAAGTCCAAAAGACAGAAGATACCCGTATCTTTATCCTCGGGATTGCATGCTGATACTTCGAACCATGCTTGAAGCAGGTCAATACAGAAAGGTAAAAAAAACGCTTAAATTTGTTTTAGGTCTTGTAGGAGAAACAGGCGAATGGCACCAAAGATATACTCCTGACGGTAAACCTGCAAGCTACAGACCATCCCAGGTCGACTGTAATGGGCTGGTCCTTTACATGATAAAAAAATATTACGACCACACCAAAGACATAGATTTCCTAAAAAAACATTGGAACGCCATTTATCTGGGAACGCGTTTTTTAGAAGAGCATTTCATAAAGGAAGAGCGACTTGTATATTCAATGAATTCTATACATGAATGGCCTCCCATGGAAGCAGGATTTGAGATATGGGCAAATTCATGCGCTTGCGCCGGCTTCAAGGCAAGCCGGGAGATTGCAGAACTACTTGGAGAGCACGAAGATAAACGCAAATGGATGGAAATCGAAGAAGAACTCAAAGACGCCATCATGAAGAAATTAGTAAAGGACGGGCATTTCATCAAGTTGACAAACAACAAAAATATATATGATGCTGATATATCTGAGTTAGGCATGTATATTCTTGAGTTGCTGCCTCCAAACAACAGGATTATAAAAAATACCGCAGAGTATATCGAAAAAGAACTTTATGACAAAAAACTGGGCGGCATACGCAGACACATGAGAAAACACGGAAAACCCGGCAGGAATAATGGGGGATACGGTCCATATGGCATGTACACCGGATGGATGGCGCAGTATTACCTGGATGAAGGAGACCTAAAAAACGCAAAAAAGTATTTTGACTGGTTCATGAAATACAACAAAGGCGGGCTTATACCAGAACATGTCTCCACAAAAGAAGACTTTTTAATATGGCAAAATGAAGCAAAAGAAGTCGGCAGGTATTATAAAAGCGGACGAAGAAAAGAAGCCGAAAAAGTTATGCGTTCTGTAGATTTCAAAAAAAACGATGTGGCTTATTGGGTTATACCCCTTACATGGGCTCACACCGAATACATGCTTGCATATCTTAAGCTGAAAGAAAAAAAACTTGTCTAGAATAATTCTTTTATTGCCTTGTTCCACCCTTTTGGTCCGACAAGTCTTGTTCTCTTTACATTAAAATTGATGGCTATTTTAGGGTGAGCTGGATTTTTTACGAGAATAGGTATGTCTACCGCACCCAGCATAGGTATGTCATTTAAGCCATCTCCCAATCCTATGGTCTTTATATTTTTCTCCTCTTCCGCGTATTTTTTCCTGAACAAATCTTTTAATAACAAAACCGCTTTTCCCTTGTCATTTCCTCTTAAGAGATGATAATATCTTCCTCCTGCAGTATAGTTATACCCTTCTTTTTCAATCAACTCAAGAATTTCATCTTTTTGACTCTCATCCTCTATCTTAAAAGCCTCATCATACTCTCTCATCTTAGCTCCTTTCGCAGCTTCCAAATCCAATCCTGAATCTTTTGAAAGTTCTTCTGCAGACATACCCGAAAAATTAACTATCTTATATCCTTTCTTTTTGATTTTGTCCAAGGACTTTAAAAGGAAATTTATCGATGTCCCGAGCTCAATTATTTTATACTCTGGAGTCTCTTTATCGTAATTGAAATCAAAGTTAAAATAGTCCTTTGGAATGAAAATAGCTCCTCCATTTTCAGAAATAAAAGGATCTGTTATATTTAATTCCTCCCGGAATCTTTCAATTTCTACGCGTGTCTTGCTTGTGCATATCACAATAGGCACCTTGTTCTTTTTTAAGAGATTTATTGCCTCAAGAGAATCCTCATAAGAATAAGTATGATGATTAATCAACGTCCCGTCAAGATCAGTATAAACTATTTTTTGCATATTGTAAGTTTCCCACACGGGATCCGCCTCTTTTTTAAACTTCTTTCTATACTCGCTGATTGTTATCATGGGTGGCCTCTGCTTTTCTTTTATTATCTTGGGTTTTATTTGGTAATCCATCTTATTGTTTTCATCGCTGTATCTTTCTATGACCTTGTAACTACGCCTTATATTTTTTACCTGAATCAATTTTCCCAGTGTATTTGCTCTCTTGGCAAATACCTGTAATATACCAAAAGACATGTTGCTCAAAGAAGCAAGACTCTGGTTCCTGTGAACCCTTTTTTTAAGGTTTGCCTGTGCCATGCTCTTCAGCCCGAACTTCTTATTTATATCAATTAAAAGCCCTGTCTCAACCCCATATCCTGTAAAGAAAGAGACTTTCTCAAGAATTTCTCTTCTGCCCGCATACTCTCCTGAAAGCGGCTGTATGAATGCACTAAGGCGTGGAAAATACATATTGAAAAGAGGTCTAATCAAAAGTTCCGTCACCCTACCGCCACCCAATGGCATTATCTGTCCTCCTACCTTTATTGGTCTCCTGTAAAATGCCTTGACAAACCCAATCTTATCGTTTGAAAGAAGCGGCCCGACAAGACCATATACAAATCTAGTATGGATATTTTTTATATCTGCATCAACATAAACAATAATATCTCCTTTTGAAACATACAAAGCTTTCCAAAGAGCATCTCCTTTACCACCCACAGTCCTGTATCTTTTTAGTATCTCATAATCATAAAAAAATTTGACTCCTTTTTTTTCCACAATTTCTTTTGTTGCATCTGTTGAGCCACCATCCAACACGATGATTTCGTCCAGAAGCCCGTATTTATCCATGAGCTTTGGCTTAATAACATCTATAACCTTCCCTATCGTCTCCGCTTCATTCATTGTTGGTATACAAAGACTAATGGTCACGCCCTTCTCCTTCTTTAAACCCAAAAGACGCTTTATGTTAGAGAAACTGGTGGCTTTGAATCTGTTTTTTTCAAACCATTCATTAATTTTCATCATTATCCTCTTATCAAAAATGGATACATAAACCTTATATTTCTTTACTTTTAATTGATTAAAATAAAATATATATAAATGTATGGCGTATACAATACGATATGAAAACGAAAAACATTATTTTGATATCTCTAATATGCCTTGTTCTTTTTTCTTTCAATGCTAATGCAGGTAGGATTGCGCCCCTGCAATTCTTCGGATGGGATGAAATAAGCCTGACAGCAGGTGCATGGGAAGACACATGGGATTACTTTAATGTCACAAAGACCATGATTTATTCATTCAAAACTTTTGATTCTACTGTAACTTCAGGAAGTGCCATACAGGGAACAAGTTCTGCCGGAGATGGAGTGATGGGTGTCACAACAAGCGATTCTGCTTCAGGTGTTTATGGAGAAACCAGTGCTGCTGTGGGTTCTGCCGCCATAAGCGGAAGAGCTACAGGAGGAGCAGATTCTTACGGAGTAAAAGGATGGGCACAAAATGGATATTCTGGTCATTTTTCTGGTCCCATAGGAAATCTCGGTGTAAAAATAGAAAACGGGAATTTAGATATGAGTAGCAGAGATATTGACTCAGTAAATGATTTAAGTTGCACCACATGCATTGATACGACAGATATACGAGATGATGCAGTAACTGCATCTAAAGTCCAGTTCAGTTGGGCTGTTTCGTCTTCTGAAGGAGGTTCTGCAAGCAATGCCGAATCCTGCAGTGCAGATGCTGTTTGTGAAATGAATAGTGCAAGTATAAGTGGAAATATAGACATGAACAACAATAAGATAGAAAACCTGGCAACGCCAACAGCTGACTCAGATGCAGTAACAAAAAATTATGTTGATTCTTTAGGTAGTGGGGGTGGAGTTCCCATAGGAACTGTTATCTCTTTCCTGAAAGATTATGCTGGTGCAGCAGCACTTGCAGAATTGCAGGCAGACGGATGGGCTTTTTGTGACGGGACAACGCCGGCAGCACAGGGACTAATCGGCGCTGTAATAACAACAACGCCTAATTTAAATGGACAGAACCAGTTCCTTCGAGGGGCAGATACTTCTGGTGGAACGGGTGGTTCAGCATCACATAGTCATCTATCTCCTGTAGTATTTGGTGGTGATGGTCATCACTTAAAGGCCACATGGGGGTATGGTGGAGGTTCATCCGCAGCAGGATCCATAGCCTTTAATTGGGGTAGTAATTCCAACAGACCTCATATGAGAACTAGTAGTGCTTCATCATTACCTCCCTACTACGATGTCGTATGGCTAATAAAAGTAAAATAATCACAGCCCTGCCAAAATCACAGGAATAATCAAACACCCCATCAAAATACTCAATCTCACATTAGAAATTCTCGTGTATATCCCAAGAGCAGTACCTGTAAAACAAATAAACAATCCATAACCCCCTGTAAAATACAAAACCACAGAACCTGCAAACACAAGCATTGATACATTAAACAAAGTATAATTTATCCTACTAACATATTTCAATGCCAAATCGCCTGCCTTCATCACAAGAAAAAACGAAACAGTCGCACTTATTGCACCGACTCCAATAAATAAAACAACGTGGCTATATTCAATCATCCCGACGAGTTTTTCAATTGCAATAGCACTGCCGCTCCTTGCCCTTGAAATCAGATAAATACACATAATCGACATAATCAAATCAATAGTATTTATTGCCCCCAATGTCGAGATAAAATATTTTGAGTTATTTTTTGAAGCGAATTTTTCAACAAGAAACCCAGACTGACTGCTCCCGAAACCCGGCAGAAATCCGGCAACAATGCCCGCAACCAGCCCGGTAAAACTTGATTTTATCAATTTCATTTTATCCAGCAATGGAATGGTTGTCTTTTGCTTTGGAATCTTTGCTTTTTGTGATATACTTAGTATAAGATTACTGAACCCAAACAATCCCGACAGCATTGGAAGCATTATGTGACTGCTGCTTACAGGAGAATCAAAACACGCAATCCCATAAATACCGGCCAGAATAAAACAAAACGATGATGCAACCCTGTTTTTGGACAAAAAAATAATCGCCCCGACGCACAAAATAAGAATCCATGCAATATGCTCTGCAATAACCGAATAAACCAATGGAATGAGTTTATACAATGAAAACACAAAAAACAAAACAAACATTATGTACGCAATCAGACCGCCGCATGCGCTCAAAAAAATTGCTTCTTTCCCTCTTCCCTTTTTGAGCAGCCTATGCCCCGGAAGCATAGCAAGAGCAGTATCGCCGGACGGCATCCCGAAAACAAGAGACGGGATAAAATCCAGGAAAGAATGGGCAATCGCCATAGAACAAATAAAAACAGCCAAAAGAACCGGGTTAAAATTTGAAGCACTAAAAGCAGACAAGATGATTATCGCAACAAGATTAATATGTACAGCCGGCAAAAGCCCGGTAAAAATACCCCCAACAATGCCCAAAAAACAACAAATAAGAATATCAAGAAGCAATATTATCGGCATACTCTCTTATATGTCTCTTTCTCAATTTTATCTGCTCCAAAATATTTCTGGAGAACCTTTGGAATCTTGATTGACTTGTCTTTCTGCTGATAGTTTTCCAATATTGCAACGATTATCCTACTAACTGCAATAGAAGTACTATTCAATGTATGCACAACCCCAAGAGGAGCAGTTCCCTCTTCTTTCCTGTACTTTATGTTCGTCCTCCTCGCCTGGTAATCTGTACAGTTGCTACACGAGACAATTTCCCTGTACGCATTCTGTGAAGGAAACCATGCTTCTATATCATACTTTTTAGCGGCGACCACACCGATATCTCCGGTGCATATGTTTACTACATGATATGGAATCTCCAGTAACTGTGTAATTTCCTCTGCTGTGTTTATCAGCTTTTCATGCTCTTCCCATGACTTGTCCGGATGGCAGAATATAAACATCTCTATCTTTTCAAACTGGTGCACCCGGAATATACCTTTTGTATCCTTACCATGGCTTCCTGCCTCGGTCCTGAAACAACTTGAATACCCGCATATCTTAACAGGCAAATCCTTTTCAAGCAGGGTTTCATCTGAATAATAACCGCACAATGCCTGCTCACTTGTACCCACAAGGTATTTGTCTTCTCCTTCTACTTTGTATACTTCTTCTGCCCCTGAAGGAAGAAAACCTGCACCTTCCAGCACTTCTTTCTTGATAAGCATCGGAGTCGTCATCAGGGTAAATCCTTTTTTTTTCAAAAAATCAATTGCAAAAGAAATAAGCGCAAATTCAAGTTTCACTGCATCGTTTTTGAGGTAATAAAACCTCGCGCCTGCAACCTTTGCTGCACGTTCAAGGTCGAATAAATCAAGATGTTCTCCTAATTCAATATGGCTCAAAAGAGGAAAGTCATATTTTTTGATTTTGCCCCATTTTCTTATCTCTAAGTTCTCACTGTCGTCTTTGCCTGTCGGGACACTTTTATGTAAAACATTTGGAAGCAGAAGCATCAACTGCCTTAATTCCTGGCTCTGCTCAAGCTCCTCTTTGTCTTTCTCCTTAATTTCCTCGCTCAATGTTTTGACTTCTTTTTTCAGGTTTTGGGCTTCTGCTGTTTTTTTTTGTTTTATTAATTCTGATATTTCCCTGGAGGAGGTGTTTCTTTTATGTTTTAATCCATCTAACTGCTTTTTTAACGCATTGTGGCGTTTGTCCAGTTCTATGATTTCATCCAGTGTCTTTACAAGATCTTTGTCTCCTCTTTTTTTCAGGTCATTAAGAATTACTTCTTTGTTGTTCCGGATTAGGTTTATGTCTAACATAGTTGTTTAGAGGAAAGTTATTTTTTTATATTTATTATTATTTTGAGGATTTAAAACTGGTAATTCGCAATGAAAAATAAGAACATTTAAAAAGAATGTGTTGTTTTTAGCGTATTATTGCAAAAAACAAGTAAATAAGCAATAGGTAATATAATACAATGAAAATTGGGAGGGGAATAAAATGAAAGGAAGTGTAAAATTTTTTAACGACATGAAAAACTTTGGATTTATAGCTGGTGAAGATGGAAAAGAATATTTTGTCCATTCAACAGGATTAAAAGAAAATGTAACAATAAAAGAAGGAGATTCAGTTGCTTTTGATGTTGAAGAAGGAGACAGAGGACCAAAAGCAGTTAATGTTAGTATCGGCAAAGACGAAGACAACAAAGAAGAAGCTAACGAGGAAGAAGCTAGTGAAGAAGACAGCAAAGACGAAGCTAGTGAAGAAGATGTCAGCAAAGAAGAAAAAGACAGTAAAGAATAATCTTGATTCTTTTAGAGTACTATTTGGTAATGTGGTCTTAGTTTAACCCGTACCAATAAATTATTATTTTTGAGTAGAGGAGTGCAAAAGCCTCTTTTTAATTAATTTTTTTGAGATGACTTTTTTTGAGTTGTTGTTTTTCCTAATGATTTTTAACTCAATAATTTATCTCCGTTTCTTTTTTTTAAAATATCTATATACTCCATATATTAATAGTGGTAATGCCCATATTAATTTTGCAAAAACCTCTACGCCAACAGGAATAATAAACTCTTTATTAAGTGGTTTTTCCAAAAAATTGTCTGAAAGTCTGACTTTATCTTCTAAACGCTCAATACCAGGTTTTATTACCTCAAATTTCAAAACATTACCCTTAACTAAACGAGGAATTGCTAATTGCTTATTATTGTATGTTTGGATATTTTTTGTTTCAAATGGATTTTTATAATATAAGACTTCCTTGATTTTCAATTCTGGAGTTATTTTCCAGTCACCCAATCTACTATTTTCTTCTTCAATGCGATTATAAATATTAAAAGGAATATATATTTTACGTATTGAATCGGGCTCTAAGAAAAAATTCTTTCCTAAAACATTCTTGTACGTCTCTTCGTTTTTTCCATCATATAACTTAGCGTTTTCTACAGTTATATACAAATCTACGCCCGTTTCTCCTCCAACAGAAATCCAATACTCTAACTTATTCTGGATTGTTAACACAAACATAATCTCTTCAGAATAATTAACATCCTCCTTGCCATCACAAGAGTTATAACAATCTAAAGAAATCCTAAATTGTTCTTCTTCTGCATAGCCAACATTAACTTGAATGCAAAATAAAAAAAGTCCTGCAAAAACAAGCATAGCCAAAATACTTTTTTGTTTAACTAAGCCATTATACAATTGTTTTACAACCATTTTAATCACTCCATGCGTCTTTTTTATTCCTGGGTTTAATGTCCCGGAGACCTGCTCCGAATAATTTATTTCCATATTATCTATTAGTACGATTGGATCTTTATATACCTTAAATGCCGAAATATGGCATTATAAAGGGCTTGACGATAAAAAACAACAACAAAAATTTGAATCGTTTTACGATAAAAACAAGATAGTTTATTTTCTAAAAACAAAGTATTTATAAATTCTATAACCAATATATTATTGCTATATGCACCAACCACAACAGGAAAATAGCGTATTGTGCATGTGATAGAATATCTAGGAAATCAGATAACTTGATTGTGAAATTAGACGATAAAAACGAGTCCTATGGTTGCGCCCAAATTTTTTCTTTCAGAAAAAACTTCCCGGAACACAGAATATACGGTTTCGCTACGCTTCACTCAAATTAAATCAAAGATTTAACTTCGCATATTCAAACATAGTTTCTCTAAACTCTTTATACACTCAAATGTATAAGCCTTTATAAAGCTTTATACATATATATGTATAAGAAATATGGCAGGAAAAACAGCAATTGATGACAAAGATACAATACCAAACTATGTATTTGCAAAATTAACAAGTACGCCATTGCTGGCACAAAAATATACTCATAAAAACCACATTCGACTTAAATACAGGCGTGCTTATTGGGAAATAAAAAAATATATCGATGACTTTCTCTCGGGAAAGAATTTAGAAAACAGGTTTATAATCATGCCCGGATTAAGGAGTATGGGAAAAACAACAATATTATTCCAAATTTACGATTACCTGATAGATAAAAAAAAAATAGACAAAAACCGCGTGCTGTATTTTTCTACAGACGAAATGAAGGGTTATATTGGAGAAAATATATTGCATGTAATTGATGCATTTATCCAGAAAGTCCACAGAACTACAGCAGTAGAGCTTGACGAGCCATTAATAATCTTTGTTGATGAAGCACACTACGACAAGGACTGGTCTATGACAGGAAAAATCTTCTTTGACCAAAGCAGAAAAATCTTTATTGTATTTACCGGATCCTCAGCATTGGATTTGGAATTAAATGTCGATGCTGCCAGAAGGGCATCAGAAATACGAATTTTTCCATTGAGTTTTGAGGAGCATCTGCATTTAAAATACGGAATTGACCTTTCAGAAAATTTTTCATCAGAGATAATAAAAATCATTTTCACCGGGAATAAAAAAGCTGTGGAAAATGCTGCTGAAATAGAGCATAAAATTATAATGAAGGCGATTGGTGCAGGGGTTGATTTGAAGAGAGAATTGGAGAATTTTTTGTGTTACGGTGGTTTTCCGTTTAGTCTTTCATTAAAGGAGTTTGAGGTGCACGAGAAATTAGCCAAGATGACTGACCGAGTAATAGAAATGGATGTATTCTCTCTTCAGTCCTTTAGCACAGACACAAGAAATCACATTACAAGAATCATATATTTCCTTGCCATGCAAAACCCAGGGGGCACTTCTGATGCAAAACTTTCAGAGAGACTCTCTGTGTCTCCAACCCTAGTAAGGAGCATACTTGATGTCCTTGAAAAAACACACTTGATTTTCAGTGTAAAGCCATACGGTGGAGCAGGAAAAATTGTAAGAAAGCCATGGAAATATTATTTTTTATCTCCCTCGATAAATGCATCCTTAAGATACAAACTTGGCTTATACAACAATACAGACAGAGAAATGCTCGGAATATTGGCAGAAACTCTGGTTGCTTCATATTTTTTCAGGATAAAAGAAACGCTAAAAGTTCCAATAGGGATATTTTACGATGCAGATAAAGAAGGCGTTGATTTTCTGCTCGAGGACATAGAAGGAAAAATAATTCCAATAGAAGTAGGCATCGGGAAAAAGAACAAAAGGCAAATAAAAAGAGCCATTATGAAATACAAATCTGAATACGGAATTGTAATATCAGACACACAAAAAATAACAATGGATGAAAATATAATTTATATCCCGCTAACAGCATTTTCCTTTATTTAAAAATAAGACACCAGCCATATACTTTTAAAATTCCTGTCATATATTTTTTTATGCAATACAAAATAACAGTCGGTTTTCTCCCGGGCGTTCTTGACAGCCAGGCAAACACGGTTCTCAAAACCCTAAAAAAACTAGGCTATACTCAAATAACCACTGTAAAAACAGCAACTTCTTATATTATTGACATCGACATATCCGACAAAAACCAGATAGAAACTATCGCAAAAAAAACAATAGTAAACCCAGTAATAAATGAATACCAAATCCAGAAAACCGGGGAAAAACAGGACTTTGGAGATTACAGCACAATTGAAATAAAAGGAAAGCTAAGCGACCCGTTGGGAAATTCAACATCCTCCACTTTCGCTGATTTAGGATATAAAACAAAGAGCATCAAAACATCAAAAATATATTTATTGAAAGGAGAGTCTCTGGATAAAGAATTGCTTGAAAAAATAGCAAAAGAATTGCTCTCCAATCCAATTACAGAAGAATACTCCATACTATGAAATACAACAAAGACATCAGAGAAATAGAAATGCAAGGCAAGACAGAAGAAGAACTCAACAAAATAAACACCCAAAGAAACCTTGCATTAAACAAGGATGAACTCCTTGAAATACAGAAATACTTTTCAAAAGAGCAGAGAAACCCGACAGATGTTGAGATAGAAATTTTCAACCAGTCCTGGTCAGAACACTGCATACACAAAACATTCCGACATGACATTTACATGGATAAAAACGTTTTGGAAACAGACAGTATTACTTTAGACAAAGAAGGCAAACTAAAAAATATGCTAAAGCAGACAATCATGCGCGCAACAAAAGAATTAGACAGATCCTGGTGCTTCAGCGTGTTTGACGACAATGCAGGCATGGTGGATTTTGTTGATGATTATGTCATTGCAGTAAAAGTTGAAACGCACAACCATCCTTCTGCCTTAGAACCATTTGGCGGAGCGGCAACAGGCGTTGGCGGATGCATCCGTGATGTCTTAGGAGTATGGGCAGAGCCATTTGCAAATACAAATGTACTTTGCTTCGGAGATACTGACATGAGTTATGAGAACCTGCCAAAAGGCACAAAACACCCAAAATATTTATTCAAAGGCGTTGTCCGGGGAATCGGAGATTACGGCAACAAGATGGGAATCCCCACAGTAAACGGCGCAATTTATTTTGACAAATCTTATACTACTAACCCTCTTGTCTTCTGCGGATGCTTCGGACTGTTGGAAAAAAGCAAATATGTAAGAGAAGCAAAAAACGGAGATTATCTGGTTCTTGTCGGTGGAAGAACCGGAAAAGACGGCATACACGGCGTATCTTTTGCATCTGCTAATTTAAGCACAGAATCAGAAGAGATAAACGGCTCTGCTGTCCAGATAGGCGACCCCATAGAAGAGGAAAAAGTGATGAGAGGAATAATGGAAGTTAGCGCAAAAAACCTTGGCTCCGGCATAACAGACCTCGGCGGAGGCGGACTTTCTTCAGCAGTAGGTGAAATGTGCCATACTTATGATCTGGGAACAATTGTGGATTTAGACAAAGTCCCTCTAAAATACAAGGGATTAAAGCCATGGGAAATATGGATAAGCGAATCACAGGAAAGGATGCTTATTTTAGTTCCAAAAGAAAATTACGAAAAAGTAGCCAAAATATTTGAAGCAGAAGATGTTGAAGTCGTCAAAATAGGCGAATTCACAGAAGAAAAAAATCTTGTCCTGAAATACGCGGGGGATGAAGTCGCAAGCATAGATATTGACTTTTTATTTAACGCCGTTCCAAATACTTACAAAAAAGCAGAATGGAAAAAACCTGATTTATCAGAACCAAAAATTGTTGAATCCGACAATTACAATAAGGAGTTAGCTAAAATATTGTCTTCCCCGAATGTTGCAAGCAAGGAAAAAGTAATCCACAGTTATGATTCAACCGTGAGGGCAGGAACAGCCCTCGGTCCTCTGCACGGGAAAAAAGAAGACTCCCCGGGAGACGCAAGCGTTGTAAAACCATTATTGAAGAGCAAAAAAGGCGTTGTAATATCATGCGGATTTAACCCGGAATACGGAAAAATCGACCCTTATCACATGGCAACTTCAGCAATAGATGAAGCTGTAAGGAACAACACTGCTGTCGGCGGAAGAAGAATTGCACTATTGGATAATTACTCTTGGGGCAATCCCCAGATACCGCAAAATCTTGGCGGTCTTGTCCGTGCCTCGCAGGCATGCTACGACACAGCAATGGAATACAAGACTCCTTTCATCAGCGGAAAGGACAGCCTGTACAACCAGTCTGAAGAAGGTCCCGTTACTCCGACACTTGTGATTACTGCAATAGGGTTAATCCCTGATGCTCAAAATAAAGTATCTATGAATTTCAAAAAACCCGGCAACAATATTTACCTAATTGGAACAACATGCAATGAACTTGGCGGTTCTCATTTTTACAAAATTAAAGGATTTTTGGGTGCAAATGTCCCGAAAGTCAGGACAAAACATGCAAAAAAAATATACGACCTGCTCATTAATGCAATGGATGGCAATCTTGTCTTGACCTGCCATGACCTGTCTGAAGGGGGTCTTGCAGTTGCCCTTTCGGAAATGTGCTTTGACGGCATCGGAGCAGAAATTGATTTGTCAAAAGCAATATGCAACAGACCGCTCAAAGATTACCAGATTCTCTTTTCAGAATCAAACAGCAGGTTTTTGGTTGAAGTTGAAAAAGGAAATGCAAAAAAGTTTGAGCAGGAACTGGGAGACTTTGCATCTCTAGTCGGAAAAACAATTGAAGAAGAAAAAGTGATAATTAAAACAGGCGAAAAAGAAAAAACCATAATAGATGAAGATATTGGTACATTAAAGCAAAGCTGGCTTGGAGGTCTAAAATAAATATGGAAAAAAATAAAATAAAAGTCTGCGTCCTGCGCGAACCCGGCACAAACTGCGACAGGGAGACAAACTACATTTTCAATAAACTCGGGGCAAACTCAAGAGTAATTCACTTAAACAAATTCCTGTCAAAAGAAGAAAAACTAAATGACTTTCATATTTTGGTATTTCCCGGCGGGTTTTCAAATTCAGACCATATCCGCTCAGGAGTAGTATTTGCAAAGAAACTGATGAAGGAACTTTCTGCCGATGTTGAAGAATTTGTAAATGCAAAAAAGCCGATAATCGGAATCTGCAATGGGTTCCAGATATTGGTCGAAGCAGGACTTTTGCCGGGAATTGACGGCATAAGCAAAACACAGCAGGCGGCTCTTGCAACAAATGAAAAACTGACGTTCGAGAGCAGGAGCGTTAATTTGATTAATGCCAGCAGGGGGAAATGCATATTTGCAAAAGGAATTCCTTATGACCGCACTTTAAAGATGCCTATCGCTCACGGGGAAGGAAATTTCAAGATATCTCAGGAACTGCTGATGAAATTGATTGAAAATGACCAGATTGTCTTTATTTACGGGGATGATAAAGCAAGACCTGCAAACGGGAAATATCCGTTTAATCCTAATGGTTCGGTGTATGATATTGCAGGGATATGCAACTCGACAGGGACGATTCTTGGGATGATGCCTCACCCAGAGCGGGCTTCGGATGAGTCTGTGGGTTCGACTTCAGGGCTGGCGATATTTGAGAATGCTGTGAAGTATGTTGAAGAGGAGTTTTGAATTGATGTATTAAACCCGAACGGGAATAATTATTTTTATTAATTTGTTAACACATGTTAACTCTTATTATTATTAAATTTATTAATTTATTAAAAAATACACACACATTTATAAATTTAAGGTCATATATAACGGTATTATGAATAAAGAAATAAAAATATTAATAAAAATGTGTTTAGGCAATAAAGAAAGTTATACTTCGGAAGAATTAGCGATTTTAATGAATCTAAAATATCACTCCGGGATTCATCCGTATTTAAGAAAATTACAAAATTTGAATTACATTACAAAAGAGGGCAAAGGTGTTTATTCGCTAAATAAAATGAACGCAAAAGTAAAAATCATAGAAGCAATTACTGCTATTTTCAAACAGGATGCGGAATCATTATTCACGACTCATGTAAAAAATATATTACAAAGGTTTAGTGTTGAACCAACATTAAAATCACATGAACTTCCATATCATAATTTAAGAGTAGTTAAAGACATCGCAAGAAAGACAAGAATAATATACTCTATTCATAAAGGAAATAGTGTCATTTATCTTATTAGGTCATGGGAAGAACCAACAAAAATGTTATTAGACTTTTTTGATATCGATTTAAAATTTGATGAGGAAGAGTATAGACATGATGTAATAAAATTTTTTTCAGCAACTACTGCAAAAAAAGAACATCTCCCTGATGATCAATCTAAAGAATTAGCAGAACTCAACATAAAACATTATTTAGACGGGAAAGATTTTATCTTAAGTAAATTAAGGGAAACTGATTTTCCCCTTATTACTGTAATAGATGTACTAACAGAGAAAAAGAGAAAAGAATTTTATTCAAATATTTTTGAGATAGAAAGACGAATAACAGATTGGAAAATAAAATATATTTACAATACTGATAAAATAGAAGGAAACATTCTTACTATGCAGGATGTAAGAACTATTCTTACCATAGGAAATGAGCTTGTAAAAAAAGATAAAAAAGCAATATTGGAAACTACAAATTCAAGAACTGCATTGGATAATATCTTTGATACGTCAAATGAGCTTACTGTTGAATTCATAAAAAAGCTAAACTTAGCTACTCAACAGGGTATCGGGGAATCTGCGGGCAATTATAAAATAGAGGATAATTGCGTTATTAATGATTCAGGAATTCTTGTTGATAATACCACTCCCCCTGAGTTTGTCGATGAAAGAGTCAGGTTATTGGTCGATTGGTATAATAAAAACAACAACACACTTCATCCATTAGTGCTTGCTTTGGTGGTTCATAATCAATTTGTTTATATTCACCCTTTCGACGATGGCAACGGAAGAGTTGCACGATTGCTGTTTAACTTTATATTAATCAAGCATGGGTATTTTCCAATAATATTTTATAATGACATGAAGGAGAAATACTACTCGCATATAAGGGGAACAAAATACGGGGATATAAAGCAGGCAGTTTATTATTATGTTGAGTTGTATAGGGAGCAATTAGAGGTGTTTTAAAATCGTTTGCATATTGAATAAATTTATAAGATTTGAGAGTATTTATACTAATGGAAACTAATTTGTTCAAGCCAAAAACTCTTGAAAAACTTTGCTCTGATACTTTGCCGTCTGCATCGCAAAAAAAAGCTGCTAAAAAATGGATTGAATTGCTGGAAAATAACAAATTAGAGGATGAGAAGAAAAATTATTTCAGGTTTGCAGATACAATATTAAACAATTTACTGGACTACAACACAAAAAACTTTGATTTTGAAAGGCACAATATTGAATTTCTTTTCAATGATTCAAACTCAAAAAAATTGGTTTGCTTTGAGGCAAAAGGCGCAAAAACAAAAGATTTATGGGCATATCAGGGCAGAGATACAAAAACAAGAGCAACGCCTGTAAACCAGATATGGGATTATTTGAGCAAATACGAAATACCTTACGGCATTCTTACAAATTACAGGCATTTTGTTTTGTTCGATAGAGGCAAAAGCTACGACAAATACCATATATTTGATTTTCTCGACATCAAAAACAGCGACAGCAAACTAAAGGAATTTATTGCTGTTTTTGGCAAAAAAAGCATTGAAAGCGGTTTTGTCCAAAAAGCAGAAAATGAATCAATCAAAGAGGAAAAGAACTTTACAAAGGAATTTTACAAATTGTTTCATGAAACCCGCCTGATGCTGATAAAGGAATTTGCAGAAAACGAGGAGCTTCACGACAAAGTAAATACTCCCATTCATTTTGCGCAGATATTTTTGAATCGCCTGATGTTTATCTTTTTTGCAGAAGACACAGACAAACTTCCTAAAAGGATTTTTGAAGACAGGGTCGTAAATATAGTGGAATCAACGCCAATATCAGAGCATTCTCATTACATCTGCGATTCAATAACGGATTTGTTTTTATCTCTTGACAAAGGGGCTTCGACCCCTATAAAAATATTCGGATTCAATGGGGAATTTTTCAGGATGCCGATACCCCGGAAAATCTATTTTAAGGATATGCGGGACAAGGGCTTTTTTTCTGAAATTTACCAGAATTCCAGTCTTGCAAAGGATGCAAATCTGGATGAAATCACCCAAAAGTCAATTGACAAATACAGCGGGAAAATAAACCCGATAGTGAAAAACATTTTATTGATGGCTTCTTTTGACTTTAAGACAGAGGTCAGCGTCAATATACTCGGGCATATTTTCGAGCAGTCCCTCAGCGATATAGATGCGCTGAAAGAATCCAAAATTTCAAAAAGAAAAAAGGAAGGCATATTTTACACTCCTGAATATATCACAGACTATATTTGCAGGAATACCATCATCCCTTATTTGTCAAAGAAATCCGCCAAAACTCCAAAAGAGCTGGTTCTGGAATATTCCGGCAATATGAGAGAACTTGAGGAAAAATTTGCCAATATAAAAATACTTGACCCTGCCTGCGGCAGTGGTGCTTTTTTGATAAAAGCAGTTGATGTTCTTCTGGAAATCCACAGGGAAATCGGGCTGTTCAAGCAGGACAGCGGACAATACACATCATTTAGCAAAGGAAAAAATCAATTAATGCTTAAAAAATGGAGCGAAGAGGAAGAGGCAAAGGAAATAATCCAGAATAATATTTTCGGCGTGGATTTGAATGAAGAATCTGTTGAAATTACAAAATTGTCCCTGTTTTTGAAAATTGCCAGAAAAAACAAGAAATTAATCAGTTTGTCTGAAAATATCAAATGCGGAAATTCATTGATTGATGATGAGGCAGTTGCCGGGAAAAAGGCGTTTAAGTGGGGAGATGAGTTTAAAGAGATTTTTGAGAAAGGCGGGTTTGATGTTGTTGTGGGGAATCCGCCTTACATTTTTGCCAGAGAAAAAATATCCGAAGAAGAGAAAAATTATTACTCGTCCAATTATGATTCTGCCCAATATCAAGTAAATACTTATGTATTATTTATCGAGAAATCTATAGCTCTATTAAAGAATTCTGGGAATTATGGATTAATTGTCCCAAATGCTTGGCTAATGGTAAATTCTGCAAAGAAATTAAGAGAATATATATTAAAAACCTCCGAAATCAAAGAGATAATAAATTTATCTGGTTATTCATTTGAAGGAGTAAATGTAGAAACCATAATTTTTAATGCAAAAAAACAAAACACAAAAACTAATAAAATAAATATTTTAATGAGCAGAGGAAAACTATTTGAATTCTCGCATTCAAAAAATCAAGAAGATTTTAAGAATGATGATGATTTTGAATTTAAAGTATTTTTTGATGATAACAGCAAAAAACTATTAAATAAACTAAAAGCAAATTCAAGTATCTTGAATGATTTAACAACCATAAAAGCAGGTTTACAAGCATACGAAGATGGAAAAGGAAATCCCAAACAAACAGCAGAAGATGTGAAAAAGAGACCATATGATTTCAATTACAAATATGATAAAGACACGCATAAATATTTGGACGGAAAAGATGTAGGAAGATATTATTTGAATTGGCGTGATTTATATTTAAAATATGGCGAGCATCTTGCCGCCCCCAGAACATTTAATATATTTTCTGGATCTAAACTAATTATACGAGAAATTACAGGAACATTCCCGAAATCTATTATATCAACATTTAGTGATGAATTATATTTATTCAATCGGAGCAATATTGCCATCATAGAAAAAGAAGGAACAAATATTTCTTTGAAATATATATTGGTTATACTCAATAGTAGTTTAATGTCTTATTATTTCTTAAAGAGTACGGCTAAATCTGTTAGAAAAATGTTTCCAAAAATAATTTTAAATGATTTGAGGAAATTTCCGATTAAAAAAATAGATATTGAAAAACAAACTCTATTCATAGAAAAAGCAGATATAATGCTTGATTTAAATAAGGACTTTTACAATAAGAAAAACAAATTTTTAAGCCGACTAAAGCAGAATTTAAATTTAGAAAAAATTACAAAAAAATTAGATAAATTCTTTAATCTGAATTTTGCCGATTTTTTGGGCGAATTGAAAAAGCAAAAAATAAATCTGTCTCTAAAACAGCAGGATGAATGGGATGGGTATTTTGAAGAGCGAAAAAAGGAATTAATAGAACTGAAAGAAAAAATAGATGAAACGGATAGGGAAATTGACAAAATGGTTTATAAATTGTATGGATTGAGTAATGAAGAAATTGGGATTGTTGAGGGATTATGATGGAAAAAAAGAATTATATTTATTTCCTATTTGGACTCTTTTTAGGAATATTATTAACTCTAATATATAGTAACTTTCATTATTTAATTGAAGTTTTTGACAAACACGCAGGGTCGGTTACAATAATTTCTATAGTGTTTGCAATCATGATTTTTATTGGAGCTGAATGGATTAAAAAATCAGAACATGATAAAAATCAAAAAGCTCAATTAAGGACACTAAAATATAAGATTGATGAAATTGAAAAAATGATAGAATCTTATAAAAAACAATCCATTCCCTTTTATTTATTACCATTACCTAATGAATCGTTGTATTATCGTATTCTCGATTATGAAATTGATAAAAGATCAACAAATGATTTAAAAAAATACATAAATCGAATAGAAGATAAATCCCGCATTATCAATTTCATGATGATAAAAATACAAGATTCTTTTAATGTTTTCATAAACTCCAAAAACAAAAGATATGATTTTATTTTAAAAGATAAAATTTACAATTATTATCATTTAAAAATAATGGATATAATAAATGACAATTCTGATAAAAAAGGATTGCTTTATAGTTTAGAGCAAACAAGATGCATATTGAGAGAACGATTCAACATATATTAAAAGTATGAAAATAACAAAAAAATTATTGTGATGAGATGGAAGAAAAAATAGATGAAACCGACAAGGAAATTGACAGAATGGTTTATCTGTTGTATGAGCTAAATGATGATGAGATTAAAGTTGTTGAAGGAGGGTTGTGATGAGTAAAATAGAAGAAAATAATAATCTTGTGGAAGAAAATGAAAAATTAAGAAAAGAAAACGAAGAACTAAAAAAAACATGTGCGGAACAAAAAAAGCAAATTAAAAAATCTGAAGAATATTCTGGCAAAGGCAAAACAATTAATAAAAAGGGTTTGGTAATATCTGGTAATTTTCGATTAATTATTTATTCTAATGGAGTTAAAGAGTTTTTTTTATATTCGGATAATAATATTTTTCTAGATATAGACGAAAAAATATCAAAAAAAATATTCCGATTTGAAGGCATAAGTGAAAATGAAGAGAAAATTGTAATTAAAAAAAATATTCTATGTGGGTCAGAAGGGCGTCAAATATGGAAATTTCTTCCATGTGATTTAGAAATAAAAGAAGGCAAATTTATTAGAGGCAAAAAAGAAGTAAGATATTATTTGAATAATATGAATCTTGGAAAAATAAGTGTTTACAAAAGGGATTTTTTTATTGACAAACAAAAATATAGGGTATGTCCATACTATTATGATAAAAATTCTAAAGATCTTTTAGAGTATTATGGAATATGTCAGACTACTGCTATTATTCGATTCGAAACTAATTCTATTTATATTTCTAATAAAACAAAAACTATACATCAGTTGTTGTATTTATTGTCATTCTATACTGCAAACTATGTTTCTTTAGAAAAAATTGAAATTGTACAAGATAATGCCTTAAAGAGAATTTATTTTGATGATAAAAAATATCCTTATTCGGAAAATGATGGCATTCTTCGATTTAGTTATTCAAATCCTATTTCTGATGTTATTGAAAAAACATATCCAAATTTTGAAGCGATTTTAAATAAAATCAATGACTTTCACGATTTAATTGAATTTTACATAGAATCTTTTCGTTGCGTTACATTAGAGGCAAAATTTGCACTAATTGCAATCTTGTTTGAAGCATTGAAAGAAAGATATATTAAAAGTTGTTTGATTGACGAACATAAAAGAGATAATAAAGGAAATTATATAAAAAATAAAAAAGGAAAGCGAATTAAAAAAAGTTTTAAAGAAATTTTAGAAGAAATTTTTAATCTAGAAAAATTTAGATACTCTGAAAAAAATTTGAAACTTCTAATAGATATTAGAAATTTAGTTATTCATGAAGGAAAATCAAAAAATCCAATTAAAAAAATAACTTTTAAAAAAACTACAAAAGCATATTATTTAGCATTAAATATTTTTGAAAGATTTATGTTAGAAATACTCGGATATAAAGGAATATATCTTGAAAAAAGCCATGATAAAGGCTTTAATTGGACTAAATTTAGGTAAAATATGAACCAAACCAACTCACTTGCAATATTCGAGGGACAAAAAATCAGAAGAACATGGTTTAATGACGAATGGTGGTTTGTTGCCGCAGACATCATTGCCATCCTCACTGACAGCAAAGACCCAAAAGGATATTTAAAGGACATGAGACGAAGAGACGAAAGTTTTGCAGAAGGATGGGGGCAAATTGCCACCCCCCTTTCAGTTGAAACTGCCGGAGGTCTTCAGAAGCTCAATTGCGTCTCCACGAAAGGAGCTTTTCGTCTTATCCAATCAATCCCTTCCCTCAAAGCAGAACCATTCAAGCAATGGCTCGCAAAAGTCGGATACGAAAGAATACAGGAAATTCAAAACCCTGAACTCGCACAGGACAGGGCAAAAGAATACTACGAATTAAAAGGATACCCAAAAGACTGGATTGACAAACGCTTAAGAGGAATCGCCATAAGACAGGAATTAACAGAAGAGTGGAAAAACAGAGGAATAGAAGAAAAAAGAGATTACGCAATCCTGACAAATGAAATCTCCAAAGCCACTTTCGGAGTCCCTATTAAAGCGCACAAACAAATTAAAGGACTCGACCCAAAATTCAAAAACCAGAATTTAAGGGATCACACACGCAAAAATCATAGATTTTTGGTGTCCCAAAAACCCCTTCGGGTTTTTTAGGATGGCTGATTTAGAGCTTATCTTTTCAATGCTGGGCGAGAAATTAACAACAGAAGCAACACGAAAGAAAGATGCGCAGGGCTTTATCCAAAACAAAGATACAGCAATAGAAGGCGGAAAAGTCGCAGGAAGGGCAAGAATTGATGCAGAAAAGAGTTTTGGAATAAAAATAGTCTCCCAGGATAATTATCTGGATTTAAAGGAAAATAGGAAGAAATTAGAGGAAAAAAGTTGAAAAATATTGGATTTATAATAATCAGTAAAAAGAAAACAATAAAATCATAATATGGAAAATAAGCCAGTTAAAAAAACAATAAAATTTGAGATAATGACTCGTTTGAATACCAGCATCTCTCTTTCAGAAAGCTATTGGGATTATATTATCACAATTAAACACCCTATGATGAAAAACAAAGAAAAAGACATCATAAAAACATTAGAAGACCCTGAAATAATAAGGCAAAGCAAAACAGACGAGAATGTATATTTAATTTACAGGAGAATAGTTTATAATAATAAGCCGCGTTATATATGCGTGGTTGTAAATAAAATCAAAAAAATACTCATAACCACATATATTACAGACAAAATAAAAGAAGGAGAAGAAATATGGAAAAAATAAAAGTCATATTAAACACCCAAACAAATACTTTAGATGTATGGTTTGATGACGCAAAAAAAGAGTTTATTTGCGAAGAAACAGGAGAGGAAGTAATACTAAAAAAAGACAAAAATAATAACATAATTGGATTTGAAAAACTCAATGTTTTAAAACACGCAAACAAAAGCACCCCTATCGAGGTTTTAAGCGTTTAGTTTCTATTTTTATGTCATGAAAATCTACAATAATTTTAGCGAAGGGTGGAGGCAAATTGCCGCCCTCCTTTTTAGTTGAACTGCAACATAACCATATAATTTTATCGTCCATTATACTCCATATGGCAATCTCAATTGAAACACTCCATCAGGAACTGCTTGAAATGAAGATAGATATAGAATTTATCAAAAACACGCTTAAAGAGGATTACGAATTAAGCGACCATGCCAAAAAAGAATTAAAAGAAACAAGACAAACTCCAGAATCTGAATATGTTGATTTGAATAATTTACAAAATGCATCTAAAAGTTCATAAATTCTCAATAAATAACCCTAAACAGAGCTTCAGAGTATCAATTCAGACAAAATATAACATTCCACCACAAGCAACAGGGCATTAAACCCCACAATAAATAAAACTCAAAGAAGAAGGATTTGAACCGTACGATAAAATCGTACAACTAAAATCGTTGGCATATTGTGAAAAAAGAGAATCAGAACCAAGCGAAATTGAGTTATCGACAATTTGTCGACGGTTGAAACTGAAGACACAAAATAGGAAAAATATAGTTTCACCGGATAATTATCTGGATTTAAAGGAAAATACGAAAAAAATTAGAGAAAGAAAATAAATGATTTTTCAAATAGCGCGCGCGTTAAACAGTTAAATATTCTGCACGTATAAATCATACATGGAAGACAAAAAAAGCAAAGTTCATGAGAATATATGCTAACCTTCTTGAAAAAATCCGCAAAGAGGATGTGATTGTGGTGATTGATGATGAACCATACGCATGGAATGCGGCAATGATTGAAGTAAAAAACAATTCTGAACTTGGCGAAAAAATCATAAAAATGCTGGAGAACGGGGATAATATGACAAATGATAAAAAACTTGACGAGGAAATCAAAAAGATAGTATTGTGGCGTCTGGAGACCAGCGTGCCGGAATATTTCAAATTATCTGCAGATGAGGGGACATCCAGCAAGGAAGAATTAAGAAAGCATGTAGAAGCCGAAGACAAGACAGAGATGGATTTTGTTAACATGGAGCTTAATTTCATCAAAGCAGTTGCCAGCGGCAAATTTTCCGAGGCGTTGGTAGCCGAAAGATATTTAAAAAACCACCGGTAAAGAGATAAGAGCTTTGCAGAAGGATGGGGGCAAAATGCCACCCTCCTTTTTAGTTGAAATTCCCGAAGGATTTGAAGGACAAAAAAACCAATTAGTGAGATACTGTCGGACTAATTGAATTATAATCAATTATTAGATAAAAATAAAAAACCATCTAAATAGATTAATGTTATGGAACAAATGACATACGCAAAAGCAGGAGTCAATTTTAATGAAGAAGCCGACACAATTAAATCCCTTGTATCAGCAGTCAGCAAAACCCTGGAATTCCGAAACAACAAAGTAGGAGCAGTAAAGTCAAAAATAGGACACTTTGCAAATTTAATAGAATTCGGCGACAAGTACCTCGTCCTTTCAACAGACGGAGTGGGCTCAAAAGTGCTTGTAGCACAACTCATTGACAAATACGACACAGTCGGCATAGACATGATTGCAATGTGCGTAAATGACGTAATATGCCTCGGCGCAGAACCCATAAGCTTAGTAGATTACCTCGCAATGACAAAAACAGACGGGAAAAATTCACAAAAACAGGCATTAGAACTCGGCAAAGGATTATGCGAAGGAGCAAGGCAGGCAGAAATTGCAATTGTCGGCGGGGAGACCGCAACATTAAAAGAAGTGATAAACGGGATTGACGACAAAGGTTTTGATTTAGCCGGTGCAGTCCTGGGAACTGTAGATAAAGACAAAGTCGTTCTTGGAGATAAAATAAAGGCAGGAGATAAAATAATCGGACTGGCAAGTTCAGGCATCCACACAAACGGCATAACCCTGGCAAGAAAAGTATTGCTCGGCAACAAAGAAGATATTGAAAAATACGCCCCGCAAATATTAACCCCCACAACAATATATGTAAAGCCCGTCCTGGATGTGTTGGACAAATGCTTTAATGACATTACCGGGCTGGCAAACATCACAGGCGGCGGAATATTAAACATTGCCCGGTTAAATGACAAAATCGGATACAAAATAGACAAGTGGGTAGAGATACCACCCATATTTAAAACAATGCAGGAAAAAGGCAATGTCGACAACAAAGAAATGTTCAGAACTTTCAACATGGGCGTTGGCTTCGTGATTATCGCAAAAGAAGCCGATAAAATTATTGATGTGCTAAAAAAACAGGGAATCAAAGCTTCTATTATAGGAGAAGCAGTCAATGAAAACGGAATCATTTTAGAAGAATTTGACGTAGAGTTCAAAGAAGGCTATTAAAGTAAAAACATCACACTTATATTTTCTAAAACTCATATACCTTCATGCTAACCCAACTAAAAAAGAATCTACTAAACCTAAAAAACCCGCAAAAAGCAGAAATCATGCGGGGTTTTTTTAAGACAGGAAAAGGACAATATGGAGAGGGCGATATATTTTTGGGCGTCTCAGTCCCGGACCAGAGAAAAATAGCAAAAAAATATCCTAATTTATCAATAGAAAACATACAAAAACTACTTTGGAGCAAGATACATGAAGAGAGATTAACCGCCTTATTCATACTGATCCTAAAATACAGAAAAGCAGATGAACAGGAAAAAAAAGAAATATTTGATTTTTACTTAACCAATACAAAAAACATAAACAACTGGGATCTGGTCGACTCATCTGCAGAGCATATTTTGGGAACTTATCTGCTCGAAAAAGACAAGTCTATTTTATACCAAATGGCAAAATCAGAAAACCTGTGGGAAAGAAGAATATCAATAATGTCGACATTTCATTTCATAAAAAACAACAAATTCAATGATGCGTTAAAAATATCCAAACTACTTCTAAATGACGACCACGACCTAATACACAAAGCAGTCGGCTGGATGCTCAGGGAAATCGGCAAAAGAAACCAAAACGAAGAAGAGAACTTCCTTGAAAAACATCACAAAACAATGCCGAGGACAATGCTAAGGTATTCAATAGAAAAATTCGACGAAACGAAACGAAAACATTATCTTAGCAAATAATCTATAGAAAATAAAATGCCGTTTAGAGCTACGTAACCCTAAAACGGAGAAAAATGACTAAACCTTTTTAAACCTTCCTTTTAAACTAACTAATATTATGGCAGGAGAATATGATTTAAAAGTACATAATGTTGTCGTGTCGACAGATTTGCACTGCGAAGTTCCTTTAGAGAAACTCGCAAACAATCTGGACGATGCAGAATATGAGCCGGAAGTATTTCCCGGACTTGTTTACAGGACAAAGGACCCAAAAGCAAATTATCTAATCTTTTCAACAGGAAAGATAATATGCTCAGGAACAAAATCATTTAAACTAGCGCAGGAAGCGACAAGATTCCTGATGGACATATTAAGAAATCAAGGTATAACAATTGATCAGGAACCGGACGAAGAAATCGTAAACATGGTTGCATCAGGCACATTAAACCGGACATTAGTACTGGACAAAATCGCATTTGCATTAGACGGATGCGAATACGAACCGGAATCATTCCCAGGGCTAATATTAAGATTAAATGATCCTCACGTGGTCTTTCTTCTCTTCAATTCAGGCAGAATCGTATGTACAGGCGCCAGAAGCGAAAGTGAAATAGAAAGAGCAACAGAGAATCTAGCAAAAAAAATAAAGGATAATAAACTATAAATAAATAGGTGAAAAAAATGGAATATATTTACAGCGCAATGATTTTGCACAAAGTAGGAAAAGATATAAATGAAGAAAATATAAAAAAGATATTGACAAGTGTTGGTGTAAAACCAGATGAAGCACGAATAAAAGCACTTACAGCAGCATTAAAAGATGTTGATATAGAAGAAGCAATGAACAAAAGCGTTGCAGTAGCAGCGGCACCCGTAGCAGCGGCAGCACCGGCAGAAAAGGCAGGATCAGAAAAAAAGGAAGAAAAACCATCTGCAGCAGAAGAAGCAAAGAAAGAGGAAGAAGCAGCTGCAGGACTGGGAGCATTGTTTGGATAAATCTTTTTTATTGCGTATTTTATTTTTAATAGATGCGCAATAAATATTGTTTTTTTAATATAAAATGAAAATAGACGAAATAAAGAAAAAAAATATTAGTTTAATAATTAATTTTTCTAATATTCTTTTAAATAATATAAAATAATATAATTGTGATAATATGAAAATTTATTCTATAGGCGGATATAATGAAGTAGGCAAAAACATGACCGCTATTGAAGTGAATGGAGAAGTCGTAATATGCGATATGGGCTTTTTCATGGAAAAAATAATTCCTCTACAGGAAGAGACGAATGACGTGCCCGATGATGTTTTAATCAAGGAAGGCGCAGTCCCGGATGATTCTATTCTCCACAACAAAAAAGTTGTGGCCATAGTAGCATCTCACGCACATCTGGACCACATAGGAGCAATCCCCGTATTGGCAGAAAGATACAAGTGTCCTATAATAGGGACTCCCTACACTATCGAAATAATCAAGCACATAGTAAAGGACAAGAAAAAAAGATCATTGCTCGGCAATTTGATGCCCCTAAATACCGGGTCTATTCTTAAGGCAACACAGGATATAAAAATCGAACTTGTGCACATAACCCACAGTATCCCACAGGCAACACTTATTGCTATCCACACAAAAGAGGGAATCGTAACTTACCTGAATGATTATAAACTCGACAACACCCCGACAATGGGCAAGAAACCAGACTACGCAAGGATGGAACAGCTTGCCAAGATGGGCATAAAAGTGCATATCGAAGAAAGTGTAAGAATTGAAGAGTCTGAAAGAACAGCATCAGAATACATCGCACAGATTATGGTGCATGATGCCCTAAACCGCGCATACCAGTCTGGAAAAGCTGTTGTAATAACAACATTCGCATCGCACATTGCCCGGATGAGAAACATCATTAAAGCAAATGAAGGCAGGCGAAAGATAATATGCATAGGAAGATCTATGTCCACTTACATGAAAGCCGCGGCAAAGTTGAATTTAATTGATTTGAGCGAAGTTATAATTTGTTCCAGTAAAAATCAAAGCGGATCTGTCCTGCAAAAAGTTGCGCAGAACCCGGAAAAATATCTTATGGTTGTTACAGGAAACCAGGGAGAACCAAACTCTGTGCTGGCTTCCATGGCAAAAGATGATTTGGACTACAAATTCCAAAAAGAAGATGAAGTAATCTTTTCTTCTTTCACTATTCCCAGCCCGATAAATAAGGCAAACAAGCATAATATGGAAATATTGCTCAGGAAAAAAGGAGCCCGTGTAATAAACAATGTCCATGTTTCAGGACATGCAAAAAGAGAAGACCATAGAGATATGATAAGACTGCTTAAACCAAAAAACATAATACCTAGTCACGGCAACATGGAGAAACTGGCAAGTTTTGCCTCCCTTGCAAGCGAAGAAGGCTATGTTTTGGGCAAAACGTTTCATATAATGGCAAATGGCGGGATGATTGAGATTAAATAAACCAGATTTCCTAAAAATTTATAAAATCTCTGCTGTATATTCTTATAATATGGACAATCCTGTCGAAAATACATCTGGTCAAAATAATGCTATCACGCCCACTACTGCTAATCATTCTACAGATACAGAAAAAAAAGTCGCAAAAAGATTGAGTGAATGCGTACTCACCGTTGGTGAGATTCCTTCTTTTGCACAAAGCGAGATTGGTATCGGCATCGGAAGAATTGATTATAAATATATGTCTACCTTAGGTATACGTGAAGGAGACGCAATAGAACTAAATGGACGAAAAAAAAGTGCAGTTCTTGCTGTAAGGGCATATCCTTCTGATCTGAACTTAGATATTATCCGGATTGACGGGATTACCAGGAAAAACCTGGGAATTACTGTGGGAGATAAAGTGGTTTTAAAACCGCTTAAAGAAGTTCCTGAAGCAAAAGTTATTAAATTAAAGCCACTCAATAAAAGTGTAGTTTTGGATGTTTCAAAAAAAGATGCATATTCTCTTTTTTTCGGAAGGATAGTCACAAAGAAAGATTTGATTTCTCCAATAAGCCCAAAACAACAGGAATTAGTTGATGCTGTAGAAGAAACTGCCGGGCTCGATGTTGCCGAAGCATTGTCCGTAAGTTTTCAGAATATGGTTTTCCAAGTAACAGAAACAAAACCGGAATCAGAATTTTTAAAGATTACAAAAAACACGATTGTTGAGATAAGCAACAAGGGACTAAAAAAATATGGACTGGAAGTTTACAGTTACGAGGATGTAGGTGGTCTGAAAGAAGAATTAAAAAAAATAAGGGAAATCATAGATATCCCTTTGAACCACCCGGAAATCTTTTCCAAACTGGGAATCTCTCCCCCAAAAGGAATTCTACTCTATGGTCCTCCCGGCTGTGGAAAGACCTTGATTGCAAAAGCTATCGCAAATGAGAGCAGGGCGAGTTTTAAAGCAGTTAATGGCTCTGAAATAATGAGCAAATGGGTGGGAGACAGTGAAAAAAAGATAAGACAACTATTTAAAGAAGCCCAGGATAATGCGCCTTGTATTATATTTATAGATGAGATTGATGCCATTGCTCCAAAAAGAGATGACATTTATTCCGAGGTGGTTGACAGAAAGGTAGTTGCACAGATTTTAGCATGCATGGATGGACTTACTGCCAGGAAACAGGTAATAGTACTTGCAGCCACAAACCGTCCTAATGCAATAGACAATGCTTTAAGGCGCCCGGGAAGGTTTGACAGGGAAATAGAAATAAGCCCGCCTAACACAAAAGCAAGAGAAGAAATACTCCAGATACACACAAGGTTCATGCCTATTGAAAAGGATGTTGACCCGAAAATAATAGCAAATGAAACATGCGGATATTCCGGCGCTGATTTAGAAGGATTATGTAAAGAAGCGGCCCTGGTATGTCTTAAAAGAACACTTCCTGAACTTGATTTAAAGGAAGATGAATTGACTAAAGACGAACTGGAAAAAATGTCTATTTCTAAATCAGATTTTAAGAAAGCAATACATGTCATTGAACCATCTGCTATGAGAGAAGTCATGATTGACATACCGAAAACTACTTGGGACGACATTGGCGGACTCGATGACATAAAACAAAAATTAAAGGAAGTTATTGAATGGCCGATTAAACGCCCTCACCTGTTTAAGAAAATGGGCATCCGTCCACCACAGGGCATATTGTTGTATGGCGTTCCGGGAGTTGGAAAAACGCTTCTTGTAAAGGCAATTGCGCACGAGGCCCAAAGCAATTTTATCTCAATCAAAGCAAGCGATATATTGAGCAAATGGCTGGGAGAGAGCGAAAAATACATAAAGGACATATTCAAGAAAGCAAGACAGGTATCTCCATGCATAATATTTATAGATGAAATTGACGCCATCTTCAAGAAAAGAGGAATGGGCTCTGAACCAACAGAAAGCATAATAACACAATTTTTGACAGAAATAGATGGTATTGAAGGTCTGAAAGGAGTTGTATTGATTGCAGCAACAAACCGTCCTGACTTAGTAGATACTGCATTCATAAGAAACGGGAGATTCGACAGGCACATCTATGTCCCTCTACCTGACGATAAATCAAGAAAAAAAATATTTGAACTAAACACCAAAAAAATGCCATTGGACAATAACGTAAATCTTGACGAGTTAGTTGAAAAAACAAAAAACTTTGTCGGAGCAGATATTGAAAACTTATGCAGGGAAACGTCCCTTGGTGTATTGAGAAAGGATGAGAAGGCAAAAATAGTCACTCACGATGATTTCTTGAAAACCCTGGAAACATTCAAGCCTTCAATCAGTCCTGAAGAGATAAAATCATTTGAAAAAACAGTGAACAAAACAAAAAACCTACAGGCAGAAAATTTAACAAATTATGGATAAAACTTGTTTTAACTATTTAAAGCTTTTATTTTATTCTATTGTATATAAAGTAAAGAAAACAGTAAACTTAACGCAATATGGGTAAAAAAACACTTGGAAGGAAAATAAAATTGGCAGTGGCTCACAGAAAAGCAGATCCGTCACCACGATGGATTGACATAAAAGTTTATGGTCTGCAAAAAGCAAGGTTCAGAAGTCTTAAACGATTCAGGAGCAGACACTGGAGACGTAGTTCTAAATTAAAAATATGATTAACATGAAACAGGAAAAAGCAACAAGCAAACAGCAGATTAAAACAGCAATCGTTCCACTCAAAGATGCCTACAACAAAGGAAAATACACAATAAGGGCAAAAAAAAGCATCGCACTTATAAGAAAATACGCCTCAAGACATGCAAAAGCAGATGTAAAGAACATAAAAATCGGCGTAGAACTAAATGAATTTATATGGAAACACGGGATAAAAAACCCACCAAGAACCATTAAAATTCAGATGTATAAAAAAGAAAAAGTTGTAATTGCAAATCTCACAAACATAGATATTGAAGGGCAGGTAAAACAAAGGGAAGATAAAACAAAATTAAAGAAGGAAGAACAGAAAAAAGAAGCCCAAAAACAGGAAGAAGAACAGAAAAAAGAGGAAACCAAAGAAGCACCGGCAGCAGAACCAAAAGATGAAAAAACCGGCAAAAAAGAAGAGATAAAAGAAACAACTACTCCTGTTGAAAAAACAAAAAATTCTAAAGCAAAAAAAACACCGGAAACCAAGAAGGAAGAAAAGCCAAAAGAAACCAAAAAAGAAGAGCAACCAGAAGAAAAGAAATCCTAAAAACTGCAAACTCGGATAATTATCCTCCTGAAATTCTAAAATAAAAAGAAATTAGAAGAAAATTAAACAACATTTAAATAATTAAACGCTCTATTCTTAAATATGGATTTGTTTTCAAAAGCAATAATGGGCATGGTATTGGCTTATTGTGCCTTTGTACTCATAGCCTCGTCCAATGGAGGGGGCGGAATTTCATCAGATACTTCTGCTTCTTATAGTAGTAGCAATGGCGGATTTTTTAGTTTCTTATTCGGATCAAAAAAAACCGTCTTTTTCTCCAGGGATGTAGGTACTCTGGGCTCTGTAAAGCCGGCAAGAAGGATATTTAACCTCGGCGGCGAAGAAGGAATAAAACTTACTTCAGAAGACATCCAGGAAAGAAAAACAATAAAAGAGATAAAAGAAGAAATTACAATCAAAAACAACTTACTTTCAGAACAAACAAGAAAGATATCTTTCGTAACGCCCGCCAAATACAAGGATATTTTCATTGAATTTGATTTAAATGCAAAATATCATTCTATGGGTGACTTAACAATTAGTGTCAACAACAATACAGCATATTCCTCCAAAAAAGGCGGACCGGTCAGTTTTTCAATACCAATAGAATACATGAATTTAACAAATACGCATGAAATAGAAATAAGTGCCGGTAAATCAGAAAATATCATAGGCAAAACAGAGTATGTTATTGAGAATTTCAGGATATCTGCCCAAAAAGACACCATAGAAAAAACATTCCCTATCCCTTTGGAAAATTATGAAATAGACGGTTGGAATGTAGGTGTACTTGATTTTGTTGTTGAAGATGCAGTGAGAAACAGCCCTCTGCAGGTAATAATCAACAACAACATAATATATAGCCAAAAGCCGCTCCCCCTGGAAAAATATGAAGAAACCTTCTCCAACCTGGAAGCGCAGATGATGCCGAAAGAAAATATTGTTATTTTTTCCACCAACAAAGATTCCGGCTATATTCTAAATAATGTCCATCTATCAGTAAAATACTATGATACAGACACTGTTTCAAACAAGAAATATTCTTTTTACCTGCATGAAAGCGACATAAAATTAATGAGAAAAAACAAAGTGGAAATGAATGTTACAATAGATGAAACAACAATGAAGCGTCCCGTTAAATTAATCTTAAATAAATTTAAAACACAATTGAACAACCCAAACCCGGACACTTATTCTATCCCCCTGAATGTTTCTGCATTTGTGATGGGAATGAATCAAATCTCTATTGAAACCAGCGGGGCATATAAAATAGGAGCCATCAGTATTAATTTACATAAATAAATATGTATGAAACTATTTTTTTAATACTGGGAAAGCTATCTGTGTTGGTCTTCTTTCTTACGATTATTATTATTGCATTCTTATCTTCAATCATAGCATTCAACATCGCAACAAAAAAAATATTGTTTCCTAGGTTGTTTTCTTCGCTCATAGTATTGTTTTACGGCATGTTAAAAGCAGTATTTCGTTTTTTCAGGATTGATGATAAAATTGTCGACCAGACATACATCCATGTCCAAAACGAAATGAACAAAGAGAAAGTAAAGAAAACTCCGTACAAGGACATATGCATATTTATGCCCCAGTGCCTGCGTTCAGAAAAATGCCCTGCAAAATCATTTGGTGGGCTTGTATCCTGTATCAACTGTGGTCAATGTCCTGTGGGCGAAGCAAAGAAAAAATCAGAAAAAGCAGGATGTAATTTTTTTATAGCGACTGGTGGATCGGTCATAAAACGCCTTATCAAAAAGTACAAGCCAAAGGCAATAATTGGAGTAGGGTGCATATATGAAATAAAAGAAGGACTTGAATTGTGCGCAAAACACAACATCCCTACATACGGAGTTCTCTTACTAAAAGACGGATGCGTAAACACTGTTCTGGACTGGGATGAATTTTATTCTGTACTGGAAAAAAATTAATTTACCCTTTCAAACACAAAACAGGCTTTAGTCTTGCAACTTTCCCTGTAAGCCCAAGCCCGCATGACACTTTAATTACCTCTTCAATATCCTTGTAAACCTCCGGGGCTTCCTCGACAAACCCAAATCTCGACTCACAATGCACAGAAATGTTTTTTTTGTTCAATTCCTCTGTTATTTTCTCCTGGTTTAATGTTTTCTTTGCCTTTGTCCTGCTCATAACCCTTCCTGCTCCATGGGCGGTAGAAGAAAAAGACAGTTCTTCCGCGTTTTTTCCTTTTGAAAGCAGGTAACTTGCCGTCCCCATGGACCCCGGAATTATGGCAGGAAGAGTATCCCTTAAAAAAGTAGCCCCTTTCCTGTGAACACATACTTTTTCTACTCTGTCATCTATCTTGTGCTTTTCAATTCTTGCAATATTATGAGATATATCCCTTACAAGCCCTATTCCAAGAGCATCTGCAGAATTATCAAAAACCTCTTCAAATGCTTCTTTAATATGATGATACATAAAACTCCGGTTTGCATAAGCATAATTGACTGCCTGGTGCATCGCGCATAAATATTCCTGTCCTGTCTGGCTTTCTAGTGGCGCCCAGACCAATTCCCTATCAACCAAATCATCGTATTTTATCTCATTTTCCATTTTTTTGATATAATCTGTTGCAACTTGGTGACCAAGACCACGGGATCCGCAATGAATCATTATACCAACCTTCCCTTCAGACAACCCGGACAAATCAGCAGTCTTTTGGTCGAATATCTTATCAACATACTGCACCTCACAAAAATGATTTCCCGAACCCAGAGAACCAAGCTGGTTCTTACCTCTCTTTTTTGCCCTGTCGCTTACATGGTCTTCATCTATATCAATACATCCATCATCATCAAAATATTTTAATTCCTTCTTCTTCAAAAAACCCTGTCTAACGCTGTATTTTGCGCCTTGGAACAATACTTCTTCCAACGCATCTTTTTCCAAAACATCGCACGAACTGCCCAAACCAGCAGGAACATGCTTCGCAAGAGAATCCAACAACTGCTGCCTGTTTTTTTCCAACTCATTTATTGGAATATCTGTCTTTATGTATTCCACACCGCAACTAATATCGAATCCAACACCGCCGGGACTTACAACCCCTTCCTCCAAATCAAATGCCGCAACACCACCAATAGGAAAACCATATCCTTGATGAGCATCAGGCATTGCAAGAGCATGCTTCACTATTCCGGGCATGGTGGCTATATTTTTGAGCTGTTCGAGTGTTTTATCCTGCTCCATTAAAGAAAATAGCTTATCTGAAGCATAAGCAACAGCAGGAACTCTCATTTTTCCTGTCTTTTTTATGTTATTAATGTACATAATCCTAAACTCAACAAAAGCTTAAAAACTATATTTCTTATCTTTTTATCTCATTTCTGCACACTTCCTCTTTCAATTCACTGTACTTGCCCTGTGTAAACTCAACATGGCTGATTTGAGTAGGGAATGGAATTTTTATATTCTCCTCGCGGAACCTTTTTATTATGGTGCAATGTATCTTTTCAATTATTTCCAGCCTGTGTTTCATATTTGGTATAGGACAAACCAATATAAAATTAAGAGCATAATCTCCAAGTTCAAGCAGGTAAACAAATGGTCTTGGATGTTTCAGCACTTTTTTTGTATTCTTTGCAATATCTATTAAAACGCGCTTTACCTGTGCTACATCACTGTCATAAGATACATTCACTTTTATCCTTGCAAGATTTTTGTTGTATGGAAGACTTAAATTTTCAATTCTTGTATTGGACATCACTGAATTAGGGATGATAATGGTTGAAGCAGAATATGTCTCAAGCCATGTTGATTTTATTCCTATTTTTTTTACTGTCGCTATTGTATTGTCTTCCAATTTCAATAAATCCCCTTCCTGGTATGCCTTATCCGCGCATATCGCAAACCCCCCGATTAAATTAGACAGGGTACTCTGCGCAGCAAGACCCAGGACAAGACCTATGACTGCGGTAGAGGTAACAAGCCAGGTTATATCAATACTCCACAACTGCATTATTGCAAGAAGAGCAGAGAAAAAAACAAAAACAAATATTGTTTTTTTTATAATTTCTGCATAATCCTTGGACATCTCTTCTATTTCCCTGTCCTGTTCTAGATTCAATAACAGTGGGGTCAAAAATTGCTTTAGAAGAATTATTGTGTGGTTTGCCAGGACAAGTATAAGAAGGGTCTTGAATACATTAGATAACGCTGTTGCCTTTTCAACAGTAAATGGAGCTATATCAATAACATACAACCCTCCCAGAAGCAATACTAGGATAGCAGTATACCTGTGCAATTCGCATATGGTCTTTTTTGCGCGCTTTATCTTCAACTTGTAGACTGCGAATTTTATTATATGGTCCCTAATCTCTTTGCCGTAGAAAGAATATATCTTGTATATTATTATTGTTGATAGTGTCCAAATCACCGCGGGCAACCATTCAAGAATAGTCTCCCGGTTAAAATGCAGCAATATGTTCAACAAGTCCATACCCTTTTTAAATTTTAATATTTAAATATATATCTTTAATCCAAAAAATGACGGGAGTAGGGTAGTTGGTTAGCCTAGAGGATTGTGGCTCCTCTGTCCCGGGTTCGAGTCCCGGCTCTCGCCCTTAAACCTATTTTAATTTACCGTAAACCCCATCGCTTCCTTCTTCAATGAGGTATTGCTTATTTCTTATATTTACTATCTCTTTTGCTATTTTTTCATCCACAATCTTAGACAACTCCTCTTCCGGAACATTAATCAAAATATTATATTCATTCCCGAACTGTTTTATCATCCTGTTATAAATACCCCATATCGTCTTAGACTGTAGTGTCGAGATATTCTTCACAGCAGAAATTATTTCAAAAAGAGGAAGCAAAGTATAATAAGATGGCTTGTCCGCGGCGACATATTCTTCCTTCCTGTCTGCAAGTTCCATTACACGATGAAAAACACCTATTGTCAACGGCTTTTTACAGACAGGACAGATGTTGTGATACTTTTCTATTGCCTCTGTAGGAGATATACTAATGTTACAGTCCCTGTGCCCGTCAAAGTAATATTTTCCATAACGCGGATCAACTTCAATGGTACCAGAATACCCTTTATTTTTTTGCCTTATTGCACCAATCAAATCATCATAAGATATTTCTTTCTCAAAATCAAATATCGTCGCCTCCCTGCCCAATCGCCACGGATAATAAGAATGCGCATCACTGCTGCTTATCATAACAAACCTATCAAGACAACTCAGATGGTAATTCATTTTTGGGTCGCTTGAAAGTCCTGTCTCAAGCCCGTAAATATGTTTTGTCTGATCCAAAAAAGCATCCTCTATCCTGTCAAAACCAGACTTGGAACCAAACAAGCCAAACCACGGGGTCCACACATGCGCAGGAATAATCTCGATATCATCGGATATTTTTTTTAAATCAGCAGTCAGCTGATGGCATGGAAGATGCCCGAATATCGGTCTGCCATCATAATCCATCCTTCCCTTTGATGCAAGGTATTTGTTTATCTGCTCTGTCACTTCAATATTCGGCGACAACAATACTATGTGAACTTTTCTCGATTTTTCCTCATCAGAATACATTAAAGAAATCTCTGTCTGGAAAACAAACCCAACTTCCTTCTCCTCTTCCTGCCCACCCGACAAATCAGAATATTGAAGAAGACTACTCTGGGATGTATCTTTCTTAAAATAATATATTCCCTTATTGTTCTTTTCCTGAAGTTTCTCTTTCAATTCAGCAAACCACTCATGATGCGTAAAATCACCAGTCCCAATAATATTCAATCCCTTTATTTTGGCATATTTAGCAAGGTTTTCAATCGTAATGTTTTTGCTTGTACCGCGCGAATATCTCGAATGTATATGGAGGTCACAAAAATATTTCATTTAATGATAAACACAGTATTCTTTATATATTTTGTCAATAAAATAGTATTAATGAGCCAAACAAACGAAAAAGGGAAAAAGGGAAAAATAGATAAAAAGGCATTGAATAAGATACTCAAAAAATACGGTTATGCTGACGAAACACCAGATACTAAATATGATGAAGAAATAGGTGTTTCAAAAGAATTTGAACAATACCGTAGTGAAGATGAAGCGCAAAAAAAATTAAATTGGTATGAACAGGGAGCAAAATTCGCGCAAAAAGTATTTAATATAGCACCTCCAAAAGAAGACGAATACAATGACCTAAGACAGGCAATAAATTTTCTGGACTATAAAGTGACAATAGAAGAAACATTTAGTATGACCTATCTTGCGGCTCTTCTTTCACTGCCTCTTGCAATACTCCCTTTCTCTCTTGCCACAGCAGGATTGCCAATACCAAAAATCCTTATGATTGCATTTATTTTTCTGCCCCTTGTCATATACTATTCTTTTTCTACATACATACAAAAAAAAGCAAACATGCTGCGTATGAAGGTTGGAGGAGACCTCGTAATGGCAATACTATACCTGATAATCTATATGAAAACAACGCCTAATCTTGAAGGTGCCATCCGGTTCACTGCCAAGAACATGAGCGGAAAAATATCAAAAGATTTTAAATTATTGATGTGGAAAGTTGAAATCGGAAAATTCAGCAACATGTATGATGCACTGGATGATTATCTCAATCAATGGCACAACTACAACAGGGATTTCATTGAATCAATACATCTTATCCGTGAATCTATGCTGGAGTCTAATCCATACAGGAGAGAAACACTACTGGATAAATCCGTATCTATCATACTTGAAGGGTCGCAGGAAAAAATGAAAAAATATGTAAGAAACCTAAGCATGCCTATCGCAGTTCTGCACGGGCTGGGTATTTTACTCCCCGTTCTTGCAATGCTAATGTTTCCACTCATGGCTATTTTTATGGGAGATGCTATCGGTAATCTGGTTTTTTATATGTTCATAGGTTATGATATAATTCTCCCCTTCTTTGTCTTTATTTTTATGAAAAATATCATGGAAGGAAGACCCGTCACTCATTCAAAAGTAGACATAACAGAACACCCTGATTACACCTCTGAAAAAAACATTGTTGTTGGTTTGGGAAATAAAAAAATGGAACTTCCCGTATTACCCATTGCACTTTTTGTCTTGGTTGTATTAGCACTTCCAGGCGTTTTATTTATGCTGCAAAGTAATTTTTTCTATACTAATCCTATAACTGGTGAACAACTGGAAACTAATTTTTTTTCAACAATAATGTCCCTTTCAATAATCATTGCTGTGGGTTTTTCAACAATACTGTACTTTTATCTGTCAAGTTTCCAGAAAATCCATTTAACCGAAGAAATAGATTTCATTGAAAATGAATTTGAAGATGCCCTTTTTGCTCTTGGAAACCGGATGAGTGGCGGAACGCCTATCGAATCAGCAATTGCCGAAGCCCAAAGAGACACACAGCAATTAAGCATAACGAGCCTTTTCTTAAAAATACTGCAGAATATAAATCAAATGTCTATGCCATTTAGCAAAGCTCTTTTTGACAAGGAAAGAGGCGCATTGCGGTATTATCCATCAAAATTGATAAAAACCATTATGCAGGCAATCTCTTCTGCAATAAAAAAAGGAACAAAATCCGCCTCTCTTACGACCCTTACTATAGCCAGCTATTTGCACTCCCTAAAAAATACGCAATCAACAATTGATGAATTAATGGCACCGACAATATCTTCCCTAAAATTCCAAAGCTACATCCTTATTCCCTTAATCTCTGGAGTAGTTGTCGCTGTCTCAAAACTGATGATGACAATTGTATTTATCCTGACAAAACAACTTGAAAAAATAGGAGAAGCAACAGCTGTTTCTGAAATGGGAGTCGGTGGAAATTTTGGAATGATGAACATCATCTCACCAAATGCAGTGCCCCCGGAACTCCTGCAATTGATTGTCGGCATCTATATTATTGAAACATTGATTTTAATGGCAAAATTTACTGTAAGAATAGATACCGGCGAAGATGAGATAAAAGAAAATGTATTATGCTGGCATTTTTTGCTTATAGGATTAGGAATGTATGTATTGGTCTACATCATACTGGGTGCCATGTTTAATCCATTGATAGAAGGTATTGTTGGCGGTCTTTCAACCACATAATGCTACCTAACTCATTTAATAAAAGGAGTTCGAAAAAACAAAATCTTTATAAGCTTTACCATCATTATTAGTAAATATTTAAAAAACTATGGTTTTTAGCAGGTAAAATTATGATTGAGAAAAAAAAATGCAAATATTGCGGAAATGATGAATTAAAGACAGACGGCTCACGCGGAATAATATATTGCACCAAATGCGGTGCTATAATAGAAGAAAATGAAATTGACACCCAGGCAGAATGGCGCTCTTTCAGTTCTGAACAACAAACCTCCAGAACAAGAACTGGGGCTCCAATAACATTTACAAAGCACAACAAGGGAATCTCAACTGAAATCGGTAAAGGAAATGCAGAGATGTATAAATTAACATCCAAAAAAAGAAACCAGTACTACAGGTTAAGAAAATGGAACAAGAGAATAATGAATTCAAAGGAAAGAAACCTTAACTATTCTCTCGCTGAACTGGAAAGACAGGTCTCTTACCTAATGCTCCCAAAGGCAATACATGAAGAAGTTGCACGTCTATATGAAAAAGCAGTAAAAAAAGGCGTTGTAAGAGGAAGATCAATAGAATCCATAATTACTGCTTTAATATATGCCGTCGCAAGAAGCTACGGTGTTCCAAGAACAATTTCAGAACTCTCGGCAGCATCCGGTATTGAAAAAAGAGAGATCGGAAGGGCATATAGGTATATTTCAAGACAACTTAGCCTGAAAATTCTTCCTGCTACATCAAAACAATACATCCCCAGGTTTGTATCACTATTGGGTCTTGACGGGAAAGTAGAAGCAAGAGCAAAGGACATTGTTGAAAAAACAAAAGATTCAAAAATAATTTCAGGAAAAGGTCCAACTGGCGTTGCCGCAGCAGCAATATATATTGCAGCAGTTCTGGAAGGCAGGAAACAAACTCAAAGAGATATCGCCGATATTGTAGGAGTCACAGAAGTCACAATAAGAAACAGGTATAAAGACCTCATAAAATCCCTTGGAATCGAGGACCAGATAGAAAAAATATCAACTGAAGAAGATGCAAATGAAGAAGAAATCCCCGGCTTTCCAAAAAAGAGAAGAAGAAAGAAAATAATTTCAAAATTCAAATCAAGTCAGCTAAATCAAAATATGTCTGTAGAGGAAGAACCAAAGGAAAATGTGTACGCAGACGAAAATAGCGAGGAATAACATATTTTTGCTTTGTTGATAAAATATGTCTTTTTCCCTATTATTCCTTTTTGCCACTGTTGCATTAATTGGGAGCGCGGCAGGAGGATACTTCGACTTGAAAACAAGTGAAATCCCTGATGAAGTTCCTATCCTGATTTCTATTGCAGGCATTATTTTGTATGCCTTTGACTTTTTATTCAATAAAAATGCGTTTCCATTTGTGTCGATTCTTACAACATGTGGTCTTTTTCTAGTAATCGGTTATCTCCTATTTTGGCTTTCCCAATGGGGAGAAGCAGATGTACTTATCCTTGCATCCCTTGGAGTTTTACTGCCTTATCTGTTCTCTGTTCCAAACACATTTAACGAGGCTCTTCTTTTTGCAGGCATATTTCTTATTGCTTCATTTGCGATAGGCGGCGTATATTCCATCGCATTCAGCATAATCATCATGGTGAAGAATAAAAAAACAAAAGCATTTGGTAAATATCTCCTAAAGGAAAAATCACAGGTTCGTGTAATAAGCTATGTTCTTATTATAGGAGTTATCCTGTGCTGCTATACTAATTACATAAAATTGTATTTGCTAAAAAACGCGATTCTTGAATTTATGGTTCTCATACCTATGTTTTATGTTCTTTTGAAATTCGCAAAATTCGCGGATTCATCAGTCTATAAAAAAAAGATAAAAACATCTGACCTGCTTGAAGGAGATGTGATTGCAGAGGTCATTAAAGAAACAAAACCAAAAGAAGAAACAGGCAAACCCAAATCATTGTTTCAAAAAATTATTGAATTTATTAAAAAAATCCTAAATATTGAAGGGACGCGCTATGAAGGCATAACAAACGAAGATATCAAGAAAATACAAAAAAAGCAAAAATATGTCTATGTCAAAGACGGGGTGAGATATGCCCCGGTATTCTTTTTTACAATACTATTTTTCCTCCTTTTCAGGGAATATATAGTTAGATTTATTAACTTTTAAACCCCGATTTAGTATGTTGCCAAAAATATCAAAGGAAGACGAGAAAATAATTGCCAAAATACTGCGCCTAAAGAAAGAAAAAGATGCCCTGATCCTGGCGCACAATTACCAAGAATACGGTATTTACCGCATCGCTGATTCTATCGGAGATTCTTTCGAGTTAAGTAAAATTGCATCCAAAACAGATAAAAACCTGATTGTTTTTTGCGGGGTAAAGTTCATGGCAGAAACCGCCAAAATACTCAGCCCGCAAAAGACTGTTCTTCTGCCGGATATTAGTGCAGGATGCACCCTTGTTAAAAATGGAGATGTTGACGAGGTTCGTAAATTAAAAGAAAAGCATCCTGATGCAGCATTGGTAACTTATGTCAATTCAAGCGCAGAACTAAAAGCAATCTCGGCTGCCTGCTGTACCTCAGCAAATGCAATCGGCATCGTAAATTCCATTGAATGTGAAAAAATAATATTTGCGCCGGACCAGAATCTCGGCAAATACGTGCAAAAACATTCCGACAAAAAAATCATACTGGCGGATAATTTCTGTTCAGTCCATACTCATATTTCTAAAAAAAGTATTGATGACTTAAAAAAACAGCACCCTAACGCAAAGGTTGTCGCTCACCCGGAATGCACCCCGGATGTACTGGACATATGCGACGAAGTTGCAAGCACAAAAGGCATGCTGGACTATTGCAAAACATTCCAAGACCAGGAATTCATAATCGCAACAGAACAAAACATGCTGAATCGACTGATTTTAGAATGCCCGGGCAACACTTATATCAATGCAGGCGGAGTCTGCGAAGGCATGCAAAAAATTACTCTTGCCAAAGTCCTTGACGCGCTGGAAAATGAAAAATACAGTATTTCTATTGATGAGACAATAATGAAAAATGCAAAAAAAGCACTGGACAAAATGCTTGAAATCAGCAAATAATATGGATGTAGATCAATTAATTGAATACGCACTTGAAGAGGATATCAGGAGTGGTGACATTACCACAGAGGCAATATTAAACAAGAATGATGAGATTACCGAAGCTGTCATTGTTTCCCGCCAAAAAGGGGTTGTCTGTGGTCTGGACATTGCAAAAAAAACATTCCACAAACTTGATTCAAATATTGATTTTAAAGAATTAGTTAAAGAAGGCGATGTAGTAGTGAAAGACCAAAAAATAGCAAAAATCCACGGGAGCGCAAAAGCGATACTGGCGGCAGAGAGGGTTGCATTGAATTTTCTGCAAAGAACAAGCGGTGTTGCTACATATACTGCTGAATTTGTAAAAAAATGTGGTGATAAAGCCATACTCCTCGATACGAGAAAGACGCTTCCCTGTATGAGAGAGCTAGACAAATATGCGGTCAAATGCGGCGGCGGGCAGAACCATAGGATGGGGCTTTATGATATGATTTTGATAAAGGATAATCACATCAATATTGCAGGGAGTGTGACAAATGCGTTGATGCTTGCTAAAAAACATGAAGGTAAGAAGAAAATAGAGATTGAAGTGGAAACTCTTGAAGAGGTAAAAGAAGTGCTTGAAGTTGGGTGCGATATTATTATGCTTGATAACATGAGTTTGGATAAAATAAAAAAGGCAGTGAAGTTGATTGATAGGAAAATAAAAACTGAGGTGTCGGGGGGGGTTACGCTGGAAAATATTAGTAAACTGGCTGAGACTGGTGTGGATTTTATTTCCGTGGGGGCGATTACTCATTCTGCAAAGGCGTTTGATTTTTCGTTGGAATTTAGGTAAGCAAGTGATTGGAGGTGAAAATAATGTGTTTTCTCTTCCACCAACTGACGAATCCGAAAACGATTTTAAAAACAGTAAGAATGTAGTAAATTAAGCATACTTATTAAACTTTTAAACACTTAAAAACACTAATATGTCTTTATGGAGCTTTAGAAGAAGAATTAAAATTATTCCTGGCGTACGTTTAAATTTAAGTAAAAGTGGTATTAGCACTTCGATAGGAATTAGAGGCGTAAATTTAACATTTGGTAAAAAAGGCACTTACTTAAATACGAGGATTTTGGGGACGGGTATTCATAAAAGGCAAAAAATATCATCCGATACAAAACAATATAATGAAGTGCCACTAATAAAAAGTATACCTAAAAAACAGGATAATATTTTTAGTGTTGAGCCTGAAAAAATTACCAGCCAAGACATGGAAGGCATCAAGAAATCTATAATTGAAGCTCATAACCAAAGGAAACAACTTGAAAAAGATATTAAGAAAATTAAAAAAAATTTATTTTTTTCTAAAATTAAATTATTCGTAATTTATGGCTTAATATTTGGTTTTATAGCTAAAAATTTAACAAATGAATTTAAGAGCAACATACAAAAACAAAAGAATGCAATAATTGAGTTGGAAGAACAAAAAAATAATTCTTATGTAAAACTTGATGTTGAATTTGACAAGGAATTTAGGACTAAATATGAAGCGGCATATGAAGCTTTTAAAAAACTAACAACTTCTCAAAAAATTTGGGATATTACGAGAGCAGAAGAGCAAGACAGAATAGCTACCCGCTCAGCTGCTTCGACTGCCATTCTAAGAACAGAGATACAATTTGATTTTAAAGATTTAGATGATATTAAGTATCAAAATAAAGCTTTGTATTTAAAAAATGCAAATGGTGCTGATCTATATTTTTATCCCAATTTTATAGTTATGCAAGGCAAGAATGATTTTGGTGTTATCGGTTTAAATGAATTGGAATTTAATTTCAGCGAAACAAACTTTGTGGAACAAGATAAAGTACCTGATGATACCAAAATCATAGATAAAACATGGTTAAAAGTTAATAAAAATGGAACTCCTGACAAAAGGTTTAAAGGTAACCATGAAATTCCAATTGTGAGATATGGAACAATAACTATAAGTACAAGTACTGGTGTAAATGAAGAATATCAATTTAGTAATTACGAAGCATCTGAGCAATTTTCTGATGAGTTTTCGATTTATAAAGATATAATAAAAAAAGCAGGAAAAATTATAAAATAACACGCATAAATAATGTGTTTTGGACTACAGACATTCGCCCATTTAATACTAGTATGATGCCTGTTTTTTTTGTATTCTAAGTATAATTGTTTTACTCTTCCGGTGCTGATATTTTGGCTTTGTGCTATATTTACGTTTTTCATGCCGTTTATTTTTGGTCTTATTATCCACTTGATTTTCTTTTGATTTAATTTCCACATGTATTCGATTTGAGGGGGGAAATTAAATCGGGATAACACAGGGTTGATGTTTTTATAGAAAGTATTACTAATTACATTTGTGTTGATATTATATGGGTTCCTAAACTTACGCCAAATCAAATTTTTTCGATTTTTAATGAAAAGGTTTAAATAAATCTTTATTTAAGAAAGGTTAATTTCTTGTTTTCTTTAAAAAATTAATAGAAAATGTAGAAATAGACGATAGATTTATAAGTATTTAATTCTTTATGGGCTTATGATAATTAATTTCAAACTAAAAAACTATAATTCATATAAAAATGAGCAAACTCTTGATTTCACTAAAAAATCAAAAGAAAAAAGTGGAAATAAGTTCATTAACACGATCAATAATCTTGATATTTTAAATGTAACAGGATTAGTTGGAGTAAATGGTTCTGGTAAAACTTCATTAATTGAGAGTTTAGATTTTATGAAAAAGATGGTTTTAAATTCTCAAAATCATAATGTGAATACTACTATTAGACATAATCCTTTTTTAACTGAAATTGGTAAACCTACTGAATTTGAGATAACTTTCATATCAGAGAATAAAAAATATATTTATGGTTTTTCATACACTAATGAAAAAATAATTAAGGAATATCTTAAGGCATACGATACACAAAAACCAACAGAAGTATTTGCAAGGGAAAAACAAGAATTTAAATTTAATGAAAAGTATGAAAAAGAATTAAAATTAATATCAACAAGTGTAATTCCTCAAACTTTAATGTTATCAAGAGCAGTTCAAATGAATTCAAAGGCATTAAAACCAGTATTTGATTTTTTTACTAAAATATTTACTATCAATAATTTATTTAGAAATCCGATTGACTTTTCTCTATTAAATGATAATAAATTAAAAGAAAATTTATTAGATAAATTATCTTTTGCAGATTTTTCAATACATGATTTAGAATTAGTAAAAGGAAAAATGAAGAATATTACTTCAATCACTATAAAAGAGGATTCAATTACAAGAGAAAATATTGAAGAAGAAGATGTTATGAATTTATTATTAATACATAAACATAAGAATAAAGATTTGAAAATAAATTTCATTGCAGAGTCAAGTGGAACTCAAAAATTCATTTTAATCTTTTATAATTTACTAAAGCTATCAAAAGATTCAATAATATTGTATGATGAAATTGAAAATTCATTCAATATTGAAATCGTAGAATTTATCATAAATTACTTTGCAAATAATAAAACTAACTCACAATTAATATTTACAACTCATCAACCTGAGATTTTAAATTATTTAAGAAGTGACCAGATAAATATTATTGATAAAAAAGATTCAACAAGTGAAATTGTAATTCTTCATAGTATTGTCAGAGATAATACAAAAATCAATAAAAATTATGGCGATTATTATAAAGAAGGCGTTTTAGGAGGAGTTCCAAGTGTATACAAAGAAGATTAAAAAGGCAATCTTCATATATTGTGAGGGAGATTCTGAAAAAAATTATTTTGAAGCATTAAAAGGTAACAAACATATATCTGAAAATTATGTATTAAAACCTAATTCTAATGAGAATGATTTAAACAATGCAATTACAAAATTTGAAAGATTAGGAATTGATTCTATGACCATATATGTTTACGATTCCGATACTTTTGAACTAGGTCAAAAAAAGATAACTGAAAAAATAGAAAAGTATAAAGAACAAATATATTTTAGTGAAGAAGATTTTGAAGATTTTTTAAGATGTCATAAAACAAATCCTTCTTATCGTGACAAGAAACCAAAGTTAAGTAGATATTTGGTTGAGGAGCTAAGAAACCTTGATTATGATTATGTTAAACATTTAAAAAAACCAAATCAGTTTAAAGATTTTAAATCCATTTATGATTTATTATTAGAATTGTTTGAAGAAAAATTATAATTAATTTTAAAATAAGAAGAAAAAGTTCAAAAACAAAAATGCCCTTATGTTAGTCTCTCTTCAATTGGGAGAAACCCAGGTAGTTCTTTGTTGCTTCGCTTATAGGATAGAACGCCAACATTTTTACATTATACAAACATATACGTTTTTACACAACTCCACAAAATGCAACATATTTTTAAGCTTTAGAACTGCAAAATAACATGCAATTAAAAATAGGCATCATCGGATGCGGTGCAATCGGCACGATTCTTGCAAACTCCTTTGACAAAGACGAAGACATAAACGTAATTGCTCTAAATGACGTCGAAGAACAAAAAGCACAGGAATTATGCTCTTCACTAACGCACACCCCTAAAATCACACCCTTAGAAGAATTAATAACCTCCTCAGACCTCGTAATTGAGACATCCTCTAAAAATGCAGTCCGGCAAATACTGGATTCATGCATAAAAAAACACACAGACATTCTCATAATGAGTGTCGGTGGACTCATAGACAACATGGACTTGCTGGAATTAGCAAAAAAAGAAAAAGTAAACGTCCACATTCCATCCGGCGCTGTTGCAGGAATTGACGCGCTAAAAGCCGCAAATAATTGCAACATTGACTCAGTTACCCTTACAACAACAAAACCTGTCGGCGGTCTTAAAGACGCACCATACATTGTCGAAAATAACATTGACTTGAATAAAATCAGCGAAAAGACCGTGGTTTTCGAGGGCAATGTATTTGATGCCGTCTCTGCTTTTCCAAAGAACATAAATGTATCTGCAACCATTTGCCTGGCAGGAATCGGTCCTTCCAAAACAAAAGTAAAAATCATAGCAGACCCAAACTCAAAAGTCAATTGCCACGAACTAAAAATAACCGGCGATTTCGGGGAGATTACAACAATTACAAAGAACATCCCCTGCCCTGACAATCCAAAAACAAGCTATCTTGCGGCGCTATCAGGAATAGCAAAAATAAAAGAAATAATTAAAAATATAAAAATAGGGACATGATATTTTCTATGGCAGACAAAAATATTAATCTAAATCTTGAAATACAACCAGACTTGATTGAAAAAAAGATAATCAAATTTATACAGGAACAGACCAAAAATGTTTCTGGTGCTGTTGTCGGACTCTCAGGAGGTATTGACTCCGCTGTATGCGCTCACCTTTGCACAAAAGCATTAGGAAACAAAAAAACATTTGGATTAATCTTACCCTCTGCTACAACCCAAGCAGAAGACATTGATGATGCTATTAAAACCGCAGATGCTCTGGACATCAAATATTCTATTGTTGAAATCGACGACATTTCCAGAGAAATAAAGAAAAAAGGTTTTTCAGACGATAAAGTCGGCATGGGAAATATTTCCGCCAGAATAAGAATGATATTGCTACGCGATTTTGCGCACAAAAACAATCTAATCGTCTGCGGGACAGGAAACAAATCTGAACTCGACATAGGTTATTTTACAAAAAACGGGGATGGCGGCGTCGACATCCTCCCCATAGGAGACCTTTACAAAACACAGGTTCGGACATTGGCAAAGCACCTCGGCGTAATCGACAGGATAATTGAAAAGCCGCCAAGCGCAAATTTATGGGAAAAACAAACCGACGAGGAGGAGATGGGAATCACTTACGAGCTACTGGACAAAATCCTTTATTGCATGGAAAATAAAATGAGCAAAAAAGAAATATCTGAAAATTTATGCATCGAGCAAAAAACAATTGAAAATATAGAAGATAAAATGAAGAAAAACGCCCATAAAATCAATCCAATTCCTGTTTTAAAAATATAATATGGCTGTTGCATTTTTTATCGGAAGGTTCCAGCCATTTCACAAGGGGCATTTAAAAGATATCCAAAGAGCATTGGATGAATGTGAAAAAGTCATTATTGCAATCGGCAGCAGCCAGGAGCAGGGAACAATAAACAACCCTTTCTCATACAAGCAAAGAAAAAAGATGATTCAACTCACTCTTGGAGATGAACATATAGAAAAAAACAAGTATGAAATCATCGCCATCCCGGACATAAATAACAATGACTTATGGGTGAGGCACGTAGAGTCCTTATGCCCGAAATTTGATGTAATCTACACAGGAAACGCCCTTGTAAAAAAACTTTTTCTTCTAAAAAAATACAAAGTTGTAGATATAGAACTATTTCAAAATATTAACTCAACAAAAATAAGAGAGAAAATATTAGATGAAAAAGAATGGAAAAATCTTGTCCCAAACACCGTTTCTAAATATCTAGAGGATATTGACGGAGAAGATATTATCAAAAATATTATCTGACTTTACAATCGCTCAATCCTGTTTTTTCTCATCACAACCGTATCTTCCAACCTTACGCCATATTTACCTTCCACATAAATTCCCGGCTCTATTGTGAAAACCATGTTCTCTTCTACTCTTTCCTCTTTTTTATATCCTGGTGCTTCATGCACATGTAGTCCGATTCCATGCCCAAGCAAATGAAAATTAGAGAAATTGGAATCCTTGTAGTCCTCTTCCAAAAAGGATTTTGCAAAATCTGTTATCTTCCCAAAAGAAATTCCCGGCTTTATGAAATCATCCATCTGGCTTTGCAATTCCTCTAAAGCAGAATATGCTTCTTTTGCAACCCCGTCCACACCAGAACTAAAAAACATCCTCGTCATATCTGAATTGTAATGATTGTAATTTAAGCCAAAATCAAGCAGAATACTTTTTTTCGCAATACTGTTTGTCGGAAGATGATGAATATAGCTCGTATTCTTATCTACTGCTGCTAAAGTCTCAAACGCATTTGTGCATCCCTGCTCCAGTATTGCAATATCGATTTTGCTTTGCAATTGTTTCTCGCTTCTGCCGAACAGATTTTTGTTTTCAATATCGCTTAAAATTTCCCTCTGGAGTTTACATGCAGTCTTAATATTGGCTATCTCCTCTTTTGATTTTATACTCCTCATCTTGAGAATGTCTTTTGTTATATCAACAAACCCGGACAATTTGTATTTTTTTGTTAATTTTTTATAAGATGAATAACCAAATCCCTGGTCTATCCCAAGCAGTATCTCTTTGTCTTTAGCAAAGAGTTTTTCTGCCTTTGTTATTCTCTTTACATTGTATGGAACTTCTGACTCAATTGGATACGAAGTATATAAAACATCATCTATATTTTTTTCAGAATTATTTCCTGAAATAATCAATATCGCCGGTTCTAAAAACCAAATGCCTGTAAAATAGAACAGGTTTGCCTGTGTTATATTCCTGCTCTCTCCATCATAATAAAAAAGTAGTGCATCTATCTTTTTCTTTGACAAAACTTGCTTTATTTTTCCTAATCTTTTTTCAATCACAAATGACATTATCTAATGAAACCGAAACATATATATTCTTAACTTACTCATATATTCATGGATCAAAATAAAGAAAATGTTTGCGGAATGCCTTGCGAAGTATACAGTCGTATTGTCGGGTATTATCGCCCTGTACAAAACTGGAACCTTGGAAAACAGGAAGAATTCAGCCAAAGAGTCGTTTTCAAGGAAACAAAATAAACGGCATCCTCTTGCACAATACGAACAAAAACCCGTTTTTTTATCATCACAGTAATTAAATTATTATTTTCTTTTCATCTCTTAATCTACAACAAAAATATCAGACTTTTAAAAAATCAATAGTCCTGCCTAAATCACGAGATGATATTACAAACAATGTATCTGTCCAGCATGAAAAAAATTCCACAATATTGACCCCATTTTCCGCAAACAAATTAGTCAGGTACGAAACAACACCGGTTGTTTCTTCAATCTCTTTTGGAGATTTTATATTAATCAGCACCATGTCTTTATTATGCACAATTATATTTGATTCAAACTTGTCTTTTATCAAACAGGAATGTTTCTCCTGGGTTATAATGGTATAATTATCAGACCCCTCTAGACAGTAGAATGTCCCGACAGAGTTCCGGATATCTTTTTGAATTTCATCCACATAATCCAGATTTATGTCTTTTGAAAGAATAAATACATTAATCTTGTTTTTTATATCCATCTCTGACTTTGCCAGCAAATCAATGATTTTCTTTTCATAAACTACTTTCTCGCAAAGTTTTTTCTGCATCCTTCTTGCCGCCACAAGAATCGCCTCTTTTGATGTCTTCTTCTCTATATTTAATTCTTTAGCAATAAGCCGCGCTAAAGAAGAATAATTAATCAAACCTTTCTTAAGGCAGTTTTTAATATATGGATGTTTTCCAATATACTCTTCTGTCAGTTCTGCTGTTGTCTTTTTCATACAATTCTAAAGAAAACCAGCTATATAAATTTTACTTTTTTTAAAGATAAACGAACCTCCCGCCAGAGCAGAACTTCGTAGTATCTATTCAAACAAAAACTCTCATTACGCCGCAAGCCACAGGATATCAAACATAATAATCCTAAAAATCACAGATATAAACTTAAAATATTCTTTTTTACTTGTTCTTTATGCTCCTAAAGAAATTGTTCCTAAAAAACATAAGGACTTTCGAAGAAGAAACAATTCTCTTCCCAAAAGGCGTTGTCCTACTTGAAGGAGATATTGGAAGCGGGAAAACAACAATACTAAAATCCATTGAATTTGCTCTTTTCGGGGCGGGCTCTCACATACGCGCCGGCTCTCTCTTAAGAAAAGGAAAAACAAGCGCATGCGTCAACCTTAAACTCGAAATTGAAGGGAAAAATATCTCAATAAAAAGAGGTCTAAAAAAAACCAACACTGGCGAAATCACGCAGACAAAAAGCGAACTTATCATAGACGACCTCTCTTACCTCTGCAGCCCAAAAGAAATCCGCTCTAAAATAATAAACCTACTAAATTACCCTTCCGACATGGTCACAAAAAACCCGTCTTTACTCTTTCGATACACAGTCTATAATCCACAGGAAGAAACAAAACAGATTTTAAGAATGAAAAAAGAAGACAGGAGCGAACTTTTCGGCAAAATATTTTCAACAGAGCAATACAAACAAATCCGGGAAAACGCATCTGTATTCAAAAAAAACATGCGCGAAGAAGGAGAATACCTAAGAGGGATTTTTAACAACCTGGAAGATAATCAAAAACATCACGAAAAACAAAAGCATGAACTCTCTGAACTAAAAAACAAAAAAAACGCAACTGAAAAAAAGATGAACGAATTGACAAAAGAAGCAAATGAGATAAACAAAAATTACGAACACCTGAACAAGGAAGAAGAAAAACTTGAGAAAATTAAAAAAAAATTCGAAATCCAGACCAGCCTGCATAACGAAAAAACAAACTATCTAACTGAATTAAAAAAAAGAGAAGAAGATGAAAAATTATCTATTGAAAAAATACAGATTCAACTGAAATCATTCAACGCCCTCTTTAATAAAGAATTTGACAAAAAAGAAATTGATGAATTAAAAATAAGAAAAGAAAACCTGCAAAACAAAATAGAAGAGCATTATGAAATAAAAAAAAAATTACAGATTAAACTAGCCCAAATCCAGCAAAACGCACAAAACAAGGAAAAAATCATTACAAAAAAAAATGAAATAAATGAGAGAGAAAATCATATTCAAAAAAAAATTGAAGAATTAAAACAATGCCCGAAAGAAGAATCTTCCTTTCAAAAACAAATGACTGAAATGGAAACCAACCTGCAAAAAGACAGGGCTTTGTCTTCCTCCAAAAACACCAGAATCAGCATAATGGAAAAAGAAATCAACGAAATAACCTCTCTTTCTATGTGCCCTTTATGCAAACAAAATGTCAGCCACACCCATAAATCAAGTATATTAGACAAAAATCAAAAAGAGATAGACAAACTCTCAAATGAATTAAATGACATAAACACAAGCATAAAAAGCATTGAAGAAAAAATTGTTTTTTTAAAAAACAAACTGAATGAAATGACAAACAAAAAAGAAGAATTGAAATACCTGGAAAAATCATTTGTTGAATTAAAAATCCAGGAAGAACAGATAACCGAAGAACAAAAACAACTTGCCCTTTTAAGACTTGAAGAACAAAAAATAATTCTTGAACTGGAGAAAATAAACAAATTTGATGAGCAGCAGACAAAAAATCAAATAAAAGATATTGACCAAAAAACCATTGAACTTGAAAAATACAAAAAAGACTTCCAAAGACGCAATGATCTTCTCCAATACGAGAAAGAAAAAAAACAAACAATAGATAACTTAAAGGAATTGAAAATAAGAACAGCAAAATCAATAACTGAATTGACAAAATCCATTGAACTGGAGAAAAAGCAAATCTACGAATACGCCGACCTTGAAGTGAAAATAAAAAAAACAAAACAAAACAAAGATGAAATCAATGTGCTGTTGGAAAATCAAAAAATTGAATTTGCCCGGGACACGACACGCATGAATACTCTACAGGAACAGGAAAAAGAACTTTCGGAAGCCATAACAAAAATGAATGAAACCAAAAAAAAACATGGAAAAATAAACCAGATTGTCAACTGGACAGACAACCTGTTTATTCCTCTAATAAAAAACATAGAAACAAACGTACTTGCAAGAATACATTCTGAATTTGAAGAACGGTTTTCCAAATGGTTTTCTCTGCTTATCAACAGTGATTTTTTCAGTACATATATCGACGAGGAGTTCACCCCGGTAATAGAGCAAAGCGGATTTGACATAGATTTTGACAACCTCTCTGGCGGAGAACAGACCGCTGTCGCATTATGCTATCGTCTTGCGCTGAATCAGGTAATCAACAACCTGACCGGAGATATAAAGACAAGGGATCTCCTTATTCTCGACGAGCCGACAGACGGCTTTTCAGAAGAACAACTCGAACAATTAGGTGTTGTTATAGGCAATCTGAAATTATCGCAGATAATTATAGTATCTCACGAGCAAAAAATGAGGGGTTTTGCAGACAATATCATTTACCTAAAAAAAACAGACAATCGGTCTTTTGTTGTTTAAAACAAAGTAATAAAAAAAAGAAAAAAAGATGCCCTCTATATTAGGGCGTATTGGATTATTCTTGTGTTTGGTTTCCTTCGTCTCCAGTAGTTTCGTCACCAGTTGCATCTTCTTCTGTTGTGTCGTCTACTGCTTCAGCTGCTGCTGCGTTTGCTAATTTGTATGCTTCAAAGTCGTATGCCACTACTTCACTTCCTTCAAGTTCAACTGCTGTTCCACTCATCTCTTCAGTTGCAAGTTTTAGGGATGCTGCTCTTGTCTGGTCTGCTTCGTATCCGGATACAACAATTGCTGCCATTCCATCTGCAAATGCATTGTCTATTACCTGAATTAATGCTTTTCCTTTCAGGGAACCTTCTTTTGTTTCATCTCTGTAGTATGTTACATCAGGTGTTTTTTCTGCTGTTGCAAGTTCTTCCACAAGAGAGTTAATTGCCGGTCCGCCTACAAGAACTACATTCTTTTCAAGTTTGTCTGCTGCAACGCTTGCATCACTTGCTAATCTTGCAACACCATCTGCTGTTAATGAAAGGTGTGCAATAGCATCAGTACTTGAAGCCGATGGTGTTTCTACAGCTACTTCTGACAAGTATAGATTTGCGTATGTTTGTGTGTCCGGGTATGTTAATGTTACTTTTCCCTGACTCGAAGAGTCATATACTACCATTGTTCCGTATACAGTTCCTGCAACTGATACATCTGAGTCAGATTCATAAGCCTGTGTGCTGTATGAAGATGAAACGCCCGCTGCTGAGGAGTATTGTGTACTTATTCCCATCTTGTTTGTGTCTATTGCTCCGTCTACTGAAATAACATGTGCTGAAAGAGTGCTTGTTGAGTCAACATCGTTGTTGTTTTCAAGTACAACTACAGCTGCTTTTGATAAAACTGCTGTTCCTGTTGGTCTTAGTTGAACTGATTGTATGTGACTTAGTGCCCCTACAGTACCACCAGTAGAGTTTACTCCTCCAATTGTATAAGCTAAAGGACCTACTGTAACATTTGCTGGTGATCCGGTTACGCTTGATGCAAGAAGTGTAGTTCTGCTTTTTGTTCCGTCAGGAAGTACTATACTTGTCGCATTTAATCCACTTGTTATTGGGTAATACATATATACATATTCTCCGTTTTTACCAGTTATTGGATTAAATACACCAACATTTGAACCTGTTATTGTAGCACCTCCCGTTGTTCCAGAAGCTGTTACGGTTATATTGCCTTCATCTGTTGCTGTTGTGTTTGCAATAGTATATACTCTGTTCCCTACAATAAATGTATCTGCAGAAGCTGTGTTTGGATTGTTCTCATAAACTGTTTCACCGCTAAACACATCTTTTATTATTACTTTGTCATTTGAACTTCCGTCTGTATCTACTTTATCAACATGCAATAATTTTCCGACATCATCTCCATAAGCCACAAAGTAGTCTCCTCCGTTAGCTGCACGCAATATTTGTCCTTCTGCAGTAGCTATAGCACTATTAGAATCATAGTTTAGAGTTGCTGTTCCTGCGGTTTCCGGAGTTGCACTGTATGCAAATGGCACGCTTGCTGATGTTCCACTCAAATCTATTAAAGTTACCTGCATTGCTTTATTTCCTGAAGAAGCAATTAAGATGCTGTCTGTATTTGTATCATCAGATGCCGGAGTTGTTCCCTCAAAATTTATTTTGAATGTTCCAAATACTCTGTCTGTCAAACTGCCTCCGTTTTTGATGTAATCCGTGCTGCTGCTCTCTCCTGCAACACTTATTGTTAATGAAGTCAATGCTCCATAACCTCCTGTTGCCGTAGCACGTGTTCCAGATATGTCGTCTGCATCATCTCCTGTTGTAATTGTTCCCGAGGATGGGATTGTTACTTTTTCTGAACCAACAAGCAAAGTTGCACTTCCTGAATTAAGAGCTACACCATCTACCACTTCCTGGTATGCGCTTGCCCTGTCAATATATATATTCACGCTATTTACCTTTTTGCTTGCGCCTTCATCTACATCATCTGTTTTCCCATCAACTTCTACTGTTGCTTTATCTCCATTAGTATTTACTGCAACAAGTTTTATTGTGTGTTCTGTTCCTCCAATAGTTACAGTTACTGTTTCTCCTCTATTCAAAGAAACTTCTGTTGCACTACTGTACAATACTAAACTTGTTGTCGTGGTTGTTGGAGCAATTGTAAATTCTTTGCCGAACAATGTCATTTTTTTCCCTATTGCGTTTGTAAGGTTTGCTGTTTCAAATGAAGCAGATATATTATATAATGGTGAAGATGCACTTGTTCCAAAACCAGATGAAGCTGTGGTTCCTGTAACGTATAAATCCGGATCTACACTATCATCATCTTTTCCCAATATTACTTTTGCATTTGCTGTAAGAGTTATTCTCTGGTTTGTTATTTTTTTATCAGATCCGTCTACATCTACTGTGCCATCTGCAAGTAATACTGGCAATTCTGCTTTAGAGATAAATGATTTTGCCTTGTTCAATGCATCTCCAGCATATATTTTTGTGTTAGCTGTATTCAATGATACTACTCCCGCTGCAGTTGTTACTGCACTTGTTCCTGTGTATGTTGCTCCAGCTTGTGCTAGTTTTGCTCCTATATTTATAGCCCCTACATTATCGGCCATTGCTGCGTTTGGTCCTACTACTACTATTGTATTTTCTGTAGTGAAGACATTTCCTGCTGCGAAGTCAGATAAGTCTGTCCCAAAAGCTACTCCAGCAAATCCTGCTGCTAAAGTTGCTCCTGCGGTCAGTAATCCTACTGCTCCGGCTGCTGCTTTCTTAAATTTTTCTTGCATATTTTATCACTTTTTATTTTTTTTCTAAACATAACCATTTATTTGTTTCGTTATGTCTTATATTCTATTCCCTGAACTATTATATAAAGGTTTTGGTTGACAATTCAACGCTCATTTTAAAACAAGCTTAATTTGAACTTTATTCTTTATTTAATTGTTTAATTCATGTCTATTTGATTGTAACTATACTTATTTATCCCCTCTGTTATCTCAAGATTACTCCTGTTCAACACTTCCGGAATTATCTTTTTGGGTATTTGCAACTCTTTTGTACTTTAAATGTCTATTTTTAAAAATAAACTTGGTTCTTCTACATCTGCACACACATCTACAAATTACACAACTTATACACTCTTAAGACCATCCCTTGATGATTTTTGAAATTAATTGTCAAAGTATAAATATTCTGTATTTTGCAATTCATTACAGAATGAATTTGTCTAAAGCTAGGATATACAACAAATCAAAACATACGCCTAATAAATCTCATACCTCAAAATCGCCCCAACTCCCCCGAGATTGTAAAACTGTATCCCTTCCTGTGTCTGGGTCGAAACAACATAAAATTCCGCGCTTATATCCTCTGCTTTTTTCTCATACTCATCCTGCTCATCGTCACTAAAACTATCAGATATTATCAATGCCTCAACTGCTCCTATAGCCAGAGAGTTATTAACTGCGCCTTTCCCATAAGAACAAAGAGAAGGATTCTTTTTCAACAACACCATAAACCTATTTATTATTGCCTTCTCCTTCACAACAGCAGTATCCTGTAGTTCCTGTTCAGAGCGTTCAATCAATTCTTTTAATCCTTCCGGTCCGGCATACCCTGTATCTTTTATAGAAATAATCAACTTTTTCAAATGCTGTGGGATGTATGGTCCTGCTGCAAGGTCATCCTTAATCCCCCCCGGACCTCCAATCAAAATCCCGTTTAAATTTTTTTCTTCAGGACCAAAAAGATTGGCTATGTGTTCGCCTATCTCTTTCTTGAAGTTTAAAATAAGACCATCCCTCACCCTACTAAATCTCTGGGCTGATTGACCCCCTTTTATTTCCTTTCCCGGGACAAAAGACTTAAGTTTCAAAACAACTTCTGTTGTCTTCCCCCTCAAAAATCCAATTGCCGCCTCACTTGTATCTATTGAAACAAGACCATAAACTTCTCTCTCCTTGATCTGATCCTGAAGTGGCTCCAGAACAAACCTCTGGTCGCAGCGATAAATTCTTGTCTTGATAGGACTTATCAAATCAATATCCCATAACTCTACTTTCTGCATACCTTCGCGCTCGGATGTGTTTCCGCATAAAATAATCAGTCCCTTCTCGGGGGTATGGTTGTATAATTTCAATCTCTGGTTGACCTTTTCAAGCGCATCCATCACATTTTTTCTTGTTGCCTTTGATTTGATATTTACCGCAGTTCCTGCTTCCTGGGATATCTGGTTTTTGGCTTCATTTAAATTATATCCTGCCGGAACATAAAGACTCACCAGTTCTGTATGCCTGCCTCTCTTCCCGGATAATTCTCTCAGCAATTTCTTAAGCTGTTTTTGCTTTTTCTCAACCAGTTCTTTGTCATCCATATAAAAATTATAAACCAATATTTAAAAAAGAAAGAAGTACTGTGCGAAACTCAAAAAAAGTTTATTTCCACACAGAAGATAAATCGCCGAATATTTTTTTTGTCTTTTCCAGTTTTTCTGTAACCAGATTCAATTTTTTTTCTAACTCTATTCTTTCTGTATTTATCTTGGGTTCTTGTTTTGCAAGCGCACTAATCTTGTCTCTTAATTCAATTTCCTTGTTCCGGATATCATTTAAATGATCCTTCACTCCCTGTATTTTATCTTCAGTCTCTTTCTTCCTTTCCCCGAGCGCCTTTATTTCTTTATCTAAATTAGAAAAAACCGTCGTTATTTCAACATCTCCCTGTCCTGGAGGGTTCTCTGCTTGATTTTCTTCGTCAGCCATATTCATTTCACCAATTAAATCGTATAATACTATTACAAACAATATTATTTAAACCTTTTTGTATTTTACTGTTTAATACACACGATGAATCGCTGGTTTAACACACAGTAGAATCATTATATATTACAATGGGTCTGTAGCTCAGTGGATAGAGCACCAGGCTTCTAACCTGGGGGTCGGGGGTTCAAATCCCCTCAGTCTCGTATCTAATTTCATATATCTATTATGCAAAAAATCAAGGTTATTATTCCTTATTGGCAAAAACACCCATAAAAGCGAATATTGCATTAATTTTTTAAATATTATATCCTATAATATATATGACTTTTAATAAATTGCTGCTGTTTTTACTGCCCATAGTGATATTTTCCTTCTTATTTGCAAACACTGCTGAAAGCCACATAACCTCGGAAAAGTTCTATTTTAATCAGTTAAAATCGCATGATCATACAACAAACAACAACTTAACAAACTTAAAGGACAATCTCTTTTTACTCTCTACACCAAAAGAACAAAAATATAAAAAAGGCGAATTGATTGTAAAATTCAAAAAAGAAGTTGAAATAAACCCTCTTACGAAAACAGCGCATATTTCATCCCTCTCTTTTTCTTCTCTTTCAATATCTACACAAAACAATCTTAATTCCTTAAATACGGTCAATAAGAACGTAAAATCAATGAAAATATTATTTAAAAAACAAAAAGAAGAACAAAACAATCCACTATCAAATATCCATATCCTTCAAACAGACCAAAATGCAGATATATACGAACTTGCAAAACAATATGGTGAAAATCCCTTGGTAGAATACGCAGAGCCAAATTATCTGGTTTATGCCCTTGAAACGCCAAATGATCCAAACTATACTGCCCAGTGGGGTCTAGAGAAAATAAATATCAGTGAAGCTTACGATATAGAAAAAGGCGATTCCAACATAATTATTGCAATTCTCGACACCGGTGTTGACTGGAACCACACAGAATTGTCTTCAAGAATATGGGACAATGGCGACGAGACAGAAGACGGGAACGATACAGACGGAAACGGATATATTGATGACATGCGTGGATGGGATTACGTCAACAATGACAACAATCCAACAGATGATCATGGTCATGGAACGCACTGTAGTGGCATTGCTGCAGCAGATACAAATAATTCGGTGGGTATCTCAGGAGTATGCTGGAACTGCACAATTATGCCTGTCAAATGTTTAGATGCAGGTGGGGGCGGAAGTTACAGTGATGTTGCTCTTGCAATAGAATACGCAGCAAACAACAGCGCTCATATTATTAGTATGAGTTTGGGAAGCTCATCTGATTCAAATCTGGTAAAAGATGCGGTAAACTATGCTTACAGCCAAGGTATTGTTGTTATTGCAGCAGCAGGAAATAATTATGACGATACTCTACATTATCCTGCTGCCTATGATAACGCAATTGCAGTTACTGCAACAACAACCAGCGATTCAAAATCTTCTTTTTCGACCTACGGATATTGGACAGACATCGCCGCCCCGGGCTCAGACATATACAGCACTTTGCCAAACAACCAGTACGCATCATGGGATGGAACTTCAATGGCAACCCCCTTTGTTGCAGGACTTGCAGGACTGCTTTTATCAAAGAACAATTCACTGAACCCGGATATGCTTGAGACAATAATAAAATCAACATCAGACAATGTCAGTTCCGGCAACTATATTGGCATTGGAAGAATCAACGCATACAATGCCTTGTTAAAAGCAGACAGCACAACCATTGCAAAACTAAATGATTCTCTCAAAGGTCAGACTTTCGGAGGAGATATAACAATAAACGGAACCGCAAACGGGACATCTTTTGCAAATTATACTATTCTTTATGGCTCTGGAATTTACCCGGAAAACTGGACCATAATTTCAACTTATGCAACAGCAGTATCTAACTCAAATTTAACTATATGGAATACGAATGGCTTGTCTAACGGCATTTACACGATAATATTAGAAGTAAATGATATTCACGATGCCACATTCATTGATTATGCGATTGTCTCTCTTGACAATATTCCTCCCCAGATTACCATATCTTCTCCTCTAAATCAAACATATCCTACGCCAACAGTACTATTCAAAGTTAGTCTGGATGTTACCGGTTCGTGGTGCGGATATTCTGTTGACGGAGAACCCAACACAAGCATGACCTACTCTTCATCATACTGGAGTCATTCAAATACCGACATAAGCAATGGTCAGCACAATGTTACGTTTCACTGCAACGACAGTTACGGCAATATGAATTCAACTTCAGCCCGGTGGTTTAGTGTATCTGCAAAAACTGTTTCAAACTGTTCTGTGTTGAATACACCTAATTCAACATATTATCTTGTATCAGACATAACAAACTCTTCCGATAACACCTGTATCAACATTACTGCACAAAATATTACTCTAAACTGCCAGAATCATTTAATTAACGGAATCAACACTGCCGGCAGTTCTGGAATTTATACAGACCAGTTCAATACATCCCTTGCCAATTGTCATACAACCAACTGGAACTATGGCATTTACTCAGATAATTCTAATAATTCCACTATACAAACTTCCCTCGCAGACTCCAACAATTATGGTATTTATCTTACTTCTTCTTCCGGCAACAGACTAGTTTACAATGAAATAAAGAATTCTTCTTCTTATGGTATTTACTTATCGAATGGAGGAATCAACGGCGCAAATGACATTTACAATAATTTATTCAACAATACCAACAACACAGGCTTTGGAGGAAGTTCTTATTCAAACAACTGGAATACAACAAGTGCTTCCGGAAACAGAATTTACAGCACCGGAAACAATATCGGAGGAAACTATTATACAAATTCAACTTCCAATGGTTATTCAGATACCTGTACAGATGCAGACGAGGACGGGTTCTGCGACTCAACTTATTCTTTGAACACAAGCAATATTGATTATCTGCCTTTATCCGATAAATGCAAAACATTATACTGTATTAATTGCTCGGACTGCAACTCGAAAATACAGTCTGCTCAAACAGGAACAACAATATTCCTCAATGAATCTATCTCAAACCAGGATGAAAACTGTATCTTAATAAATAAAAGTTCCATAACATTTGACTGCCAGAACCACTTTATAGATGGAGATAATGATTACTATGGATATGGAATATATGTAAATTCCGCAAATTATGGAACTATAACAAACATAACCATCCAACACTGCCATATTAAGGAATTTGGGTATGGAATTTACTTTTACGGTTCTTCTGTGAACAAAACAGAAAATTCTTCTATAATTCATGTAAATTCTTCTTATAACAAAGAATATGGACTATTCCTATCATATGGCAATAACAATACTATCTCCAACACTACTGTAAATGACAATTATTGGTGGGATGGTATTCTTCTCCAGATGAGTTCTTACAATACAATTCAAAATATAACAGCAAACAGAAATGGTGATGATGGAATATCTTTTGGTATGGGTAGTAGAAATAATACTTTCCAAAATATGCTGGTTAATTATAATTACTATGGAATATATTCTTATAATTCTTCTTATAATTCTCTCCAGAACATAACAGCAAATTATAATCATTATGATGGATTCTTGATAGTATTAAGCAACAATACTAATTTTGAAAATATAACAGCAAATTATAACGACGATTGTGGAATGGATTTTGGGTTCTCTTTGAACAATACATTAAACAGAATAACAACGAACGATAATGATTACGGAATCCATATTTATTCAGGCAGTAATCAAACAACTCTTGGGAATACAACCTCCAATAACAACGAGTATGGAATATATATCCATTCTAGTTCTCACAACAATATTGGAAATATAACAGCGAACAACAACACTTATGGAATACGCATGTACTCGGGTTCTCATAACACATTTGAAAATACAACCGCCAATAACAACAGTTATGGAATATATCTCTATCAATCTTATTATAATAGTTTTCAGAATGCAACACTATACGAAAACAACTATTATGATTTCTACATATCTACTACTCAAGAAACCCACTGTAACAACATCCTTGAAAATATAACAGGATCTGGCGGGAGACCAATAGAATATTACAATTACTCAGCAAACGTCCAGAATAAAATTCTCTCTGAACTCATCTTATGTAATGCAAACAATTCCAATATCACAAACATAACAATAATCGGCTCCAGAACAAAGAAAAATAACGGGATACTAATCCAAAAAACAGGAAACGCAAATCTTTCATGGGTAAATTCAAGCTACAATTATTATGGAATTTCTATAACCTCTGGAGATAATAATAGTCTTCACAACATAACAGCAAATTATAATTGTCAGGATGGAATTTATCTTGGTTCAAGTTCAAACAATATTTTAGAGGGAATAACAGCAAATTACAATAATAATCGTGGAATCTTCATTGAATTAGGTTCTGCCAACAATATTTCTAACATTACCTCAAATAACAATTCGTGTGGTTTCCTATTATTATCAAGCAATAATACAATACAAAATGCAAAAAGTATTGCCAACAATTGTTCTGTTCTTCTAAGTTATGATTCATACAACAACATGTTTATTGACTCAATACTAAATCAATCCACTATAGCAGATATTCTTATTAATGCATACAGCGGTTCAAATCGTACGATAAACAACACTTTCATTAACACAACATTTAGAAAGGATAATGTAACTTTCCAAAACTGTGATGATGGCGGTGACATTTGCCAGATTAATGTTAAATGGTACTTGGATGTTTTCGTAAATTACCCGAACGGAACGCCGGCAAACCATTCTAATGTAAGCTGCTATGACAAGAACAATAATTTTATGTTCAGCAATCTCACCAACTCAAACGGGACTATCCCACAACACACTTTATTAGAATACATCCAGACAAAAGACAGCACAACTTACTCTACGCCATACGTACTTAACGCAACAAAATCAAACGCCAAAAATATTACAAGACAGACAAGTCTAACACAAAACACAATAGTCTATCTAACACTGAATTCAATCCCAAAAATAGCACTCTCCTATAATAACCCAAACAACAGTTTCATCTATTTCAATTATTACGTAAATGAAACATGGGCGAATGCCACTTTCTGCACAATCAATATAACAAATAATGGCACTACAGAACAGACAGACACATTAATGCTAACGGATTTTTCAACAACAGACAATTACGCATACACACTACTAAACAAAAAATACGAAAATTTTTCCAATGGAAATTACACCCTAAATGCAACATGCTATGATACGCTTGGCAATTCAAACAACACTCACAAAAATTTTACAATAAACGACACAATAATCCCTATTTTGGCTGTGGGCGCAACCCCATCCACAACAGGCGTTGATTTGGATATAACTGCCAATGAAAAAGTAAACTGCACCCTAAGACTAAACAACAATATCTATTCCGCTGCATTGTTCTCAAAAACCCAGACATTTGAAGTCGGAGGACTCTCTTCTTCTTTAGAATACGACTACAACCTTTCTTGCATTGACATCAACAACAACATTGCCTATGACATCGACAGCTTCATAACAACAAATGCCGCCAGTTCAGGTGGTGACGATGATGATACAGGAGACACTACACCAATAACACCCTCATCAGTAAATGCAACAAATGACTTAGCCGGTGTAACACACTTTTGGGATAAAATAGAAGTCAACAAACAAAATGTATTTTCTGTCTCGAGCACAAAAATCCCAATCCGGAAAATTACTTTTTACCTGAAAAACGCAAAGAGCAATGTAAAAATAACTGTAAAAACCATAAAAAATCCTACAAACACTTCTGCCATAAATAAAAAATACAAAGTGAAAAGCTATGTGGAAATAGACAAAACCAACTTTGAAAACACAGATATAAACAACATCACATTAGAAATCAAACTGGCAAAATCCGAGATTCCTGACAAGACCAAAATATATCTCCTGCATTATATGAATCCTTACTGGATGAAAGTAGTACCCTATAAAATAGATACAGAAGGCTCTTACTACATCTTTCATGCGAAAATAACACGATTCAGTTATTTTGCAATTGTTGAAGAAGACAAATCAACGGTTGTTGTCCCCGAAGAAGATGAAAAGCCCGAAGAAGAAGTAAAAACAACCGATGTGTCTCCTGTTGTAGATAATGCAGACAAAAAAGAAGAAGAAACTACAGACGAGGATGAAATATTCCCGGGAGATATTGATGAAGAAAAAGACCAAAAAAACTTCCTGCTATTCTTAATACCAATTCTTTTTGTCGTACTTATTTTATCTGCAGGAGGATTTTATTTCATCTTAAATGGAAAAGAAAATGAGAAAGAAGAAGTAAAAAAAGAGGACGAAAATAAATCTTTCTTTGAAAAACTAGATTCGGTACTGGACGACACCTCCTCGAACTTGTCTGCATCAACCAACAAAAGAATCATGCATGAATTAAATAAACCCGGAGAACTAAACCTGCGGGAAGAAAATGAAGAGAACCATAAAGACTCTACCGAATGGAATCAACTGCACAAAAAACATTTGAGAGAACATCACGACATTGTTGAAGAAAAATAAGAATAAAGTTATAATATTTCTTTTAATATACATGTTTATGAGCCAAAAAAAGATTCTTGTTGCTTTCCTGTTATTAGCATTAATAACAATCGCCGCCATTTTTGTTGTAAAAAACGATGCAAATGTCAAATTAACTTTTGAAAATAAAAATACGACGCAGGAAGATTATTTTGAAAAAAAATATGCAGATATTTACGTATCTAACATCCCCATGATGGTGCAAACAGTTCCACGAGACGGAAATATCTCCCTGGGAATAGACACAGGAATAGAAAAACTAAATTTTGGGATTGTAAATGTAAGAACCCCGGTAAGAAAAAAACTTGACTTTTCAAACGACCAGAATGTCCCTGTAAAGGTCATAATGACAACAAGTGGAAACATAAGCGAATATATATCTATAAAAACGCCAAAATTTGTAATGGAACCCGGGACAAAAGAAGAAAAAATACTTAATTTCACCGGCTGTCCTGATGGTCTAAACCTATCTGGAACTGTTCTTGTTAAAATGATAATCCCAAAATATCCTGCTTTGCTTTGGATATACTGATAGTAATAGCAAGAACAGATGAAATTATATCTGTTTCATCCTGCACCATAATACTCTGTGCGTGGGTGCTGGCAATATAAGAACAATTTATTTATCTTTTTTTGTTCCTAGTTTACATCCGATATTTATCAGGAAATAAACTACAAAGAAATTGATAACAGCTGTTATAAGGACGTCTAATATTATTATATGTCCTCGTGAGGCGATTACCACTACTGCTCCCATAAGCAGAGTATAGATTGATACATAGATGCCTATATGTTGTCTTTGTTTCTTGCTTAATGCTTTTTTTATTGATTGCATGTGGAGATAGCCTGTAATGATTATACTGACTAAAAAAATAAGTGTGAAGGCTATTTGGAAAATATATTGATTTTCGTAGGTAAGATTATTTTTGAAAAATCTCATTGGGATTTTTAATATTATATAAACTACTATTATGCAGGTTGAAACCTTGAATGGGGCATCTATATATTTTGATTCTATTATGAATGACATATTTTGTTTTTGAAATATTACTGATTTAAATCTTTGTATTTATGTCAATAATTTGTGTGGGTGATATTATTTACTCCTGTACTTAAAATTCGAGGAGAGTTATTTATCAAAAAAACCATCCAATTCCTTTTCCATCTCTTTTCTTGAAGATACGGTTACTGCATCGCTCCATTGCGACGGAAGAAGATTTCTGTACTTGCTCATCAAATAACGCTCATCAAGCAATATAATAGCGCCGATATCCTTTTCACTCCTTATACATCTGCCCGCCGCCTGGATTGTCTTGTTTATTGCAGGATAAATATAGCCAAAATCCCATCCTTTACTGAATCTCTTATCATAATAATCAATTGTCGCAGTAGTGTTTATATTTGTTCTTTCAAACGGTATACCTACAATGCACACAGTCTTGACGATTTTTCCCGGAAAATCCACTCCTTCACTGAAACTTGCCCCAATGACTCCTGCAAGCAAGCCAAAAGGAGGGATGTAACTGCATTTTTTAAACTGGTTGTACAGATTTTCCTTTTGCTTTTTTGTCATATTCCTCTGCTCAACAAGCAGGCAAAAACCATCTTCCTCAACATAAAACAGCACATTACTCATGAATTCATAGCTGGGGAAAAATACAGCAATATTCCCGTTCGTCGCTTTTACCGCACCCAAAATATACTCTGCTGTTGATCTATACATATCAGCACTTCTCTTGTCATACTTTGAACTTACCTTATCTGCAATTATTATTTTCCTGTTCTCTTTAGGGAAAGGAGACGGCAATTCAAGACATGCTGTCTTTTGCCGGTCCAAGCCAAGAATTGAAATCTGCATATCAAATGGTGCCAGTGTCGCAGACATCAGGACCGAGCTGTGAAGTCTTGAAAAAATATCGCGCGTCAAAATCCCCGGGTCAAGGCATTCTTTTTTGCATTTTGCATTAAACTGCCCGCCACCGCCTCTTTCCAAAACACAGTAATGCAAAAACCCCTCTGCTCTGATTTGCCACTTCCTGATGTTTTCCGCAAAATTAAACAGATACTGGGAATTCTCATCCTCCTGGACTTCCACATCGCCGAGTTTTTCAACCAGAACAAGGAAATCTTCAATAGGACAATCTATGCAATCTTCAATAATCTGAAGCAAAAAGTCAATATCAACCGGAAACTCGTCTGATTTTTGCCTTTGCCTTGCAATGCGCTCTGTCTCAAGCAGAATCATTGAATGCATCTGGTTGAATGCATTTGCCAGGTAATTGTCTTTAAGGCTTGCGCATATCTCTGCTGTTTTTTTTATCTTTTTCGCAGAAACTGTTGTCGAGTATATGGACTTTACTCTGTTAGCAAGATTATGCGCTTCATCTGCTATCAAAATAATATCCTTCAACTCTAGCTCTGACTTGGAAAATACAGCATCAAATATTCTCTTGTTAAATAAATGAAAATAATCCCCTATAATTACATCCGCACCCCTTGCTGTATTTGTCTGTATTTCATAAGGACAAACCATCTCACTCAGGTCTTTTACCTCTTCCGAAGAATAAATATTACCGCAAACTTTTCCTTTTATTCTCTCTGCCTCCTCAGTCAATGTATGAAAATGCGTGTATGTCCTCTTGAAGAATCCGCACCGACCTGCCTTTTTCATCAAAGTACAGTATGTCCCAAAGTCTCCGCCAAACAAGGCAATAGAATCTAACTTACACATGTGTTTCTTTCCGACCAGATCAACAACAATAAGCTTGTCGAGATTGTTTTTCTTCCTGATTTTTTTCAATGTGTCCAAAGCAATCTTATGATGCGTATTTCTTGTAGTCAAAAAAAACAATTTCTTTTTGTTTCTAAGAGCATATTCGAGAGCAGGAGCAATTGACGCCGCCGTCTTCCCGATTCCTGTCGGCGCATGAACAAGGATATTATTATTGTCCTTTATCGCCTCCTCAACCGCAAAAATAAATTTTTCCTGCCCCTTCCTTATTTCTTCAAAAGGGAAAAAGCTGTTCTCCATCAAAATAATAAATTAAATAAATTTAAGAACATATAAATATTTAAGCTGTTATCTATCATAATATTATATGGTATTCGAGAATATTCTTAATTACAAGGTCGCAGAAAAAAAAGCCACTCTTGTTTTCATCTATTCTCTTATTCTCTCGAGCGTCTCTTTATTTGTCGCTTATTTCATATTCCCTCAAAGCGCATCTGTTATATTCTTGTTTTTGATTACCCTTTCTTCAGCCCAGATGGTCTATAATGAATTGAAAGAAGACGAAGAAGAAGACGAAAAACACCCGGATATTGATATGAGTTTCATGAAAAGAAATGAAAGAGTAATAAAAGTATATTTTTTTCTATTCCTTGGTTGTCTTGTGGCGGTTTCTTTCTGGCATAGTGTGCTTCCCTCCGACAAGACATCTGTCCTGTTTACCCGCCAGATTGAAACAATAGACTTCATCCGATCAGATGGTCCCGGATCAGCTACGGGCAATGCCATAGCAGGTCAATTCAATTCATTTACTCTAATTACAAAAAACAATTTCAAGGTCATGACAATTGCCTTTATCTTCTCTTTTGTTTTCGGGTCAGGAGCACTCTTCATAATATTCTGGAATGCCTCGGTCATTGGCGTCTTCGTAAGCCAGATGGCTGTCGAAATAGGTCACCTTGGAATCCCCGGAATGGCTCATACTCTTGCACTGACCTCCATATGTTTCCACGGAGTACCTGAAGCATTGGCATATTTTGTTGCAGGAATAGCAGGAGGAATATTGTCCATCGGGATAATAAAAGGAAAACATGACAAAATCATAATGAAAGACGCTTTTGTGCTATTTTGCGCATCTCTTCTTCTCGTATTCATATCTGGATTTATCGAAGTATGGATTACGCCAATATTATAAAAATTAAGGAGAATATGTATTATTTACCAAACTATAAAAGATTTTAAATAGTAAACATAATATATAATAAAAAATCCTGTTAGTAAATATACATCCTTACTATCTCATAAAAATCCATGCGATTGCCTCCCCGGCACACCAACAACAAATACAATTTAATGTATTATGAATGTAAAAACATATTTAAGAAGAATGAAATCAATATCTGTGCATAAAAATGCATTTTTATTGTCAGCGTTCCTGTCCATGACATTTATCCTGTGCTTGCTTTCTTTTGCATCAACGACCGATTGCCCTGCAACAATAACGCCATCCTATCTAAACAATACTGGAACGGAAGTTCAGCAATATCCCGACCGCCCAAATGATGTATTGCCTCAAATAAAACACACCGAACAAAAAAAACCATTGACTATACAACAGAATGTGTTGCTTGATTCATATAATATCTATGCAGAAGAAGACAATGATGAGGAAAAAGGAAAAAGTAACCTCCTACTTTATGTTGTTCTTATTCTTGTCACCGCCACTATTGGTGGTGCCGCAGGATTGTTCTTGTATAAAAATAAAAAAACAAACAAACATCATGAAACAAAAGAACTTGATGCATTATTGAATAAAGCAGAAAACCTAAACAACGACGATTTTAGTCCCTCTGTCTCTGGTCTTTCTGATAATATTGTAAAAGAAACAGAAAGAAAGAAACCTATTGAAGACAAAGAGGAAACAATACCTAAAGAACCCACAGAAAACATTGATGATGAACAGGAAAATATAGAACCAACCAACCCCCCATACAACGATGACATGACTGAAGAAATTAACGCCGACAAAAAAGAAGAAGACTTATATGAACCTGCCGAAGATATTGAAGAAAATAACCAGATAGTACCGGAAGAACAGTTCGATAAAGAAGACATTGTTGAACCAGAACCTCCGTCTGAAAAAGAATATCCGGATAAATCCAACTCCTATGAACCAGCCGAAAATCCACCAAAAAATATGTTTGAAGATGCACCGGAAGATTTCGACGAAGAAAAAAACATCGAACCGGAATATTCTCAAAAAGAAGAAATTGAACCGCAAGAAAATAAAAAAACAATTTATAACATACAAACCACAGAATTAAACAATGCAATGAAAAAATTAATAAACAGGGTATCTGAATTAAAAGAAATGGGTGTACTAAACGACGAATCAAAAAGTAAGATTGTGAGCATTACAAAAGATTTAGAACTATCAAAATCCTTAGGTGAAAGCAAATCTCCTTATGCAAAAGGACAAATCCAGAAAACATTGGGAAAAATCAATGATTTTTTGAAATAAGAGGAAATAAAAGATTAAAATTTAAACTTTTTTACTTATTTTCTTTATGAAACAAAGCGCACGCATTTGCTGGTTTATTGTTGTCTTTTGTCTTTTCACTTCATTCATCACACTGCCCTGCTTTGCCATGCAAATGAACATTGAGAAAAAAACAAACCAGACTACATTCAGCACAGACCAAAAGATATATCTTACTATAGAAATCGACAATGTATTTGATGAGGATGTAAAAATCCAGCTGGAAGACAAAAACATCCTGTCCGACAATGGAATACACATCGAATGCGCAGAATACACCATCCCGAAAAAAACAAAGATAAATGTCGTCTATTCTCCCCTCGACCTCTATGAACCGGGAAAATATAAACTTGACAAAGCAAAAATAACCTACACCAACCCGGAAACTAAAAAAGAAGATGAAGTCTTCTCCAATATTGTTGAACTCTCCGTCAATGGAGAAAAAGTAGCAGGAAATCCAAATCAATTAAAAAAAATATATAAATGCAATGGAACGTCCAGAGAAAGCACTTCTTTTTCCTCTTCATCCTCCAGTCAACAAAGCCAGCAGAACCAACAACCCCAACAGCAGACCGAAGAAGAAAAAAACAAGCAGAATGAGAAGATGAACCAGATGAATCAAAACAACGCCCAGACACTCGACTCAATGAAAAAAGAAATGCAGGAACAGGCAGAAAAACTCCAAAAACAAAAACAGGAATTAGAGAAAAAAATTGAAGAAAGCGACTCCTTCAAACAACAGGCAGAAGAGATGAAGGAAAAAGGATTTGAAAAAACACAGGAAAATATTATGCCCAATGACGAGAATAATGGCAATTTCAGTTATGAATTCAAGGATAAAGACAACAACAGCGAACATCTTTATGGTGATGTAAAAAACAACTCTGTCTCGACAAATAAATTCGGGAAAGAAGAAATGAACAATGCAATGCAAAATATCGAGCAAAACAAAAAATTCCGGAACATGGAAAACCAGCTGGAAAAAGAGGGTTTCCAAATGCAAAAAAAAGAATTCTCTCCTGACTTTGCCGGCAAAAACCTGGATTTCAATTACACTTATACCAACCAAATGAACCAGACCAAAAGCATTATTGGAAATGCAGATTTAGAGGGAAATATCACCTCCATAAACTTAGAGGAAGAAATAGAAGAAAAACGCAATCGAAACACACTCTGGTTATTAATACTATTATTGGCTGCATCCTTATCTTATTTATACTACAGGAAAAAAACAATGAACAAAACAATACCTGTTGTTGTGGGAAAAAGAGGAGAAATAAAATACAACTGGAAAAAAAATGTCAAAAAACATTTTGCTAATGCACAGGCCCTATTTGAAGAAGAAAAGAAAAAAGGCGCATGCCAGGAACTTTCTTTTGGAGTAAAACTTATGTTTAAACACAAAACAGATTCGGGCAGTTTGGATGAACTAAAAAAAATGACAACCACAGATATACTAAAAACGATAAAAGACAAAAAACTCAAAACAAAAACGAAAAAATGCCTTGAAACTATCGACATGGCTCTTTTTGCAAAGCACAAAATTATATCCTCTGAATTCAATGACTCTATGAAAATTGCAAAAGAAATATTCAATGAAAAAAAACAAAAAAATTAGTCCCTGCCTCTTATTTCAACAATATTGTATTTTGTATCATTAGTGTATGCAGTAAGTATTATATTCTTGTTGTGACTGGTCGCAAAACCACTTATCTTGTTATTTGAAGGGTATTCTAATATTTTTATCTCTCCTTCTTTGTTTGTTATAGTAACATTGTTGTTTCCCCTTCCCCGAATAGAATAATAAGTTTCCGGCACATCAATCATCATAAGTTCTATCTTTTGAACAGTCGGCGCATAATTCATATTCTTGTTCTGTTCTGTTAGGATAGAAAAACACGAATCTATATAATTTGCAACTACCTCAAATTGCCTGTCCTTTGCATCTTCCCAGATGTTGTTTGACATCTGCCTGTAAGAAAAAGTCATTGAAGTCAATAAAACGATACCTATTGCAAATATTATCATAAGCTCTATGATGGCAACCGCTCCTTTTCTATTCTCTCTCATATCCGTAATACTCCACAAAGTATTTAATTCTTTCTTTCTATTATATTATATGTTTAATAAAACATACACTACAATAATATTCTTATTTTTCTTAGCTCTGCTGTCCTCTGTTGTTTTTTGCGACGGAGGGATGTGGCATTACCAACCACATCAGCCCCAATACACGTCTCTTGCAAAAGAAACAGAACAACTTGCATTTATATCCCATGAAAATAATTATGAAAACCTGCTTGTAAGAGTTGCAACAGATGAAAAAATCGGAGAATTGACAAACCTTATCTGGATTTTGCCTGTTCCTGCCCTGCCCGAAGATGTTGTAATCGGGCATATTGAGTCGATAAAATTAAAAGACAGATATAATACAGGAACAAAACTATCTGACAAGGCAAAGGATAATCTAAAAGAAAAGAGATGGTGGTTTTACAATTCACAGATATGGCCCGCTCCATTTTATTTTTTATCCGGAGGCGGATATATGTCAACAGGCATGGTCAAATCAGCGCATATGATGGATAGCCTGGGCTCTTCAAATGAAAGATATGCTCCACAAGGAATCACAATACATGAAACCCATGAAAAATACGGGCTGACAAGCCAGTTGATAACCGCAGAAGACGGCACTTCTCTTTATAATTTTCTGGATTCAAAAGGACTGGATATGCCTGTCACATCAAGAAAAATACTAAACTACTATGTAGGGGGCGACTTTTCTTTCGTAATAACTGAAATTACAGACAAAAAGCAGTTCAGCGGCTCTGCTGCAGTATATACTACTTTCCCTTCCAAAGCTCTTTACTACCCTCTTGTCCTGACAAGTGTCTATGAAAGCCACCGCATCCCGACAAAAATTTATGTTGACGGATATGTAAATCCAAAAATATACTCAAAAATAAAGCAATACACAGAGGTCAATTATTATGTTGACGGCAAAGTAAAGCCAACAATAACAAGCGATGAAGATGATCTATTTAGAGGTGCCTCTTTTGAAAAATACACTTTGATTACAATGAATCCTCCTTCAAAATACCTCCAGAAAGATTTAATCATAAGCAAAGTTCCGCCCCTATCGATCACAGGCTATAATTTTGTCTATGAACACCTCTTTTTATCATGCATAATCCTATTCCTCCTGATTTCATGCATTTCCTCGTTGGCGGTTGCACTTATATTTAAAAAAGACAAGAAAACATACTTAAAAACCGGATTATTCAATGTATTTAGCATAATAGGATATTTTGTAGCTTTGAATAAATTCAGCAAAGATGATAAGGACACTAAAGAAATAAAAGTACTCAGCAAGAGTGTATTTTTTGCTAATTGCATTGTTTGCGCCATAGTGTTGGCATTTTTGCTTTTTGTTTTCTCTCTCACAATAAGCGCAGGAGCTCCTCCATTTTATGATCCAATTGCATTCTTATTCTTTATCTCACTCTATATAATTCCCCTCTCAATCCTATATTCTACATGGAAAACTCATACAACCGCTACAAAACTGCTCAAAGAGCTTGCTCCGGATAAATTAGATACAATAAAAATCGGCTTGTTTGGAGAAGTGCTTTTATTTTCTGTTATTTTTATGATGCTCTGCTTGTTGTTTTTTACTCTATTGTAAAAATTATCTTTTGGTATATTTTGTATGCAATAACTGGTGGGATTTTTTCCCCAATGGTTTTTTCAAAAATTCATCATACAATTTCTTTATTGATGGATTCTCATGTGACTTTCTAAATGGCAGGTTCCTGTCTTCACGATACAGTGCTTCTATCCTTTTCTTCCTTATCTGATCGTTTGTCGGAATGGGCTGACCACCACCACCAATACACCCCCCCGGACATGCCATAACTTCAATAAAATGATATTTGCTTTTTCCTGCCTTTATCTCTTCCATCAACACTTTTGCATTTGCAAGACCGTGCACCACAGCAAAATTATACTCAGTACCCTTCATTGTAATGCTACCTTCTTTAATGCCCGGCAAACCTCTTATCTGGTTGAATTCAAGATCAGTCACTCCTTTTCCTGTGACGTATTCATAAGCTGTCCTCAATGCTGCCTCCATCACTCCTCCTGTCGCACCAAAAATAACACCGGCACCAGTGGATTCCCCTAAAGGATTGTCGTATTCTTCCTCATTCGCCCCGATTAAATCAACGCCTTCTTGTTTTATGAATCGCGCAGCTTCTCTTGTAGTTAATACAAAATCAACATCTACAAAGCCATCTGATTTCATCTCCGGTCTTTTGCATTCAAATTTCTTTGCAGTGCATGGCATAATGCTTACTACTACAATATCTTTTGGGTTTAATTTTAGCTTTTTTGCATAATATGTTTTTGTTACGGCCCCAACCATCTGGTGAGGAGATTTGCACGAGGAAAGATTAGGTATAAACTCCGGATAAAAATGCTCTACATATTTGACCCATGCAGGACAGCAGGATGTAAACATGGGCAGAACGCCGCCACTTGTTGCCCTCGCAATAAACTCAGATGCCTCTTCAACAATAGTCAAATCCGCTCCAAAATCTGTATCAAAAACCTTGTCAAAACCTGTCTTTCTCAAAGCAGAAACCAGTTTTTTTGTAACAATTGTCCCTACCGGCAGACCAAACTCCTCTCCAATAGAGACCCTTATGGCTGGCGCAGTTTGCACAACAACGTATTTTGACTTGTTGTCAATTGCTTCTTTAACCCCTGCGATATCGTCCACTTCCCTGAGCGCTCCTGAAGGACAAGTCATTACACATTGTCCACAATCGACACATGCTGTCTCGGACAGAGCATGTTCAAATGCTGTACCTACTTTTATATCTTTTCCCCTACCTACAAAACAAATTGCATTGACTGCCTGTGTTTGACTGCATTTATTTATGCATCTCCCACATAATATACACTTGGAATCATCCCGAACTATAGAATAAGAGGATTTATCTTTTTTGTTTTTGTGTTTTTTTTCAAACCGACCATTGTTTTCAATCCTGTGTTTTTTTTTCAAATCCAGTAATTGATTGGGATGAGAAGATTCTTCTGCCTTGTGCTTAGACAAAAGAAGCTCGATATTTATTTTCCTTAATTCGTTAATCCTCTTTGTCTCTGTCTCGACAATCATGTTGTTCTCAACTACAGTATTGCATGTCGTCATTACATTACCATTAACTTCACAGATGCACATCCTACAATTTCCCTCCGGCGGCAGGTCAGGATCATAACAAAGATGAGGGATATTGATTCCATTCTTTAAGGCTACTTCCAATATAGTCTCTCCCAACTTTGCCCTAAGTTCCCTTCCATCAATTATTATTTGCATAATCTCTCAAATTCTCTCCTAAAATATTTTAATGCCCCTGATAGGTTATTACATGAAGACTGACCCAAAGGACAAAAAGAAGTTGTCTTAATAAAATCGCACAATTCCTCAATCAACAGCAAGTCCTGTTTTGTTCCCTCGCCGGATGTAATCTTTTCAAGCAACTCCAGTATCCGATAATTTCCTTCCCTACATGGAGTACATTTTCCACAACTTTCATGGACAAAAAAAGCCGTTATATTTTTGCATAACTCTACAATGCCTGTATTCTTATCCACAACAATTATTGTACACGAGCCAAGAGATGCTCCTTTTTGCTTTATTTTATCGTAATCAAAACAGGAATTTGCATCGTATGGAATGCATCCACCTGATGCCCCAAGGAAAAGTGCTTTTACTTTTTCCTTAGGCTTTGCCTTGCCAATAAGTTCCTTAAATGAGAGTCCTGTCTTTTCTTCAAATACTCCTCCCTCTTCAACGTCCCCTGAAACGCAAAATAATCTTGAATCATTGTTCCATCCTTCACAAAATAAAAGAGCTGTGTTGATTAGTGTTTCGACATTGTTTATTGCAGTCGGTGTCTGCCATAATCCACTCTGGGCAGGATATGGCGGCTTGTGTCTCGGGTGTCCTGCCTTGCCTTCAATAGAATTCATTATGCTTGTCTCATCGCCGCAGATGTAAGCACCAGCTCCCTCGATTATTTCTATCTCCAAACCATCCAGATTTTTTTTTGAAGAGTTTATTGTCTCCTGTAGTTTGCCTTTGAGATAATCATACTCTCCTCTCATATAAATATAAGCATGCCTGCATTTCAATGCATAAGAAGCAATGGCAATTCCTTCTATTAATGTTTCTGTGTTATTGATTACAATAAATTTATCTTTGAATGTTCCCGGTTCTCCTTCATCAAAATTGCATATTAATGTGCCTTCTTTTCCTGTCTTATTCACAAATTCCCATTTCAGACCAGTAGAAAAACCAGCCCCTCCCCTGCCTGTAAGCCCTGACTTTTTTACTTTTTTTATTATATTCTCAGGACTCATTGATTTTGCTTTTTTCAATGACATGAAGTTTGTTTTATGGAGTATATTCATTGCGTGTTCTCCTGGTGGTTTTCCTGTATAATTAATGCTCTTTGTTTTTTTTCCTGATTTTATGTTGTTTAGTATTTCTATGACTTTTGCATTGGTTAGTTTTGTGTATGAGATACCATCTACAAGCATAGCGGGTGATTCGTCACAGCAACCAATGCACTGTGCAATTTCAAAATCAAATATGTTATTATACTCTCCTGATTTTAGCCCTATTGTCTTTTCTATTGCCTTTAATATATTGGCAGAATTGTTCATGTAGCAGGAAGGGCTGTTGCAAATTCGGATTGTATGTTTTCCTTTTTTTTCAAAGGAGAAAAAAGAATAGAAACTTGCCATTTCATAAATTCTAGCCATTGGCATGGATAGTTCTTTGGAAATATACTCAATATTCTTTTCAGATAAAAAACCTTCTTTTTGCTGTATATGGTTCAATATGTTTATGAGATTAGCTTTATTATATGTTTTGACGAGTTTGATTATGTCTTTTGAAATTACCATTTTCTTTTTTATATATTAGATATAATATATGTTTATCTTAAAATAGTTTTCTATACTATCTGCACATTGTTTACAAATAATCAAGCGGACTTTTCACATTCCTTATCAATTGATTGGAAACATGCAGATATATCTGCGTAGTCTTGATGTCTGAATGACCAAGCAATTTTTGTATAATCTTCAAATCTATTCCTGCTTCAAGCAGATGTGTAGCAAAGCTGTGCCTTAATGTGTGAGGAGAAATATTCTTTTTTATTCCTGCCTTTTTTGAAAAATTTTTGATTATTTTTTGTATTGTTGCGGTTGATAATTTCCCTCCTCTTTGCGATAAAAATAATGTGTCCTTTTCCTCAAGTTTACAATAGCTTTCCAGTTGTTCTTTGACGGACTCAGGAATCTTGACAAACCTGTCCTTTCTCCCTTTTGCAAGCCGTATATGAATAAGATTTTCCTCAAAATTCAAATCCGATTTTTTCAGATTTACAAGTTCGCTCACTCTTAACCCACAGCCATAAAGCATTTTTATCATCAACCTGTGCTTGATGTTATCTATAGCGCCTATCAATCTTCCGACTTCCCCAACAGTCAAAACTTCAGGAATTTTCTTATTTTTCCTTGGATTAGGAACGTCTATATTTTTATACAACACTTTATTAAAAAAGAATTTTATAGCACTAAGATTTAAGGAAACCGTAGATGGCTCTTTTTTCATTATTTGTTCTTGCATATAATTTTTAACTGTCTCTTCACAAAGTTCCGAATCCCCCAAATATTCGAGAAACTTTTCCACGAAATAAAGATATGTTTTGACTGTTTTTGAAGAAAAATTTCTTATTTCCATCTCTCTTCTTAATTTTAATAAAAAAATTTCACTTTCAGTCAAATCCATTATTTTTATTTGCAAATAAATATATAAAAGTAAGTATAACATCCTATATCGGTAGATTAAACGTAATTTATTCCGTTTAATCTCTTGTTATACGCAATAAAATTTCCATTTCCTTAAATAAAAAAGGGGGGAGTTCGTCCCTTCGGGACAGATTGTCTCGGCTTCGCCTCGTAGAAAAACTTCTCTTAACCGACCAACGGGACGACAGGAAAATGCTTCGCACTTTCTATAACTATGGTTAAGAGATTCGCTTCGCTCTCCCAAATTTTTCTAATTTATATGGGGAGTTCCTAAACGAAAAAAATATAATGCAGTGCCACGCACATATTGACTCACAACTTCGTTGCTCGAAATTTATTAAGAGGGGGCTTTTAGTCCTTCGGACAGATAGTCTTTTTCTGCGAAAAAGAAATTTATTTGAAGCGTCTCTATTTCATCAAAAATATTTTCCCACCATTAACATCGACAATTTTTTCTTTTTCTAAATATTTTATTGCTTCTTCAATCTTCGCTTTAATTTTCCCACCAGTTCTATTGTTATGGAAAATACCTTTTGCAATATCTGCAACTAATGTTTCTTTTGTTGCTCCAAAAGTATTTTTTAAAATATCGGCAATAGCTCCACCAATTTCTTCTTTAGGAATTAAAATAAATGGTCTTTGAAATTCTTTTGAAATTCTTATAGAACAAATTCCTTCAATTTGGTCTATAGAAACCGTTTCTCCTGAAACATAAATATTAGGATATTCTCTTTTCATTTGATTAATCAAATCATCAAAATTTCTCCTTAGCCTCGCACCGAGTTTATTTATTCCAAATGAACTAAGAACTCTTTTATACAATAATTCTTTTTCAATAGGCGATTCAATTTCCAGAACAGACAGCATTAATTCTTTTGCTTTGCTGCCACCCCAAACCATATCACCATAACCATCAAATTCTATTTTTGTTCCGGACTTTGGCAATTCAGCAAGTTCATATTGACCATATTTATCCTTTAAAGAAACTTCTTTAAAATCTTCTACATCCTCAACTTTTTCAAATTTTAATTCATCTTGTGAATTTTCTTTCTTTGACCTTAATAAAGCATCAACTTTTTCTTTTATCTTTTTTATTTCATATTCTCGGTTATTCAACCAATCATCAGACCAAATTCTATGAATATTCCAACCAAGACTTTCTAAAATTCCTTGCCTGATTTTATCTCTATCTCTTGCAAATCTTGAAGAGTGATATTGTGCCCCATCACATTCAATCCCTAAGATATAGACTCCTGGTTTTTTAGGATGTTTTATTGCTAAATCTACTCTATAACCCGAACAGCCAACTTGGGTGCTAACAGAAAATCCTTCATTTGTTAATACTTCATAAACAGATTCTTCAAAACTTGAATCAAAGTCTAATCCTTCTGTTGTCTGTAAAAATTTATTAAAATCTTTGTTTTTTGCATAATCAAGATAATATTTCAAATAACGAACTCCATCAACATTTATTTTATCCTCATCTAACTCTTCTGGAGAAATAGAAGATATTACTACTGTTTTAAATCTTGATCTAGTTATAGCAACATTTAATCTCTTATAACCCCCTTCTCTATTGAGAGGTCCAAAATGATAACTTAATTTTCCAAAAGAATCTTTACCATAACCAATACTTATTAAAATTATATCTCTCTCATCACCCTGAACGGTTTCAAGATTTTTAACAAATAAAGCTTCATGATAAGAATCTAACGATTCTTCTATATTTATTCCTACAACTCTAAATTCTTCTCTAATTGCATTTTCTTGTGCGATACTAAATGCAATAATTCCTATTGATTTTTTAGGGAATTTTTCCCTTAATTCTTTGTATTTCTTTACTGTTTCTCTTGCTTCAACTCTATTCTTCCTAGATTTACCCCGGTCATATACTCCTGTTTTCACATGAACAAAGTCCAATCCGGAATCATCTTTTATTTTTGCATTAGGAAATGTTATCAATCTATGTTCATAAAAAAATCTATTTGAAAATGCAATTAAATGTTCATTTTTGCTTCGATAATGCCAAAGAAGAGGTTTACTTCTAAATTTAGTACTACATTCACTTAGAAAACTCTCTAAATCTTCAATTTCTTCTTCAACAATTTCATCATCCTGACGGCTCATAAAAAAGTTAGTTGGTGGTAATTGTTGTGTATCTCCCACAACAATAGCTTGTTTTGACCTCATCAAACAAGAAACAGCATCTTCGGGCATAATTTGTGATGCTTCATCAAAGATAACTACATCAAACTTTATCTTATTGGGATTTATATATTGACTAACTGAAAGAGGACTCATCATGAAACAAGGTTTTAAAGAAAATATTAAATCTGGAATCTCTTCAAGTAAATCTCTTATTGGTTTTAATCTTCTTTTCTTTTCATTTTCTCTTTTTAAAATAGAAACATCATTCACACCATAACTATGATAATTTACAGAGGGCTGACCTTGTTCAATAGAATCCATAATTTTATATCGTTTAATATCTCTAACTTCAAAATCTTTTTCTCTAAACATTTCCACCTTATTTTTGGGGGAGGGCAGGTTATTTTGTTTTAAAATTTCTTCAAGTAATTGCAAATAATATGCTTTTAAAAATACAGAACTTAATTTGGATATTATATTTTCCTTAAAATATTCTTTCACAAATTCTTTTATCTCTTCGTTTAGAGAAGAATATTGTTCTTTGAATATTAAAACATCATCCAAACATTTTATATTTTCAATAAATTCATGGATTTTGTCTTCTATCTCTGCTAGATTTTCAGTATCACTTAATATTGATTTAAATAAATAATCATCAATATTTTTAATCTTGTCTTTTAATTCATTTAATGAATTTTCTCGCTCTTTTTCTGATAACCAAAAATTAATTAGTTTAACTGATTTCTCAGATAAATTTTTAGAATTCTTAAATGTCTCTGAAAATTCTTCTGCTTTTTTATTGAGATTGTTTAAATTATTCTCAGAATAAATATCTCCCAAATTTTTAATATCGTTTTTATTTTGAGTTTCTATCTCGGAGTGTATTTTTAATTTTTCAGCTAACTCTTTTTTAAATTCAGACCATTTTTCAAATTGAAATTCTTCTGCATTTTTATTGAGATTGTTTAAATTATTCTCAGAATAAATATCTCCCAAATTTTTAATACAGTTTTTATTTTGAGTTTCTATATTTAAATGCTTATCTAAGTATTTTTTATAATCCTTCTTTAACTCAAATAATTTTATCCAACCATTATGATTTATTTTTTCTTTAGAAAACCTTTCTAATTCTTTTTTAGCGGTTTTGTATTCTTTATTAAAAACTCGCGATAAAAATGAAGTTTCCTTAAAGGTTTTTTCGTAATTATCAGTATTTTCATCAATAAACATTTCTATTACTTTTTGAGTAAGATTAAGTTTAGCGTTGTTAATCTCCACTAAATTTTTATTCAAATCGATAATTATTTTTTTATAATCATTGAAATCATCAGACATGAAAAATTCAGGGAATCCTTTTTTAATTTCTTCAATAGATTCTTTAAGTTCGTTAATTTTTAAGATATTTTTACTTAAATCTGAAATTATCTTTTTATAATCTTCAAAGTTTTCAGAAATAAAAAATTCCGGTATCTCTTTTAATTTATTGGCTGTTTTATGAAATTCACAAAATAGTTCTAATTGTTTTAATGTTTGAATGTTTAGATTTGCTTCATTTTTAATTTCTTTGATAAATTCCAAAATCTCTTTTGATATTTGATGTGCACTATCTACCAATGTCTTAAATTTATTTCTTGATAATATTGTATTCTTTGAAGTTTTAAAATTAAAATAAATACTCTCCATTGGTCTAGGTATTTTTTCAATAACGAAGTCTAAATCTTGAATTTTTGATAATAATATTGTAAACTTTTCTTCATTAGAAGAAATTAAATCATTAAGATTTTTGTCAAGAATTTCGATAGAATGAAGTTTTGCTAATTCTCCCCTAATATCATAAATAGATAATGTTCTAGGCTTATGTTTTTTACATAGAAAGTCATAAAAATGATTTAAGTCTTTTTGAGTATTAATATAGTCAGCAAAAGAATATCTTTTAACACTTTCTTTTATTCTTGGAGAAGTTTCTAATTCAGTATTTAATTGTCTAATAATTTCTTTTTTATTTCCTCTGTAATTATGTAAATTTAAACAATATCTTCCCAAACCAACCTCTTCTAATCTTTTATGAACAACATTAAGAGCAGCCATCTTTTGACTCACGAAAAGAACTTTCTTTTTCTTTTCCAAAAGTGTAGCAATTATATTTGAGATTGTTTGGCTCTTCCCAGTTCCAGGGGGACCTTGTAAAACAAAGGTAACTCCTGCTTTTGCTAATTCTATCGCCTTTTTTTGAGTTGAATCAGCAGGTAAAACATCTACATCATTAGCATCTTCTTCAAACTCATCTCTTTGAGATTCAGAGATTTCATCTTGTAGTGCATTTTTATCACCAATAAATGCTTTGACTAAATCACTTTCATGTAAGAGTTTATCATGTTCACTTAAATCCTTAAACATAATATATTTTTGATATGAGAATATATCTATATAAATATCTTCTGTAACTTTCCAATCTTTCATTCCCGATATTATTTTTTTTATCGAATCTAAATATTCTTCAATCGGTTGCTCTTCAAAGTCGGGTAAATGAATATCAAAATCATGAGATAATTTTTCTACCAATGCAGGATTAACTTGAATATCTTCTGAACCTGAAACAATTTCAAAACGATGTTTATCTTTAGATGTAGAGGAAAGTCTGTTCAAGGTTACAGGATAGAGAAAGATAGGAGCTTGCGAATAAATTTCTGAAATGGGAGATTCCTTATATTTCAAGATTCCCAAACTTACAAAACAAGTACTTATTCCTAATTCTTTAAAATTTTCATTTGTTTTACGATAAAGAGTCGTTAGTTTCCTGTCCTCTTCTACTTCTTTCTTCTTCTCTTCAGAATCTTTTTCAGAAGACAACCATAATCTTTCTTTTGCTTCTTTGCTTTCATTTTTTAAAAAAAGTATAGAGTTTTCATTATTCAAATCTTCTATGATTTGCTTAAAATTAGGATAAATAATTTTTAAGGATTTAGACTTTGTAAAACGATAATTTACAAGATTATTTCTTTTGGATAAATCTATTAATTTCTTCTTCCAATATTCTATTTTTTTATTCAATGTCTGTTTAGTATCCATATTCTAAACCTGATCTTCCTCTTTCTTTAATTGTTCTTCCATCATTATCTCTACTTGTCGTGAAACTAATAAACCCTTCTTCTTGCATAATTGTCTATATTTATTATATAATTCAGAATTTACTCTTAATGTGATGTTTTTTGATTCCATATTAACCCCTCATAACCACAAATATACTCAAATATTTATAAATGTATCTATAACTTATTTTCTCAATCATAAATGTTCTTTTAGAAAAAGAACCAAAATAAAAGCCCCCTCCATCTTCTTTTTCAGAAACAAAAACAAACGGAACTCCCCCCTGTCCTACGGACATATTGTCTGCTTCGCAGAATATATCAGGAAATGGAAATTTTACTCTTCGCCAATTTTTGCTACGCAAAAACCGTTGCACTTTGGCTCGTTTTTCTATGAAAAATCGTATAACAAGAGGATAAGAGATTCCGAAACCTTGCAGGTTTCTCCATCCAAATTTTTGGCTACGCCAAAAACTTCTCTTATCCCTGATGTTATATTCAATTTGTCCCTCGCTAATTTATAAAAAACGGAAGCCCCCCGTCCTACGGACATAAAGTCTCGCTACGCTCGAAAGAAAAACTTCTCTTAACCGACCAACGGAAACCACAACGAAATTAAAATTTCGTCTAACAAAGGTTAAGAGGTTCGCTTCGCTCTCCCAAATTTTTCTAATTTATAGAGGGAGTTCCTAAAAAACGATAGAGGACAAACATCATTACACTAAAAATCAACCCTCTGAGGAATATAACAAAAAATTTAACGGTTACGTAAACTTACAGTTTGCTTCACCCTAACTCTCACAAAACTTATCTTAACGCCAAAGTTAAGTAACATATAACTATAGCTATTGGGGAAAATATATAAAGACGTAATTCTTATCTATTTTATGAACAAAATGAAAAGCAGATAAAGGAATGAATAATATGAATAAACAACAATTAGCAGCTAAAATATGGGAATCTGCTAACCAAATGCGTTCAAAAATTGAAGCGAATGAATACAAGGATTATATTCTGGGCTTTATTTTTTATAAATACCTATCTGATAAAGAATTACAGTTTGCAAAAAAAGAAGATTTTTCTGATGAAGATATAAAAGCACTTTCGGAAGAAGATACTGAAACGATGGAACATATCAAAAGTAATGTTGGCTATTTTATAGCTTATAAAGATTTATTTTCCACTTGGATTAAAATGGGTAAAGATTTTGATGTGTCTAATGTCAGAGATGCATTGTCTGCTTTTAATCGTTTGATTAGCCCTGCACACAAAAAATTATTTGACGGTGTTTTTGACACGCTACAGACTGGATTGAGTAAACTGGGGGAAAATGCCGCATCACAGACAAAGGCAATTAGTGA